>DATNKU010000007.1:0-70686 GCA_035603235.1 Candidatus Cybelea sp. | reverse complement strand
TTGCGCCTCGGCGATCACGTGGAGGGTGAGGGTCGTCTTGCCGCCCGATTCCGGTCCGTACACTTCAATGACGCGGCCGCGCGGAAATCCGCCAATGCCGAGAGCGGCGTCGATCGAGATCGACCCGGTCGAAATCACACTGACGGGAACCAGGACATCCCGGTTTCCCAGCCGCATGATCGAGCCCTTCCCATGGTCCTTTTCAATTTGCGAGATTGCCAATTCCAGATTTTTAGATTTTTCGTCGCTCATCTTGCACCTCAAGAGGGATTTCGTTTAGGTCCCGCCTTGGCGGGCGGCCCGATTCTAGCAGACTGCCCCAGCACCCGGCCTTACTGGTTTCTGGTCAACATACTACCAGATGGCGAACAAAAAGCGAAAGGTATTTTTGCGTCGACTTTCTGCGGTCCCAGCACCGGAGCGACTCAAACCTTGAAACTCGAGCCAGCGGGTACCCTACCCGAACACCCCGCTCCGCGGCCGGCGCAGACGCCGGGCACCCGCCCGCCCCGATCAATACTTGTAGAATCCCTGCCCCGATTTGCGTCCCAGACGGCCTGCGGCGACGTGCTGTCTGAGCAACGGACACGCCGAATATTTCGCGTCATTGAATCCACGGTGCAGGACTTCCATAATGTCCACACAAACGTCCAGGCCGATCAGGTCGGCGAGCTCAAGCGGTCCCATCGGGTGGGCCATGCCGAGTTTCATCACCGAGTCGACCGCTTCGGGCGTAGCGACGCCTTCCATCACCGCCATCGCGGCTTCGTTAATCATCGGCATCAACACGCGATTGGACACAAAGCCGGGAGAGTCATTCACGCCCACCGGTTTCTTGCCGAGTTTTTCGCAGAGCGACATCGTGGTCTGAAACGTCTCGTCACTCGTCGCAAGCCCGCGAATCACTTCCACCAGGGTCATTAACGGTACGGGATTGAAAAAGTGCATACCGATGAATTTTTCCGGACGGCCAATCTCGCTGGCGAGCTTCGAGATTGAGATCGAAGACGTATTGCTCGCAAGGATCACGCCCGGTCTCAGCACGGCATCGGCCGCTTTCAGCACTTGCGCCTTCAGGCCGATCTGCTCAGGAACGACTTCGACTGCAAATTCCGCTGCGGCGAGCCTGCCCATGTCTAGCGTAGGCTCGATCCGCGCGAGCGTGGTGGCTTTTTCCACAGCAGTGATTTTTTCCTTTTTCAGTTCCCGGTCCAGGTTCTTGGCTATGGTTTCCATGCCGCGATCGAGGAAGCGTTGTTCAACATCACGAAGAATCACGCTGTAGCCAGAGCGCGCGAACACGTGTGCAACGCCGTTGCCCATTGTCCCTGCACCCAGGACGGCGACGGTTCGAATCGTATCGGGAGAAGCCATGGCGGCGTTCATAATAGCAAGATGCTCCAGCCCAAGGTCATTTTTCGCATATAATCAGCGTCTCTCAAGCGAACCCAGGAGCTTCCCCCATGAACTCGACCATGATCCTCGTAGTGGTATTCGGCATCGGAGTTGTCGCTGGGTTGCGTGCCATGACCGCGCCGGCCGTGGTTTGCTGGGCGGCGCATCTGCATTGGATCAACCCCCAGGGCACCCCGCTCGCGTTCACAGGCACGACGATCGCTCTGGTAATATTCACGCTCGCTGCGATCGCCGAGATCGTGAACGACAAGCTGCCAAGAACCGGCGCCCGGACGGCTCTACCTTCCGTGGTGATACGTATGATCATGGGAGGATTTGCTGCCGCAACTTTGACGTTGGCCGCGGGCGCCTCGCTGTGGATCGGCGCGCTGTTGGGCGTTGTCGGCGCCCTAGCGGGCACCTTCGGCGGCTATCAAATCCGCACGAAAGCGGTGAAGGCGCTGCACTCCCCGGATTTCGTGATCGCTCTGGTGGAAGATGTCGTCGCGGTGTGCGGCGGACTGTTCCTCGCCTCTAGGCTCTAGCGTCGAGGGGTTAGCGCTCGACGGCGAGTGCGACGGCATTGCCGCCGCCAAGGCAGAGCGCGGCGATACCGCGCTTCAGATTGCGCCTCTGCAATTCATAAAGCAGCGTGACCAGCACGCGCGCGCCCGATGCGCCAATCGGATGACCGAGCGCGACCGCGCCACCGTTCACGTTTACTTTTCCAGGATCAAGCTTCAGGACGCGCGTTACCGCGATTGCCGCGACCGCAAATGCCTCGTTCAGTTCGTACAGATCCACATCCTTGTCGCGATCCCAGCCGATTTTCGCGAGTAGCTTCTCGACCGCGTCGACCGGTGCCATCATCACCCATTTCGGTTCGACACCACTCACGGCTTGCCCAACGATCCGGGCCATCGGCGCCTTTCCCAGTCGGGCGGCATTTTTGTCGCTGGTGACAACGACCGCGGCGGCGCCATCGTTGGTGCCCGGCGCATTACCGGCGGTGACGGTGCCGCCCTCTTTCTTGAACGCAGGCTTGAGGCGCGCAAGCGCTTCAAGCGAAGTGTCCTCGCGCGGCGATTCATCCGTCCGGATGATGACGGGTGCGCCCTTGCGCTGCGGTAACTCGATCGGGACGATTTGCTCACTCACGTAACAGGATTTCGTCGCGCGCACTGCCTTCTGGTGGCTTTCGAGCGCGAACTGGTCCTGTTCCTGGCGCGAGATTCCGTATTTTTCGGCAACAAGTTCTGCGGTCTGTCCCATGTGAAAGTCTTCGTAAACGTCCCATAGCCCGTCCACGATCATCGCGTCCAGCAGTTCGGCATTCCCCAGACGGAAGCCGGAGCGCGCGCCTTTCATCAGGTAGGGCGCATTGGACATCGACTCCATCCCACCAGCGACCACGATTTCCGATTCGCCGAGCATGACGGCCTGCGCCGCGAGTCCGACGGCTTTCAGTCCTGAACCGCAGACTTTATTGATCGTCATCGCCGCAACACGCGGATCGAGACCTCCTTTCAAGGCCGCCTGCCGCGCTGGATTCTGACCGAGGCCCGCCTGAACGACGTTGCCCATGATCACTTCATCCACCTGGCCGGGCTCGATGCCCGCGCGGCGAACGGATTCTGCAACAACTTTCGCGCCGAGCTCCGGCGCCGACAACGGCGAGAGCCCGCCCATGAATTTACCGATCGGCGTGCGCACCGCGCTTAATATGACGGCCTTTTCCATTCCACAATCTCCTGCTCACGCGCGGGAAGAGCGCTTGAACCAGCGCCCGCATAAGTCGCCATCGGTCGCGATTCCCAGTATAAGCGCGCCAAGACACGCCGGTCAATTTCGCCCGGGAGGAGTATTATTCGGGAAAAACTCCGCTACACACCGAATGCGCGGAGTGACGTCCAGCTTAACTCCCACGATGGTCCCCGTCGGGCCGGGCTCGCCCCTGTCTTCGGTAGACGCGATGTCTTCGGCGAAACGTCCTGGGTGAAAGGTTTTGCCCGTTACCGCAACATCGGCGTAGAATGCCTGTGGCGTCAATATGGAGACGAGCATCACGAAACGAATCGCCAGGCGATTGCTCGCCGTGGCGGCCATTCTCGCCCTGGCTGCGCTTTCTACTCATGCCGTCAGCCACTGGCACGACCACGCCTACGATGAAGATCATTGCCAGGTCTGCCATGTCGGTCACGCGGCGATTCCGCAGCCCGCAGCGCAAGTGGCCTTGCAAGCGCCGACGCCCGTCGCGCATATTGCCGTCGACAACGAGTCAGCGCCTCAACTAGACTTCGTCGGCACGCCTTCTATTCCTCGAGCTCCCCCAGCTTAGAAGCGTTCTCTCCCAACTAGATCGAAAAATCTCAGCACGCGGCGCCTGTCGCGCGGCGCGTGCGGATGACCACATTCCTTCTTAGCCACAGCGCCCGAACGCGCCGTGGCCGCATTCATACAGGGAGAAATTCATGAGAATTGGAACTGCACTACGCGGGATTCTGCTGGTCGCAGTGTGCGTACTAGCGGCTGGTGGGGCCGCTATGGCGCAAAACGCCGGAAACTCAACCGCCGTAACGGGAACCGTTGCGGATCCGAGCGGCGCGGTCATCCCGGGCGCTACGGTCACGATTCACAACCCGGTCAGCCAGTATGAGCGCTCGACTACGACGGACGCGACCGGCAACTTCAGTTTTCAGAATGTGCCGTTCAATCCCTACCACATGAGCGTCGACGCACACGGCTTCGCCGCTTTTTCTCAAGACATCGACGTGCGTTCGTCGGTGCCGCTCAACGTCAAGATCAGCTTGCAACTCGCCGGGGCGACAAGCACCGTCACGGTCGAGGCCGCGGGCGACTTGCTGGAAACCGACTCGACAGCGCATACCGATGTGGACAGGCAGCTGATCCAGGATATGCCGCTTGAAAGCTCGTCTTCGTCCATCAGTTCGCTGGTAACTCTCGCATCGCCAGGTATCGCGGCGGATTCAAACGGTCTCTTCCATGGCCTGGGCGACCACGCGGAAAACTCGTTTTCTCTCGACGGCCAGCCGATTACGGACCAGCAGAGTAAGGTCTTCTCCAATCAAATTCCGGTGGACGCTGTTCAATCCCTCGAGGTCATCGACGGAGCGCCGCCGGCTGAATTCGGTGACAAAACCAGCGTCGTAATCGACGTCACGACCCGCTCCGGACAAGGCATGACCACGCCTCACGGGGACGTCACAGGCTCTTACGGCGCATTCGGCAGCTCGAATCTCGGATTCAATCTCGGATACGGCGGCCAGAACTGGGGAAACTTCATCTCCGCCAATGGATTGGACAGCGGCCGGTTCCTCGACCCACCAGAGTTCGCGGTGATGCATGACAAGGGGAATGAAGAAAATGTCTTCGATCGGTTTGACCTCCAGCTGACGAAGGCGGACTCGATTCACATGAATCTGGGCTTTTCGCGTTCGTGGTTCCAGACTCCGAATTCCTTTGATGCCCAATTTGCGACGCCCTGGAACGGGGTTGTCGTAGGCGATGGCGGCATCGGACCCAATGGCCTGCCTGTGGGCCCGACCGACCAACGCTCGCAGATCCGAACCTTCAACGTCGCACCGACCTGGACGCGGCTGATCAGCGCCAGTACCGTGCTCACGGTCGGCGCATACGTCAGGCACGACCAATACAATTATTATCCGAGCGACAACCCTTTCGCGGACCTGGGGCCGCCGAGCCTTCAGCGCGAGTCCGTCTCCCAGCTCCGGTATCTCACCAATGCCGGTGCTCGCGCGACGCTCTCGTATGTGAAAGGCAAACACAACATCAAGGCAGGTGTCACTTACCAGCAGACGTTTCTGACCGAACATGACCGGATCGGAATTGTCGATCCGACCCTGAACGCTCCCTGCTTGGCTCTTAATGCCGATCCCACCCAATACAACATTGCCGATGCCTACATTCCTGTTCAGGGCTTCACGGATCCCTCTCAGTGCGGGCCTAGTCTTGAGAACATCGCTTCGAATCCGAACGCACCCAACACGGCTCAATTCCCGGTGTTCAACCCGATCCTGCTGCCATTTGACCTGACGCGGGGCGGGAGCTTGTTCACTACTCAGCAGTTTATCCCCCTGCATACGGACGTGAAGGAAACAGCGCTCTTTGTGCAGGACACGATCACTACCGGCAATTGGTCGTTCAACGTGGGGATTCGAGGCGACCTATATAACGGGCTCGCAATTGCCCACCAGGCGGAGCCGCGCCTCGGCGCTGCCTACAACATAAAGCAGAGCAACACGGTGCTTCGCCTTTCCTATGCGCGAACGATGGAGACTCCGTTCAACGAGAACCTGGTGCTCTCCAGCATCGGCTGCAACAATGATGTCCTGTCCGTACTCCTTCTCTGCAGCCCGGGGGCAGACTCGATCTTGGCGCCTGGTTTCCGCAATGAATTCCACGCCGGATTACAGCAGGCATTCGGAAGTCACGTGGTGTTCGATGGTGAGTACATCTGGAAGGAAACACACCGAGGATTCGATTTCAGCGTGCTGGGCAACACGCCGATCACATTCCCAATCGAGTGGCACAGCTCCAATATTCCGGGATTTGCGGCCCGCGTAAACTTTACCAACCTGCACGGATTTACGGCTTACGTCGTGATGTCGAGCGTAGCCGCCGTCTTTTTTACGCCCCAGATCGCAGGCGCCGGCGCAACTCCTCCGGCGCCGGGAGCCGGGAACGCAGCGTTCCGTATTGACCACGACGAGCGCTTCAACCAGACCACACATACGCAATATCAGTTTTGGAAGCGCGGGCCGTATGTCGGTTTCAACTGGCGGTTTGACAGCGGGCTCGTGGCTGGCGCCACGCCGTGTTTCGGTGTGCTCACGTCGAACGATTGCCCGGGATCGATCGTCATCGGCGGGCAACCCAACGTCAGTATGGTCGCAAGCAACGTCGAATCGATACCTCTGAGCGCCGACCAGGAATTCGAAGCGGGGTTCACCTGCAATGGCGTGCGCGCGACCCCGACGGTGCCTCTACCGTTCAACTGCCCGGTATCCGAATTCAATTCCACGCTTATCAAGGTACCCGGGATAAACCAGGAGCAAGACGACACGGCCCCCCCTCGAATCCGACAACGCAGCCTGTTCGATTTGGCGGTCGGAGATGACGATCTGTTCCACGGCGACCGCTATAAATGGAGTGCTCGTGTGACGGTCATCAATCTGGCGAACAACTACGTGCTGTACAACTTCCTGTCAACGTTTAGCGGCACTCACTACGTAACCCCGCGGTCGGTGACGGGAGAAGTCGGCTTTCACTTCTAGAGAGGCCGGATCACCGGGGCAGGCGGCCGATTCAAGCCGCCTGTCCTGCTTAAGTGGGCGCGAACAAAGAAAGGCAGGCCGGAATTGGCGAACATGAGTCCCACCCGCCTTCGAAAGATTCGCAAAACTCTGGATTTTTCGCAGGAAGACTTTGCCCATATCCTGTGGGTCACCTGGACCACAATCAACCGCTGGGAGAACGGCGCGGCAAAGCCTTACGGCATCCATCTTCGAATTCTGCAGTTACTGGAACGCGGGTCGGCCACTCGCTCCTTTCGCGCAACCCTCGAGGACCCGCGAGCGGGCGATCCGATGTTTCTGCTTTACCGGCTCCTGCAACCTCTGTACCGAGACACAGCTCTCACAGCGCCTCGGCGCTGACGGGAGGCTTGACTAGCTTTCAGTTACCTTCATCTCCCAGGAGCTGGGCCTGCTCTTGGCCTATGCGCGACACTCTGCACGGGGATTTAGCCCCAGCCAGGGGCTGGAACGGCTTCGTTGTTTTCAGGCTCCGCGATTGTATTGGCTGATGACCGCGTAACATTCGCATGCGAACTGTTCGAGTTTTTTCCGATTCAAGATCTTTACCGACCCGCGCATATACACGATGAGTTCATGCTTCTGCAAGATACCAGCCGCTAGCGTGACACTGGGTCGATCGGTACCCAGCATGGTCGCAAGAAAATCGTGCGTGATGCGGACGGTTCCTGATTCCAACCGATCCTGGGCAATCAGCAACCACCGGGCGAGCCGTTCCTCGATCTTGTGAAGGCGATTGCAAGCGGCTGTTTGAGCGACTTGCATTGCCAATCCGGCAGAATAAAGCATCAAAATCTTCTGAAATTGGGGTGCCGATTGCACCACATCTCTCAGCGTGGGGATGCTGACCCTGAATCCGTTCCCGGCGATTTGCACCACCTCCCGAAGCGGGCTTCTGCCGAGACCGAGAACCGCGGGCATTCCCGATGCGCCGTCTTTCCCGAGCAAACCAGCTTCGACGCTTTTTCCATCCTTCAGATCGACAACCAGAGAGATAAGTCCCTCATTCGGGAAATGGGCGAACTTCACGGTCCGGTGGGGCTGGTGAAGGCTCAAATGATGCGGGAGATTGACATATTGAAGGTACGGGCGAACGGATTGGAATTCCTCGTCCCCTAACGCAAGTAGAAGCCTGTTATGAACAGGTTTGCCCTCAGGATTTGTTCTCTCGCCCGGCTGCGCCACCGCAAGGTTGACGTTCAGCATAGTGGTGTAGGCACTCTCTTACGATATCGACGTTCGTCACAAGCTTTTTCTGACTCAACGCTGAACAGAACTGGACGTAGGCGCGTTCACGCGGGCGACAATCGTTTTGGTAGGGGTGTGGATCGCGAAATGCTCGTTCGGTGAAGTGTTCCCCAAGCTCTTCAGTCTTACAAGAGCATTCTCCAGCCCAGGCACCACGGCCTTCCACAGCACGGAACCATCGGGAAGCCTTTCGAACAGGTCGAATTCGCGCTCCATTCTCTCGATTCTCTCCCCGGTGAAGTCTCCCAAGACAGCGAACCACTATCACGTTGGAGCCGATGCTGTCTGTAGGGATCCCTACGGTCACTCCTTTCTCGTGAGGCGCGACCTCAGTTCAAACAGGCAGGAGGTCCGGCGATTTGAGCGAACTGGGGCAAATCTGAGATTTGGGCGATGGGGCAGATACCCGGCGGGCGATCCAGAAATGCGGCGCGCCCCACCCTTCCGCGGTCTGCCGGGAAAGACGGGGCGCCCGTTCGTAGCTTTGTGGCTGCTGGCGCAGAAGACCTCGGTCCAAACCCCGCCAGCCGCTGGTTAGATCACGACGTTGATCATCAGGCGCGGCCCGGGATGTTCCGGATCGATCAGAAAATACTGACCGTCGATGTAGTCCACGTATACATCGTCTGAATATCCCCAGTCCGACGGCCACGGATCATAGAATCCGAAGTAGTAACCGCCGTAATTGAACCGTGAATAGCCCTGATACATCGTGGGGCGGTTCATATGAAATGAGTGTGCCCTGCCAAAATTGGCCGAGAAGCGGGCATCGGTGATATGGCCGCCGCCGTGGCCGCCGAAATTATGTGCCTGCTCGGAGCGTTGTACGCTTTGAGTCTTTTGGGTGCGGGTGGTGGACGTCGTGCGCGTGCTCGCCGAGGTCCGTGTGGCTGGCGCAGTGCGCGTCGTGGTCTGTGCGTGTTGCGTTGCCGGCTTGGCCTGCTCCGTCTTGGCGGTGCGCTCTGCAGGTCTTGCGCTCGCCGCAGTCTGGGCCTTCTCAGTATGCTGGGGGGCCGGTGCCTTCGCTGCATGCTGCGCTGGCTCAGCCTTCTGCTCGCGTTGGGCAGGCTGCGCCGTTTTCGCCGGCTGTTCCTTTTGAGGTGCCTTGCTCTCTTCGGCGTGCTGAGCGGGCTTGTCTTGCGCGAAGGAATATGTGCCTCCGAAAAGCAGGAGCATGAGCGCTGTGCTGCCGATTCCAATTCGTTTCATCAGTGGTACCTCCATCGCGGTTGAAGCCATAAGTTCGGTTGTCCGGGTAGCATTGCGATCATCCCAATTCTCAGCGCCGCTGTCTGTGCAAGAGAGCACACCAGAGCGCGGCACAGCGCGTCCGCCCAGGCTCCCCGGGGTAATTCCCGCCCGCGGGGCGGCGGAATTGGCGGCCCTGGTCCCGGTCATCTGCACGGGGCGAGCAGCCTACTCGGCGGAGCTGTGTTCGCCTCATTTTCGCCTCTGGCGGACTCTGCTACAATCGGCTCACCGCACCATGTCGCAAACGCCCACTTCGCCGGGAGCCCTTGAGACGGGCTTTCCCCTAAACATCGAGCAGCGCGCTGCCGTCGAGCACGGACAGGGTCCGCTGCTGGTTGTAGCGGGGGCCGGTACCGGTAAGACGCGCGTGATCACCGAGCGCATACGCAATCTGCTGGAATCCGATCCCACGCTTGCGGGAGAAAATATTCTCGGGCTGACCTTCACCAACAAAGCCGCGGGCCAGATGAAGAGCCGAGTGGTGAAGGCCGCAGGCGACCGCGCCGAAGGCGTGTGGCTCAGCACCTTCCATTCTTTCTGCCTTGAAAAAATCCTGCGAGCGGCCAATCCCCTGATTCTGCCGCTGGACGAAATCGACCACCGCATCCTGTTGCGTCGCAACATTGCCGAGCTGGGGCTGGTCCTTTTCCGGCGGCTGGCCGAGCCCGCGGAGTTCCTGAAGGATTTTCAGGCATTTTTTTCGCGCTGCCAGGATGAACTGGTGACGCCGGACGATTACCAGCGGTACGTGGAGGGAGTGCGCCGGGATCATGATGCCCGAAAGAAATCACTCGAACCCGATGCCCTTGCGATCGCCGACGAGGAGGTCGCTCGCCAGGAGGAGCTCGCGCGCGTCTATCGTGTGAGCGAGCGGCTGTTGCGAGACCGGAATCTGTACACATTCGGCGCACAGCTCTTGCAAGCCGTCGAACTGCTGCGCTCCGACGCGGCCCTGCTTGCACAGATGCGCGAACAATACCGCTACATCCTGGTGGACGAATTTCAGGATACCAATGTCGCCCAGCTCGAATTGCTTTGGATCCTCGCGGGCGACCGGCGCAACATTCTCGCAGTCGGCGACGATGATCAAGCGATTTACCGTTTCCGCGGTGCATCGTTCGGGAGTTTCACGATTTTTCTGGAACGATTTTGTGGCCTGGCCGGCACGCCGCCTGCGATTGCGGGCCGAAAGGCTCTGATCTCGCTTTCACAAAACTACCGCTCTACGCGAAAAATACTGCGCGTAGCGGGCGAAATGATATCGCACAACGAGAAATCGCCCCTGCTCCCGCCCAAGAATCTCACTACCGAAAATCCAGAAGGCGAAAAAATTCGTGTCGTCGAGTTCGCCGCCTTCGAGGAAGAAGCGCACTGGGTGGCATCGGAGATCGAGCGGCTCCACGAAGCAGGCTCCGCATGGCGCAACTTTGCCGTGCTCTACCGCAAGCACACCCACCGCGCACAGTTGCTGGACGCGCTTCGCCGCCGGGGCATTCCCTTTGTCATACGGAAGTTTTCCATTCTGTCCAGCACACTGGTGCGCGACCTGCTCGCGTGGATGCGCTTGATCGCCGATCCGGCCGACAACGTGGCCTGCGCGCGTGTTCTGGCGGCGCCGTATTGGGGACTCGAGCCGCGCGACCTGGTCCGGCTGGCTGAACGCGCTGATAAGAATCACCGGCGGCCCTTGTGGGACGAAGTGGAGTCGGCACACCGGGAACCGCCCCTGGACCGCGAAGGCGTCCGTCTGGCGGAACTGGTCGAACTCCGGAACCAGATGAGGCAAAGCATGCGGAGCCAGACGGCGAGCGCGCTGCTGGACGAATTGATCAGGAACCTCGGGTTTGCGCCGCTGGCTTCGGTCACCGAACGGCAGCACCTGGACCGGCTGGTTGAATTCGTGAAGGAGTGGGAGCGAAAGAACGAGGCGAAGCAGCTCCGCGATTTCATCGAGTACCTTGGCTATTTCGACGAGCTCGACGGCGACGTCCAGATCGAGGAAGAGCTTTCCGAGGACGCAGTTCAATTGATGACCGTGCACGCAGCCAAGGGGCTCGAGTTTCCGCACGTCTTCATCCTGCGGCTCAGCAAGGGCGACTTCCCTTCCGGCGCGCGCCGGCCGGAGTTCGAATTTCCCGTGGAACTGATGAAGGAAGAACAGCCGAAAGGGGATTTTCACATTCAGGAGGAGCGGCGTCTTTTCTATGTGGCCCTCACACGCGCCCAGAAACGGCTGACGCTTTCAACCATCGTAAATCGGCGGAAAAAGCCGTCTCCATTTCTCGACGACTTCCTGATGAACACCAACATTCAGAAATCGGATGTCGCGCAGTCCGCGCCGGATGTGAAAGTGCCGCCTTCACAGGAAATTGCGGGCCCGGCACCGGCTGCGGCGGACGCAATCCAGCTTTTCCGAGAAGGCGCAGAAGGCACCCGGGCCTATTCGCGCGTGGCGCTGTGGGCCAAGGCGTTTCACCCTCCGCGGCCCGAGCCGCTGCAACTGAGCGCGTCGGCAATCGACGCCTACGACCGATGCCCGATGAAGTACATGTTCCAGTATGTCTGGAACATCCGCGGGGGGCCACACGCGCAGATGACATTTGGAAACGTGATGCACGCAACGATCCGTGAGTTCGTAGCGGAGACGCGCAAGCGCGGACCTGTGGCAATCGAAGAGGTGATCGCCATCTACGAACGCGAATGGTCCTCGGCGGGATTTCCTGACCAATACCAGGAAGGCGAATACCGCAAGGCGGGACGCGAACAATTGGCGGCGTTCCATCGCAGCTTCGCGGCCTCGCCGCCGGAGGTGATCCACCAGGAAAAAACCTTCGAGCTTCCGCTTGAGCACGACGTCGTGGTCACAGGGCGCATGGACCAGGTAAATCGCCTGAGCGAACTTGAAATCGAGATCGTCGACTACAAGACGGGAAGGCCGCGAGACGCAAAGAAGGCGGCCGAAGATCTGCAGCTCAGCATCTATGCCCTGGCAGCGCGCGAAGTGCTGGAACTTACGCCGGCGCGGCTGGTCTTTTACAACCTGGTAAACAACGAAGCCGTAGGCTCCACGCGAGATCTAAAATCTCTCGGTGCGACGAAGGCCCGGATTGCGGATGTCGCAGATCGAATCCGCGCGGGAGATTTTTCAGCCAAGCCCGGATTCTCTTGCGGGTATTGCGATTACAAGCCGCTGTGTCCTGCACATGAACAGTTGATTTCGATACAGCCTGCGGCACCGATTACAAAATAGGCGTCGCGCGGAGACAGCGACGTTCCAGGTCTGGCCGGCGGCGCTAACGTCCGGGAGCGATCGCGCTCTCGTAATAGCCTTCGCGCGTCTGGATGTTCAGGTCCGGCCGGCGGACCCGAACTTCGATCGGATGGTAGTCCTGTCCCTTGGTGATGTCTTCGGGAGAAAACGTGAGCGTATATTCGTTGCGCGCTTCCTCGGTGACGGAGGCATAGAGCCGCTCGAGTTCAGCGTCCTTGCCGGCGTAAAAGGTGTCCCCGCCAGTGTCGGCCGCGTACTTTTCCAGCTCCGCCGCTCCTTTCTGGACCAGGGCCTTGCCGACCGGTATCGAATGGGTAACAGAAATGGAGTAGACGGAGATGTCGGCGACCAGCAAGGACCGCAACGTTTCGTCGAAACTGTGCTCGTTGAGCGTCGAATTGCTCCCATCGGAAATTAGGAAGATAATCTTGCGGCGGTCGCGCCCCCGGGATTTCAGCATGTCGCCTGAGGCGAACAGCGCGTCGTTGAGCGCGTTGGTGTTCTTGTAACGCTGCGTGCCATGAAGCCGCACGCTCGCTGCCGGAGGGGGGCCGCTGCCGATGGGGCCAGCCGTTGACGGCGGCGGACCTGCGCCGATCGGTCCCTGGGTGGTTGGATCGGCGATCACCTGAGAGTTGTGCGAGCCGAGTTGCAGGCGCTTCAGTGTCGTGAAGAGCGCATCGTTGTTGTACGAGAAGTCGGAGACAGTTTCCGGAAACTGGTCGTAGGTGACTAGCGCGACTTCGTCAGTCGGTCCGAAGCCCGCTGCAATCGTCGTGAGGCTTTTCTGCACCTGCGACGCAACTCTTTCTCCGAGATCATTGTCCAGGAGAACGACGGCGGAAAGCGGGACCGCTTCAGAGGAGAAGCCCTTTACTTTCTGCTCGACACCATCGGCGAAGATGCGAAACTCGTCCTTCGCAAGATCGCCGACGAGCTGGCCATGGGAGTCCTTGACCGTGACGGGAACGATCACCTGTCGAGTGACAATGACGATGGGCGGCGCGCCTTTCTGTTGCGGGGGTGCGGCCGGCTGCGGAGCGGCTGGAGGTGGCTGCTCCTGCGCAGGGGTGACTGCGCCAAACAGCAAAATCATGCCAAGGAGCCGAATCATTCGAGTCATCGAAGCGTCTCGTTTCTTGCCCACCGCCAGGGCCGCTGAACTTCTTTTTCGCCCGGCGGTCCGGAATCTAATTCGAACATCCGGAGGCCCGTATCCTGCATCGTATCGGTCTGAGCTATTCCCCAAGGAGATTATACAATGCGGCTGACCAGCATCGCGGCGGGTATTCTCGTCCTGGCTTTGGCGGGATACCCAGCTCTGAACTCCATCACCTCACGCGCCATGGCCGCGCCCCCGGTGCCACCGCAAGGAGCCGAACGCGGGCCCATGGGCCCGGCGGGTGGCCCTCCCCCGGGAAGTCAGACCGACGCACCCCCGCGGCCCCCGCAGGACCTTCCACAAACCGAGAACCCTCTGGAAAGCAGGACCGCAGTCGTCAACGTTTTTGCGACTGTCCGCGACAAACACAACGCCATTGTCGGCGATCTGACCCAAGACGATTTCAAAGTCTATGAAGACGGCGTGCTGCAGAAAGTTGCCTACTTCTCGAAGGAAGTGAATCTGCCGATTTCACTCGCCATCATGATGGACACCAGCGGAAGCATGTACTACATGCTGGGCGCGGAAAAGGACGCAGGCTCGCGGTTTGTCCGGGAAGTGATGCACAAGAAAGACGAAGCAATCGTGATGACCTTTGATACCGACGTAAACCTTCTGGCCGACTTCACCGAGGACCCTGGCGTGCTCTCAAGCGCGATCCATCGCGCTCAGATCAACGTCGATGCCTCAGGAATCGGCGGGACCGGCGGAACAATCCCGCAAAGAGGAGGCGGCGGGACCAACCTCTACGACGCTGTCTACCTCGCGGCTCACGATGAGCTGGGCCCGGAAGCGGGCCGCAAGGCGTTGGTAATCCTGAGCGACTGTGAGGACAACGGCAGCAAACTGTCACAGCGCGATGCGATCGAATCCGTTGAGCGCGGTGACGCCGTAGCACACATCATTCTAATCAGCGATCCCCGCGCGACCGAAGGATACGGCTATGGAGTTGCGCAGTCATTGGCACAGGAGACCGGCGGCCGGGTAATCAGTGTTCGGAATGAGAACGGGCTGGAAAAGGCGTTCGATGTCATCTCGGAGGAGCTCCGATCGCAATACGTGCTGGGATACTATTCGACAAACGTGAATCGCGACGGAACGTTCCGGAAAATCAAGGTCGATGTGACGCGTCCAGATACGAAGGTCCTCGCCCGCCGGGGATATTACGCGCCATCGAGATAGTTGCCGATCTCTCCCCACACTTCTGCGCGCCAGGCCGCCTGAGTGAGAATCCGACGGCCGATCGATTCATGCAACACAAGGGCGACGACAAATCCAGTCGCTGTCACCAACCCTGCTCGCCCGCCACGGTGTGCATTGCTCGTTAGAAATGCCACCGGCTGAACGCTCGTCCTTCCGGCTTTGCGCGTTCCTCGGGCTTGTTTCGCGCGCCTCGCGGGAAATCTAAGCTGCGATCGCGCAACCGAAACGCGATGTCAGATCAACTCTAGTTGCCTGTGGGGACCGGTGGCGGAGCTGCGCCGTAATAACCCTTGCGCGTGCTGACGATCAGGCCCTTGCGGGTAGTCTGCACGTCGATCGGGCGGTACTGGCCGGTGGGTGGCGGATTGGCAGGTGCGTAGGCGATAAAATACTGGCTGCGCAATTCGGTCCCGATATCCAGGAAAGACTGAGCGAGATCGTCAATGCGGTAGGGGAAGAAGGCGTGACCACCGGTCTGATCGGCAAACTGCTGCAGAACTTTGTCGCCGGCTTCAACGTGATACTTGGACGGCTTGGTAGCGTCGTCAACCGCGAGCCAATCCGTATTCGTGCTGACAGAAAACACGGCGGCCTCGGAACGAATCGAGGCGTCAATCGCGTCGGTCAGGGCACGATCGCTCAAATTGTCCTGGCCATCGGTGATCACCACGACGACGCGGCGAACCTCCGTCTCGGGCCCCTTGGGCAGCGGTGGATGCGCCAGCTTGTCTGACGCCATGACGATCGCGTCATTCAGTGCCGTGCCGCCTCCGGCGCGCTGTGCCCGGACGGCGGACATGAGAAGGTCGAGATCCCCGGTGTAGTCCTGGATGACCTCCGGCTCGTTGTCGAAGGTCATTAGGAATGCCAAATCCTTGTTGCGGCGGATTACCTTGCCAAGGAAGTCGATCGCGGCATCCTTTTCGAATTCCAAGCGGGGACGGATGCTGTTGGAGGTGTCCAGGAGCAAACCGATGCGAAGAGGCAAGTCCGTCTCGCGCCCAAAAAACTTGATGTCCTGAGGCATTCCGTTTTCCAGAACCTTGAAATCGCTCTTATCGAGGTCGGTAATGAAGTTGTGGTGGTGATCGGTGACCGTCACGACCAGGTGCACCAGCCCCGTGGTGCTAACCAGAGGAGGCTCGGCCGGCCCTCCGCCGGGTTTCTGTGGATTTTGCGGGACCCCGTTCGGGACAGAACTGGGAGGAGGCGGCAGAGGCGAATCCTGTGTCCAGGCACTCCCCGCCGGAATGGCGAGCAATATGGCGAGTCCGACGATCGCGCGTGAGGCGAATCTGTGCGGGACGAAAAAAGAGCGCTTCAGGCTTGCTGGACAGCTCGTCATGGCGGGGCGCTCCAAGGCCATGATTATAGGAACTCTTTCAGTGCAGCGTCAATCAATGCCGGGTCAGCTTTGGCAGCGCGACCAAGAACCGTGAGATAACCGCTCAGTTCGGACGGCATGGGCGCGCGAACCTCGATTCGCTGGTTTGTTCGCGGGTGTGCGAAGCAAACGCGCGCGGCGTGCAGAAAATTTCTGTCAAGCGGCTCGAGAAGCTCGGAACCCACGCGCTCCTGGCGCGGCGCCCCGTACAGCGTGTCACCCACCACCGGACAGCCAAGAGCGGAGAAATGGACGCGGATCTGATGTGTGCGGCCCGTATGCAAGTCCGCTTCGACCAGGACGAACGCATCGAACCGCAAACGTGCCCTCCAGTCGGTGCGAGCGTCGCGACCTTCGCGCCGCCGCGCGGTCATGCGGGAACGGCGGCGCAGGTCGCGCGCCACAGGCAGCGCGATCGAGCCCGCGTCTCCCTTGATCTTTCCGTGAAGGAGCGCGACGTAGGTTTTCTCGATGCGCCGGTCGCGAAAATCCTCGACGAGCTTGCGATGCGCCTCATCGGTGCGCGCAATCACGATGGCACCGGACGTCTCCTTGTCGAGGCGATGCACGATCCCGGGCCGCAACAGGCCCCCGAGGGTAGACAATCCTGCGACTCCGCCGAACCGGTGCAGCAGTGCGGCAACCATCGTGCCGCTGGTAACGCCTGAGCCGGGATGGACAATCATGCCGGCTGGTTTGTTGACGACGGCGACGTCCTGGTCCTCATAGAGAACATCGAGCGGGATGGCCTCGGCCTCGGCCCCGTGAGGCAATTCTTCCGGGACTTCAAGAGTGATGACTTCGCCTGGCTCGACGTGATGCGAAGCCTTGCGCACCGAGCCGTCAACCTGCACACGACCTTCGTCCATCAGCGCCTTAATGCGCGAACGGCTGAGCGAGGGAAGCTGGGAGACCAGGAACACGTCGAGTCGCTGGGCGGCATCCTCGGAGGTGACGATGTATTTCATGTCTGCGAAAAATTCGCCGCTAGGAACGACCCACGGCGGTGCGGGTTCTGGTCGCAGGCCCAATGCTGGCAGCGGCTTTGTGGCCGCGCAACCACAGACCGGCGCCGGTGATTATCAGCGCAGCACTCACGATCTGCATGAGCGACAGGCGATTGTGGAACAGGAGCGTGCGACCGGGATCGCCGCGGAAAAACTCAATCGTGCCACGCTCAATTCCGTAGAGTATGAAATAGGCGCCGATGATGCGTCCGGTCGTACGCCGTTTCGCGCCAAGCAGGACCAGTATGGCGAAATTCAGGAATTCAGCAGCGGACTCGTAGAGTTGAGTGGGATGAAGCGAGACGTCCAGCGGCGTGCCGCTGATCTTTTCTGTCACGGGGTTGGTAAAAGTAACGCCCCAGCCGACAGAGGTCGGTTTGCCGTAGCAGCAGCCCGCGGCAAAACATCCCAGGCGGCCGATGGCGTGCCCCAGCGCAACCGGCGCGGCCATCAGATCCAGGACCGCAAGAAGCGACATCTTTTGAGAATGTGTGTACAAAATTACCCACAGAAGGCCCCCGACGAGCCCTCCGTAAAACACGCCGGCTGACTGAAAGGTAGCGATGCTGAATATCTGCCGCGGGTTCGCGGAGTAGTAGTCCCAGACACTGAGGATGAGCCAGATTTTCGAGACTGCCAGTGCGACAAGAATTCCCCAGATACCGAGGTTCCAGACCTGGTTCGGGTCCAGGCCCACGATCGGCGCGCGATGGTAGGCGTACCAGAGCCCCGCGAGAAACCCCGCCGCAGCCAACACCCCGTACGTATATATGGTTACCGAACCGATCTGGAAAAGGACCGGATGCATTGTCAGGCCCGTTCCCTAGTGGGATGCCGCCAGTCGCGCAACAGTTCCAGGATAACGAGCCCAGCCCCGAGAACAATCGCGGAATCGGCCAGATTAAAGGTGTACCAGTGGTAATCGCCCAGATGAAAATCGATGAAATCCGTGACACTGCGCCGCAGGATCCGGTCCAGAACATTTCCTGCCGCGCCACCCAGAATCAACGTCATTCCGCATTGGCCGAGCCAGCCGCCTGCTCGGCCCGAAACCAGCAGCCACGCGATCAGACCTATTACCAACACGGAGAAAACGATCAGGACCGGCGCACGCCAGGGCGTGTTGGAGTCGGCCAGCAACCCGAAGGCGACCCCGGGATTGCTGCTGTGCACGAAATTCAACAGGCCCGGGATCAGGACGCGGCTGGAACCGGCGGCCGTCAGCTTTTCAACAGCATGCTTGCTCGCTTGATCTGCCGCGAGTACCAGCACAGCGAGTAGACCCAGCATCCAGGTCGTGCGAGGGTGATTGGCACTCACGACGACGCGCTCACAAGGTTGCGCTTCCCGCGCGGATGGGGCCGTCACGCTCAATTTCGTCGATCGCTCTCAGGCAACGCTCGCAGAGTGTCGGATAGTCGGAGCTTTCGCCGACGTGCGTTGAATAGTTCCAGCAGCGTTCGCATTTCTTGCCGTGCGCTCGTTCGGCGCGGATCCGCAACCCTTCCATGCCTGGGGCGGGTGATCCCCCTTCGATTTCGCCTGAGGCGATTTCTACCTGCGAGACGATGAAAAATGCAGGAAGCTCGGCGGCGTACTGCTCGAGCAGCGCCAGCAGATCGCCGGTAGCCGCAAGCGTGACCCGGGCTTCCAGGTTCGCCGAGATCGTTTTCGCTGCGCGCACCGGCTCCAGGGCTTTCAGCACTTCTTCCCGCACAGCCAGCAGTCGATCCCAATTCCTGGCGCGCGCCTCGTCGAAGGCGTTCTCGAAATGCTCAGGGGCTGGAAACTGAGCCATGTGCACACTGGGCGCCGCCGACTCAGTCTTCGGCAAATGCTTCCATACTTCCTCGGACGTAAAAACAAGGATCGGCGCGATCAGGCGGACCAGGGCGCGCGCAATATGGTGAATTGCCGTCTGTGCCGAGCGGCGGCCCCGATTGTTGGGCGCAAACGTGTAAAGGCGATCCTTGAGCACATCGAAATAGAACGCGCTCAGGTCCACGCTGCAAAAATCGTGCAGGGCGTGGTAGACGCGATGGAATTCATAGTCCTTGTACCAATCCAGGCACTGGCGATCGAGCGCTCCGGTACGGCGAAGCATCCAGGCATCGATTCCCCACATCTCCGCGTCATGCACCACGTCGCGCGCGGGATCGAAGTCGTAAAGATTCGACAGCGCGAACCGGAAGGTATTGCGAATCTTGCGATAGGCTTCGGCGAGCTGCGTCATCATGGCCGGTGAGTTGCGCATGTCCGCCGTGTAATCCTGCGAGACGACCCAGAGGCGAAGCAAATCGGCGCCCCACTTCTCGCAGATTTCCTTGGGGTACAGGGCGTTGCCGCGCGACTTCGACATTGGCGTGCCCTTGTCGTCGAGCGTCCAGCCATGGGTGACGACCTGGCGATAAGGCGCGTGACCGCGCGTGCCGATCGCGTTCAGCAGCGAGCTCTGGAACCAGCCGCGAAACTGATCCGGGCCCTCCAGATACACCTCCGCGGGCCAGTGCAAACCGTTCTGTTCACTCAGTACGGCGAGATGGGTCGAGCCGGATTCAAACCACACGTCGAGAATGTCGGATTCTTTGCGCCAGTTCGCTCGGCCGCAGGAACACTTCGTCTCCGGCGGCAGAAGTTCCTGAGCCGAATGGGTGTACCAGGTGTCAGAGCCTTCCCGTTCGAAAAACGGCAGGACATGGCGCAGGGCCCGAAAATCGCGGAGCTGCTTGCCACAGTCAACGCAGTAAAAAACAATCAGCGGAACGCCCCAGAAGCGCTGCCTCGAGATGCACCAATCGGGCCGGTCGGCGACCATCGCGTGCATGCGGTCGCGTCCCCATGCCGGAATCCATTTCACTTTCTCGATTTCCGCGAGCGCATCCTGGCGCAGGTTTTCCCGATCCAGACCGATGAACCACTGCTCGGTCGCGCGGAAGATGACCGGATTGTGGCATCGCCAGCAATGCGGATAGCTGTGCTGGAGCTTGCCCTCTGAGACCAGCGCGCCGCGATCTTTCAGCAACTGGATAATGACCGGATTCGCCTCGAATACGGTCTTGCCCTTGTATTCCGGCAAGCCTTCAACGAACCGCCCTTCGTCGTCGATGGGCGCGTATACCTGCAGACCGTACTTCTCGCCGGTGCGAAAATCGTCGGCGCCATGGCCGGGAGCGGTGTGAACGATGCCGCTACCTTGATCGAGCGTGACGTAGTCGGCAAGGACGGCAGGCACCCTCAGATCCAGAAACGGATGCTGGAACTGGATGCCTTCAAGATCTCGACCCTTCCACCCGCCATGGATCGCGCTCACTTCAAGCTTCGTCTCTGCAGTGAAGGCCCCCAGACGCTCTTTGGCAAGCAGGAGCTTTCCCGCCGGAGTATCCGCGATGACGTACTGGAATTCGGGATGGAGCGCGAGCGCCCGGTTTGCCGGAAGCGTCCAGGGAGTGGTCGTCCAGATGAGACCGCTTGCGCCTTTGCCAAGCTCGGCGGATTTTCCTCCCTCAACGATCGGAAATTTTACCCAGGCCGCAGAGCTGGTGTGATCCTCATATTCGACTTCGGCTTCGGCTAGCGCCGTGCGGTCGCAGATGCACCAGTACACGGGTTTCAGACCGCGATAGATGTAGCCCTTTTCAAGAAAATCCAGGAACGCGCCGGCGATCGAAGCCTCGTCATGCGGATTCATGGTGAGGTAGGGTTCGTTCCATCGACCGAATACGCCGAGGCGCTTGAACTCCACTTTATGGATCTCCACGTAGCGCGCTGCGAATTCGCGGCACATACGGCGAAATTCCGGCGGCGCCACCTTGGTGGTTTTCCCGCCGAGCTCCTTCTCCACCTGCGTCTCGATCGGCAAGCCGTGGCAATCCCAGCCGGGGACATAGGGAGCGCGGAAGCCGGCCATGGTCTTCGACTTTACGATCATGTCTTTCAGGGTTTTGTTCAGGCCGGTGCCGAGATGGATTTCACCCGTCGGGTAGGGCGGCCCGTCGTGCAGGACGAACAAGGGCTTGTCCACGCGCGATTCCAGAATGCGATCGTAGAGTCCCATCTGTTCCCAAGCGGCCAGCTGCTCGGGCTCGCGCTCCGGAAGCTTTGCCTTCATCGGAAAATCGGTTTTGGGGAGATTCAGAGTGCTTTTAGAATCGAAGGGTTTCGCCATCTTGGGGAATCGTGAAGCCCTTTCTTCGAAGCCTGAGCGCGTTTTGTAGCGCGGGCATGGCTGCTTGTGCTACAAGTTTGCGTCGTAGAAACTGAAAATTGTCGTTGCATTGCGTATGTTACAATGATTCTCGTAGCGTGTCAGCCGTGCCTCGGCCTCATACATCCTTTTCCGCAGGGATGCGTCTAATATGTAGCTTGCGGTGGTGAGGGACTCAGGTACCAAATATGTCAGACTCTAGCGCCAGACTGAACGGCCCCGGACAGGAAGTAAGCGATCCATCGCTCCGGCTGGGACGCCTGCCTTCGCCTACGCACGAGTCGAGCCTGAGGAGCCTGTTCTCAAATCTCAGGGATTTCCTGGTCGAGCGCCCCGTAAAGCTGCGTGCCGGCACTCCGACCGCCTTCGCAGTTCCGCAGTTTGGGACCGGCCTGGGTGAGAACCTTAAAGAGTTTTTCCACTCCGGTCCGCGCGGCAAAGTCCGGTCCGCGTTGCTGGTGGACTGGCATGAAGAACCGAGTCTCTGGCAGAACCTGCGCGACTGGGTTGCGCCGCGGAAGCTTCCGCCGCTGAAAACAACGAGCCAGCCGATACCGGTTCCTGAAATCTGGTCCAAGGATCCGCAATTCAGCCGCGTGCAGGTTGTGTCGATTCTGGTTCATGCAGTAGCCATCGCACTGGTCGTGCTGTTGCCGCTGCTGCTTCCTGGACTGATTTCACCGCCTGTCACCAAAGCCTATAGCCCTGAACTTCCGACCGACATTAGCGTCTCGCCGTACCTGCACAAACTTGCGCCCGCAGCTTCCAAGGCGGGCGGCGGCGGCGGAGCAGCCGACAAGCTTCCGGCAGCCAAAGGCCAGCTGCCCAAGTTTTCATGGACACAAATTTCGCGGCCGATGGTGAATCCTCCGGCACATCCGGAGATCGCGGTGACTCCAACGGTCGTCGGCAACCCCGATATACATCTTCCCAACAACAATCTTCCCAACTGGGGCGATCCGCTGGGAAAAACCATGAATGATTCGATGGGCAGCGGGCATGGCGGGGGCGTAGGCAACGGCAATGGCAACGGAGTCGGGCCGGGCGAAGGATGGAACACCGGCGGAGGTGTCCCGAACGCAGGGACGGGCGGGTATGGCACGCCGGCGTGCCTGTATTGCCCGCGCGCCGATTATAGCGACGAGGCCATGAAAGTGAAGGTTCAGGGCGTCGTGGAATTGATTGCCGTGATCACTCCGGACGGTCGCGTGACCGATGTCCACGTGGCAAAAGGCCTCGGGCTTGGGCTGGATGAGAAGGCCATTGAAGCCGTCCGCACCTGGCGTCTGAAGCCGGCTCTGGGACCCGATGGCAGACCGGCATCTGTGCGGCAGATTATCGAAGTCACGTTCCAGTTGTACTGACGCTGTCACCGCTCTCGCGATTTTCCGCCGCAGGCGACTTTGTTCTCAGTACCGCCTGTCACCCCAGCAGTAACCATCTGGACCTATTACTGCTGACGCGCCGAGCCTTCTGCTACGATGAGCGGCATGAACAACAGAGTTTGGAATACCGGCTGGTTGCTGATTCTTCTCTCCCTCGTCGGGACGACGGCGAATGCGTCTGGTACCCCGGCGCAGAATGCCGCGATCGAATTTGTGGCGCGGGCCACACCTTCGGCGGGTCTTGAGGAGCCGGTGCGCGGCTTTCCCTTCTTTGTTCTGAGCAAGAGCTTCCTTGATATTGAAAAAGAGGCCGAAGCAAATTTCCCGAAACCGGACCTGGACGCATTCATTGCCAAGCAGGACCTGTCGCCGGAACTGAAGGCGTGGATGAAAAAGAATCAGTGGGTATCACTGGCCGGCGAGGATTTCATCCATAAATTGCACGCTGACGACATCCTGAACGTCCCGGAATTCAAAACAGCGTACATGGACCGGAACGCAAGCGACCAATCGGCGGATTTTCCGCAGCCCAAATTCAAGGCTTCGGACCAGGCGAAAAATCCCGCGAAATTCGACAAGCTCTCCAAGGACTATGTCGATGCAATTCGCCACTACATCGAAGCACACCCTGACAGCATCGACGGAATAGACCTCGGCTTGGCCGAAAAAGATCCCAGCCCAAAATGGAATAGCATCCTCGGAGCGCGGGTTACCAGCATCCTTCAGCGCGCGCTCGATCTCGCGCGATCCAGCTATCTGGTGGCGCATGCGGAAACGAATCTTCAGGGCGAGGGTTTCGTACGAGGCCTCGGGCCGGGAACGTACTGGCTGAGCACGCTCGATGTCCCGGCCACGGTCGGCGATGCACGACCGCAATGGGATGTTCCGGTAACGCTGCGGGCGGGCGAGACAAAGTATATTACGCTCTCAAACTCCAACTCCGTTCGTGCCCAAGCTGCCAAGTAAGAATATTCCACACCGAGGGTTCCCTTGGCTGACGCCGGGCAGATCGCGCCGCTGATCCACCGTCTTTGCCTCGCTGATCCGGCCGGTCGCGCCCAGGCCGCAACCGAGATCTTCACGCGAGGATCGGAGGTGGCTTTGGCCGTGGCACACGACTGGCTTGCCTATCCGCCGCTTGCAAATCTGCTGGTTCAAGGAGCGTCGGGCGTTCTTAGAACCACTGTAGGTGTCGCCGTTGAACCGGATACTTTCGAGCGTCTGCGATCCGCAAACGGGTCGCCGCGGCTTGCAGATGTACCGCCCGACCAGGACGCGAAGGAATTCGAGCTCGAGTTTGCCGGAGGCGTGCGGCTCGACATTTTGACAACCCGCTTGCCCGGCGGCGACGGAGCCATTGCGCGATATCTCCTGAAATTCGGCGAGGGACTCCAGCAGGTAGAAATCGATGTGACCGACGTCGACCGTGCGACCGAAATTCTTCACGGCAGGTTCGGGCTCAAGCCGGTCTATCCGGCTACCCGGCCGGGAGCGGATGGCAGGCGGGTCAATTTTCTCCTGGCCCCGAAACCGGGCGGCGGCAAAATCTTGGTTGAGCTTGTGGAGCCCGCCTCGGAATCCTAGGTCCGACTGGTGAGCGGAAGTTTGGCCCGACCTCCGCCCGGTTCTTGGCCATGCCCAGGCGCCACCTGGATCATTCGCCGCTTTGTTCCAGGAGTTTGGCGACCAGCGACGTCCAGCCGGTCTGGTGGCTCGCCCCCAAACCTTCTCCTGTTTCGCCGTGGAAATATTCGTAGAACAGAATCAGGTCTCGCCAGTAGGGGTCTGTCTGCAGCAGGGCAACCTCGCCGAACACGGGGCGGCGACCGTCGCGCCGCAGGAAAATGTGCGACAGGCGGCGCGAAAGCTCGCCTGCGGCATTCCAGAGCGTCTTCTTCTGTCCCGATCCGGTCGGAATCTCCACTTTGAATTCGTCGCCGTAATAATAGTGAACACGCTGCATGGATTCGATCAGTAGGAAATTCAGCGGGAACCAGATCGGTCCGCGCCAGTTCGAATTGCCGCCGAAAAGATCCGTGGTCGATTCGGCGGGTTCATAACTTACCGAATGCGACTGTCCATCTACCTTGAGTACAAACGGATGCTCCAGATGGAACTTCGAAAGCGCGCGGATGCCGTAAGGCGACAGGAATTCATTTTCGTCCAGCACGTAGCGATAGATTCGCTCAATCTTGTGGCGGTTTGCGATCGT
This sequence comes from Candidatus Cybelea sp., assembly GCA_035603235.1. Taxonomy (GTDB): domain Bacteria; phylum Acidobacteriota; class Terriglobia; order Acidiferrales; family UBA7541; genus Palsa-295. Next base: position 45,610 of record DATNKU010000007.1, on the reverse strand, counting down.
CAACAGCAGGCGCGGGCCCTGCGGAGTTATGCGGCTCATATCAACGTGCTCGCCGACATCAGGGTGATGGCGCAGGAACCACTCCATGCGACGCTTGAAATTCGGCAGGCGCGCGAGATTCTCGGGATCGAATGACTCGACGGCAAAAAGGGGAATGAGTCCGACCATGGAGCGCACCTTCATAGGAATGTGCTCGTTGGTCGCGCCAATGTGCAGGGTGTCGTAGTAAAAACCATCCTCTTCATCCCACAGGCCGATTCCCTGGCCGCCCATATCGTTCATGGCCTGCGAAATGTGGACGAAATGTTCGAAGAACTTGCTCGCGACATCCTCATACGCAGGATCTTCGTGAGCGAGTTCCATCGCCATCGAAAGCATGTCCAGGCAGAACATCGCCATCCAGCTTGTGCCGTCGGACTGTTCGATGAAACTGCCCGGGCCCAGCGGCTGTGACCGGTCAAAAACTCCAATGTTATCCAGGCCCAGGAAGCCGCCTTCAAAGACATTTTTTCCCTGAGGGTCCTTGCGATTCACCCACCAGGTGAAATTCAGAAGCAGCTTGTGAAAAATGCGCTCCAGAAACGCCCGGTCCGGCTTTTTCTGGATGCGGGCGGCGATCTTGTATACGCGCCAAGCCGCCCAGGCATGCACCGGCGGATTCACGTCCGAGAAATTCCATTCGTACGCCGGCAACTGGCCGTTGGGCCGCATATACCATTCGCGCAGGAAAAGAACGAGCTGATCCTTCGCGAATTCGGGATCAATCAGGGCCATGGTCACGCAATGGAAAGCCAGATCCCAGGCCGCATACCACGGGTATTCCCACTTGTCCGGCATGGAGATCACGTCTGAATTGTGCAGGTAGATCCAGTCGTGATTCCGGCCTCGGAGGCGTGCAGGATCAGGCACCGGCTGCGTCGGGTCTCCCCGCAGCCAGCGGCCTACGTCATAGTGGTAGCTCTGCCTGCCCCAGAGCAGGCCGGCGAACGCCTGCCGCTGCACCAGTCGCGGATCATTACCCGTCCCCACATGAGCGCGCTGGCTGTAGAACTCATTGGCCTCCTTCAACCGCAGGTCGAACATTCCGTCAAACGGGGCACCGAAATATTTCTGTGCGGACGGCTGGCCATGGACAGGGCTTTGGTCCAGCAAGCGCAGACGGATCGTGCGGCCTTTGCCGGCAGCGATCTCGGCGGCGTAGTGAGCGGCGGATTTCGTCCCTCTCTGGGCCGGATTCACGGCGTCGCGTTCACCGCCAACCACGTAGCGATGGAATGCGTCTTTGACGTACGGACTGCGGCTTTTCTGGTGGAAAAGACGCTCCATGTTCGTTTCGTTGTCGGTGAACAGCAGCTCGGGCGCGCCTTCCAGCAGCAACCAGCGCTTGCCGTAGTGAAACTCGCTCAATTCCATCAGCGCGGCGCCGGCCGGCGCATCCACCCGATAGACTTGCGGCGGTTCGTAATCTTCGCCCCAGGCCCAGCGATTGCGAAACCAGAGCGTCGGAAGAATGTGCAGCCGAGCGGGTTCCGGCCCGCGGTTCCAGGCGGTGATGCGTATCAGGATTTCTTCCGGCGTGGCCTTGGCGTATTCCACGAAGACGTCGAAGTAACGATTCTCGCTGAACACTCCGGTGTCAACGAGTTCGTACTCGGGATCTTTCCGTGTGCGCTTGCCATTTTCGGTGACCAGTTGCGCGTAGGGAAAAGCCGCCTGGGGATACTTGTAAAGGTATTTCAGATACGAACTCGTCGGTGTTGCATCCAGATAGTAGTACTGCTCCTTGACGTCCTCACCGTGATTCCCTTCCCGGTTGGTGAGGCCGAACAGTCGTTCCTTCAGAATCGGGTCCTTCTCGTTCCAGAGGGCCAGTGCAAAGCAGATGTGCTGGTGGCGGTCACAAATGCCGCCGATGCCGTCCTCGCCCCAGCGATAGGCGCGCGAACGGGCGTGATCATGCGGCAGATAATTCCACGCATCACCGTCCGGACTGTAATCCTCGCGGACCGTACCCCACTGGCGTTCCGACAGGTAGGGTCCCCAGCGGTTCCAGTGGGCCTTCTTTTCGTCGTTCGCCTGCAGTCTCTGTTCCTCGCTCGTCATTCTCTGATCCTTGATTCCTTGCTCCCGGCGAGACCGACACGATCTCGGCTCCGGCAGTTATTTCCGGTCTCTCGCCGAGCGCATTTTACTCTAGCGGTTCAAGCGGGGCGTGGCAAGGGAGGGGTCTGGGTCGATTCCCATCCCGATCACCGAACATAGCGGGTAGCGGCGAAGCACTCGATTCGGTATTCTCGGTGCATCAAATCCTCGAACGTGGAGTTCAACACTGGCCGTTCCGACGACGGAAACTTCCCCACAGAGACCTCACACCCCGGCGGCGATTTCGTCGCGCACTGCCGCTCTCTGTGTGGCGATTGCCGCGACAGCGGTAATTGCGCCCATGCTTTTCCGCGGCAACGCGTCGGGGCACGATTTTCAATTCCATCTTGCCTCGTGGTTGGACACAGCCGGCCAGTGGCGCGAGGGAATCCTCTATCCGCGTTGGGCCGAATGGGCAAATTGGGGGTTCGGCGAGCCGCGCTTCGTATTCTATCCTCCGGGGTCCTGGATGATTGGCGCAGCACTGGGATCCGTACTGCCCTGGGCGGTGGTTCCGGGGACTTTCATTTGGCTCGCTCTGGTTGCTGCGGGAATGTCGATGTGGAAACTCGCGCGCGAGTGGATTCCCGCCCCGCAGGCCATTGCGGCCGCACTGTTGTTCGAGGTGAATCCGTACCATCTGGTGATCGTCTATTACCGCAGCGATTTCGCGGAGTTGCTGGCCGGTGTGCTGTTGCCACTGGTGGTTTGGGGCTCGCTTGGGACCGGGCGAGGACACTGGAGCCGCGTTCCGCTGCTGGCTGTAGCTTTCGCTGGAATCTGGCTCTCGAACGCTCCAGCTGCGGTGATTGCTACCTATTCTCTTGCGCTGATCTTCATCGTCCAGTGCGTGCTGCGGCGCAGCCTCGCGCCAGTCGTTCCGGGCTTGACGGCGATGGCCGGTGGATTCGGCCTGGCCGCTTTCTATATTTTACCCGCGGCGTGGGAGCGGAGATGGGTCCAGATCGCCCAAGCGCTGGCAGACAACCTTCGCCCCGCACAAAATTTCCTGTTTACGCATGCCAGCGATCCCGATTTCGTGCGCTTTAACTGGAAGGTTTCAAGCGTCGCGGTCGGAGTCCTGGTTACGACCGGCGTTGCCGCGATATTCGCCGCGAAAAGACGCCGGGAGTTTCCGGATCTGTTTTGGGTGCTGGCGGCTCTGGGAATCGTCGCCTTTTCGCTCATGCTTCCGCCGAGCAACCTCCTGTGGCGCGCCCTTCCCGAGCTGCGCTTTGTGCAATTTCCGTGGAGATGGCTTGAGGTGCTGGATCTCGTGTTCGCGTTCTTCGTCGCCGTCGCGATTGGAGGATCCAGGCAAAAGCGAGTGTCGTTGCTTGCGGGTGCCATCGTTTTTCTCGCCATCGGCGCAGCCGCGACGGCCATGATCCTCACTGGCTGGTGGGACAGCGCGGACGTCCCCGCAATAGCGAACGCCGTTCACTCGGGCCCTGGGTACGAAGGCACGGACGAATATGCTCCGCTGGGAAGCGACCGCTACGAACTGCCGGGGAACCCCGACGAGACCGAACGTGTGGAAGGAGTGTCCTCTGTTCCAGCGGACCGGATCAGTGAGTTCGACACCGACTCAGGCGACGTCGTTCCAGTCACGAACGCGAAACTGCACGTCGAAAATTGGTCCGCAGAGCGCAGAGAGTTTACCGCAGAGACAGCGGCTGAAACTACCCTTGCCGTGAAACTCCTGAACTATCCCGCATGGGAGATACGCCTGGACGGTGAGGAAATTCCCGCGGACATTGCGCCGGATACTGGCCAGATGTTGGTGGATCTGCCTCCCGGCAGCCATCGTGTCGCGATCCAGTTCCGCAGAACATGGGATCGAACGGCCGGGGGCGTGATTTCGGCGTTATCCGCACTTACGTTGCTGGTAGCGGGTTGGGCGTCTCGAAGCCGAAGGATCGGTGAGCAGGCGACTTAGTCCAAGCGGCGGTGCTTGAACTTCTTCTCACCCCTCGCGTAGGGGCCGACCGCGTGGCCATTGCCGCGAAGCTTGTATTTGTACGTAGTAAGTCCCTCAAGACCCATCGGCCCTCGCGCGTGGAGTTTGCTGGTGCTGATGCCGACCTCGGCGCCCAGCCCGTAGCGGTAGCCATCTGCAAAACGCGTTGAGGCGTTGTGGAAGACGCCCGCGGCATCCACCTCGTTCAGGAACCTTCGCGCCGCCTCCTGGTCCTCAGTCACAATCGCGTCCGTGTGGCGCGAGCCGTAGCGATTGACGTGATCGATCGCTTCATCCAGATCGGCGACAATCTTTACGGACAGAATCAGGTCGGAATATTCGGTCGCCCAGTCTTGTTCGGTCGCCGGCACAATCCCTCGCTCAGGCACAAGCGCAATCGTCTTTGAATCTCCGCGAACCTGGACGTTCGCGTCTTGTAGTTCTTTCACCATGCGCGGCAGGAACTTTTCGGCAATCTCCTCGTGCACCAGAAGCGTTTCCGCCGCGTTGCAGACCGCCGGATACTGGACCTTGGCGTCATAGGCGATAACGATCGCCTTATCCAGGTCGGCTGAGCGATCCACATACACATGGCAAATCCCCTCGCTGTGCCCCAGGACCGGGATCCGGCTGTGCTGCATGATGAACTGGACCAGCGCGTAGGATCCGCGCGGGATAATCAAGTCCACATCGCGGTCCAGCGCCAACATTTCTTTCACGTCAGCGCGCGTTTCGAGCAGGCTGATTGAATCGCCGGGGACAACGGGAAACCGACCCAGACATTCGCGCCAGATCGACACCAGTGCCTGGTTGGTGTGGGCCGCCTCGTGGCCGCCCTTGAGCAGGATGGCGTTGCCTGACTTCAGCGCAAGCGCTGCAAGCTGTGGAACGGCGTCAGGCCGGGATTCAAAGATGACGCCCACGACGCCGAACGAACACGACTCCCTATAGAGCACCAGACCATCATCCAACTCCGTGACCGAAAGTGTGCGGCCCAGTGGATCCCCCAGGCGCGCTACCTCGCGGACCTGCTCGGCCATTTGAGCGATGCCGCGGTCAGTGACTCTGAGGCGATCTAGCATCGCTTGGGACATATTTCCTGCGGCGGTGTCGGATTGCGCGGCGCGGCAGTCGCGTTCATTGGCATCGAGTATCCTGCGAGCGCCGTTCTCGATCGCTTGGGCAACGGCGACGAGCACCTGGTTGCGTGCTTCAAGGGAGAGTTTTGCGATCGCACGCGAGGCTACTCGGGCTCTCCGGGCGATGGAGGCGACCGACGGCTCCGAGGTTTCGATGGGCGCGGTGGAGGGCTGGCGCATCATTTTTGCAATAGCACGATATTATCGCGGGTGACGAGAACGGGTGCGGGGACGCCTTCTCGCGCGCCGCGACTGCTCTTTTTTCCTGAGAACTTTTCGGCGTCGCCGCTTGCACAATTCGCAATGCCGCGGGCGAATTCGCGTCCGTCGGAGTCCACGATGCTGACTACGTCAAGCGACGCGAAATGATTTTCCACGCGCACGATCCCGGATGCGAGCAGGCTCGCTTTGCCCTGCGTGATCGCGCGATACGCGCCGGCATCCACGACCACCCGCCCACGGACACCGGCGGCGTAGGCGATCCAGCGCCGTTTTCCGCGCATTCGCTTGGCCGGCAGAAATGCAGTGCCGATTCCGTCCCCGGCAAAAATACGATCCAGCGCGTCCCCTACATTGCCGTTGGCGATCACCGCCGTCCCGCCGCAGTTCATTGCGATCGCAGCTGCTTCGAGCTTTGTGCGCATGCCCCCGCGTCCGCTGGCCGACGGCCCCGCACCGAGCGCGATCAATTCCGGCGTCACCTCCTCGACCAGCGGTATGACCGGGTTTGCCTGGCCGCTGCCCGACTCGCGGCGCTGCAAACCGTCCACGTTGGTCAGCAGCACCAGCGCATCAGCCTCGAGGCCGCTCATGACCAGCGCTGCCAGACGATCGTTGTCGCTGAAAGCAGCTGCGCGCGAGCCCGCTACAACCGGTTCCAGTTCGGCGGTTGAGACGGTGTCGTTTTCGTTGACGATCGGCAGCACTCCAAATCCGATTAACTTCTCCATGGTGTGCTGCAGGTTCGAGTAGCGGCTCCAGTTGGTGAAGTCCTCTTCGGTGAGCAGCACCTGCGCGATCTTGATCTCCCACTTGGCGAACAGATTCTTGTAGGCGTCCATCAGAAGACTCTGGCCGACGGCAGCGCAGGCTTGCTTGGTGACCAAATCGTTCAGCCGCGAGCGGTGAAGCCCCAGCCAGCCACGCCCAAGTCCTACTGCACCGGAGGAAACCAGTACAACCTGGCGGCCAGCCTTCATCAAAACCGCGATGGAACGCACGATCGGCTCGACTCGCTCAAGACACAACTCGCCTTCGGCCCCCGTGACGGTGGACGTACCAAGCTTGACGACCACACGGCGAGCCGCGCGAAGTAGGCGTTCCCGTTCGGCCTCCATTTTATGATCCCCTCGCACTCCAAAAACCTCGCGCCATACGGCTTGCAGACGCATGTCCGTCGACTTTGAGCGGTTAACCGCTCTTGATTGTACCGAAATCGCAGAACGGGGTCTGCCGTTTGTGTTCCGGGCTTTTCCTGAGGCGGGTCCTTACGGGTCGTTCGGGCGCAGACAACGACCGCGGGGACGCGGCCTTCCGGGGTTGCGAGTGTATCCCCAGCCAGCTCGTCGTTTGAACCGACGCGACCATGCTATGCAGATGCAGGGGAGAGATTCCTTTTGCGAACAGCGATGTGCCCAACCACTTGCTCCGGCAGTTGCCGTTCTGCGACAGCCGTCGTTGCTCGTTCCCGACGGAACGCAGGGCTGATTTATTTTGTCTCCGTCGTCCATGATTTTCGCGCGGGAACAATTCACTAGGCCCGGCGCTGAAAACATGCTATGTTTGGGCTGCGTTTGTTGCTCTTGTAACACCTTTAGATTCGATTGAAGGGGCTGCAAGTTCACACTTGCGGCCTTTTTTGTTGTACGGCTGGAGGCGGTCGAGAAGCACAAATAGCTTAAAAGAAAAGTGAGTACATCAGTGAGAGAACAAGGAACAGTAAAGTGGTTCAATGCCAGCAAGGGATTCGGATTCATTCAGCGCCAGTCCGGCGAGGATGTTTTCGTTCATTTCTCCGCCATTCAAGCGGAGGGATACAAGTCGCTGAACGAAGGCCAGGCGGTTGAATTCGAAGTGACCCGTGGTCCCAAGGGACTGCAGGCAGCGAACGTCACCAGCCTCTAGTTGGAGCAAAAGGCGGACCGGAACACTCCGGTCCGCCTTTTTTTTCGGTGTTAAGGAAATTGGCCCAAGGCACCCGTGAGCGAAAACATCATCGTCCAATTCGTAGGCTTTCAAGCAAAACCCCTCTCCCGTGAGTACACGTTTACCGTCCGAGAGCGCGAAACAGAACCCCGCGAATACGTGGTTGCAATCACCAACGCAGCATTTAACTCCCGCCGCGTGCGATATCAGGACGCACCGGACGTTTGCTCGCACAAACTGCATCGGGAGCTCGCAGCCGCCGAGAACCATCCTCCCAAGAACCATTTTCATCTGAGCGACGCGGAACTGGACGAATACAGCGCGTCGCACACGCACAAACCCCTGAAGTATCCCTACGCGCCCAAGCCAGATCCGGAGGCTTAGGCCTCGGGTCCGGACCCGGCCCTTCTCTGTGTTGACCGATTGTCCCGCTACCCGGTGACCACCGGCGCGAACTGTCTAGCCCCGGTGTAGAATATGTGCTCGGATCAGAGCGCGGGGAAATACGCCGCAGAAATCCGAGCCGGAAGCTCCAGTCGCTGCGCAGCATTCCGGGCGAGCCAGTCGACCGGTCTGCTCCGACCGATCCTGCTAGTTCAGGGAGAACTTGATGCCCGAGATGAAATCTCCGATGTCCGCCGACAGTTCCTCCGATCGGCGGCGTTCGCACCGCGTGAATATCGCCATGCCCGTGCTGATTCGCGGAACCAAGGGCGGCCAGGCATTCGAGGAACCGGCGCATACTGTTTCCGTCAGCGCCCATGGCTGCATGATGAGGGTGGCAATTCCGGTGGCGCGTGGTCAGGAAGTTGCCATCGTCAATACGAAGACCGCGGAAGAACTCCCCAGCACCGTGACATTTATCGGGCAGAAGGACAGCGGGAAGACAGAAATCGGGGTCGAATTCGCCGAGCCCTCTCCTCTGTTTTGGCGCATCGCGTTTCCTCCGGAAGATTGGGATCCCTCTGAACGCAAACGCTCCGGCAGCCCGCAAGCGCCCGCGAGACCGGCCCCCAAGCCCCAACGCTAGTGCCGTTCCCACTTTCTCGGTCTGCTGCGCTGCCAGAAACCGCTCGCTTTGCCAGAGCGCACTGGCTGAAACTGCTGGCGACGTCTGTACTTCTGCTCGTGCCATGTTTCTGGCACCGGGAGATCGTAGCTTCGGATCTCGGAAGCCACCTCTACAATGCCTGGCTTGCGCAGCTCATCGCACACGGACAAGCGCCCGGACTCTGGATCGCTCATCAGCGCACGAACATTCTGTTCGATCTGTTGTTGAGCGGATTCGGTCAAGTCCTAGGACTTCACGCCGCCGAAAAAATCGCCGTGGCGCTCGCCGTACTGATTTTCTTCTGGGGAACTTTTGCGCTTGTTTCGGCCGCGACCCGGCGAGCGCCCTGGACTCTGGTGCCGTGCATAGCGCTGTTTACCTACGGCTGGACGTTTCATCTGGGGTTCTTCAATTACTACCTCTCCCTTGGCCTGGCGTTCTTCAGCCTGGCGATTTTCTGGCGAGGTAGAGCTTCGGAGTGGCTGGTCGCCGCGGCGATTTCCCTGGTCGCTCTGGTTGCGCATCCGTTGGGTTTTGCTTGGTTACTGGCTGCAGTGGCGTATATAGCCATCGCCGAAGTCATCAAGCGGCCGCTCTTTCAGGCGCTGCTGTTTGCCGCGGGAGCTGCGTCACTCGTCGCGTTCCATTACTATTTGTGGCGTCACTATAACGTTTATCGCGGCAGCGGCCCCTGGTATGTCTTCAACGGCGCCGACCAATTGGATCTTTTTGGACCCCGCTACCACGTCCCCGAGTTTGCGTTGGTGGCGTTTTCACTCATTGCCGTCGCCGCGGACGTTATTCGGCGGCGGCGCGACCCCAACGTCCAAAGATACTTCGCGATTCCGCTTCAGCTCTATCTCCTAGTTGAATTATCGGTCTATCTTTTGCCTGGCGGGATCCACTTCCCTCCGCCGACGGCGGCACTCGCCCTGCTGACCGAGCGGCTGACGTCGGTTTCCGCTGTTTTCGCGTGTTGTCTGCTCGGTGCGATCTACCCGCGCAGGTGGCATCTGGCTGGCTTCGGGATCATCGCCGCGGTTTATTTCAGCTTTTTGTATCAGGACACTGGAAAAATCAACGGAATGGAGCAGCAAGTGGTGCGGCTGGTCAGCACACTTCCGCCAGATCAGCGCGTGATGGCGACCATTCAGCCGCCTCCGGGCTCGCGCGTGATGATCCAGCACATTGTCGACCGCGCCTGCATCGGCCGCTGTTTCAGTTACGGAAATTACGAACCGAGCACGGGCCTGTTTCGCGTTCGTGCCTTGCCCGGCAATCCATACGTGTTAAGCGAATACGACCTTACGGTGGATATGGAGAATGGCGAGTACACGGTGCAGTCTGAGGATCTACCGCTCTATCAGGTATACCAGTGCAGCCCGAGCGGCATCGACCTGTGCATCGGTTCGCTTCAAGAGGGCGAAGACAACGACCGGCTCGGCGTCCACCCAGATGACTAGGGCCTCAGAGGCCCGGAGTGCTGCTACCGGGATGCGGAACGCCGCGCGCCGGCAACGGCGCTCGCTGCTCGCTCGATGGACGCGATTTTCTCAGCAGCTTCGCTGACTGGCTTAGCAATCCAAACACCGCGACCGAGTTGGGCGTGCCGACATAGACTTTTCCGTTGGCGATCATGGGCGTAATGAATTTGTTGTCCGTGAACCGATCTCGGCTGCCAGCCTGGGTGCTGTTGTACAGCTCGCTTGCCAGATTCGTCGCGTCGTAGGCGTGAAGAATTCCGGTATTTCCGTTTTCCACCGCCCAAACAATTCCATTGGACGACCCGTTTGCGGAGACACTCGGCGTGGTTCCCGGATACTCGAACGAAACGGCGCTCGCCGATCCCGCAGGCGTTACCAGCTTCGCATTCACAATGGAAAATGCCCTCAGGCTGTCGTCGACCGCGCCATAGTAGACAGTGTTGTTGAAGTACGCCGGCATCGCATAGACACCGGTGTCGCTGTCCAGCCCGTTGGCGGTGATCTCCTGGTAGATTGCGTTGTCATTGCTGGGGTTGAATTTCCCCATCGAATCCCGATTCACGACATAGATTCGGTTAAGCGGATTTTCGACCGCTATTTTCCCGGCTCCGACCGCGAGATGCCAGGTAGTCCCCGAGCCATCCTTCAAATCAGGCAGAACCAGCGCGCCGCCTGATCCCAGATCCCTGTCCATGTTTGAATTCGCGACGGTATCGTGCGTGGCAAAAAAGTCCGACACGGTCAAATTGCCGCCGGCTGTCGAAAGCTTGATGAAGGCGTTTCCATAGTCGCCGTTCGCCTGCAGAGCCCCCGCGGTGCTGTCAAACGTTCCGTTTCCATCCAGGAAGTAGATATTGCCGGACGAATCCGCAGCCAGGCCCGCGCCCGCCATCCAGATCGCGCCCTCGCTACCATTGGGCGTCACGTTCACTACGCTTGTCTGCTGCAAAGTCGACTCGCTGTAGCCCATCACCCAGCCGGTATAGGGCGTATCGTCGCAATGCGAAGTCCACCCCATGTAGATCACTCCGTTCAACAGCAAAAGGCCGCTGCGCTCCTCGTATTGCTCCGGATCGAAAGTCTGGCCAGAAAATGTGGCCTGAATTGTTGTCGGGCTGTTCAGCTGGCTTTGTTCGTTGCCCGTCGCGAGATCAAGCGCATGCAGACGCTGGTGATAATTACCGCTGGAATCCTTGGTCATGGCCACGAGGAACATGGTTCCATGCGCTCCGGCCGCGGGGTCAATCACCGGTGTCGAAGTAATGCCGATCGTCGGTGTCACCTGGTTGCAGCCGTTCACCGGATTGCTGGGCGTTTCATTCGGACCTAGAACGGACTGATGCCAGAGAGAGGTCAACGTGTCTGCGTCGAACGCGTATACCGAATCGTTCTCGGTAACCACAAACAGAACGTTGTGAACCGCGCCGTTTACCGTGAGGCTTCCGACGTAGAGGGGCTCGGCATCGACAGGCCCGTCAACGCTTGCCGTACCTACCATGCCAAAATTCGCCGAAGTCACATTGGTGGTTGTCAGGGCGGTTTCGTCCAGATTCTGGCCCGTCCGCCCGATGTCGTTGTGATAGGTGAGAACCCTGACGTTGCTCAGCGTGATCGGAACGCCACCCCCGCCTCCCCCGCCGGGATTCGAGGTACCTCCGCCGCCTCCTCCGCACCCGCCCACGACAATAAACGCGATGACCCAGACAAAGAGTCTTGCGCCAGGCTTCAATGTTGGCTCCTGTGGAAAATGCATCCCCGCACACGTCACAGACTGCCTCAACTGATTGTACCTGTGCACCGGTACAAACCCACCTGTCTATGGGGGTAGCCGGAGTACAGTTGCCTCGCCTACGGGCGCCGTTCGCCGCTCATCGTCGCAGCATTTGGATGCCGGGCGTCCCGACGAGGGCACATCGGTCAGCCTGTTTCGGCCGTGACCGGCGCCTTGCGACCCACAACATCGGCGGCGGGACGGCCGCGGCGACCGGCGAGCCAGGTTCCAAGTCTCCATGCGAGCAGTATCCCGACCAGGAAACCGTAGAACAGTGGTCTGCGGACATCGGATTTGACCAGCCAGTAGTAGTGAACTACGCCGAGCACGGCGGTCGCATAAATCAAGCGATGCAACATTTGCCAGCGCCGTCCTCCGAGGCGGCGAATCCAGCCGGCCGTAGACGTCACCGCCAGCGGAACCAGCAGCACAAATCCGACAAAGCCGACGGTTATGAACCGCCGCTTCTCCACGTCCTTCCACATCTCAGACCAGACAAAGTGCTTGTCCAGCCAAATCCACGTGGTGAAGTGGAGGCAGACGTAGAAAAATGCGAACAATCCGAGCATTCTGCGGAAGCGGATCAGTGCAGGCAAGTGCAGCAACTTCCAAAGCGGTGTGATCGCGAGCGTCGCAACCAGAAATCGCAGCGTCCAGTCACCGGTCGTGTGGGTGATAAAGGCGATCGGATCGGCGCTCAGATTGTCGTTAACGCCTCGCCAGACCAGCATCGCAACCGGCGCCAAGCAGGCCGTAAACACAACAACCTTGGTCCACTTGCTTAGAAGGATCGAAGACAACGTGGCGGCTCCGGTCAGAAATTCTTGCGCAGGTCCATCCCGGCGTAAAGGCTCGCAACCTGATCGCCATAGCCGTTAAACATCAGCGTAGGAATCTTCCTCGTAAACAACCCAAGCCCCGGCCCAAGCCTCCGCTCTGTCGCCTGGCCCCATCGCGGGTGGTCCACGTTTGGATTCACATTGGAATAGAAACCGTATTCGGTCCCGCCGCCGTACATATTCCACGTCGTCTGCGGCTGGCTCTTTACGAATCGGATCCTTACCAGTGATTTGATGCTCTTGAATCCGTACTTCCACGGAATCACCATACGAACTGGGGCACCGTCCTGGTTCGGAAGCGTGTCGCCGTACATGCCCACGCAGAGAAGCGTAAGCGGATTCATGGCTTCGTCGAGCCGCAATCCTTCTACGTAGGGCAGCTCGATGCCGGCCTCGCCTCCCAGAGGCATCTGCCGCGGATCGTAATAGGTCTCGAAAGCCACGAATTTGGCATTTGCCGTCGGCTCGACGAGTTTTGCGATCGTGCTGAAGGAATAGCCGATCCACGGCACGACGATCGACCAGGCCTCGACACAGCGATGCCGGTAGATGCGCTCCTCAAGCGGTGCGAGCTTCAGGATTTCGTCCATCGAAAACTTGCGGGGTTTGGCAACCTCGCCTTCGACCGAGACAGTCCAGGGAGACGTCACGAAATTCCTGGCATTCTTCGAGGGGTCGTCCTTGTCGGTCCCGAATTCATAGTAGTTGTTGTAGGTGGTCACCTTTTCGATGGGCGTCGCAGGCTCCGTCGTGCTGCCAGGCCACGGGGCGATCCCGTTCAATTTCACTGGGACCGAACCTGTCGCAGCTCCTGCCACCCATCCGGGAAGTTTCTTGTAGGCTTCGACCGCCGCGCCCGTGGCCAGCAATCCCAGCAGGAAGTTCCGGCGCCCCATATAGAGGCGTTTGGGGGTAACGTCCTTATAGGTCAAGTCGGATTGGCGTTTGATGAGCATTCAGGTCCCTTCGCCCGTCTTCAATAATACTACGCTCAGGGCGGCCCAACGGATTGGGGGGCGGACCAAAACTTCGGATGTTCGAGGTGTATCCTTGCTCAGGTCGTGGTCAATTCAGCGAGCAAGGCCTTCTGAACGCGCTCCCGATGGGGTGCGGACAGCTTTTTTCCGCCCGAGGTTACGTAGAAGGCGTCGATAGCCGTCTGCCCTTCGGTTTCAATCAGCGCTATTTCGATATTGCAATTCTGGCGGGAGAGCTGGGAGCTGATCCGGTACAGAAGCCCTGGCTGGTCCTGCGCAATCACCTCGATCAGCGTGCTGTGCGCGGAGCAGGCATCATCCATATCGACCTTTGTAACTACCTTGACCTTTAGTGCCGTGTTTTTCTCCGACCGCAAACGGTCGCGAAGCATCCGCTCCAGGTCGGCCTTGTCCATGACCACATCATGGATGCTCGTCTTGAAGCGCTCCCATTCCGGGAGGTTCAACTCGAGAGTCTGAAACCGGTCGGTGAAGAAGAAATTGTCCACCACAACTCCCGCCTGGTTTGAGAACGCCGCAGCCTTGACGATGTTCATGCCCCAGGCAGCCAGTGCGCCCGCCATTCGTGCAAACAGGAACGGACGATCCAGCGTCACAACGGTCAATTCATACCAGTGCCGCCCGCGCGTCAGCTCGACCTGAACAGGGTCGGTGTCCAGGCGGCTGGCCATATCCAGGTGGCGAATCACGTCGCTTGCCGCTTGTGTACGGAGGTAGCGCTTCGGCAAGCCATCGAGAAAGCTGTCGAGCTTCTGTCCGGCCGCCGGCGTGAGTGTGCGAAGATGGGTCATCACTTCGTCATCCTCGTCGCCGTGCAGTCGCTCGTCCACGCTTCGCATCAGGTAGTTTGCGGCGCCGATGTAGAGCTGCCACAGATTTTCAGCCTTCCATGGCGTTAGAGCCTCCGGGTTCACCGCCTTGATATCCGCGTAGGTGAGCAGGCAGAGCATCTTCAGGCGTTCCGGCGTGCCCATTTTTTCCGCGATCTGGCGAATCGCTTCCGGATCGAAGATGTCCCGACGCAACGCCGAACCCATTTCCAGATGGTGAGCGATCAGGAACAAAACCGTTTCGCGATCGGGCGGATCCAGATCGAGCCGGGCCATGGACACTTCGGCAACTTCCAGGCCGCCAACGATATGATTCTCGGGCTGGGTTCCTTTGCCGGTGTCGTGCAGCAGCAGCGCAAGATACAGCAGGTCCGGCTGTTCGAGTTCATCGAGAAGCTCGGAATAACCCTGGTCCCACTTGGATTGAGATTTCCGCAGGGCGTGAAGGTTTTCAATGGCAACGAAGGTATGTTCGTCCACCGTAAAACGGTGTGAATAGTCGCGGATGACAAGCGAATCAATGGCCTGGAATTCCGGCAACAGCGGCGTAAGCAGGCGCAGGGAGTGCATCGTGCGCAGCGCCTCAGCCGCATGGGGAGCGACCAAAATCTCCTGCAAATAGTGCCACAGTTGAGCGCCTTTGGGAGGTGCGGCGGCCAATGCCGGCTGGAGTTCCTCGATCTGATGCTCGGCGGATGAACTGAGACTGAGTCCGTGACGCGCCATGAAGCGAAACATGCGCAGCGGCAGCTCGGAATCGGTTGGTGTGTCCTGGCGCTGCAGGAATATGCGGCCGTCCACGACTGCAAACTCTGCGTTAGAAAGTCGCGAGCGCAGATTTTGAAACTGCCGGTAGAGCGACGGACGCGCTGCGGGAAACTCTTCCAGGAGTTGCAAGCCCACGCGGTGAATCAACCGCGCATGGCCGAAGTAGATCCGCATCCAATCCGATGCCGTAAGCAATCCGGCGTCCGGCGCGCCGATCTTCTCGGCAGCTGCCTGGTCCTGCGCAAGCCAGGCGAGCGTGTTGTCGTCGCGTCCATGCCGAAAATGAAGGAAGCACCGCACGGACATCAGAAAATCCAGAGCGGCGTCAAATCTTTCATTCAGCCACGAAGGCAGCAACTTGGCTTCATCAGGCCATGATCCCTGTTCTTCCATTGCGGCAATCAGGGCAAGCCAGTGCGCGAGGTTGTAATCGCGCAATCCCCCGGGGCCATCCTTCACGTTCGGCTCGAGGTGAAACACGGTATTTCCAAACTTGTTGTAGCGACTGTGAGTCAGATCCGTCAGACGGTGGACGATCGACCGGGACTCGCGCGCCACGAGCTTGGGGATCAACTGGTCGTGCAGCCGGTTGAAAAGACTCTTGTCGCCCGCAAGGTAACGACAGTCTAGCAGTGAGATCGCGAACTCGACATTGTTCGGATCGAACTTCTCGCACTCGGCCAGCGTCCGGGTGGCAGGGCTGAGCTTCAGCCGCAGGTCCCAGACCTGTTGCGAAAAACTTGCGATGCGCTCCTTCAGATCCCGCTCGCCTCCGCCACCGGCGTGCAGGAAAAGGATGTCGACATCTGAATAGGGAAACAGCCAGCGCCGGCCGAATCCTCCCAGTGCAACCAACGTAAAATTCTGAGGGCCGGCTACATCTTGCGAAATCAGCTGCTGCCAAAGCTTCACCGCGATTGAGTCGACCAGCGCCGTTCGTCCGTGGACGGCAGCGCGACCATCGCTGGTAGCGGAGAATTTCTTGCGAATGCCCGCCGATTCACTGGCATAGAATTCGCGCAGACCGCCTTCGGGTGCGTGTTCGGTGGACATAGGTGTGTGACGGGACTGTCAGCCGGCGTCGGACCTCGCCCCGTCCATCGCGCAAATGGGCCGCGCCGATGCCCGGGCTCTGGATGCGCCGGTCGCCTCTATAGCGCGCTGTCTCCGCGCTCGTCGTTGCGAATCCGAATGGCGTCGTCGACTTTAGAGAGGAAAATCTTGCCGTCACCTATTTTCCCCGTGCGCGCCGCAGCCACGATTGTCTGGACCGCTTTTTCCACCAGGTCATCGGCCAGTACCAATTCGATCTTAATCTTGGGGATCAGATCGACGGTGTATTCCCGGCCGCGGTAGAACTCCGTGTGGCCCTTCTGGCGGCCATGGCCGCGAGCCTCGAGAACCGTCATTCCCTCCACGCCAATCTCGTGAAGGGCATCCTTGACCGGATCGAGCTTCGAGGTTTGAATCACCGCTTCCACTTTTGTCATCGTTTTTCGTCTCGACTCTCTGGTCTTGCGTCCTGGAACCCAATCAGGCTGCGCCGAGAGAAGCTTGCTGCGGGCTGCGCGCTCCGGAGAATAGCCTCTGTCAGCACTCTAACTGCGTGGCTGGCTGTGCGGTAGTCCATATTTTCGATGTGCTGGATTGCCAATGTTTATGGTCTTTCCAGTTGTCCGTCGCGCATTATACACATATCTCCGGTCGAGCTTCTGCCCGCGGCACTCATCTACAGACCGGACGGCCGTTCGCGCAATCACCGACCCTGGTCTGCCCGGCGGACCTTGCCGACTGATGGTTCCGGACCGGTATGATCTGAGCGAAACTGGACCGCAACTTTCCACTCGACCTTGTGTTTCATCAATCGTACGGCCTCCATAACAGCCCTCGGAGGTGAACGGCAATCATTCGCACCAACTTACTGGGAGGAACTTCAACATGAAGACACGCAATCTTATCTTGATTACGGCTGCGGTAATCGCTCTGTTCGTGCCGGCCGCGTTTGCTCAGCAGTCCGGTACCGGCTCGACCCCAACGCCCGCTGAGACGCCCGCAACGATCGCGCAACGCAAGGACAATCAACAGGATCGCATCGCGCAGGGGATCGACAGCGGCCAGCTCACTGCCGGTGAAACTAAGAATCTGGAATCCAAGGAAGCCGGCATCAACCACGAAGAGCATACGATGCGATCAGAAGATGACGGCCATCTGACTGCCGCCGACCGCTCCACCCTGAACAACCAGCAGAACCACTTGTCGAATCAGATTTACGACGACAAGCACAATGCCAATACCGCCCACTACGGCAAGGGTGAAATCGGACAGCGGCGCCAAGACCAGCAGGACCGTATCGCACAAGGAGTAAAAAGCGGCCGGCTGACTGCCGGTGAAACGGCGCGCCTTGAAAACCAGCAACAGGGCATCAATCGCGAAGTCGGCGCAGACAAACAGGCAAACGGTGGCAAACTCACGGGCGCAGACAAGAGAGCAATCAACCAGAGCCAGAACCGCGCTTCGCGCAATATCTACAGAGACAAGCACAACGGCGCGCGAAGGTAAGCGGTGTCTTAGCCTTACAAACCGTTGCCGAGCAACCAGGGGCCCCGGCTGCCAGGCCGGGGCTCTTTCCTATTCTGCGTACCCACCCGGATGTTTTCTTGAGCCACTCCCGCTGCCCGGTTCCCCGGGGGTCCCGCCGATCGCATCGCAAGTGTGCATGGCAACATCGGAGCGGACCTGTGCGTAGTAACATAGAGAGGGAAATAATGACCACAAACGCCCCGACACCAGGCCCGCCCGCCATCCGCCTTGAGCAAGTCACCCGACACTACCAGATGGGCGAAACGCTCGTGCGGGCGGCCGACAATGTCACGCTGAGCATCGGCGCGGGAGAATTCGTCGCCTTGCTAGGAAGTTCCGGCTCGGGCAAATCAACGCTGCTGAACCTCATGGCAGGACTGGACCGGCCGACGTCAGGATCGATCTTCGCTCACGACCACAATCTCGCCGAGATGAACTCGGAGGAACTCGCCAGGCATCGCAGCCACACGATCGGGATTGTTTTTCAGGCCTTCAATCTGCTTCCGCGGATGACTCTGGAAGAAAACGTGGAACTCCCGCTGCGCCTTGCGGAGGTTGAACGCAGCGAGCGCACCGGCCGGGTCCGCGAAGCGCTCAACCGCGTTCGGCTGAGCGCCCGGCTGACCCATCACCCGAGCGAGCTATCGGGCGGCGAACAGCAGCGCGCTGCGCTTGCCCGTGCGCTGGTGAACAGGCCCACCATTCTGCTGGCTGATGAGCCGACCGGAAACCTGGACAGCGCCACGGGCGATGAAATCATGCTGCTACTGCGCGAGATCAACGAGACCCTGGGGATGACCATTGTGATGGTGACTCATGAGCAATTGCGCGCCGAGCGCTTCGCACATCGATCGATTCTGATGGGAGACGGGAAAGTTGTGAGCGACGGAGTCATGTCATGATGGGTCGCGACCTTGCGGAGCTCGCCGCGCGCAACCTTCGTGAAGCGGCGCTGCGCAATTCACTCACGACGATTGGGATCGCCGTCGGTGTGGCGTCGCTCGTCGCCATGCTTTCTCTCGGAGTCGGGCTGCAGAACCTGGCTAGCGATCGTCTTTCTCGCACTGGCCTGTTCGATGCAATCTTTGTAACTGCGAAGCCGAACACCCCAACTCTCCGTCGCATGGAAAACCCCAGTCCCGCGCCGCTCGCCCCGGTTCGGCCGCTTGACGACGATGGCCGCCATCAGCTCGAGGCGCTGCCCAATGTCATCGCCGTTTATCCCGAAATCCGATTCCCCACCGAAATTCATTACGCCGGTAATCCGTATGCAACTATTGTAGCCGGCGTCGCGCCTTCGGACAGAAACGACGGCGCGTTTGATCAGATGAAGGGTTCGTTTTTTTCCGGACCTTCGGCGGACGAAGCAATCGTGCAGGTCGAGCTGGCGCGTCAGCTTGCCACTCCGCCCGAATCAGTAATTGGAAACGAGATCGTGCTCCGCTACGCCGAGCGCCAGGCGCTTCCTGCGGAATCAGACGGCAAATCCGACGGCTACTCGATCGTACCGCGCGAGGAGAAACTCCGCATTGTGGGAATCATTGAGACCGACCCTGCGGGAGGCTTTGGAGCCTTCGGCCGGGCCCGGCTCTTCATCCCTCTGAAGGTTGCGGAAACCCTGCGCACCGCGCAGACCAGCGACCTGCGCGATCTCCTGCGCGACACACCCGCCAAGCGCACCTACGACAGCCTTACAGTGCGCCTCAGCGGCGCATCCAAGGTAAAAGACGCCGAAGACTCGATCAAACAGATGGGCTTTGCGGCCTATTCATTGCTGGACGCGACGCGAAGTCTCGGCCTGGTATTCGCGGTTTTTGACCTGTTCCTGGGAATTTTCGGCAGCCTGGCGCTGGTCGTCGCGTCGCTCGGGATCATCAATACGCTGGTGATGGCAATTCTGGAGCGGCGTCGCGAGATCGGCATCCTCAAGGCACTGGGAGCTGCCGACCGCGATGTACGCCGGCTGTTCTTCGTCGAGGCAGGTGCGATGGGTTTGCTCGGCGGAATACTCGGGGTGCTGATTGGCTGGCTGATCGGCCATGCGATCAACTTTGGCACGAACATTTACCTGGCTCGGCGGGACCTGCCCGCAATCAGCGTAACGGCCGTGCCTTGGTGGATGGTCGCGGCGGCGATCGCGTTTTCAATCGCCGTCAGCCTGGTGGCCGGACTATACCCGGCATCGCGCGCTGCGCGCCTCGATCCCGTCCAGGCGCTGCGGTATGAATAGGCATATTCCCATGAAGTCCCACCGTCGAGCGCACGCAGCCGACGGCCGCAGTCACCCGGAATCACCCGCGAAACCAGTTCCCGAGCTTCGCTATCTCACAGCAAACCAGCAGCATCTGCCGGCAACTGTTCGCGTGGTGCTACTCATCGTCTTCGTTCTTTGCTTGACATTGCCAGCTCGCGCGGCCGGCCGCGCCGAATGCCGATCGGTCCCAAGCAAGATCCTTGCGCGAGACGTGGCTTATTGCGTGCTGCTGCCTCCCAGCTACGATTTGGCAAAAACGCGCCGATATCCGGTCCTCTACTTCCTGCACGGACTTGGACAAAACGAACAGGCTCTGCTCGATTCGGGCGGCTGGAACCTGATTCAGGATCTGTGGGATCAGAAACAAATCACCGAGTACCTGATTGTCGCACCCGACGGAGACCGGTCCTTCTTCATAAACTCGCGCGACGGTCACCAGCGCTACGAGGATTTCTTTGTCAGGGAATTTATCCCTTTCATCGAATCTCACTATCGTCTCGGCGCAGGACGCCGAAATCGCGGCGTCTCCGGCGTATCCATGGGCGGCTATGGCGCACTGCACCTGGCCCTGAGCCATCCGGAGTTGTTCGGGTCGGTGAGCGCGCACAGCGCCGCGCTCATAAACAAACTGCCGCAGGGCAATCTGGACACCGCCAGTGCTCAGGCGCTCAGTCGGGCCCTTGGCGGCGCGTT
The DNA here is from genome assembly GCA_035603235.1 of Candidatus Cybelea sp. Taxonomy (GTDB): domain Bacteria; phylum Acidobacteriota; class Terriglobia; order Acidiferrales; family UBA7541; genus Palsa-295. The sequence continues at coordinate 24,956 of DATNKU010000007.1, read as the reverse complement.
CGGCACACCGTTTGACCGCGCATTCTGGGACCGGAACAATCCCTTCACGCTCGCGCGAGACCTGCCGCCGCCCGTCGGATTGCGGATTTATTTTGACTGCGGGACGGAAGATGATTTCGGATTCAATCGCGGCGCGCAGGCGTTTGACGATCTGCTGGTGTCACGAAAAATTCCACACGAATTTCACCTCTACCCGGGCAGGCACGATTTGAGCTATTTCGCCGAGCATCTGCCGGCGTCGTTCGAATTCCAATCCCGCGCCTTCGGTTTCGCCGCAGTCGGCAAGTGATCCGGCGCGATCGAACGGTTCAGACCCTCCCGGGCCGCATCGAGAATTTCGGCGTACCGTTAGTCGGTTGCCTGCGCGGCTCCGCGCTCATATTGGGCGAATTTGCCGCCTGTTTCAGCGAGCTTTTTCAGTAACGGCGCCGGTTCCCAAAGCATTCCGTGCTGCTTGTGAAACTCGCAGACGCGATCGTAGATTTTTTTCACGCCGACGGTGTCGGCATACCACATCGGTCCGCCCCGAAAAGCAGGGAATCCGTACCCGTTCAGGTAAATGATGTCGATGTCGCCTGCGCGCAGCGCGTAACCCTCCTCCAAAATCCGTGCGCCTTCGTTCACCAGTCCATAGACTTCGCGCTCGACGATTTCCTCAGCCGAGATTTTGCGTTGGGGCGTGCCCGCCTCGGCGTTCCACTTTGCTACCAACGATGCGATTTCGGGGTTGGGCGTGGCACGGCGCTCGGCATCGTATTTGTACCAGCCCGATCCGGTCTTCTGGCCGAAGCGGCCCATCTCGCATAGCTTGTCTTCGACATACGGCTGTCGCGCGCCTGGCCTTTCGAGGTGCCTGAATTCCTTCCGGATGCGCCACGCAACGTCGAGTCCACCCAGATCTCCGACGGCGAGGGGGCCCATAGCCATACCCCATTCTGTGAGCGCCGCGTCCACCGCTTCCGGAGAGGCGCCCTCTTCTACCAGGAACTGTGCCTCCCGGATGTAGGGCAGGAACATCCTGTTGCCCACGAACCCCCGGCAGTTCCCTACCAGCACCGCAACCTTTCCGATTTTCTTGGCCAGTTGCATGCAAGTGGCGATCACTTCCTTGCCGGTCTTGTTCCCACGCACCAGTTCCAGCAGCCGCATCACGTTCGCCGGGCTGAAAAAGTGCGTGCCGATCACTGATTCAGGCCGGGACGTCGTCGCCGCGATCTCGTCGATATTGAGAGTGGAAGTGTTGCTTGCGAGAATGGCGCCGCGCTTGCATACTCGATCCAACTCGGCGAACACCTCTTTCTTGAGCGCCATGCCTTCAAACACGGCTTCAATCACCATGTCGGCGCCAGCAAAATCGCCGTAGCTAAGGGTCGGGGTGATCAATTTCAAGCGCTCGTCCACATACGCCTGAGTGAACCGGCCGCGCTTGACCGACGTCGCGTAGTTTCTCTGAATATTCGCAAGGCCCCTGTCGAGCGCCGCCTGGTCGGCGTCCTTCAGCAGTACCGGAATTCCGGCATTGGCGCAGACCATGGCGATCCCGCCGCCCATCGTTCCTGCGCCTACAACGGCGACCGAGTTCACCGGAATCACCGGCGTCTCCTTCGGCACATCCGGAATTTTCGCCACCTCCCGTTCGGCGAAAAATACGTGGATCAGCGCCTTGGACTCGTCCGAATATAGGCACTTTTCGAACAGGCGCGCCTCCTCTTCGCAGCCCTTTTCAAACGGCAGCTTGGTCGAGGCTTCAATCGCGTCAATCGCGGCCATCGGGGCGGGCAATCCGCGCTGCTTTTTTCGCACGGTCTCCCGCGCCGCGGCAATGATCGGAGCGTTTGTCTGGGGCGTGCCCAACTTCTCGTTGCGTTCGCGTGTTTTTGGCGCGGGTTTTCCAGCGACTGCGCGGGCAAACTCGACGGCGCCGCTGAGCAGGTCTGCTTCGATCACCCGGTCAATGATTCCGGCCTTCAGTGCGTCCGCAGCTTTGATGCTCTTGCCGTTCGTGCACATCTCGACGGCTAGGGCAATGCCGGCGAGTCGCGGCAGGCGTTGTGTGCCGCCCGCACCGGGGATAATTCCAAGATTCACCTCCGGCTGGCCCACCTTGGCATCCGGACTTGCCAGGCGATAGTGACAGGCCTGCGCGACTTCGAGCCCCCCGCCCAGAGCATTGCCGTGAATTGCGACTACCACGGGCTTGCTGCAATTCTCGATCCGCAAAAGCGTCGGGAGCAGGTTGATCCGCCCGCCCTTGCCCGACGTCATCTGGACGAACATGTTGATATCGGCGCCTGCGATGAACGTCCGCCCGCCGCCAATCAGCACCGCCGCCTTCACGCTTGCGTCCTTCTCGATTTCGGCGATGGCCTTCTCAATGCCTTCAGGAACACCCGGGCTCAGCGCGTTCACGGGCGGGTTATTGATCGTGATGACTGCAATGTCTCCGTCTTTGCTCAGCTGAACCAGTTCGCTCATGTGGGTTTCTTTCTCCAGGCGGGATGGTATTTCCTCCGACAAGCAACTTGCAACGTCTTTCCAGAGGGCGGAGCCTCGGCTCCGGCAAAACACGAGGGCCCGAAGCTCGCTGCAGCGCCGGTGCCTAGAGAATTTGCACCACGGGCGCCGATGCTGACAGGTTCACAACTGACAGGCGCGCGGCGACCTGGCGGGCCATCGCGTACATGCTCTTCGCGCCGGGCGCATCCTCGCCGCCCGAGGCCACCGGTTTCCCCGTATCCCCGCCGATGCGAATTTGCGGATCGATCTCGATCTCGCCAAGAAACGGCAGCTCGAAATTTTTCGCCATTCGCTCTCCTTCGCCGTGGCCGAAGACGTCAATCTTTCCACTGCAGTGCGGACAGGCGAAATAGCTCATGTTTTCGACCACGCCCAAAATTTCCACGTTTACCTGGCGGAACATTTCGACGGCCTTGCGGACGTCTGCCAGCGCGACCACCGACGGCGTCGTCACCACCACGGCTCCGCTTACGGCAACGGTTTGAATCAGGCTCAGTTGCACGTCTCCGGTGCCCGGTGGCAGGTCCGCGATCAGGTAATCCAGCTGTCCCCATCGCACGTTTCGCAGAAATTGCTGCATCACGCTGTGAAGCATCGGGCCGCGCCACACCAGCGGCTTGTCCCCAGGATTCAGCAGTCCCATCGAAATCATCTTCACGCCATAGGCCTGTACCGGAATGATCGTCTTCTCATCCAACATTTTCGGCTGCTCGACGGTCCCCAGCATCACCGGTACGTTCGGTCCATACACGTCTGCGTCCAGCAGCCCGACCGACGCACCCATGTTTTTCAGCGCAATCGCCAGGTTAACGGCAACGGTCGTCTTGCCCACGCCGCCCTTGCCGCTCGCTACAGCGATCAGGTTTTTCACTCCTTCGATCGGAGCTTTTCCCTGCGGACGCACGCCCTCGGGCACCGACGCGTCGAATTTCAAATCGACCGCGGTGACGCCCGGCACTCTTGAAAGCGCCGTGCGTACGTCCTTCTCGATCGTTTCCCGTAGCGGGCAGGCGGGCGTCGTCAGCGTGACCAGTAGCGAAACGGCCCCGTCGCGTACCTGAATATTTTTCGCCATCCCGAGTGTCACCAGATCCTTGTGTAGCTCCGGATCTATGACACCGCGCAGCGCTTCGACAACTGCCGCTTCCGTGGGCCCGCTAGCCATCAATTCCCTTTCTTGCGGAAAAACTGAGTCACAACCGCGGAACTTTGCCTGGAAATCTCGGAACCCGCGTCAAACTGCGGATATTTCAAGGAGGAATTTCCGTCGCGTTCAAGGCTCGTTGTCTTTGTACTCGTCCGGAACGTCATCCTCCGGCACTTCGTGCGTTCGCACTTCGCCTTCGTCGGCATCAGGAGCGTCCTGCACACCCTTCACGGCCTCGGCCTCGAAAGCGTTCCCTTCCTCGAGCAATTCATCGACGCTCTCAGAATCGGCGCCTCCCCTGTCGGAAAGCCCCTGCAAATCTCCGGACTGGCCACCAGAACGGGCTCCCAGCCCGGCGGGCTCGAATGCGAGCGACGTTTCCCGCTCGCTCTTTCCGCGTGCTCTGCGTGGCGCCGCTTTCTTTTTCGGCGTTGTTTTCCGCACGGGCGTTTTCGCCTTCTGTTTTTTCTTCTTGCGCGCGGGTCTCCGGCTTGCCGCCTTCTTCACGGTGGTGCGCTTTTTCTTATTCTTCTTTCTGGGGGCCATGACCGAAGTCTACCACCGGATACCCTGTTTTGTAGCTCTGCATGAATGCGGTCAATCGGGGCTACTTGCCCTGGATTGGCTTGAAGCTGGGTCGGGACACTCCCAGGATTGCAAGCGCTTCCTTTTCGCTGCGAACGACGTGCAGGTTTGGCCGGGACTCCTGCCCGTGCAATTCAAACATCCGCGCCAGTCCGAAGACCGCGGCCGAGGTTGCGATCAAGACGCGGGGCCTTGCTCTGTCTGCCATTGCCGGCGGCAAGCTCGCCAGCTCGCGAACCAACTCGGGAGAAACTTCAAACGACGTCACACCGGACAGATCCAGAATTCCGGAAAGCGGATCGGTTCCGGTCGTGTAGAGTTCGGCATCCCGGTAGTACCGCCTGAGTTCTTCGTCGGTAACGCGCCCATCCATTTGGCACCGAAGAATTCGGTGGATTGAATCGAACTCGAAGTGATAGGGCACGGACCCGCGCTCCCACGCCGTGGACGGAAGGCGGTGATTAATTCCCCGCAGCACCCGGCTGGTAGTCCGGCACTCCCAACTGCCAGAACAGGAACGCGATCTCGTCGGCGAGTTCGATCTCGCGCTGCGATTTCGTCGAACCCATTCCGTGCCCGGCATCATAGTCCACGCGCAGCAGGACGGGCTTGCCGCTCGTGGTCGAGGCTTGCAGGCGCGCGGTCATTTTGGCGGCCTGCCATGGCGCTACGCGAGGATCGTTTACGCCCGTGGTCAGCAGCACGGCCGGAAACAGGGTGTTCGGCTTCACGTGCTGATACGCATCCATTGCGAAGAGCGCCTTGAAACCGTCGGGATCCTTCACCGTACCGAACTCGGGTATATTTTCCGGTCCGCTGGCCATGAGCTCAGAGCGCAGCGAATCGGAATCGCCGACGCGAATCAGCGCCGCGCCGAACAGTTCCGGATGCTGAGTGATCGATCCGCCGATCGTTACGCCGCCAGCGCTGGTGCCTTCGCCAGCCAGGTGCGCAGCCGACGTGTATTTATGTGCGATCAGGTATCGCGCTCCGGCAATCATGTCGTCAATCGTGTGCTGCTTCGTCAGCTTCTCGCCGCCGACATGCCAGTCCTCGCCATACTCGCCACCCCCTCTTACGTGCGCTACGGCGTAGACTCCGCCGCGCTCGAAAAATGCCAGCAGCGTCGGCGAGAACGACGGATCAAGCGTAATGCCGTACGCCCCGTAGCCCTCAAGCCACGTGGGGTGCGACCCGTCGAGCGCCAAGCCCTTCCGGTGGATAATCGACAGTGGGACCATTGTTCCGTCCGCACTCTTCGCCTTCACTTCCTCGGCCTCGATCTGCGAGTAGTCCACGGGAGAATTCGGCACCAGCCCCGTGTCGGTCAAGCGGCCAGATTTTGGATCCAGCTCATACCAGAGGGGCGATTTCGTCCAGGAAACGAGCTCGAGCCAGGCGCCCGACAACATCGGACCTGCGAACAACGACTGAATCGCGCCATCAAAAGGCAGTTTGACCGACTCTGGCCCGCCCCCGCTGTAGGAGAGGCGCCGCAAGCGGCCAATTCCACCGTCCAGATCCTGGATATAGAGGGCATCGCCGCCCGCAATAATGTTCACAACGACGACTTCGGTGGGCGGCACAACCAAATCCGCATGCTTGAAATCGGGATTCTCGAGACTGGTTCGCAAAACCTTGTAACGCGACGCGTCTAGGTGCGACAACAGGTAGACTTTGTCACCGTGAACGTCCAGTCCGGTGACGTCGTCGGCTTCGGTCGCAACGTGTTTCCATGCGCTTTTGGCGCCCGGGCTAGGTTCAAAGGGCAGAGCGTAAACATCCATTTCCCGCTGCACTCCGTGAATTACCAGCCCCACCAGGAATCCAGGCGCGCCTGGTGAAAACGCAACGACCGGTACGTCATCCTCCCCTATCTTCACACCCGGATTGACCTCGTAGCCGAACACTGCCTGCTCTGTATCCGGATCGGCACCAAGCGTGTGGCGATAGGTTCGCAGCTTCTGGTAGCGTGCCGTCGGGGGAGCGTCTTTGTCCAGCTTCTGGGTACGTATGTACAGAAACGAACGGTTGCCCGGTAGCCAGCTCGGCGAACCGAACTGGGCGCGGTCGATCGTGTCCGGCAACACTGTGCCGGTCGAACTCTCGATCACGTGGATCACACTGTCCTCTGATCCTCCCGGTGAGACGCCATATGCCACATACTTGCCGTCAAGCGAGGGCTGAAAGTAATCAATGGAGGAATGTTTGCCGTCTGCCGTCGTCATCTTCTCCGGGTCAACCAGCACGCGCTCGGCCCCCTTGACGCCGTCACGCACGCAAAGCTTGCGATTGTCCGAGCCCGGTTCCGTCTTGAAGTAGAAGTAACGCCCGCCCCAGACCTGCAGCAAGGAAACCACCGCGCCTGCGTTGTCCAGCGCCTGAATGCGCCCCAGCAGTTTGTCTCGGCCGGGAATGTTTGCCAGGATCGCGCGAGTATGGTCGTTCTGCGCCTTCATCCATGCGACTACTTCGGGATCCGATTGGTTCTCGAGCCAGCGATAGGGATCCACCACCTTGGTCCCGAAGTACTCATCGGTTACGTCGCGCACCGGCGTGGGCGGCTGCGGTGTCTGCCCGAACGAAGCGAGCGGAGCGAAAAAGGACAACACCAAAAGCGCACGAAGAAAACGAACCATTAGCAAATCCTCCCAAGACTCAATTTTTCCCTGCCACGGGCCCGCCGCCGACAGCCGGAATTGTACACCGAGTAGACGCATCGGTATGGCCTTCCGGTAGCAGGAGCTGGGCACCAAGTAGTACTGTCGAAAATAGAATCTTCGAGATTTTCATCTGAAGTCATCCTCCGAGGGACGCTTCATCGCCCGCTCCGGTGACTTTCTTTCGCGCCAGAGTATATCCGGAATTTCCTCAACAATCCTGTCCCCGGGGGCCATCGGCTGTGCTATAGAATCTCCCGTTCGCAGGATCAGGACACAGGAGCGACGGCAGACCATGCGGGTCATTCATCGCGCGATGCTCTTGGCGCTTTTGCTGCTCCTCGGGGCGGCATTCGTTGCGCGGCCCGTGCGCGCACAGGTTGATCTATCCGGCGAATGGAGCCAGACCGCGGGGCCAGACAACACCACCGACCCGGACATCGGCGACTACACCGGCCTGCCCATTAATGACGCCGAACGCTTGCGGGGCGACAGCTGGACCGCGGAGAAATGGGATCAGCAAGAACACGAGTGTGAACCGCACCCCGCCGATTATGCCTTCCGTTCGCCCGGCGGCTTGCGCATCTGGGCGGATACAGACCCTCTGACCAAGGAGATCACCCAGTGGCACACGATGGTTTTCTTCCTGGGCATCGAGCGGACGATCTACATGGATGGGCGCCCGCATCCACCGGACTATGCGGCCGAAACGTGGACCGGGTTTTCCACCGGCAAGTGGGAAGGCGACAGGCTGCGCGTTTCAACCACGCATCTGAAAGAAGGCTGGATTCGGCGCAACGGTCTTGCGCGCAGCGACAAAGGGACACTGGTCGAGTATTTCATCCGGCACGGTGACTTTCTCACGATTGTTTCGATCGTGAAGGACCCGGTATATCTCACCGAACCGCTGGTTCGAACCGAACACTGGGTCCTGAACCCGGGCTATGGGCTCGCGTCCTACAACTGCATCCCCAAGCACGAAGTCGACGAACCCAGGGGCTGGGTGCCGCACCATCTACCCGGAACCAACCAGTGGCTCACGGAGTATCCGATCAAGTTTGGGATTCCGCTTGAAGCAGCTCGAGGCGGAGCAGAAACGATGTACCCGGAGTACATGCAAAAACTCACCACCCTACCTCCTCCGCCTCCTCCTCCCAAGACGAAAGAGACCCCGGGGACGACGAAGTGATGCACGGGCAACAAATCTGGACTTCCCGGAATACCGCCCGAGGCTCACTCGGTGTGCTGATCGCGGGATTGACCTTGGCGCTGTCCCCCTTATCCGCGCAGCAGGATCAGAGGCCTGAAACACCCGCCGTTCATATACTCCACGTGCAGGGCCGGGTTTACATGTTCGTCGGCGGCGGCTCCAACATCACCGTGCAACTGGGAGATCAGGCTGTCGTGCTGGTCGACACAGGCACTTCGCAGATGAGCGAACAGGTACTTATGGGGATCCGGACGCTGTCGCAAAAACCGATTGAGTTCATCGTGAACACCAGCGCAGACCAGGACCACACCGGCGGCAATCAAAGCCTCGCGCTAGCGGGACACTACAATACGGGCCTCGCAGGAGAGCAGCCGGGCGCATCCATCGTCGCGCACCTGGGCGTTCTGGACAGAATGAGTGCCCCGCCGGCAGGAAAGGAACCAGCGCTGCCTCAGGAGTCGTGGCCCACCGATACGTACGACAACGACCGCTGGGACTTGTTTAACGATGAGGCGATCGTCATCGAGCATCCCCACGCGGCGCATACCGATGGCGACAGCATCGTATTTTTCCGGCGGTCTGACGTAATCAGTGTAGGAGATATTTTCACTCCGGAACACTATCCCGTCATCGACGCCGCAAGAGGCGGCAGCATCAACGGCGAAATTGACGCGCTGAATCAGATCATCGACATTGTGGTCCCGCGCGAAGGCGAAGAAGCGGGCACGTACGTGATCCCTGGGCACGGGCGTCTGTGTGATCGCGCCGCGGTTACGAACTATCGGGACATGGTGACCATTGTTCGCGATCGCATTGAAGATCTGGTGAAAAAGGGCAAGACGCTCGAGCAAGTGAAGGCGGCGAAGCCGACCTTTGATTATGACGGTATATACGGGGCGGACACCGGCGCCTGGTCCACCAACACGTTCATCGAGGCGGTCTATCGCGACCTAAATAGCGCCGCAAATCCGCCGGAGCAGAAATCCGCAAAGCCGGAAAGGAAATCCGGGAGAGGCCGATGAAGATTGAGCGAACCGCCTTTCCCCGTACCGCATGGCTCGGTCGGATTGTTTGCTGGTTATCCGAACGCGCGCTGTTCGGCATCCAAGGGGCATTCTGTGCGCGGAAGACTCGCCTGGTGGCGATTGCATTATTTGCGGTTGTTTCATTTCCACGCTCCGCCTATCCGCAGGCGCCTGGTCCGGGAGGCCAGCGCCCGCCGGCGCCGACGCCAAAAGCGGGGGCTCTGCTGGATTTGAGCGGCTACTGGGTCTCTATCATTGACGATGAATGGCGGTGGCGCATGATGACGCCGGCCAAGGGAGATTTGGCATTTCTCCCGCTCAATCCCGAAGGTCGGCGCGTGGCCGGCACCTGGGATCTGTCGAAGGACGAGGCCGAAGGAAATCAGTGCAAAGCTTTCGGCGCTGCCGGAATCATGCATCTTCCCGGGCGCCTGCATATCACCTGGGCTGACGACCGTACTCTGGAAATCGACATCGATGCGGGCATGCAAAAACGCCTGCTTCATTTCGACGGTTCAAAATGGAGTGGAGGAGAGCCCGACTGGCAGGGGGATTCAGTGGCCTCGTGGGAAAAACAGGCGCAGGCGCGCGGATTCGGATTTCCCGTGCGGGTGCCCCCGACGCCGAACGCAGGGAGCCTCAAAGTCGTGACCACGCACATGAAGTCCGGCTATCTGCGCAAGAACGGGGTGCCCTACAGCGGAAACGCGGTGCTGACGGAATTTTTCGATCGCATCGAACTCGATGGAGAACCCTATCTGATCGTCACGGGGGTGGTCGAGGACCCTCAATATCTGACTGCGCGATTTATCACCACCGAGCAGTTCAAGTTCGAGGCCGATGGCTCGAAGTGGAACCCCACGCCCTGCCAGACGGCTCCGCCTACCGCGCCCCCGCCTCATCCGGCCGGCTTCTGATTCGCTTCCGAGCGCGGCTGTCGTTTACTTATGTTCGGTGCGGTTCAGGAGTCACTTCTTTCCATATGCTGCGTTATACCAGTCCCACGTGCGTTTGAGCCCGTGTTCGAATAGTACGGCGGGCTCATAGCCAAGAACCTTACGGGCGAGTGAAATATCGGCTTGGGAATGAAGGATGTCGCCAGTTCGCGGGGGCTCGTATTTGGCCTGGATTTTCTTGCCCGTGATCTTCTCAAGCTGCTTCAGCACATCGTTCAGTGTGATCCGAGAGCCCGTGCCGCCGTTAAAGACTTTCCCGGAAGCTCCAGGGGCCTCGCAGGCGCGCAGAGTCTCGTCCACGATGTTTTCGACGTAGGTGAAATCGCGCGACTGCTCGCCATCGCCGTAAACCACCGGCGGCTTTCCTTCGATCACCGCCAACATGTACTGCGAAAGCACGCCGGAATATTGCGACGTGGGATCCTGCCGGGGGCCAAAAACATTGAAGTAACGCACCGACGCATTCTCCAGACCGTATACCCGCCCGAAAACCTGCGCGTAGAGTTCCCCGACGAACTTCGTGATGCCATAGGGCGAGATCGGGGCCGGCTGCATGGTCTCGACCTTGGGCAGTGTCGGAGTGTCTCCGTACGCCGATGACGACGCGGCGAAGACGAATCGTCGCACCTTTGCGTCGCGCGCCGCCACCAGCACGTTCAACGTCCCGTCGATGTTGGCGTGATTGGTGTCGACGGGATCTGCGACCGAACGTGGAACCGAAGTGCGCGCAGCGAGGTGGACCACGTAGTCCGCGCCGCGGCACGCAGCCTGCACCGCGGCAAGGTCCGTGACGCTGCCGGTGCTCAATTCGATTTTTTTGCGGACGCTCGCAAGATTCGACTCCTTGCCGGCCGAAAGATTGTCGAGCACGACCACCGAATGCCCGCGCCGCACGAGCTCGTCGACGATGTGGGAGCCGATGAATCCGGCACCACCCGTCACCAGGTAGCGCATTGTGGAACTCCTCCCCGCGCGAGATCAGGCAACACAGAAACAGCCCGCCTCGCAATATGCCTCGTAGATGGACTTTGTTGCAACGCGGAGATGATTGTGCCGCGCCTTTTGGGGTACGCTTGAATATACCCGGCGTACCGATGGCGGGCAAGAATCACGACGTGGCAGTTTTCGAGAACCAGATGAATCCGCGCTTGATCACAATTCGGATCTTTACCTTCTTGCTTGCGCCGCTTCTCGGACTCGTAGCGGCAGCTGCGGTGAAGGAACAGGCGATGCCGTTCCGCGCCGGTGAGACGCTCAATTACCGCGTTTCTTGGTCGGCCTTCTCAACCGCGGCATCGGTGCAGTTGGGTGTCGTCGAGCGACGCGTCTTGTTCGGCTGGCAGACCTGGCATTTCCGCGCCGTCGCACAAACGCTCAGCCCGGTAAGTACTCTGTTCCCGGTCGACGACAAATTTGATTCCTTCACCGACGCCGACTCTCTTGAGAGCAGACAGTTTGAATCCCATCTCGACGAGTTGGGGAAAGTCTCCGACCAGATCCTGCATCCGGTCGCAACCGACCAGAAATCCCGAGCGCCCGGCGCAAGCGTCATCGTCCAGCCGGGCACCCGAGATGCGCTGGGAGCTCTCTACACCTTGCGCGCGGTGGATTGGCAGCGGACACCGGAAATCGATGCGCCGGTATATGACGGCAAGGACATCTTTGAAATGCGTGCCCGTCGCGAGGGTCCCGGCGAGTCGGTCACGGTTCCGGCCGGCAACTACACGGCATCGCGCATTTCGGTGAGGGTTTTCCAGCACGAAAAGGAGATGGCTACGATCCATATCGCCATCTGGGTGGCAACCGATGCGGCGCACACACCGGTGGTACTCCAGGCGACTTTGCCTTTCGGGACACTCCGCGCGGAGCTGACCCCTGCGCCGCAATAATGTCATGTGACTCGGTTCCGGTGGGACGAGCTAATTTTCAGGCGTGACCCAATCGTCGGGCGGAAAATCGATCTGCCAGAACGAGCCGCACGGCTCCACGAACTCGATTCCAATCTGCACTTTTCCAGCCGTCGCGTTCCCGAGGTGGACGACGCGACACGCCAGAGACTTCGCCGTGGATTTGTTGGACACGTTGATCTGCTGGCCAGGAATGACGCGGGCGGCGAGTGAAATCAGCGCTCCGTGCGCGTTGACGACAAGCGTACGCGTTTCCTCTCTGAACTCCTGATCCTGTTTGTCGCATCCGCTGACGTGGATCGGCACGCTCAGAAGCACGCGCATACTCCGCCTGCGTCCGGGATCGAGGGTGAGACCTGACCGTTCCTGCGAGACTGCCGTGGGAGCGCCCATAGGGAAAACGATAGGACCAGGCTCCGTCTCCTACAATAGGACTAAAGTCCCATGCGCGTTTTCCAGTAAACAGGCGCCCTTGCGGGCCGCCCCGGTTCAGCAAGGGACGATTTTTTCGCGGCCCTGTTTGACCCGCCGCGTGGCGTTTCGTGAATCCACCACGAGCTTCGCGTCCCGCACGATGGCTTCATAATCATAGCTGGTGTGATCGGTTGCGATCAGCACGCAGTCGTAGCTCGCAATAGCCGCCGGGCTCAGTGCTACCGATCGCTTGTGGGAAAAATCGTAATGGCGCATCTTGTGCAGCGCAGGAAAGTAAGGATCGTTGTAATCCAGCACTGCGCCTCGCTCGGTAAGAAGTTCCAGAAGCTTCAGCGACGGCGATTCGCGCATGTCGTCCACATCTTTCTTGTACGCGACGCCGAGCAGCAAGATCTTCGAACCTTTGATGCTCTTCTGACGCTCGTTCAGCGCCGTGCCCACGGCGCTCACCACGTGGTACGGCATTTCTGTGTTGATTTCGCCCGCCAGCTCGATAAAGCGGGTCGAAAAGTCGAACTCGCGAGCCTTCCACGAAAGGTAGTACGGGTCGACCGGAATGCAATGGCCGCCCAGGCCAGGCCCGGGATAAAACGGCATGAACCCGAAGGGTTTCGTAGCCGCGCTGTCGATCACTTCCCAGATGTCCAGTCCCATGCGGAGGCAAAGCTGCTTCAGCTCGTTGACCATGGCGATGTTCACGCAGCGGAATATGTTCTCCATCAGCTTGACCATTTCGGCGGCGCGCGTGGAGGTCACCGGAATCACTTTCGAGACGATCTGCGCGTACATTCCCATCGCCGCGCGCCCGCTTGCGGGATTGATTCCGCCGACGATTTTGGGAATTTGCGCGAGTCCGTATTGCTTGTTTCCGGGGTCTTCACGCTCGGGTGAAAACGCAAGGTAGAAATCCGTGGCCACTTCCTTGCCGCTCAGCCCGGTGTCAATCGGGCAGCGCAGCCCGCCCTTTTCAAGGATGGGCAGGACCAGTTCTTCGGTCGTGCCGGGATACGTGGTGCTTTCAAGTACGATCAACTGGTTCCGCTGGAGATTTGGCGCTATCGCCTTCGCGGTATTTTCGACGTAGCTCAGGTCCGGCTCGCGACGTTCGTCCAGCGGCGTGGGGACGCAGATCAACACCGCGTCCATGTCCCGCAGCTTGGTGAAATCGCTGGTCGCGGAAAAACGCTTGTTTCCGACGTGTTCGCGAATTTTGTCCGCAGGGATATGCTGGATGTAGGATTGCCCGGCATTCAGCTTGTCGACCTTCGTCTGGTCCAGATCGAACCCCACCACCCGATGCCCCACGTCGGCAAACCGCAGCGCCAGCGGCAGGCCCACGTAGCCGCAGCCGATGATCCCAATCTGCATATCCTTCCCTGCAAAAAACTCCGGCTTGCGCTCCGCTGCCATTCGCTGTGTTCTCCTTTGTCTTAACGAGAAGCATCCGGCCCAGGCCAAATCCCCAAGGTGCCCCGGATTGTCCATTCCGGCGCCAATTGCGCGAATCAAAAGCATAGCAGGAACGCAAACAACGGTGTAAGCCGGGTCGCCCGCGTGTACCCAATCGCTCTATGGGTACATCCTTCGTTGCTCGGAGTCGAAAATTCAGCGAACATGATCGGCGATGCACATTCTGGTCATACTCTTGCTGGGGCTGGCAGCCGGGATCCTCGTCGGACTGATGGGGATAGGTGGCGGGACGATCGTCGTTCCGGCGCTGGTCTACCTGCTGGGGATGACCCAGCACATGGCCCAGGGCACGTCCCTGTTCATGCAGCTGCTGCCGATTGGCCTCGGCGCCCTGTGGGTCTATTGGAAGGCGGGGGAAGTGGACCTGCGGGCCGGAATCGTCTGCGCGTTTGGGATGCTGATCGGCGGATATGCCGGCGGATCGATCGCCGTTGGAATTCCTGCACGCCGGCTTCAGGCGCTTTTCGGGTTGTTTCTGATGATGTCGGCAGCATTGCTGTGGCGCCAGGCAGGCGAGCGAGAATCAGGAAAAGACGCCAATGATTGAGGCGGCGGCCCAGGGGCCGTGGAGGATCGCGGCCATTTTCGTTACGGCCTGCGTGGTGGGGATCTGCAGCGGGCTATTCGGCGTCGGTGGGGGAGTGCTGCTGGTCCCGCTACTGGTGCTGCTGCTCGGATTCAACCAGCATACGGCGCAGGGTACGAGTCTGATTGCCCTGGTACCGCCCACCGGGCTGCTGGCCTTCCTGGCCTACTACCACGCCCACCAGGTAAACGTTAAGGTGGGTCTATTGATCATCCCCGGGGTGATCCTGGGGGGCGTGGTGGGCGGCAAGCTCGCAGAGCGCATGTCGCCGTGGAGGATGCGAATTGTCTTCGCGATTCTGCTTTTCTCCCTGGGCGCATGGCAGGTTGCGTCAGCGTGGACAAAATAGTCGGCCTCCAGCAATTTGAAAACCGGGACAGTAATAGGAAGCGTCACAGGACCGCTCGAGCGATAAGGCCGATCGCAGCGTTTGCATACTTCGCGCCTTGCTGTCCGCGTTGTCATCTCTTTCCGGCTGCGCTATCCTGCCCCTTTAATGGTTGACATCCATTGCCACATACTTCCGGGCCTCGATGATGGCGCGACGTCCATGGAAATCGCCTGCGGGATGGCGGAAATGGCCATCGAGGACGGCGTCACGCACGTCATTGGGACGCCACACGCGAGCCCGGACCACCCTTTTATCCCCGAATTGGTACGGAGGCGAAGGGACGAGCTTCAAGCCCTGTTCGAGGGACGGCTGGTCCTTGCGACCGGGTGTGACTTCCATCTCAGCTTCGAGAACCTGCAGGACATCCGCCACGATTCCGCCCGATTCACGCTGAACCAGAAGAGCTATCTTCTCGTCGAGTTTGCTGATTACTCGATTCCGCCGTCGCTTGATCAGGCCCTGCACGAACTCCAGCTTGCCGGCTTGCGTCCGATCATTACCCATCCGGAGCGCAACCCCTTGATTCGCGCTCAGCCCGAACGACTTTACAAATGGCTGCGGCAAGGATGTTACGTGCAAGTGACGGCCCAATCGTTGCTTGGTAAGTTTGGCAGCGCCGCGCAGGAAATGACCAAACAGTGGCTCGACGCCGGAGCGGTGCATTTCGTCGCAAGCGACGCACACAATGTGAACTCGCGCCCCCTCCGCCTCAAAGAGGCCTTCGACCATCTGGCGAAGACTCGCGGGGAGGATGTGGCGCGCGCGCTGCTCGTCGACAACCCACTCGCCGTATTCGAGGACCGGCCGATTCCCTACGTCCCGGAACTGGCCGACGATAAAGGCTGGGAGAATTCCGAGGGCTCCAGGCCCCGCCGGAAAAAGCGATTCTGGCTTTTCTAGAGCTGCGGGGCCACAGCAACCGGCCGAGCGATCAACAAACGAACGCCTGCGGTTGACCTACTTGGACCGCTTGGCGGCGTTATCGAGTGAGTCGGCCAGTTCCCGCCACGAAAACGGCCCGCCCGCCCGCGACGCGAGATTCTGACCGGCAATTTCTCTGACGAGTGAATCCTGGCGCTTGGCCGTGGCCTCCGCCATCAGCGGATCGATTCCCACGTCTCGAAGCGCCTGCGCGGCTTCGCGCATTTCGGCGGCACGCCGCTTGCCGTGTTCGGCGACTCGGCTGATGAGATAGTCCGGAAGTCGGGCGTTCCAGCCCATTTCCGGGAACGTGGCGGCGAGGGATGCAAGAACGGCATCTTCGGCGCCGTGACGGCGCGCGGCGAACATGGATTCAACCGCCAGAGCCTCCAACCCCTTGATTACCACGCTGCGGCACATCTTGACGGCGGAAGCGATTCCGATTCGATCGCTAGCAATGCTGGCACTCATACCGATAGACGAGAGGCGGGGGGCCAGCTCCGCTGCGTACGTGCCGCCAAGCAATAGAGGAACCTTTAACCGCTGCGGAGGGACCGCGGCCATCACAGCCGCTTCCACAAAACATGCCTGAGATTTCTCGAAGTAGCCGGCCATTTCTTGCTTGGTACCGGGCGAGACAGAGTTGAAGTCGAGAAAGAACTGCCCGGCGCCCAATAGACGCGAGGCTTCTTTCGCAACCTCCAGCGCGGAGGACGCAGTTACGGTGGAAATCACAAGCTCTGCGCCTGCGACGCAGTCGCCGAGGTTTTCACTGGCACGCACCTTCGCCTTGCGGGTCTTCGCGAGCATCGCCTCGCGCGCTTCGCCCGCTTGAAACAGGATATCGAAGGTAGAAACCGTCAGGCCGCGCGAGGCGAGCTCTTCTCCGAGGATGCCGCCGGCTTCGCCGAAGCCGACGATTGCGATGCGCTCGATGGGTCCACTAGCCATAGCAGAGTCCTAGGTGTAGAAGGTCATGGTTCCGATGCGCTCGGCAATGCGCCAGCCGTTTTTTGTGCGCAGATAGCGGTCACGATAGGTGCCGATCGATTGCCTGCTCGCGGCCTTCCTTCCTTCCGCAGTTTCGGGCTCGGACACATCGGAGCTGAAAAACAGAACGCGGCAGGTGCCGACGGCGGTGTCCATCGTTTCCATGTGCAGACGAAAATTGCTGATCAGATGCTGCGTCAGCCGGTTGCGCGGACGCGCCTGGAACATGGCCACGATATTGTCGGCTCCTTGAATCGGTTCTTTTGGAGCCATCGGCCGCACAAACGCGGCGTCTTCGGCGAAGATCTCGAAAAGCCGATCATAGTCCTGGCCGTCAACGATCTCGGCGTACTCGACCGCCAGCGCGTAGCAGGCTTGTTCCACGTTACGCATCTCCGCCTGGCTGAACTCAGTCACGGGCCACCTTACATTCGGAATTCGGAACTCGTAACCACCCGGAGCGCTACTCGGCGGGCGGCAGCTGCGGATGATGATCAGGAGCGGGCGGCGCCTTGTACGTCGGGAACGGATGGTCTTTCAGCTGTTGCATCGCTTCGGCGACAGCCCTTTCCAGTTGCGGGTCGTGACCGTCGCGCACCAGCTTCGGGTCCTGCCAGACCTCGATGTCGGGCGCGATGCCATGGCCTTCCACTTCCCACGCGCCGTTCAATCCCGCAATTGCGAGCCGAGGCGCAGTCACAGCTCCGCCGTCCACCAGCTGCGGATAGCCGCCGATTCCAACCAGCCCTCCCCAGGTACGCACGCCCACCAGAGTTCCGAGCTGCGACTTGCGGAAAAGCCATGGCATCGCGTCGCCGCCGGATCCGGCAAACTGGTTAATGATCATGACTTTCGGACCATAGATCGCCATCGCCGGATCATAGACGGTAGCGCCCTCGCGCGTAATCACCATGTCCATCGGCTGGCGGCGCAGGTAATCGATGATGTAGTCCGCAATCTGGCCGCCATGGTTGAATCGTTCGTCGAGAATGACACCTTGCTTACCGACCTGCGCGAAAAAGTAGCGGTTGAAATTCGTATAACCGCCGGCTGCCGTGTCCGGCAGGTACACGTAGGCGAGCTTGCCGCCGCTCAGTTCGTCGACTTTGCGGCGATTTGCTTCAATCCAGTCGAGATTGCGGATGCCATCCTCGCTCGGCAGCGGCACGACAGTGACGTCGCGTGATCCTGTGCCGTCGGCATTTGGCCCAACCTTAACAACGACCTCCTTGCCGGCCGTCTCCTGGAACAAGGAGTAGATCTCATCCGACGACGTGACCGGGCGGCCGTTCACGGCCAGCAAATATTCGCCTGCCTTGATGTTTACTCCCGGCTGAGTCAGCGGCGCCTGAAGCTTGGGGTTCCAGTTTTCACCGCTATAGATTTTCTTGAAGCGATAGCGACCGTTTTCAAGGCTGTAATCGGCGCCGAGCAGTCCGACGCTGACGTGAGGCGTCTCGGGCTGCGTGCCTCCGCTAACGAACATGTGGCCCACCGACATGTAACTGAGCATCTCGCGAAACAGGTAATTCAAATCCGAGCGGCTTGCGATCCCCGGAAGAAAGGCCGAGAAGTTCTTCTCAGCAGCCGGAAGGTCGAGCCCGTGATAATGCGGGTCGTAGAAAAAATCGCGCTCGATCCGCCAGACCTCGCGATACATCTGGTCCCACTCCTCGCGCGGCACCACGCGGACCTCCAGGTCATCGGTCTTCAGCATCCCCTTGCCTGCTTCCGGGGCTTTTCCCGAGTCCGCGATAAACCAGCTTTCACCCTGCTTGTAGAGCATTTTTTCGCCGTTGGATGACAAGTCGAAAACCGACACACCGCTCACGATCTTGTCGGTCTTGCGGGTCTTCAGATCGAATTTCGAAGCCGTCAGTTGTGGCGGGCCAGGGTTACCAAACAGATCGATCACCGGCGCCTCGACAACAAAAAGCTCACCCTCTTTGCCGGCTGCGAGACCAACGTAATTCGCAGCCGGAATCGGCAGCGTCAAGATCCGTTGAAGGATGTCCTCGAAATCTATGGTGACCTTGGGCGGCGCTTTCGGTTTCTCGTCCTTCTTAGCCGCAGACTTATCCTGGTCCGAATCAGCCGTCTTCTCCTTGGACTTGTCATCCGATTTGTCGGAGGATGATTTGTCCGCTGCGGCCGCGGCTTCCGCCGACTTTTCGTCGTCGCTCTCCGGCGGAATGGGTGAAGGCAAATCCTTCCGCAGCACGGTTACATATACATTCATCGTAATCGGACGCTCGTCGCTGGACATGTCCAATCCGTAGGCGCTCAATCCCGCATTGGTGCTCGCCGCGAAGTAGACGTATTTCCCGTTCTTGTCAAAATTCGGGTACAGGCAGTCGCTCATCCCGTCGGTGATCTGCGTACTTTTGCCGGTCTCAAGTGAATAGACAAAAACCGCATGCTGATAATTGGGTAGGACCTTGCTGTAGACGATCCACTGGCTGTCGGGCGACCATTGCTGATTGAAATCGTTTTCCGCAAACTCGAAAAGATTGGTATCCACCTTGACCGGCGTGGGGTGATCCAGATCGACGTACCACAGGTTCAAACGCTTGTCGGCATAGGCAATCCGCTTGCTGTCAGGCGACCAGGTTGGGCGGTAGAAGAAGCTTGGCGGGTTTCCCAGGTTGATGATTCGCGCGGGTTCAAGCCCGTTCTGATCTCGCACATGAAGATCGTAGTTCCCCGATGCATCGGAGAAGTACGCAATCCATTTGCCGTCCGGTGACCACGCCGGATCGCGTTCCGCTACGCCGGGGGTGTTCGTGATGTCGCGCACATCCCCCTTTTCGGCGGGCACGGTCAATATTTCACCGTGCGCTTCGAAGACGGCGCGGGCGCCGGCAGGAGAGATGCCGGAATGCAGAATTTGTTTGGAAACTTTCTGCCAATGCGGCAGCAGTTCCTGCATATCAGCGGATACGTTCACCGGTACGGCCTGATCCGTGTGCGTCGCTGTATCGAAGACATGCAGAGAATCAAACTGGGCGTATACGATCGCGCCGTTGCTGGCAGACGCTGAAGCGATATCGAACCCGTTCTTGTTCTCGATTACGCGTGCGACTTTCTGCGTGTCCGTGTCGTAGGCGAACAGCGTCCTCGGGCCGTCGCGGTCGGAGAGAAAATATACAGTCTTACCAATCCACATCGGATTGCTGTCGTTTGATTCCTCGCGGGGTATCTTCACGATGCTCGAATCAGAAAGCTTGGCGATCCAGATGGGCGTCGTTTGGCCGCCGCGATATCCCTTCCAGTCTGGCTCCCACCGAAAGATCGGTACGTAGGCGATCTGCGCCCCGTCGGGCGAATACGAACCCTCTTCGGCCATTTCCAAGGGGAGCTCCGTCGGAAATCCGCCTTTCACTGCAACAGTGAAGAGCTTGTCCGGATCGTTGGTGCTGTAGCGATGAGACATGAACAGGACGCTTGACCCATCCGGCGTCCAGCCCATGGCTACGTCCGTGCCAGGATGATAGGTGAGCCTGCGCGGCTCACCGCCCGTCGACGGGACGACGTATACATCCACATTACCGTCGTAATTCCCGCTGAACGCAACCATCGAACCGTCGGGCGAGAAAAAAGGGCTGCTTTCCAGGTCGCGCCCGCTTACCAGCCGACGCGCTTCGCCTCCGGACCGGCCGACGATCCATATATCGCCTCCGTAGACGAACGCGATCTGGGTTGCGCTGATTGTAGGAGTCTGGAAAAGCAGCGGGACTTTCGGGTCGGCGCCAAGGCGGCAGACACCGATCGCCAGAACGGCAACTAGCACGAAAGATGACTTCGCCAGCATGGACCTGATCAATTTGAGACTCCTTGTCACTCGCAGCTACGGTAGTTCCGGTTTTGGGATGCGCGCAGCTTGATCCTTAGGACGCAAATGCTTGCTCGACGTTAGCCGAGCAAGTTCTCCGGGCCGCGACGTCTTGCGCCTGCCCAATCCAGCCGCCGTGGGCGTTGGGCGGGATTACCGATATTCGAGGCCGAGCTCTTTCAGTTTCGGGCGTAAACCGTAGATATCGAGGCCGAGCTCGCCCTTGGCCAGCCGCGCCCGAACCAGGTCTTCCTTGTCGACTCTCTGTTTTGACAGAGCCGCAACTTCGGCGGCGTCAGCCCGCTTGACGACGACCACGCCATCGTCGTCCGCAACAATAACGTCGCCCGGTTCGATCGCGGCACCGGCGCACACGAGCGGTACGTTCACCGACCCGAGCGTGGCCTTGACAGTTCCCTGCGAGCTGACAGCGCGGCTCCAGATCGGGAATTTCATTTCGGTCAGGGGAGCCACGTCTCGGCATCCGGCTTCGATCACCAGACCTTTGACCCCGTGCGCACGAAGCGAGGTGGCGAGCAGCTCGCCAAAATATCCGTCGGTGCATAGCGAGGTCGGGACAACGACGAGAATGCTTCCCGGCGTGCACACTTCGACTGCGACGTGAATCATCAGGTTATCGCCCGGCGGCAGCGAGACCGTGACGGCCGGACCGGCGATGGCTGCGCCTGCATAAATCGGACGCATGTAGGACGCGAGCAATCCGTTGCGTCCCTGCGCCTCGTGCACGGTGGACACACCGTATTTTTCGAGCGCGGCGACCGCATCCGCGGGAGGCAGTTCCACGCGGCGGACAACCGTTGGTTTCATCATGAGAGCTCCTCGGTGACGTTCGGGAAGAACCGCTGATAAGCTACCGGGTACTGGAATTTCTGGACCAACCTTGCAGTTGTCTTCTTATGGGTCACAAAGCCACCTCTGTTTAAGGGTCAGTTTGGGATTCTAGGGGGTGCCAAAGGGCGGCGTCAATCGGTGCACAAATCGGAGGGCGCCCGAAACCCCGGATTCTGCGCCAGCCTGAACTCCGCTACGTCTGGATCCAGCGGCTCGCACGCGGATAAACCCGCCGGGCGTTGACGGCATAGATCCTGGCCTTGTCATCGGTGGCCAGCTTCGAATCATCAACATAGCGCCGCGTGTTGTCGTAGTGGTCGTGCGTCTCGTCGTTGACCACGCCGGGAAACGCGCCGTCGCATTCCGAGCCGAACAGGATGCTGTCAACCGGCACAGCGTCAAACAACATCTGCATGTTAAGGCGGTTGTATACGCAGGTATCGACGAAGACGTTGCCGTCGGCGAGAATCTGGTCCGGGCTCGCCCAGCTGTTATATTTCGCGATGGCCCTCCAACGCCCGATCTGACAAGGCAATGCGCCGCCGCCGTGCGGGATCAGAAAGCGCAGGCGCGGAAAGTCCCGGAACAGATCTTTCGCAATCATGAGTTGCACGAAACCCGTAATGTCGGCGACCAGGTATTGGACGGCGGTATGCGGGAAGTTCTTGTTGATTGATTCGCTGCCGTGAAGGACCAGGGGAACGTCGAGCCCCTGCGCGGTCTCGAAAACCGGGTAATTGTGCTTTCCGGTGAAGGGCAGGTTTTGCCATCGGCCGCCGGTGCCGTCGGGATCAAAATTGAATGCTATGAAACCTTCCTCGGTCCACCGCTCGATCTGTTTCGCCACCTGCCCGGATGGACACGAAGGATGTTGCCCGAGCATGCCGACCGGCGCAAACCGGCCGGGATTCAACTGGCAGGCGCGAAGGATGAGGCTATTGTTGAGATCGGCCCAGATGGCATTCTGTTCCGCGGTACCTTCATGAGTTGCCATGGCCTTGGCGCGCGGAGAGGCGAACGCGACGTCGATGCCGCGCGTATCCATCAACCCGACTACCTGTTCCAGACTCTTTTTGACGTCGGCATCCGTGATCTCCGGGAGGACATCGGGGTTCTTTCCGGAGAGCTGCGTTTGGCGAAAGCCCTCCACTTCCGGATGACGGGCAAGGCGAACGAAGTGCTGGTGAGAATCGATAATCATAATGTTTGAGCTCGGGTCGGGATTCTAGAAGGGCGCAGGGTCTGCGTCAACCGGCACGGAGCAAATACCTTCAATTTGAGGCATTACGCCTGTCCCGACGGGTTCGCGGGCATCCCGTCACCCATCGAGACCGGTGAACCATGAAGTCATCGATGCGGTCACGGCTTCCGGGCGCTCCATGGGTGCCATGTGCCCGCAGCGCTCTATCACGGCGAGATTCGCCTTGGGAATCAGTTCGGCGATCTCGCGATGCCCTGCAAGTGGACTCCATGCGTCCTCGCGCCCACACAATACCAGCGTGGGGCAGCGGACGGTTGGGAGAACGGGCGCAGCGTCGGGCCGCTCAAGCAACGCCTTGATCTGCGCCGCAAAGATCTCGGGAGTCTTGCGCCCCATCATGTCGACGATCGCACCAAACAATGCTCGGTCCGAAATGCGGTCAGGATGGATGATGCCCTTCATCCAAAATTCCGCCATGGCGCGCATTCCCTTTGTCGCGGCCATCTCCAGCAGCGCCGATCTTGCTGACGTTTCCCGCTCCCCTGCCTCGCCACCGGCGAAGGGACGGTAAGCGGTATCAAGGACGGCGAGCCCTGCGACGCGTTCCGGCGCGCGGCGAACAATTTCGAAGGCTACGCGGCCCCCCATCGAATGGCCCGCAATAGCGAAACGCTCAGGCGCACCGGCGAGTGCGACCAACGCCATTTTTTCGATCGAGTCACTCGGCCCGTAGTCAACGACCTGAACCGTCGTCTTTCCGGAGAGCGACTGCACAGTATGCTTCCACACTTCAGCGTCGCATGCCAATCCAGGCAGGAGCACGAGGTGCGGTGGGCCAGGCACGGTCTATCGGGTGGCCGCAAGCGCGGGTTGAACTGCGGGCTTGGTCGAACCGGTGTGCCCCAGAACGGTCATGCCTTGGTGACCGACTCGACCGGAGGCGTGCCGTAGGTGTGAAATGAGTCAATCGTCTTAAGGCCCCAAGCCTGTCCTTTCTTGCGTTCGGCTTCGGACCAGCGAATTGGCTTCCAATCCGGCGCCAGAATCAGACGGGCTCCGGCGTTAGCGACCTCGACGCGGTTGCCGCCGGGCTCGTACACGTACAAGAAGAAGGTTTGCTGGATGGCGTGCTTGTGGGGCCCGGTCTCGATGTAGACACCATTTTCAAGGAAAATGTCCGCTGCGATCAGCACCTCTTCGCGGCTATTGACCGCATAGGTGACGTGGTGAAAGCGCCCGCGAACACCGGTGTGATCGCGCGAGTAGGCGAAATCGTAGCTCTTGTTCGTGCAGGTCATCCACATGGCAGCTTCGGTGCCGTCGTCCAGCACGATCTGTTCGGTGAGCCGGAAACCCAGATACTTCTCAAAGAACGCCCGGTTGCCTTCGATATCCACAGCCAGGCCATTCCAGTGATCCAGGCGGCGCACATTGATGCCGCGCGCGGGAAAGCGCTGTGCCTGGTTTTTCAGCGACGGCCGCAACTCGGCCGGCGCCTGATACCACTGCGTTTCGTAATAGAGCTCGATCTTATGGCCATCGGGATCCTGGCACACATATGCGGGGCCATGCGCGAGATCTCCATCGTTCCAGCCAATCTCGAATCCCGACCCTTCCAGCGCCGCGACGCGTCGCTCAAGCGCCTGAGGGCTCCGGGTGCGATAGGCCACGTGACCAAGGCCGGGCAACTTGGACGCGGTAAGTTTCAGGGAGTGGCGTTCGTAGTCGTCGTATGCGCGCAGGTAGACCGAGTTCCCCTCTCGGCCGCTTTCGGTCATTCCCATCACGTTGACGAAAAACCGCAGACTCTCCTCCGGCTTGGGAGTCAGCAATTCCAGATGGCCCAAATGGGCCAGATCCATATTCGGTTCACTTTGCATGCCCACCTCTGCTAGGAATGTGTCGCTACCGTGGCTCTAAACCGGGACGACGAGACGAAAATTATACATAGAACCCGGATTGGAGGACTGTGAACTTTGCGTCCGGGCGAGAAGCACAGATGTTCGCACGAAGGCGACGGTCCCGGGCGTTGGGCTTCCGTGCTCGGCGAGTAGTCGTGGACAAGCGGGGGGCACGCTGTCCGTAGCAAGTTAAAATGTCCGCTTTTTTGAATACACGATATGTCCGGTTTGAGGTTGAGAGAGTACCGCCGTCGTGACTGTGGGAAAGTGGGAATCCCGCGGTTTGGGCGGGATTTCCAAGCGAGGTGGGAAAGTCCGAAGGACTTTTCCACGGAGCGTCTTTTCCACAGTCTTCCCCCGCCCGTTTTGC
>DATNKU010000019.1:0-41115 GCA_035603235.1 Candidatus Cybelea sp. | reverse complement strand
ACGATTACGGGGGGACAAGCGGGCGACGGGCAATTAGGGGCCACTTTTATGGATTGCCCCCGCTTTGGGCAGAAAACACGGGGCTTCCCAAGCAGGAATGCGTGTGGGCAGGCGAGACTAGACGTTGTAGACGCGCTCAATATCGAATACGCCGGGGATGCGTTTGATCGCCGCGATAATGTGCTCAAGCTGCTTGCGGTCGCGCACATCGAGTGCCACTTCGATGCGCGCGCGCGTGTTGTCGTCGCCGCCGCTTTCGAAGCTGCGGATATTCGCGCCAGTGCCGCTGATGATGTTGGAGATTCCGGCGATCATTCCCGGCCGATCCTCGGTGATGATGCGCAACCGCACCGGGAACTCCGCCTGCGTGGACGTGGCCCACTCAACGGCGATGCGCCGGTCGGCCTCGTAGAGCAGATTCTCGACGTTCGGGCAGGTCTTGCTGTGGACTGCGATTCCGCGGCCCCGGGTGACGTAGCCGATGATGTCGTCGCCCAGAATCGGGTTACAGCATTTCGAGCGGTAGACCATCAGGTCGTCGTGGCCACGCACAACGATTGCGGCATCGTCCATCCCCAGCATGCGCTTGACGGTCGTTGTAATTTTCGGCGCCTGCTCTTCGGTCGGTCCCTCGGCGAGCGGTTTTCCTGAGACCTTTGCGAGCACCTGCCGCGCAGACCACTTTCCGTAGCCCAGATCGGCGTAGAGGTCGTCCACACGCGAGCAGCCGTATTCGGCGGCGACGCGGCTCCAGACCTCATCTGCGATCTTCTTCAGGCTGACGCCCGCCTGCCGGGCTTCTTTTTCAAGCAGACGCCTGCCGACGTCGGTTGCTTCTTCGCGTTCGTGCAGATGAATCCACTGCCGGATTTTGCTGCGCGCGCGGGAGGTGTGGATAAACGAGAGCCAGTCGCGCGAGGGCGCGTGGCCCTTCTGGGTAATGATTTCGACTACGTCGCCATTGGCCAGCGCGTGGCGCAGCGGAACCATCTCGCCATTCACTTTCGCGCCCGCGCACTGATGCCCGACTTCGGTGTGCACGCCATAGGCAAAATCAACCGGCGTGGCGCCGCGCGGAAGCACTACGACGCGCCCCTTGGGCGTGAACGTATAGACCTCCTCGGGATACAGGTCGACGCGCAGGGTGGAGAGGAATTCGCTCGGCTCCTGCATCTCCTGCACCCACTCGATCAGATGCCGCATCCACACGATGCGCTGATCGTCGGCAGAGGACGCCCCTTCATGGCCGCCCTTGTATTTCCAGTGCGCGGCAACGCCCTGCTCGGCGATGCGGTGCATCTCCTGGGTGCGTATCTGCACTTCAAAAGGCTGGCCGGAATGAATCACCGCCGTATGCAGCGATTGATACAGGTTGGGGCGCGGCATGGCGATGTAGTCCTTGAACCGACCGGGCACCGGCCGCCAGATCTGGTGGATCACTCCGAGTGCGGCGTAGCAGTTCTTCACCGTGTCGGTAATCACGCGCACGGCCAGCAGGTCATAGATCTGATCCAGATTGCGCTGCTGCTTCTGAATTTTCAGGTGGACCGAGTACAGCCGCTTGATCCGCGCCTGCACCTCGGCGGGAATGCCGTTTTCGACCATCTTCTCGCGAATCGTTTCCTGCACTTCGGCCAGGAACCGATCGAAGGTGTTCTGCTTGTTTGCGACCTTTTTCTGCAGCACCAGGAACGCGTCGGTCTCCAGGTACCGGAAGGCCAGGTCCTCGAGCTCGCCGCGAATCAAGCCCATTCCCAGACGGTTCGCGACCGGCGCATAGATATCGAGCGTTTCGCGCGCGATGCGCAGCTGGCGCTCGGGAGCCAGATACTCGAGCGTGCGCATGTTGTGCAGCCGGTCTGCGAGTTTGACCATCACTACGCGGACGTCGTTCACCATCGCAAGGAGCATCTTGCGGACGTTTTCGGCCTGGCGATCCTCCGGCGCGAGCAAGTCCAGTTTGCTGATTTTGGTGACGCCTTCGACCAGCCGCGCGACATCGGCGCCAAACTGTTCAGTAATTTTCTCGATCGGCTGTTTGGTGTCTTCGACGACATCGTGCAGGAGCGCGGCGCACAGCGAAGTCACGTCGAGCTTCATGTCCGCGAGCAGATGGGCCACTTCGACCGGATGCGAAAGGTAGGGCTCGCCGGAAAGGCGGGTCTGCGACTTGTGTTGCTCGGCCGCGAAATCGTAGGCGCGGCGAAGCAGATCGAAATCGTCGCCGGGGCGGTTCTTGCGAACCTTGTCGAGCAGTTCGCCGAAGCGCACATCAACGGTGCGGCGCGCCGCAATGCTAATCGCAGGTTTACTGGCCGGATCCATAGCTTTGGCTTATTGTAATCCCCTCCGAGGCGGCCCCGCGAGCCTTTGTGCTGAGCGCGGGATTGCAGGCTCTGGACTTACAAGGCTTGCCTCGAGCACGTGAAACTTTCAGGGCGCTGCGGGGTTTGATGGACAGGCGGCGCGCCCGACTGCCCGTTACCATTCGAGCGCCCGAAAATTGACACACCCGACGCCTGCACCTAGGATACAGACAGGGGGTAAGGTATGGCGACGCGCCAGTGCCCGCATTGCGGCAAACAGGTCTTCGATCAAATGACGCAATGTCCCTATTGCCGCGAGTCTCTCCGGGGGCTCCCCCGGGTTCGCGGCGACAGAAGCCACAGCGCCCAAGGCCGGGCGAAAATCCGGCAGGGCCTTCTGTGCATACTTCTCGCAGCGGTAGTCCACTATTTCGCAGGCGGCTACAGCGCGCTCGAGCTGCCCCTGCAGATTCAGCCAATCGTGACCGTGTATCTGTCGCCGCTACTGTTTCTGAGCGGTCTGGGCCTGAGTTCGTTCGGCTTCTATCTCCTGCAGATCGCCTGAGTGCACGCAATTCTCCCCGAAATAAAAAACGGCGGGCTTTAGAAGCCCGCCGGTAGAGGGAGTCAATTTCCGGAAATTCCGGGGATGACTAGGAAGTTGGCGAGATATTCGCCTTCTTCTGCTTGATGGCCTTGACCTTGTCAACCAGGTCGTCCGCCTGTTTCAGATCTGAATCGCGCGCCGCCGTAGCTGTCTCGGTGTCAGCCTTCTGGCGATAGAGCAGGTTCAGGTAGGCCATGGCATCGTCGTAATCGGGGCGCTTCTGAATTGCGGTCTGCAGGTTGTTGATACCTTCATCGATAGTCATACCGTACTGCTGGGCGAACTGGGTCGCCAGCGCCGGCGGCATCGGGTCGCTTTCCTTCACCGGCTTCTTCGATGTCTTGTTGAAGTTGTCGCGCATGTCCTTGTTCGCGCGATAGGCGAGCGACCAGTCAATGACGCCGACCCAGTAATAGGGCTCGGGATCATCGGGCTTCAGGGCGATGTGCTTCTCGTGGTAGGTCTTTGAATCCGCAAGCTTCTGGGCGTCGAACGGGGTGCCACCCATGTTGTAAAGAATCGAACCGATTCCGTCGATTGCGGAAACGTTGTTCGGATCGGTGTCCAGAATATTCTTGAACTCCGCCATGGCCTGCTCGCCGTTCTTGACGTTTTCCGGCGACGGAGCCCCAGGGATGTACTGGCTGGCGTAGGCGGTAGCGAGGTACAGCTGCGCGTTGGTGAGGGTCGGATCGTACTGTTCGGCCGCCTTGAAATCCTCGATGGCTTCATCGAACTGGGCATTCTTATAAGCGTTCACGCCCTTGTTGAGCTTGTCGCGCGCACGAAGCTTGTCGCATCCTGCTCCGGCGGCGACTGTGGCCGTAAGAACGGCCACAAGAATGAGTACGTGGGGCTTCCGCTGCATTACGGCTCTCCTTGAGATGAGTGGCTGCGCCGGAAAAACTCCGAGCTCAGACGGCTGCAGCGATTCAAGCTACTAACCTGTCTCTGTCTTGGCGGTGATTACCCCGACGAGATCGATACCTGAGCCACGCAGGACGCGAACAGCCCTTGCGACCTGCGCAAACTCGACGCCGTCATCACCCCACTTGCTAAGACAATCTCGCCGGCGCTTCGCTTAAAGATGTGAAACAGACGCCCACCCGAGTAAGTCCGCACCAGAGGATCGATGAGATGACCTACTGGCCGGCTTCAATCTTCGCGGTAATCAGGCCTACGTGGTCGATGCCTGAACCACGCATGATGTCGATCGCCCGCGCAACCTGGGCAAACTCGACATCGTCATCGCCCTTTACGAAAGCGATCTTGTCGGCGCGCTCCTTGAAGATGTCAAACAGGCGCGGACCGAGATCGTTCCAGGTGCTCTGGTCCTGGTTGATCATGACCTTTCCGCCGTTCATGACCTGAACCACGATGGTACGGTTATCGGGCTCGGTCTGCTTCTGATTGGGCGGAGGGGGTTGTGGAACCAGGGTCTGCAATCCCGTTGGCGTCCGGGGGGTGATCACCATAAAGATGATGATCAGCACCAGAAGCACGTCAATCAACGGAACGATATTGGGCTCTGATACGGGCCCGCCTCTACTTCCACCGACTGCCATTCCCATGGGAAGACTCCTTAACCTTTCACTGACGAACTATTAGTCCGAGCCGCCGGGCGGAGGTGGCGGAGCGGCTTTGCCTTGCGGTTTCTCGGTCAACAGACCGAGATTCTCGACACCGGCAGACCGAACTTCGTCAACCGCCTTGACCACGTCGCCGTATTTCGCCCGTGCATCGGAGCGAACGTAGACGGTCTTGTCCAGGCGATTGGAAAGCAGGTCTTTTACTTCCCCGGTGATTTCGTTCAGCTGGATTTCCCTGCTGCCGAGAAACATGTGCCCGTCGCGGGTGACGGCGACGATGATGGCGTCGTCGCGATCGGCATTGGGCATCTTCTCGGCGTTTTCAGCCTTGGCCATGTTCACCGGAAGGCCCTTCTGCAGCATGGGCGTGATCACCATGAAGATGATGAGCAAGACCAGCATGATGTCCGCCATCGGAATGACGTTTGGTGCCGCCATTACCGGTGGCGCTTTGGGCTTGTATCGTGCCATGGTTTACTTCTTTCCGCCTCGGCGCGTGATGAAGTAGTTGATCAGCTCCATCGAGGAGTTGTCCATCTCGACGTCGAAGGCTTCGACACGGTTGGTGAAATAGTTAAAGGTCCAGACGGCAGGAACGGCAACGAGCAAGCCGAGAGCCGTGGTCACAAGGGCTTCTGCGATACCGCCAGCCACGGCCGACAGACCGGTGACTTTCTGGTTCGAGATGCCTTTGAACGCGTTGATGATGCCCATGACCGTGCCGAAGAGGCCGACGAACGGGGCCGTGGAGCCGATGGTGGCAAGACCAGAAAGGCCGCGCTTCATTTCGGCGTGGACGATCGCGACGGAGCGTTCCAGACCGCGCTTGGCCGCTTCGATGACTTCTTCATCGCTGACTTGCGAGGAAGCCGCCTGGAATTCGGACAGGCCCGTGGCCACAACCTTGGCGATGTGGCTCTTCTTGTTGCGCTCGGCGATCGAGATGGCTTCGTCAAGCTTGTTGTCCTTAAGAGCGCCGGCAACCTGCTGCACGAATACGCGGGACTGCTTGCGCGCCGCGCTGTACATCAGGGCTCGGTCAATCATGATGCCTACCGACCACGCGGACATAATGAAGAGAATGCCGACAACGGTCTTCGCCGGGTATCCCATGTTGTGCCACATGGTAATCAGATCCCAACCGACTTCCGGTTCCTGAAACATCGCCAACAGTGCATAAGCAAGCATAAAGTTCGATCCTCCTCCGTCACTGCAAATCGATCGCGGCAGCAATATTCTGCCGGTCGGAATTCCCCTCCCCAGCGATCCGGGCCCGCAAGCGGGTCCGGCCCTTCCTATCCACCACCCAGCGAAAATACAACGTCAATCGTGGTATCCACTTCCACGGGCTCGCCATTGAGCATCGTGGGGTGATAACGCCAGTCGTGCACGGCATCCATCGCCGCCCTCATCAGCAACGCCGGACCTGAAACATACTGCAGTTCCTGGATCGTGCCGTCTTTGGCGATGACCGCGTGCAGACGCACGGTGCCGGAGACGTGAGCTGTCTTGGCAATTGCCGGATACACCGGCAAAACCTGGTGAAGCAAATTCGCGGCCTGGACCTGCCCACCAACTTTGATGCGCGTGGGGGTGGCCTTGGGCGGAGGCGGCGGAGCGGAATTCAGAATCCCGCCACCGAGCGCATCGCCCGTGCCGCCGGCGACACCGAACCCGGATGCGCCAGCGCCGACGTCAGGCGCCTCGTCCTTGATCATCTCCACTTTCTTGGGGATCACCGTCGGAGCGACCATGGTCTGCGGCTGAACGATGCGCGGCCGGACAACCTTGACGGGCGCAGCGGGCGGCGGCGGGGGCGGTGGCGGCGCAGGAGCAACCAAGAACGTGTTCAGCATGCCCTTGGGCAACGCTTCGGTGTAGATGAGCGGAATCAGAATCATCACGCCCACGATCACGGATTGCACGATGGCCGACATGGCCACAGCCCAGGGCTTGTGCGTGCCTTCCTGATGCGGACTGGAGACAACAAGTTGATCAAACATTATGCTAGCTCCTTGCGACTGCCGCCGTGCGCTTTCCGGCTGCGGATCCGGCGCGGACGGTTGATCCCTTTCCATCGTGATACTTGTTCCAGAGAACAACGATGGGTGCTGCAATGCCAAAACTGGAGTACGTTCCTACCACAACTCCTACCACCATGGCAAAAGAGAACGCGCGAAGAACCTCCCCACCCATGAGGTACAGTACCAAAACGGTGAGGAACGTCAATCCGCTGGTCAGGATTGTACGGGACAGCGTCTGGTTGATCGACTTGTTAACGATATCGGCAAAAGGCTCGCGTTTCATGAGCCGGAGATTTTCGCGCACACGGTCAAAGATGACAATCGTATCGTTCATCGAGTAGCCGACCAGAGTAAGCAAAGCAGCGATCACCGTGAGTGAAATCTCGTAGTGAAATAGCGAAAAGAAACCGAGGGTGATCAGCACGTCGTGAAAGACGGCGATAACCGCCGCGGCCCCGTACACCCACTCGAAGCGGAACGCAATATACACCAACATGCCACCCAGGGCATAGATCGTGGCCCAAAACGCCTGATGACGGAGCTGGGCCCCGACCTTGGGTCCGACAATTTCCGCATCGCGTATGGCAAAGGTGCCGAGTGAATAATTATTCGCAAGCACAGACAGAACCGCGGGAGTCGCGCCCGGAACGGTTTTGAGCTGATCAAAATTGGTGATGATGCCGTCGTGGTCCTTGTCGCGCGCATCGGTCAGCTGGGCGGCAAGCTGCGTGTAGCGATCTCCGGCGTTGACGCCGAGTGAAAGAGGATCTCTGCGCGTAAGGTCAGCGGTAAGTGCCGAAGCAGTGATGGAATTGAAATCAGGTTTGCCGGTCGTGTCCGCGCCGAACGTGTCGTGCAGCACATCGAGAATCTTCTGCTTGCCGACATCAAGCGACTCGTCGGTCTGACTCTGCTCGAGTCCAATTACGACGTCGTTCTGCGAACCCAGGTTCTGCGAATCGCTGATGCCCTGAATCGTGCTGTTCGCCAGGCCCGCCTGCTGCAGTCCCTTCCGGATCTGATCAACCGGGGCCTTGCCGGCAAAGCGGACGTATACCAGAGTGCCGCCGCGGAAATCGATGCCGTACATGGCGTCGGGATTTTGCGAGTAGCGGTGCAGCAGGGAGATCCATCCAACGGCCAGAAGTATCAAGGACAGGGCGACGAAGTACTTCGCTTTCCCCATCCAATTGATATTGACGCCGTGGAAGAATTCCATGCCTAGTCCCGCCCTCTTACTTTGACACCGCCGGAACCTGCTTTGTGCCCGGTGTGCGGTGCGCCAACGAGCTCGTCCTAGTACCCGAGCTAGATACTGAGATGACCCTGCCGATCCATGCGCGACAGGTGGTAGTCAAAAATTGCTCGCGACACATAAATCGATGTAAAGACATTAGCCAGCAACCCGATCACCAATGTGATCGCAAAGCCCTGAACGGGCGTGCCGGAGCCGAAAAGGAATAGAAACACGGCAGATACGATGGTAGTCACGTGCGTATCAATGATCGTGAGAAACGCGCGGTTAAAGCCGGTGTCCACCGCAGGGGCCGGTACTTTCCCATTGCGCAACTCTTCTCGGATGCGCTCAAAGACCAGAACGTTGGAATCGACACCCATGCCGATGGTTAAAATCACCCCGGCGATGCCCGGAAGTGTCAGCACGGCTCCGGCGTAGGCCATGAAAGCGACCAGGATCACGAGGTTCAGCACCAGGGCCACAACAGCATTGACACCGCTGAGCCGGTAGTAGAACACCAGAAACAGCATGACCACGACCAGGCTGCCAATCGACGCCCGGACGCCCTGGCGAATCGAGTCTGCTCCAAGAGACGGACCGACGGTGCGTTCCTCAAGATACTTGATCGAAGCCGGAAGGGCGCCTGCGCGAAGCACGAGCGCCAGGTCCTGCGCCGAGTCCTGGGAAAAGTTGCCTTCAATGACCCCGGAATCCTCGATTCGGCTGTTGATCACCGGCGCGGTATAGACTTTGTTGTCCAAAACGATGGCCATCCGATGACCGACATTGGCTTCGGTGAAAGGACCGAATCGCGATGCGGCGGAAGTCGAGAGATGAAAATTGACTTCATACTGGCCGGGGTTGTTCGTGCTGGGCTGCGGCGTCGCACCGACCAGGTCCTGTCCGGTAACGATCGGAGCGCGCGCAAGAATGTAATAGACCTGCTGCGAGGGTTGGCCCGGCGTTCCAGCATCGGCCTGGCCGGGAACGATGATCGAGCCTGCAGGGAGCACGCCGCCGTTTGCGGCCATGGCCGCGATCTGGCTGGGATATGGCTGGTCGCCTTCAACCAGGGTCAACTGCAACTGCCCGCCTGCCTGGATTACGGATTTTGCGCGGGTCGGGTCGCCTTCGCCAGGCAGCTGGACCAGAATCTCGTCGTCGCTGCGGCCGGTAAAAGCGATCGTCGGCTCGGTCAACCCGAGCGCATTGATGCGGCGCGTGATTACTTCGAGTGACTGGTCCATGGCGGACTTGCGCAGATCCGAGATCACGCTTGGCTTCATGGTCAGCAGATATCCGTTGGTTTGTCCGGCCTCCGGAACCATGGCCCAATCCGTGAACTGATTGTTGATCAGATCGCGGAAGCTGCCGGAAGTGGCCGGGGCCACATCGCGGACTTCAATGTGGGTATCGTCGACGCGGCGGATTTCGCCAAAGCCGATATTCTTGTCGTGCAGCTGCTTGCTGATCTGGTCCACGCTCTGATCGCAGCGCTGGCCGATGGCCTCCTCGACCTGCACCTGCAACACGAGGTGGCTGCCGCCCTTGAGGTCGAGTCCGAGTTTGATGCGATCGGCGAGGTTGGCTTTCAGCTGAGTAAGAGAGGTGGGAAAAACAGGCAGGCCAATAACACCGTAAATACAAAACAGCAGCAGTGCCAGGATGGTGATGAACTTCCACTTGAGCTGGGAACTCATGCCGGCCGCTAGTTCTCCTTGCTTTCGAGCTGGAGTCCAGCGATGGCGCTGCGCGACACCTTGATCTTGACCTGTTCGGCAATCCGAAGCTGGATGGCGTCGCCTTCCAGACCCACGATGGTGCCGAAAATTCCGCCGTTGGTGATGACCTTGTCGCCATTCTTCAGGTTCTTCAGCATCTCATTCACTTTTTTCTGGCGGCGCTGCGCGGGCAGGATCATGAGCAGATAGAAAAATCCCATGAGCACAACCAGCGGAAGGAACAGCGTGATTCCGCTGGGCTGCGATGCAGCCTGCGCGAGCAGCGCCGGGTCCGCCGGGAAGATCATGCCAGACGTCACCATCATTATTTCGCCTTTTCCGCCGTGGTGGGCAATCCTGCCGCGCCCGGCAGGTCATGAAAGCCGAATTTCGAAAATGCTTCCCCGCCCGTTGCCGCACCCAACGCCCTCTTGTGGTTGCCTACCCGAGGCGTGCCTGAAGGTCAGAACGGAAACTTTCTAGGTTCCCAAACTCGATAGCCTTACGAATTTGGCGCATGAAGTCAAGGTAAAAGTAGAGATTGTGGTGGGTGTTCAAGATGACCGCGAGAAATTCTCCGCTGCGATATAGATGACGCAAATACGCGCGCGAATACCGGCGGCAAACAGCGCACGCGCAGTTGTCGTCAATCGGCCGCGGATCTTCGGCGTACTGCGCGTTGCGAATCAGCAGGCGCCCGTGCGATGTAAACAGGCATCCGTGGCGAGCGCTGCGCGTGGGAAGCACGCAGTCCATCATGTCCACACCGAGTGAGACATAATCCAGTATCTGCTCGGGCTTGCCCACACCCATCAGATACCGCGGACGATCCGCCGGAAGGCGCGACGCAGCGGCCTCGGTCATCTCGCAGGTAACCGGGTGAGGTTCGCCAACCGCAAGCCCGCCGATTGCATAGCCGGGGAAATCCATGTCCACCAGCGCTTGGGCACTTGTGCGGCGCAAGTCGCGGTCTGTGCCGCCCTGGACGATGCCGAAAAGCATTTGCCGCCCGGGATCTCCGTGGGTTGCGAAATAGTCGCGCGAGCGGCGCGCCCACGCAAGCGTGCGTCCGGCGGCTTCGCGGGCGCGGGCATCCTGTGACGGCGTTTCGATACATTCATCGAGCACCATGACGATGTCCGAGCCCAGGGCAATCTCGATTTCGAGTGCTTTTTCAGGCGAAAGAAAATGCTCGGAACCATCCAGGTGTGAGCGAAACGTGACTCCGTCCTCGGAGACTTTGCGAAGCTCACTCAAGCTGAACACCTGAAAACCGCCCGAGTCGGTAAGAATCGGCCGCGGCCAGGACATGAATTGGTGGAGGCCGCCCATGCGGCGGATCAGCTCGTGCCCGGGTCGCAGATAAAGATGATAGGTATTGGCAAGGATGATCTGCGCGCCCAGCTCTTCAAGGTTCTGCTGCGTCTGGCCCTTTACGGTCGCCTGCGTACCCACGGGCATGAACGCAGGAGTTTCAATCACTCCGTGCGGGGTCGTCAGTCGTCCCAGACGCGCACCTGTAGGATCGGTCTGAAGAACTTCGAAGCGAAAACTCATCCGAGCGAGTGTATCAGGAGAAGGCGGCCGCAAAACCGACCCGGATCATGACAACCACCAGCCACAAAACGAAAATCCAGGCGAAGGCACCCCCGAAGGAGACCTTTTTCGGTGCCGCAGCGCTAAAGCCGAACGCGAGCAGAATCATCTCCCAGAACACAAAAAGATCGATCGAGCTGAGCAAGGCATGAAGCCACTTGGCAGTATCGCTTGAAACGAACGCACCGACATTGGAAGCAATCAGGTTCTGCAGATCGACCGTGGAGGGATCCTTGAGGAACAAAATCAGGATTCCGACCAGACTCAGGAAGATCCCCGGCACCAGGGCGTAGGCGACCACCGCGAGACATAGGCGGAAACCGATTTTCGCCCCGACCGCCATGTTGAAAATCAGCCAGAACACTCCGGCCAGGATCACCGCCACCAGAAACGGACCGAGGATGACCTCGGTGTAGGCGATCGGTGGGGTGTACTTCAGGGCGACTTCGATGCGGGACTCTTGTTCGGCGGGCGACAGCGCCTGAAATTGAGAATTGTTGGTCAGCTGTTTTTCAAGCATGCTGCGCCAGCCCACACGGTGGCCGTACACGCCGACGATGGCCGACTCTACGATGCACAGCAGAACGAGCGGCAGGAGCCACGTCGGGCGGCGCGCGATTGATTGAAATGTCGCCTTGGGGCTGAACAGCACGCCGAAAATCCGGCTGATGGAATTTGATTCCTCAACAGGCTCCGGGGTCTGGACGGTCGGGCTTGCCACTGGACACCTCCACTGCGGGATTTGCGAGATTCTACAGTGGTCTACGCACGGCGAGAACAATAATTACAGCCGATGCCGGGGGGCTACCGTTGCAGGATGCGCGTGACGCTCGGGGAGACAAGTTCGTAGCGGACGTTGCGCCAGCGGATGCGGTTGCTCAAAAGCGAGGCGATAAAATTCCAGGCGAAAAGAAAGGGCACGACCGGAGCAAGCATGGTCCACACCCAGCTCCATTGGTGCAGCTGCACCTTCCATTCCGGAAGCATGTCGTCTGCGGCAATGGTGCGCAGCACACCTTTCACCATGGCGAGAAACGGAATAACCACGGCTACGAGTGCAAGGTTTATCCACGGATCGCCGCCAGCCATGGCGCCCAGGATGACATACACGGCAAACAGGAGCGTAGCGACGTAGCTCAAGTGCGCGGCTGCGCCCATTCCCCACCTGCGACCGGCGTAGATGCGCGTAATCAGAATCTGGCGGTTGGTGAACTCAAGTAAACTCGAGCCTGTCCAGGGATGAAGCGTTGCCGCCATGCATTCGGGGCAAAAAACGATCTGTCTGCCGGCACTCTCAAGCGCCCTGGTGAGCGAGAAGTCATCGCTGATGGCGCCCTCCCAGGCGTCCAGCACGCGGACATCGTAGAACGTGCTCTTGCGGATGGCCGTGCCGCCGCCCCAGCAGAAATTCTCACGGGAGTGGCCGAGCAGGGTGGCAACCGAGGCGTTCCAGGCAGAGGCCATGGCGCTCGACAGTCCGCCTGAGCCGATCGAACGGCTGGGGATGATCCAGCGATAGGCCGTGGTCGCGCCGATGCGCGCATCCTGAAGCGGGGCAACCAGCTTGGTAAGCCAGCCTTTCGGCAGGCGCACGTCGGAATCGGTGAAGGCGATGACTTCCACATTTTCGGGCAGCGATTCAACCGCCCGGCGGAGATTGTGCACCTTTTCACCGCAATTCTCAGGCGGGCCGGCAATCACGATATGCACGGGCCGTTGGCTTGCAGCTTTGACTCGCTCGACGATCTTGAGCGCGGGATCAAGGCTGGTGGCGAGCGCGAAATAGATTTCGTAATTCGCGTAATCAAACCGGGTAAGTGCCGTAAGGTTCTCTTCCAGACCGGGCTCGGCTCCTTTGCACGGACAGACCAGAGCAGTCGACGGCGCGTAGAATCCCGCATGGGAGGACAGCCGTCCCCGGACCATGCCGAACCATACATAACCGTCCCAGAGCGAGTAGAGCCCCAGTGCGATCTGCACGACAGCCAAGAGATAGAAAATGTAGAGCACTGGCGCGAGAATAACAAAATCCGGCGGCGAGCGGGGCTCGGGCGCGCGTTGACTTGCCAGATCAGCACGGGTAGAATCCGCCGAATCGCTGTACGGAGTCTTTCTTCCGTTATTTTTCCCGGCCGAGCTGCAAAGTAAAAGGAGGCAACCATGTCCGCGTCCATGGCACAACCGATCGATCAGACCAAGCTGCACGACTTCGTGATGAAGGCAGTCGGAGAAATGGGCGCCGCGATGAATGCGGCACTCATTATCGTAGGCGACAAGCTTGGACTGTATAAGGCGATGGCCGGCGCAGGCCCGCTGACGTCTGCCGAGGTCGCAGCGAAAACGAAGACCTCCGAGAGATATGTTCGCGAATGGCTATCGGCGCAGGCGGCCGGCGGATTTCTGACCTATGACGCAGCAACAGGCAAGTTCACGCTGCCGCCCGAGCAGGCCATGGCGCTCGCCGATGAACAGAGTCCTGTGTTCCTTCCGGGGTTCTTTCAGATTGTCGGCGCCTGCATGAGAGATGAGCCGAAGATCACCGAGGCCTTCCGTACCGGCAAGGGAGTCGGCTGGCACGAGCACGACCATAATCTGTTTGCGGGCACCGAGCGCTTCTTCCGCCCGAACTATCGCGCGAATCTCATCAGCAGCTGGATTCCGGCGCTGGGCGATACCGAAGCCAAACTGAAAGCCGGGGCGCGGGTGGCTGACGTGGGCTGCGGCCTGGGGACTTCGACAATCCTGATGGCCCAGGCGTATCCGAAGTCCACGTTTGTGGGCTTTGACTATCACCCGCAATCGATCGAAATGGCGCAGCAGGCGGCGGCGAAGGCGGGCGTGTCGGAACGAGTGAAGTTTGAAGTCGCAAAGGCCAAGGATTTCCCGGGCAAGGGATATCAACTGGTGACGTTTTTCGACTGTCTGCACGACATGGGCGATCCGGGCGGAGCGGCGCAGCACGTGCTCGGAACGCTTGACGCAAATGGAGTCTGGATGATCGTTGAACCGTTTGCGCACGACAAGCTTGAGGACAATCTGAACCCCATCGGGCGGGTGTTCTACGGAGCGTCCACGATGTTGTGCACGCCGGCTTCGCTTTCACAGGAAGTCGGGCTGGGCCTGGGTGCGCAGGCGGGCGAAGGCCGCCTGTCAGGGATTCTGAAGTCTGCCGGCTTCACGCGCGTGCGGCGCGCGGCGGAAACCCCGTTTAACATCGTGCTCGAAGCGCGGCCCTAGAATTCCGCGGCGGTCAGTTGACCCGGCGACGGGAGAAGACTTTCCGAAGGACGCGATCGGCGGACGCGTTGATCTCCAGCTGAAATTTGGCGGCAGCGCGGCGAGCCTGCTCCATCAGTGAGGGATCGAGCAAGATCGCGACGCGGTCAACGAACGGACCCGAGGCCGAGGCGCGCCCGGCAGGACGTGCGGGCTCGCGAGCGGCGAGCATTTCGTACAGCTCCAGATCGTGCCAGAACTCCTGAGCGTCCTGGTCACTCCAGGCGAGCGCCTGCCCCAGCGCGACAAAAAACTCCTCGCGGAACAGATCCAGAAACGGAATGGCCATGTCCATACCGGACGGCCTCGCGGCGCGCGTTGGGCGCGCCGCCTTTCGACCCCGGGTCTTTTTCTTCGGCGGACGTCTGCCGCCGCGCACGGTGACACTGACCTTCAGCCGGGATGGGAGCGCGGCCTCGATGCGCAACACCGACGCCAAGATCGATTCCCGTCGAATCATCTGCAGCTGTTCGCGATAAAACGATGGCTGGTCGGCCCGTCCGGGGCGCCGATGCTCGGCTGCGTACATGTCCAAGAAACGGGCGACCATTTCGTTGTGGTCCAGTGAAGCAAGCAGCACGGCGGCTGCTTCGCGGGCGCGCACGACAAGTTCTCTGGGGCGATAGGGCATCGCAAGAGCCGCGGCTCGAAAGGCGTGCGTCGTGGCTATCCACTAGGTACGCGAATAGTCCGCGCGCCGCAACAGGAAAGGTTTTAAGTGCACTTAAAGCAAAAGGCCCGGACATTGCTGCCCGGGCCTTTGGTGTTCTGCTCCCTGCCTTGCGCTTTTAGTGGACCGGACCTGCGATCGGGCGTTCCTCGCCGAGCGGGCCGGCTGTGGCCGGCCGCACCGGCTTATCGAACTTGCCGAGGGCGATTTCAAGTGCCTGTTCGACCGTACGGACGAAGTGCACTTTAACGCCTTCGAGCATTTCCGCGGGCAGATCCTCCTTCACGTTCGGCTCGTTCTCAGACGGCAGAATCACTTCGCGGATGCCGGCGCGCTTGGCCCCGAGCACCTTTTCCTTGATCCCGCCGACGGGAAGCACGATTCCGGTGAGTGAAATCTCTCCGGTCATCGCGACGCGCGGCCTCACCGGACGCCCGGTAAGCAAGCTGACAAGCGCCGTAACCATGGCGACGCCTGCCGAAGGTCCGTCCTTGGGTACGGCTCCGGACGGCACGTGAACGTGCAGATCGAGCTTGCGGAAGAAGTCCGCGTCGATGCCGTAGCGCTCGGAGTTCGACCGGACCCAGCTGAGCGCCGCACGCATGGATTCCTGCATGACTTCGCCCAGATGCCCGGTCATGGTGAACTGCTTTCCGCCGCGCATCTTGCTGGCTTCGATAAAGACGATATCGCCGCCCACCGGAGTCCAGACCAGACCGACCGACACGCCGGGCTTCTGCACGCGCTCCTCGACTTCCTTTTCGAGGCGGAACTTCGGAATACCGAGGACCTCGTGAATCACCTCGGGTGTGACCGAAAGCTTATCGGTCTTGCCTTCGGCGATTCGCCGCGCCTGCTTCCTGACGACTGTGGCGATTTCGCGTTCCAGGTTGCGGACGCCGGCCTCGCGCGTGTAGTGGTGGATCAGATCGTGCAGCGCTTCGTCGGTGAACTCGATCTGTTCACCCAGCACCAGACCGTGTTCCTTGGTTTGGCGCGGGATCAAGAATCGCTTGGCGATATGGATCTTTTCTTCCTCGGTGTAGCCGGCGAGCTCCAGGACCTCCATGCGGTCTCGCAGCGCCTCCGGAATCGGATCCATCCAGTTCGCCGTGGCCACAAAGAGAACCTTCGACAGGTCAAACGGCACGTCCAGGTAGTGATCGCGGAACGTGGAATTCTGTTCCGGGTCAAGCACTTCCATCAGTGCCGCCGACGGATCGCCCCGGAAATCGCGGCCGAGTTTGTCGACCTCGTCCAGCATGAGGACGGGGTCCATCGTCTCGGCGCGCTTGATTCCCTGGATGATCTGGCCGGGAAGGGCTCCGATATAGGTGCGCCGGTGACCGCGGATTTCGGCCTCGTCATGCATGCCGCCGAGCGAAATGCGGACGAACTTCCGGCCCAAAGCGCGGGCAATCGATTTTCCCAGCGACGTCTTACCGACTCCAGGAGGTCCGACGAAGCAAAGGATCGGACCCTTCATGCCCGGCTGCAGCTTTTTCACCGCGAAATAATCCAGGATGCGCTGTTTGACCTTTTCCAGGTCGTAATGATCTTCATCCAGAATCTCCTGCGCCTTGGCGATGTCAATCTGCTCTTCGCCGGTGCCGGAGGTCTTGTTCCACGGCAGCGCGGTCATCCACTCAAGGTAGGTCCGCGAAACCATGTACTCGGCAGAGGCCGGAGTCATCCTCGCCAGGCGCTTGAGCTCGCGTTCGCATTCCTTCTTGCCCTCGGCGGACATCCCGGACTCTTCGATCTTCTTGCGAAGTTCCTCGACCTCGGTTTGACCGTC
This sequence comes from Candidatus Cybelea sp., assembly GCA_035603235.1. Lineage (GTDB taxonomy): Bacteria > Acidobacteriota > Terriglobia > Acidiferrales > UBA7541 > Palsa-295. The sequence continues at coordinate 24,291 of DATNKU010000019.1, read as the reverse complement.
TTCGGATTCTCCCAATTCCTTCTGGATGGCTTTGATCTGTTCTCGCAGCAGGAATTCGCGCTGGCTCTGGTTGACCTGCTCCTGCACCTGATCGTGAATCTTGGTACGGAGCTCGAGTACTTCCTTTTCCTTGGACAGTTCGTTGATCAGGATTTCCAGGCGCTTGCGGACGCTGAAGGTCTCAAGCAGCTCCTGGCGCACCATGGTGTTGAGCGAAGGCAGTGTGGAGGCGACGAAATCAGCCAGCCGAGCCGGCGAATCGATGGTCGCGGCTTCGGTCTGGAGATCATCGGAGAGCTGCGGAGAGCGCGCCACGACTTCGCGGAACAGTTCCTGGACGTTGCGTTCCAGCGCCGTCAATTCGGCGTCGGACTGGTCTTCCAGATCCGGCTGGTTTTCGACGCGCGCGCGCAGGAACGGTTTGAGTCCAATCACTTCTACGACGCGGAGGCGGCCGAGCCCCTCAAGAAATGCCACTACGTTTCCGTTGGGCATGCGCACCATCTTGTGAACCTTGGCGAGCGTGCCAACGCCGTGAAGATCGGTCCCGGTCGGCAGCTCCACGCGCGGATCCAGCTGCGCCACCACGCCGAGCAACTTTTCAGGACCTTCAAGAGAATCAAGTAGTGCGAGAGAACTTTCCCGCCCGACCGGCAACGGCATAACCGCGCCAGGAAAAAGGACGGTGTCTCGCACGGGGAGAATAGCGAGTTCTTCTGGAACGACCCTCGTTTGTTTGGCCACGTGTACCCCCCTTGGGCACCATACGCGAAACAACTCTAGCGAATATCCTATGGCAGCCTAATCGGCTGTTGGAGAGGTTAGATGCAGTAGCGTCAAATAAAGATTTATCTAATCTTCGCTCACTGCCATAAGAAGATGTTAGTCGATTACGCTAAACATTCTAGCACGAACTAATCGGTTTTCCAAACTAACTATAAAATGCTCATAAACATGCACTTACTTCGTACGAGGCGCCTCTTTGAACAATCCCTGGGCGAATTGTAGGGCCTCCTCCCGGGTACTGACCTTCCCGTTCAGCTGCGCCTCCTCAACTGCCTCAAGAACCCCGTGGAAGGCAGGTCCGGGGGCATGACCCAGAGATATAAGGTCATCGCCCGTTACCAGCCGCGCCGGGCGTACCTGCTCGGGTGGCGTGTCAGCCAGGAATCGCCTGACGAACTCATAGTTATCCAGGTGCCCGTGGCTTGAGCTGCAGTCCAGGCGATGCAGTTCCAGGTGTTCATCGAAGCGGTCCAGGCGGACGAATCGCTTGAGCGTCGAAGCCTTCATCTGCGGCACGTCCTTGAAACGCAGGTGATTTGCGACGAGCGATGCGATCTGCGCAGTGTCGTCGTTTGAGAAGCGCAGCCGGCGACAGATCTCCTCGGCCATGCGCGTGCCCACCTCGACGTGCTCATCGAATCGGATCCGGCCGCCAGGACCGCTGGGCGGAGCAAACGTCGGGGGCTTGCCCACGTCGTGGAGCAGTACGCCCCAGGCGAGCGTCCGGGAACAGCCGGCGCGCAATCCTTCGATCATCATGAGCGTGTGCGTCCATACATCGCCTTCGGGATGAAATTGCGGCGGCTGCTCGACGCCCTTCATGCGCGAGATCTCGGGAAGAAGCTCGGGAAGCAGGCGGGTTTCGTCCAGGAGCTCAAACCCGCGCCGCGCCGCGCCCTCGGTCAGTATCTTGGTAAGCTCATCGCGCAAGCGTTCGGCCGAAACTTCATGGATTTCCGGAGCGAACTTCACGATCGCACTGAAGGTAGACGCTTCGACGGCATAGCGAAACCGCGCGGCGAATCGCACGGCGCGGACCATGCGGAGTTTATCCTCGGCAAACCGGTCTTGCGGACGCCCTATCGCGCGGATGATTCCGGCGCGGAGGTCGTCGCGTCCGCCAACGAAATCGAGCACTTCTTTTGATTCCGGATCCAGCAGCAGCGCGTTGATCGTGAAGTCCCGGCGCCAGGCGTCCTGTTCGGGCGAGTCCGAGTAGACGACTCTGTCCGGATGGCGCCCATCGGAGTAGCCAACATCGGAACGAAACGTGGCGACCTCGACCTGCAGGGAGGCTCCGTCGCCAGAGTCTTCGGTGACCACGATGACTCCGAACTTCGCGCCCACAGCCAAACTCTGAGGAAAAAGCTGCTGGACCTGTTCCGGGGTCGCGTCGGTTGCCACATCGTAGTCGGCTGGTCCGCGCCCGAGCAGGATATCGCGCACGCAGCCGCCCACGAAATATGCCTGATGGCCCGCACGGCGCAACTCGCGGCAGATGCGTTCGGCGAATGCGCGGGCACTCATGACCACAAGTATGATGGAAAACTCGCCGTGTTGCTACGCGCTGACTCGCAGGACCAAACAGGTGATGTCGTCGTGCTGGCGCGCGTAGCCCACAAAGGCGTTTACTTCCGCCATCACCCGGCCGAGCGTGGCATCGGAGGATTCCGGCCGCGAATTCTGGATGAGCGGAAGCAGCCGCGCTTCTCCGAATTCTTCTTCCGTGTCGTTGACCGCCTCGACCACGCCATCGGTGAAGATGAAAAGCAGATCTCCCGCCGCAAGCTGGACGCTCGCTGACGCGTAGGCGATGGGACCATCGGTGAACAACGGGATGCCGAATGGCGGACCTCCGATGGGGAGGCGCTCAATCTGCCCCGAGGCCCGCCGAAGTATCGGGTCGTTATGGCCCGCATTAACGTAGATCATCTCGCGCGTTTTCGGGTCGATTTGCGCAAGAAAGGCGGTCGTGAATCGCCGCCCCTCGAGACTGTGGGCGCGGCAGTAACGATCCAGACCAACAACAATTTCATCCAGTGTTGCAGGCGTGGCCGCAAGCGCGCGCAGACTGGCCTGAAACGTGGCCATCAGAAGAGCCGCAGGAACGCTTTTGCCGGCAACGTCTGCAACCGCTACCAGCAGCCTGGAGGTGTCCGGCTCCTGCGTGGGGCGAAGAAATGCATCGTAATAGTCGCCCGCAACGGTGTTCTGGGGGCGAGTCGCAAAGGCGATATCGACTCCGCGCACGTCCGGGGGATGGTCAGGGACGAGCCACTGCTGAATTTCGCGCGCGATTTCCAGGTCGCGCTTCATCGTTACGCGATCGGCAAGCTCAACTGCCAGCAGAAGAAACAAGATGGCTATGCCGATTCCGACCAGGTTGAAGCTGAACTCGCGTTCGTCGCCCCAGCGAACGCTGGGCTGGATAAGAATCAAGGCGATCGCAAGCAGCAAGAGCACGCGCCGAGCAGGCGTGAGCTTCATCAGCATGGCCTGGAACAAGGCCCACATCGACCGCCAGACCCTCCTCGGGCCCCGGGCGCCGCGAGCAACTTCCTCCCAGTCAACGTCCTTGGAATACAGGGCGTAGCTCGCCTTGGCGTCGGAAACAAGCTGGCTGCCGAGCTGTTCCAGGCCGCGGCCTTCGGTAACGCGCGCCCAGAAATTGCGGAAGTGCCGGCGGCGCCCGGGCGGTGCGACGGGTACGGGAGTGGGTGTGGCAGCCATGGGGATTGGAATTATGCGGGAAGAAACTGCCGCCTTTTCGCTTTCACTCCCGCTCCGGGCGATTGCTGAGTGAACCTGCGAGCTGGACCTTGGAGAAACCAAATTTGTCGCGCAAGCGGTCGGTCGTGCGCGCCAAGCGTTCGAGCTTTTCCCTGCGGCTGGGATCGAGAAGATCCAGTTGTCCTGATCCGGCGGAAAACGACGTGAGCGCAACGCCGACCAGGCGCAGCATGGAGGAGCCGTCCCAGGAGCGCGCAAACAGCTCGCGGATCGCTTTCAGAAACACAGCATCGAGGTCGGATGGTTCAGCAAGCGTCTGGCTTCGCGTGATGGTCGTGAAATCGGCAAAGCGCACGGTCAATGTGACGGTGCGGGCATACAGCCCGGTGTCGCGCAGGCGCTTGGACGCCTTCTGGCAAAGATAACTGAGCGTTGCATGCAGTTGCTGTGCGTCCCTGGTGTCCTCACCGAAAGTCTGATTGTGCGAAAGCGATTTCGCCTCGGCATCCACGAAAAACTCAAAGGAATCGATGCCCCGCGATTTGCGATACAGCGCCGTGCCCCACTGGCCGAAAGATTGCTCCAGACGCTCGATGGGCACGGCCTGCAGTTGGGCGATGGTCTCAAGGCCCAGCGCTTTCAGCGCGGCCTCGGTGACCTTGCCGATTCCGGGAATTCTGCGCACGGCAAGCGGTGCGAGGAATGCCGCTTCGCTGCCGGCCGGCACCCATACCAATCCCCTCGGCTTGGCTTGCTCGCTTGCCACTTTTGCGATCAGACGACTGGAACCCAGTCCGCCCGAGCACGGAAGCCCGGTCGTCGCGGTGATTTCGCGCAACAGCTTATTCGCAGCGGCAAGGGGCGGGCCGTGAAGGCGCTCGGTACCGGCCAGATTGAGGTAGGCCTCATCAATTGAAGCCATTTCGACGATGGGAGAATACTTCGCAAGAATTGCGGCGACGCGGTCGCTCCACTGGCCGTAGAGATCATGGTGGCGATCGAGAAAAACGGCCTGCGGACAGAGCTTCGCGGCCGTTCGCAGCGGCATGGCGGAATGAACCCCGAAACGGCGCGCTTCATAACTCGCCGAGGTAACCACGCCGCGCTCGTTGCGCTGTCCACCGACAACAACGGGAAGGCCCTTGAGTTCCGGGCGCGCAAGCAGTTCGACGGAAACGAAGAACGCGTCCATATCAATGTGGAGGATTGCGGCGGTCGATTCGGTACGGTCGGCCAACGGCGAATCGTGCTTTGCGCGGAAGTGTGCCAGCTTCGGCATGGCCCTCAATATAGCGCCGGTGTGCGGCAAAATCCGAAATTTCAGCTTCGCAGGGCGGCAAGGACGCGTGGGATGCCGGCGAGGTCCCGTGTGACGCTCACGTTTATCCAGTGAGGTTCTGCCTCGAGCATTTTAAGGACTTCGTCCGCCGAGTTGTAGGCGAGTTCAAGGACCAGGATTCCGCCGGTCCGAAGCAGCCTGCCAGCCTGCTCGATGAGCCGCGAATACATCTCAATTCCGGTGGGCCCGCCGAAAAGGGCCGCATCCGGCTCATGGTCTCTGACTTCACGGGCAAGAGACCCGGCCTCGGTCCGTGCGATATACGGCGGATTACTCGCGATCAAATCAAATGCGCGTGATCCAGACACAAGCAGCGGATCGTCGATGTACGCATCGAGCAGGTTCGTGTGAACAAAATGAATGCGGTCCTGGACCGAATGGCGGGACGCATTGCGACGGGCGACCTCAAGAGCAGCCGCGGAAATGTCGGTTGCCGTGATGGTTGCGTGCGGCAATTCGTGCGCGAAGGCGACGGCAATACAGCCGGAACCGGTGCCGACGTCTGCGATGCGCAACTCGGGGCTGGGCGCGCCAGTTGCCATGTCGATCTTTATTCCGCGCGGGCCCAGGCGGTCGAGTGCGACTTCGATGACGTGCTCGGTCTCCGGGCGCGGAATCAGCACCGCGGGCGTAACCTCAAATTCCAGGCCCCAGAACTCCTGCTTGCCTGTGAGGTATTGCGTGGGCTCACCCGAGGCGCGCCGCGCGACCAGCGCAAAATAGGCCTGGACGACTTCGGGATCGACAGGTTTTTCAGGGTTGGTGTAAAGCCAGGTCCGGTCGCACCCGAGTGAATACATCAGCAGAAGTTCCGCAGCGAGCGTGTGGGACGGGACCTGGGCTGCGCGCAGGCGAGCAATCGCCTCTTTCAGAGCGCCGCGAACATCAAAAGCTGTCGCTTTAGTTGTGGAACCAGGCTCGGGCATCGTTGTCTCGCGCCTGCCGGGTAATCAGGCTTCGACCAGTTCCTGCTTGAGGCGCTCGGATTCAAAATGCGTGACCAGCGCGTCCACAAGCGGGCCGAGCTTGCCATCCATCGCTTCGGTGAGCTGATGCAGCGTGAAATTAATGCGATGGTCGGTGATGCGGTTCTGGGGAAAGTTGTAGGTGCGAATTTTTTCGGAGCGGTCGCCGGTTTTGATCTGGCCACGGCGTTCGGCAGCCAGGAGCTGATGTTGTTTCTCCTGCTCCATTTCATAAAGCCGGGCGCGGAGAACTCGCATGGCCTTGGCACGGTTCTTGATCTGCGATTTTTCGTCCTGTTGCGAGACCACCAGGCCGCTCGGAATGTGCGTGATGCGCACGGCGGAGTAGGTCGTGTTGACGGACTGGCCGCCGGGGCCGGAGGAACAGAACGTGTCGATCCGCAAATCCTTGGCCTCGATCTTGATGTCGATGTCGTCCGCTTCCGGGAGCACGGCAACGGTCGCGGCGGAGGTATGGATGCGGCCCTGTTGCTCGGTTGATGGAACCCGCTGGACGCGGTGCACGCCGCTCTCGTATTTCAGTCTGGAGTAGACCCGGTTTCCCTGAATGGCGGCGACGACTTCCTTCATGCCGCCGACCGGGGAAGCAGAGCTTTCCAGAATCTCGACCTTCCACTTCTGCGATTCCGCGTAGCGCGAGTACATGCGAAACAGCTCGGCGGCAAACAGCGAGGCTTCGTCTCCGCCGGTGCCGGCTCGGATTTCCAGGATCACGTTTTTTTCGTCGTTCGGATCCTTGGGAATGAGCTGGACCTTTATTTCCCGCTCGACGGCTTCACGGCGAGCTTCAAGCGCCAGCTGCTCATCGTGCGCCATCTGCTTCATTTCGGAGTCTTCTGCCTCGGCGAACAGCTGCTTGGCCCCTTCCAGGGCCTTCTCAATCCCTTTCCACTCGCGATGCTTGGCGACGATTTCCCCGAGCTCCGAATGGCTTTTGGCGATCTTCTGGTAGCGCGCCGAATCGTCATGAACCTCGGGCGAGGAAAGCTCGCGGGTCATTTCGTCGTAGCGCGTTTCGATCTGCTCGAGTTTTTCAAAGAGCGTTAGATTGGCCATGTTCGTGACTCGCTGGAACCTGGTTGCTATCTGGTGATTGGTAATTCACACAACAGAGCACGGGGGCCCGGCATCCCGGATAACCGGGGCGGGACAGGAAAACGCTAATGAAAAGAGGCAAACATTGCTGCGGTCATCTTTGACAAGGATAGCGGCAAGCGTGCCGGGAGTCAAACCGCAGTGCGCCTTGAATTGATTGAACCGCATGAAGGCCAGTGGTAGGCTCGCCGGAGTTGGGCCCCGCTACACCCGTGAACGCCACCGGAACAAAACTCGAACGCGCAGCTTCGGTCGAAGCACAGACCCTGGCAACGGTGCGCCAGGTTCTGGTGGAACTGGGCGGATCGCGCGGCCTGGAGGAGCTTACTGCGCGAGGCGCGGCTGCGCACCTGGAACGCGAACTCGGGCTTGGGAGTCTCGAGCGTGTGGAGTTGATGGTGCGCCTGGGAAATGTTTGCGGAGTGCGCCTTCCGGATCGCGTCGTCGCCGAGGCTGAGACCGTTCAGGACCTTGCCGATGCGGTGCTGGCAGAGACCGCAAGGCAAGGCACGGGCGCGACCAGCGATCCAGCAGGCTCAAACCGTGCGGGGGCCGCATCTGTCTTTTCCCAGACTCCTGCGCCGATCGCAGATCTCGAACAGAAAATCCAGAGGGCCGAATCACTGACCGAGATCGTGCGGCTGCGCGGCCTGGGCGAGCCCGCTCGTGCGCACATACATCTTTATGCAGAGGATGAGCAGCTGCAAACGATCACCTTCGGAGAACTGTACGACCGGGCTTCAGCCGTTGCGCGCGAGTTGCGGGCGCGGGGCCTTGAGCCTGGCGAAACGGTTGCGATCATGCTGCCGACCTGCGCCGAGTTCTTCTACACCTTCGCGGGCATTCTGCTCGCAGGCGGAATCCCGGTGCCGATCTATCCGCCGTTCCGGGCCGACCGCATCGCGGAATACGCAACACGCCAGGCAAGCATCCTGCGGAACGCAGAATCGCGATTTTTGGTCACGTTCCGCCAGGCCGAAGGCCTTGCGCGCATGCTGCAGCCTCGCGTGCCGACGCTGCGAGAGGTTTTAAACGCAGAACGGATGGCGAGCACAACCGGAGAGCCGGAGCGAGACGCGACCCAGTGGCGGCCGGTTGAAAATCTGTCGCATCACGCGCGCGGCCAGGATATTGCCTTCCTGCAATACACCTCAGGGTCCACTGGCGATCCCAAGGGCGTCACCCTTACGCACGCGAATCTGCTTGCGAATATCAGGTCAATCGTTGCAGGTGTCGAGCTCAAAAACGAAGACGTGGCCGTAAGCTGGCTGCCGCTCTACCACGATATGGGATTGATTGGCGCGTGGTTCGTGCCGCTGTTTTCAGGCGTTCCGCTCGTCGTCATGTCCCCGCTCGCATTTCTGAGCCGTCCGGAGCGCTGGCTGAGGGCCATCCACCGGCATCGGGGCACGATCAGTCCCGCGCCGAACTTCGCCTACGAACTTTGCGTCCGGAAGATCCTAGACAAGGACATCGAAGGGCTCGATCTGAGTTCGTGGCGAGCGGCATTTAATGGCGCCGAGCCCGTTCACGCCGATACGGTTGAGCGGTTCGCCGAGCGGTTCGCGAAATACGGATTTCGGCGCGAGGCGCTGCTGCCGGTGTACGGCCTTGCGGAAGCGACGCTCGGCGTCTCGGCGGCAAGGGCCGGAGGTTACAAAGTCGACCGCATCGACCGCTCGAGGTTTGAGTCCGAAGGCCGCGCGGTTCCGGCAGCCGCTGACGATGCCTCGGCGCTTCAGTTTGTCGGCGCAGGCGAACCATTCCCGGACGTGGAGGTTCGAATCGTTGCAAGCGACGGCCGGGACGCGCAAGAACGCTCGGAGGGACAGCTGTGGTTTCGAAGTCCCGCGGCCACCAGCGGCTATTACCGGAATCCCGAGGCCACAAGCGAACTGATGCGCGAGCCGGGCTGGCTGGACTCCGGAGACCTCGCCTATCGGGTGGCAGGCGAGCTTTACATTACGGGCCGCGCGAAGGATCTGATCATCAAGGCGGGACGAAATCTGTATCCGCACGAGATTGAAGACGTCGCCGGGCGCGTTACAGGCGTACGGACCGGTTGCGTCGTCGCCTTTGGGGCGCCGGACGCGCGCAGCGGGACCGAAAGACTCGTGGTCGCAGCAGAAGTGCGCAACCCCGGGGAAGCAAAGCGCATATCGGCCGAGATTATCCGGGTGGTCCACGAGGCCATGGGCGTGCCACCGGATGTGGTCGAGCTCGTGGCGCCGCACTCGATACCAAAGACTTCCAGTGGAAAATTGCGCCGGAGCGAGACACGACGGCGGTACCTCGACGGAAAACTCGGCAAGAAAACAGCGCCGCCGTGGATGCAAATCGCAAAACTCGCGCTCGGGACGACCTTGCCGCGCGCATGGTCGCTTGCGAAGCGGGGCGCGCGAGCGGTGATCGAATTTCTGTACGGCGTCTATGCGCTGGGGGTTTTCTTCGTCCTGCTCATTCCCCTGTGGTTTGCGATAGCCGTCACGCGGGATCCGGCGCGGGCGGGGCGGCTCATGCATCGGGTGACGCGGGCGATGCTTTTCGCCGCAGGAGTTCCAGTGCGGGTTGTGGGAGCCGAACACCTGGAACATGCAGCGGAGTCAGGGCCATGCATTTTTGCTCCGAATCATTCAAGCTACGTCGATGTTCTTGTTGCGGTTGCGTTTTTGCCCCCTGGCGTGAGGTTCGTAATGAAAGGCGAAGTGCTCGAGATGCCTTTCTTCGGCACGATTGCGCGACGCAGCGGCCAATTCGCGTTTGACCGCGGGGACCCGCAGGCGCGAATCCGGCAGGCCGAAGATGTGAATGCGGCGCTCGATCGCGGAGAGTCGCTTGCAATCTATCCGGAAGGCACCTTCACGGCCGCGGTAGGCATTCGGCCTTTCCAGCTGGGAGCATTCAAGGCTGCGGTCGATGCGCGCCGGCCGATTTGCCCGGTGGCCGTGCGAGGCGCGCGTCACATACTGCGGGATCACACCTTGCTGCCACGGCCCGGACGCGTCACCGTCACACTGGGCCCGCTCGTTCAACCAGATCCGGCAGCCGGGGACGACTGGCGGGAGATTGTCCGCCTGCGCGACACAACGCGAGAGATTATCGCCCGCAATTCTGGTGAACCGCTGCTCTAGGAAGCCCAGCGACGCGAGCCGGGTCGATCACGAGCGCGCCGCATGAGGCGTGTTCGAACCAAGCGAACTCTCCGGAAGGCGCCGGTCGGCATTGATCCACAGGCTACCGGCCAGAAGAATCACCATCCAGAGCGTCACATTGGGAAGCGATCTCACCTCGCCTTTCGCAACGGATGCAAACAGCAACGGCGGAAGCAGGACAGCGAGAGTCGCAACAGCCAAGCGAACCGTCGGCTGCGCGACCAGTTTTCTCCAGCCTAGCCCTGCGATCCAGCCCGCCGGGAAGAAGACCAGCGCATAGAAGATATATTGGTAGCGTTGCGACTCGGTCGCTCGGAACCGGCGGACAAATTGCGCGAGTACCACCCCGGGACCGAGCTCGTAGCTTCGGTGGACCTTGTTTCCATCGACATACACCCCAAGATCGGAACCGTCGTAAGAAACCAGGACCTCCCGAGATTGGTCGATCTCAAATATATTTGGAATATGCCAGGACATACTGGATCGTCTGCTCGAAATCGGGGTGCGGAACCAGACAACGAGGTTCGGGCCCTCTTGTCGCAGCTCCAGATCAGCCGGCCCAGAAGGCTGTTCGATCGACACGATGCGGGCGTCGGCTCCGGATACCTCGGTTGGCTTGCAAACCACCCGCACAGCGAATTGCTGAGCCGTCTGGAAATCGCTCACCAGGGCCGAGACCGGGCCGCGGGACACAAGTGGAGACTCTCCGTTCAATACCAACCCGCTTGAGGGGTTCAAAGCCCGTGTGCGATCGGTCCAGTCCAGATCCGGGAGGATATGGCGCTGATCGGGCAGCGGCGGCGAATTGGTGAAGTCGTACTGGGCAACTGGACTCGGCGCGTCGGGATCTGCTGGCTCGTGGGACGTGAGGGTTCGAGCAAAGCGATCGGCAAGCGCGTGGTCCCAGAGCTCGAGTTGATAGACTTCGCCCTTCCAGCCCCACCGAGACCCTGCCGAGGTCCGATTACCGACCACGAGTACAGAACCAGGCTGCCAACCGCTCAACCGGACCTGTCTTGCGAGCATGAGTGAGAGGGCAAACCACAGGCCTAGATACAGCGCAAAAACCAAAACCGATCGCCCGAGCCCGAGCCACGCGTCAATCGCCCGCTCCACATCACAAAGGAGGCCGAGAACGAAAGTGCCGCACAGCTCAAACAGCAGGAAGCCGACGACCGAACCAGATGAGTTTGTGAAAACATCTTCCCAGCCGGAATCCCGCGAGGGGATGTAGAACTGCAGCAGCTCGACCGTGTAGGAGAGCAACGCCCCTCCCACCAGACACAGACCCAGGGTCGCTGCCCTTGACCTGCCTTTCTTGCGGGCCCTCAGAGCAAGACCAAACCCGTAAGGAACGAATAGCAGAACATTCAACAAGGCGTCAGGTATCCCGGCGTTCTTTCCCCAACCGTCCAGAAAAAACGGCAGTACCGGGCCGTAGAGGTGTCCGTTGAGGCCAATTCGGAACGGGTAGAGCGTGAGCAGAAGGATCCCGGCAACGGAAGCGATCAGAGTCCGGTTGGACCAGCCAGAAGCGCGCAGCAGATCATGGGAATTCTTCGATGAGTCCGTCATCTTCCGGCGTTGAGCACTGCGCTAGGAGGCCCGCAAGAAAGTCTAGCATGACCTGCTAACAGGTTCCCGCCGTGACCAGGAAGCGATTTCTCGTCCCCCAGCAAACATCGCGCTGCCGATTCGGGCCCCGCGTGCACGTGGCCATTGGGACAGGTCAAGACAGGTTAAGACAGGATGTTCTTTCGTCCGGGTCAGGTTGACTGGCCGTGCGGGCAGGTGACCTCGCTGCCCCTTTTTTAGTCGTCCGTCCAGTAGATGGGAACTCTCCCCCCTCCCTAGACTGGGTTCCTGATGAAATCGCCCGCACGGAACCAGATCTCCCAACTACCGCAACCAAACAGACAGATCCGAACGTACACGTTACTTGCCACCCTTCTTGTGATCTTGACGAGCGCGGCACTTTCCAGCTGCTCCGGCTACACGGTCAACAGCGCCGGGCTGGGACAGCCCTCGAGTCCAGGGGCGTCGACTCCAGGCGCGGGAGTACTCACGCCGGGTTCGACGAGCCTCAGTTTCGGCAACATGGCCGTGGGAGTTACCGGGACACAAACCGTGAATTTGACCAATACGGGAACCTCCGCCGTCAGCATTTCCAAGGCGACGATCTCCGGTGCGGCATTCACGATTGTGGGAACTAGCCCCTCGGGTTCGGTGCCAGTCGGGCAGAGTGACTCAGTGCAGGTTCAGTTCGCGCCTTTGTCCGATAGCGCGGTCACCGGGATGTTGACGATCACCAGCAACGCTGCGAACTCGCCGCTGACGATTCCTCTGACCGGAACCGGCCTCCAGGCGCTGATTTCAGCCACTCCGGCGAGCGTCAATTTCGGAACTGTGGTGAAAGGCAACAGCGGCTCGCAAACCATCACGCTGCAGAACGGCGGCAACTCGACCCTGACGTTCTCGCAAGTAGCTCCGCCAGGAGCCGGATTCACAATCTCAGGTCTATCGACGGCGACGACCATTCCCGCAGGCGGCAGCGTCGCTTTCAATGCCATCTTCACACCAACTTCGGCCGCGAGCGTCAACGGATCCATCACGCTTGCAACCAACGGCACACCCTCGACACTGACGATTCCACTGTCAGGCACGGGATCGGCCGTGAAAGTGAATCCGACATCGGGAACGCTTTCAACCGTTACCACCAGCCTCAACTTCGGCAACGTAGCGGTAGGAAGTGTGGGCACGCAGACCGTGAGCTTGAGCAACACGGGAACCGCGGCAGTGAATATTTCGACTGCGACGATTTTCGGGGCAGCGTTTACGATTGTAGGGGGCAGCCCGTCGGGTTCGATCCCGGTCGGCCAGGGCACCTCGCTCCAGGTTCGGTTCACACCTTTGTCTGACAGCGCAGTCACCGGTACCTTGACGGTCACCAGCGACGCGTCGAACTCGCCGCTTACGATTCCTCTGTCCGGAACCGGCCTCCAGGCTCAGATTTCAGCAATGCCCGCGAGCGTCAATTTCGGAACCGTAGTAAAAGGGACCAGCAACTCGCAAACGATCACACTACAGAACGGCGGCAACTCGACTCTGACGTTCTCGCAGGTAACTCCGCCGGGAGCCGGGTTTACGATTTCAGGTCTATCGACTGCGACGACCATCCCCGCAGGCGGCAGCGTCGCTTTCAATGCCATCTTCACGCCGACTACGACTGCGACCGTGAACGGATCGATCACACTGGCAACCAACGGCGCGCCCGCGTCACTCGCAATCCCGCTGTCAGGGACCGGATCGGCGTCAACCGTGCAGCTGGGCGCAGCGCCGACCAGCCTGAACTTCAACACGATTTCGGTCGGTAACAGCGTTTCGCTAAGTTCAACCCTGACCAACGGCGGGAACTCGAACATCACCATTTCCAGCGTGACGGTCACTGGCACCGGAGTAACCACAAGCGGAGTCTCAGCCGGCACGATTCTTGGGCCTCAGCAGTCAGCTGTCCTGACAATCACATTTGCTCCGACGGCCGCAATCGTGTTGACCGGCGCGAATGTCAAGATCGCAAGCAACGCTCCCAACTCGCCGATCACGATCGCACTTGCGGGAACAGGACAGGCGGCGCCAACTTCTCATTCAGTCGCGCTGTCATGGACCCCCAGCGCAACGGCTGGCGTGAGCGGTTACAACATCTACCGGGCGACCACTTCAGGCGGGTACGGCACGACCCCAGTGAACCCATCGCCTGTTACCGGAGCGAGCTATACAGACACAACAGTCGTATCGGGCCAGACCTACTTTTACGTGGCCACGGCTGTGGACTCGGGTGAGCAGAGTGTCGACTCAAACGAAGTGCAGGCAGTGATCCCCTAGGCGACCGCTTGCCGGCAGGTTTGCCTGAGAGAACTGCTCTCGGCGGACCTGCCAGGCGAGCGAAACAGACAGACGCGTTTCCTTCCAGTTCTTACCCCAGAATCTCCGTCACCAGGTCTCTGACATGCTCGGCGATTGCAGGCGCGGAAGTAAGCCCCGGCGATTCGATTCCCATGAGATGAACGACGCCGGGAATTTCCGGATCCCGCTCGATGATGAAATCAACCATCCCCGCGCCGTGGAAGTGGCCGCTTGTGAGCTGCGAGGGTGGCGTCAGTTTCGCTCGGATTCCGGAATGAGCGGGCGCGAGATCAGCGGCCTCAATCCCAGGGAGCAGGAGCCGGGCGCCTTGCGCAAACTCCTCGACAGGCACGCGGTCGCGCTCGTAGTCATTCTTGTCTGAGATATACCGTGCCGTGGGACCGAGCAGCGTGTTCCCCCAAAGCGTCCGCGTAAAATGCACGCCGAGGCTCAGCCCATGGGAATGGGGCATGGGATAGACGAGCCCACGAATCCAGTCTGCCTTGGTGCGGGAGAGCTCGCAGTAGTCGCCGCGGACCGGGTAGATCCTGTGCTCCGCCATTTTCGATCCCAGCAGGCCCGCGACCTCATCGGAATAGAGGCCGGCGCTATTCACCACACACCGCGCCTGGATCTCACCGGCCGCCGAGGTGACGCGAATCCGGTTCCCGGAGACTTCCAGCTTCTCAACATTCGCGTGGGTCACGATGTTTGCGCCCTGGTCCGCGGCGACCCGTGCATAGGCTCGCACCAGATCTTCGCTTGAAACGATGCCGGTTGAGGGAACCTCAATCGCTTGCCAACCCTTGACGTGGGGCTCCCGGGCGCGTATCGCCTCGCCGTCAATGATTCGCAGGTCGCGCACACCGTTCACGCGCCCGTTTTCGGCGAGAGCCGAAAGTTCTCCTTCGTCTGCGGCGGATGAAGCCACTACGATCTTTCCGGTCCTGCGGTGGGGCACGCCGTGAGACTCGCAGAACTCGTAGGTCAGCTCGTTCCCGCGCACGCAATGTTTCGCTTTGAGCGATCCAGGACGATAGTACAAACCGGAATGGATGACACCGCTGTTGCGCGTACTCGCTCCGAGACCAAGCTTGGGGAGCGCTTCCAGCAAAAACAGATCGTCCCACTCCTCGGACAGGGCGCGCGCAATGGCACAACCAACCACACCGCCGCCAATGATTACGATGTTGGCTTCGTCGATGGCTAAACTCCTCCTGGTGAGTAACGGATGACGCAATCCCAAGGCATATGAATGTACCTAATATTTGACCCCGGGGAACAGGGTTTGCGGGAGCAAGTCGGGGCGCGCGACAACTGAAGAAATCTGAGGGACCATCCTCGGGCCACAAGTGGTCTTGTGGCCCGAGACGATCACCGGCAGGAGAGCTTCACGCCGGATCAGGGAATTGTGGCCGTAGCCTGGTTCGAGAAGGCGCTTTCCACGCCATTTGAGTTCAGTGAAGTCACAACGTAGTAGTAGGTCTGGCCCACCTGGACGTTCGCATCGACGAAGCTTGTCGTCGTGACCGGGTTGCCTGTCAGCGAAGCGTATGGCCCGCCCGATACCGTCCCACGATAGACGTTGTATCCGACTGCCCCCGAACTGGCATTCCATGCCAGATCGGCTGAGTGCGCGGTGAGCTGAAGGCCGGTGCCTGAGACGGCAATCGACATCGGTGAATTCACGGCATTGCTGGTAACGGTAATGCTTCCGGACACGCCCACGGTCGATGCCGGAGCAAACGTGACACTCACCGGTACCTGTTCTCCGGGTGTTAGGACGAGCCCGACATATACGCCGCTCAAGCTTATGCCTGCGCCAAGAATACTGACGTTCGAGACGATGACGTTACCGGTGCCTGAATCCGATAGCGTCACCATCTGTGAGGTGCTGCTGCCGATATTCAGGTTCCCAAAGTTGAGCGAAAGTGCGGTCGACGACAGTTTGCCCTGACCAGCAGGAGGCGAGCTTCCCGTGGTTCCCGCGCCGCTGGTGTTGCCGCTGCTGCTGCCGCCGGCCGCCGGCTTGAACGTCGCCACAACCGCAGCCCAGAAGTCGGCTACGCTGAGTGTGGCTGTCGCCGAGGTTGCGCCAGCCGTTGACTGGATCTGGTCTTCAGCAATTACTTTCGTATTGGGTAAAGTGGGCACGCTCTGCTCAATGGTATAACCGGCGCCAGCGGTGTAAAACTCCTCACCAGTGGTCATCGCCCCTCCCAGCAGCAACTCTCCGTTAGCAGACGTCGTGACATTGCCGCTGTTGGGAGAAGAGCCGGCCCCTTGTGCCGCTGCAGCTACGTCCAGAGCACCGGTCCTTGCGACTCCCGAGTATTCAAGAATTGCGAAGCGGAACGCACCACCGAGCGACTGAAATGCGTAAACACTATCCGCTCCGCCGGCGATGTTCATCGCGTAGTAGATGGCGATTGTTTCCCCGGCCGTGTCCTCGTTGCTCTGAATCGCCTGGAGGTAGGTGTTTCCTTGCGAGTCGGTGACGCTGAACGCTTCGCCCGGTTGTCCTCCCTGGATCACGACGGCGATGAAGTTACCGGCGGAAGTGTTCGAGCCAAAGGCAAGGGCAGCAGAGCTCGAATTGCTCGCGTCGGTACCAGCAGACTGAACCAGCGCGATTTTTGCACCGCCCGAAGGAATGCTCACAGTTGTTGAGGTGACATTGAAGTTGACGCCGTTACTGGCTGTACCGCTTGCGCTGACTACGACGTTGCCCGCCATCGCGCCCCCGGGGACAGCCGCGACGATGCTCGTCGGGCTCCAACTCGTGGGCGTTGCGGTTACTCCGTTGAAAGCGACCGTACCCATCGTGGACCCAAAGTTCGCCCCAGTGATCGTCACCGGGGTACCCACAGGCCCCGACGTCGGGTTCAAGCTGGTAATGGCTGGAGCAGACGGAGCGGGCGGAGTCGTCGAGCCGCCGGGATTGGAGGACGAGGTCGAGCCGCCGCTCCCGGCCGGCTTGAATGCTGCCAGGACCGCGGCCCAGAAGTCGGTCGCACCCAAGGAAGCATTCGCGGCGCTTGAACCCGCAGTTGCTCGGATTTGATATTCGGCAATCACGTTCGTCGAGGGTTCAGCCGGCTGGCTCTCTTCGATCACGTAACCGGAACCGGCAGTATAGGATTCCCCGCCCGCGGTCAGAATTGCACCCAGCAGTAAGTCCCCGCTCGCAGTTGTCGTGACGTTTCCGCTGCTGGGAGAAGCGCTGGACCCTTGCGCCGCCGCCGCAACGTCGAGAGCATTCGTCTTTGCAACTCCCGAATATTCCTGAATCGCAAAACGAAACGAACCCAGCAGCGGCTGAAACAGGGAAACTGCATTCGCCCCGCCCGCAACGTTCATTGCATAGTAGATCGCGATTGTTTCGCCAGTCGGATTCTCATTGGTCTGAATCGCTTGCTGGTAGGTATTTCCTTGCGAGTCGGTGACGGAGAACGCTTCGCCTGCTTGGCCCCCTTGAATCACCACGGCGATGAAGTTCCCGGCGGTATTGTTTGCGCCGAAGGTAAGCGAAGCCCACATCGAATTGCTCGCATCCGTACTGATCGACTGCACGAGCGCGATTCCTGCGCCTTGAGCCCAGGCGGATCCATCCAGAACCAACAGCAGCGCGATTAAGATCGCCGCACGCAAAATTCTGTCCCTTAACAAAACGGTAGCCTCCGTGGCTTCTTCTCGCGCATGTCTTGTACGGATTTGTAACAATGACCGCACATATCAGGTCGTGACCGGGGAGGCGGCCTGAAGTCTGGGAGTTTAGGTCTGGATGTCTGTGGGAATCGACTGGTCTGGGGAGCAGTGCAGGTACAGGGAAGGGGACAGTCTGACGCTGGCGTGTGCCCCCGCGAGCGCAAGCGGACGCCTTAGGTTCGACTGTAGGGCCCAAGCGGGAGAGGGCGCTGCGGTGAGCCTGAGCCTTCAGGGGTGGCAGTCCTGCGGCAGCTTCCGTCCGTTGCCTTGAATGCAATTTCCGGGGCTTTAGAGTCAACAAACCTTGCAAGGGGCGGCTATCGGCGCAAAGGATCGAAGACCGAGGCCTGACTGGCAAGAAGAATGAACCGGTCAATGGCGTCCAACTCTTCCGGGTTGAAGCGGGCCTGGAGACGAACCCTTAGCTGCCCGGAAAGTCTCGCCCATTCTTCCTTGGAGGTACCGGTCTGATTCCTCAGGCCATCCTGTTGCGCAGCACCTTGTTTGGGAGAGTTGTCCTGTGAAACAAACCTGCGATGAGCCGTCTGCATATGGTCGCGCAAATCACGTTCGGTGACATACCAACCGTTGCATTCGGTACAGGTGATTCGAGCCGGTTGTGGCTGGGCCATCTGGGCTTACCTCCAATCTTCAATTGCCTCCTTTGAAGACGCAGTTTGATCTTAGGCCTCCCCGCCGAGGAGGGCAAAGGTAATCAAACGTTCCTACTGTGGAAAAACGAGCTGTCTGTGGAAAACACGGAACTTTCTTGTCATTGGACCAGGTCGTACCTCGGCCCAGACAGGCATCCAGTGGTGGCACCCGGACCTGAGGAGTTCGCCCCAGTCCTGCCGCAATTCTTGAAACTGTGTTGTATTGAACAGTATCCGCGATGCGGTGCCTGTACGATTTAGTCTCCATTCGTCCCCACCCTGGGGATTAGCCACCCTATCCGGCCCAGGCGGTCCGGGATCTGGGAAGGAGAATTCACATGGCTCAGGCTCTATCTCAACATCATTTGTCTCGGACTAGCAGACTCAGGGTCGGGATCACAGCCGTGCGGGAACGAGTCCCAGGCCATCGTTATCCAGTCGCGGCGCGACTATGAAGAAAGCAAAGAAAGCCAAGTCTGTCGCGTTCGACCCTCATACCTTTCTGAATTCAACTGGCATGGCACGAAAGGCAGTGGAGTATCAGAAAAAAGCCACGATCTTCGCGCAGGGCGACCCTTCCACTCACGTCATGTACCTCCAAAAGGGAGCGGTGAAGTTCTCTGTAGTCAACGAGGTCGGAAAAGAAGCCATTATCGCCATGCTGGGCGCCGGCGATTTTTTCGGCGAAGGATGCCTGGCCGGACAAAAGGTCTGCCAGGGAACGGCGACCGCATTGACGCACGCGACCGTGCTCGCCATTGAAAAGGGCGAGATGCAGCGAGTGCTGCACAGAGAACATATGTTCTCGGATCATTTTATCAAGTACATGCTGTCAAGAAACATTCAGGTCGAGGAGGATTTGATCGATCAGCTCTTCAACTCGACCGAGAAGAGGCTCGCCCGGACTCTTCTGCAACTGGCCCGATATGGAAAAAAGGACGAGCCCCACAAGGCTCTGGCCACGATATCGCAAGAAACGCTGGCGGAAATGGTTGGCACGACGCGGCCGCGAGTGAACTTCTTCATGAACAAGTTCAAGAAGCAGGGCTTCATCCGCACCAATGGCGGGCTGCAAGTCAATAATTCACTCCTGAATGTCCTGTTGCACGATTGACACCTTCAGAATGGCACGGCGTGGAGGCGGGTTAGACCTGGCGGGACCTGCTGGTGCGTGGCGACGAAGGTGGGCGGTCGACCGGGAAGACGCTCAGCGCGGATTCGCGCACAGGCCGACCGGTTCCCCTACAAAATTTCTGTGGGGCAAGCCGGCCGCGAGTTCGTAGCATTCCATGAGTTTTTTGCAGTTTGCGGCAGAGGTGTATTTCTGCTCGTATTCCTGGCGGGCAACAAGACGCATCGCTTTGAGTTCCTGGGGATGGTGGAAACACCAATCCAGTTTTTCGGCGAGATCCTCGGGATTTCCTGTTTCAAACAACAAGCCCGTACGCATATCGCTTACAATCTCGGCGAGCGCACCGATTCTTGAAGCGATGACGGGAGTCCCCTTCGCAAAACTCTCGATCGCGACCCGACCGAAGGTCTCATACAACTCGGACGGGAAAACGGTCACCGCAGCAGCTCCCATCAGGTCCTGAACCTCAGAGGATGTTTTCAGTCCTAGCCACTCGATATTCGGGGTGTTGCGGCTCTTGGCGCGGAGTTCGCTTGAGGCCGGACCTTCACCCACGATCCTCAGAACACACGCCGGCCTGAGGCGATCCCAGGCGGAAAGCAGTGTCCCGATTCCCTTCTCGGCACTCAAACGACCCACAAATAATACGAATCGACCGTCACCTGGTCCGCTCCCAGGGTCGGGGTGTACACAATTGCTTTTGGTGACGATCTTTGCTGCCGAGAAACCCGCTTGTATGTACTTGTTCCGCGCAAACTCCGTCAGTGCAATGTACAAATCCACGTCCTTCTGCCAGGTGCCAAGAAGTTCATGCACACCGCACATCGCAGCAACCGCAAGACTCCCCGCGCGGCTCCCTCTATAACAGGCATGCAGAACGCTGGGATATTTGACGGTCTTGCCGACGCATTCTTCGCACACGTGCCCGTCGCGAAACAAATATGAGTTGGGGCACAACAACCGGTAATTTCGAAGCGTTTGCACCACCGGCACCTTATGTTTTCTTGCCGCCGCATAGACCGACGGCGACAAGAGCGGGAAAAAGTTCTGAACGTGCATGACATCAAAGGAGCGATCAGAGAGTTTGTGGTCGACCAGCTCGTAGGACGGGCCCGACCAGATTGATTGCAGAGCCACCGAGATGTTCCCAGTTCCTGCGATCGAGTCGTTATGCACGTGAATGGTCTCGACGAAGTGACCGTCATCGCGGAGGATCCGGCATTCGGTGTCGAAGCTCTCGTCTTCGCCACCTCGAATCTGGTAGGAGTTATGCAGCATCAAAATGTTCATCGGATCACCGGACTCCCCTCATTCGTTGCCGCTCGATCTACAATGTCGGCCATGGCTTTCCCCGACAACTCTTTATGGAACAAGAAATTGTTGATGTAATGCCCGTTGCCCAGATTGCTGAGCTGTTGATAACGATCGACGGAAAACTCTTCAATGGGTCGCAACGACATCGCCTGGCTGTCGAAAAACACGCCGTGATAGTCCTGGGCTTGTATCCAGGAAAAGAGCTCCGAAATCGGTTTCACATGGTGTCTCTGCTCAATCTCAACCAGAAGCACCGGGTGACAGGTTCGCAGAATCCCAAGCGCGCCAACCAGCACGCTCTCCTCGTGGCCTTCCACATCAATTTTCAGGCATGTGACATCACGCACCCCTAATTGTTCGCAGAGTGAGTCGAGCGGCATGACTGGTACCTGTTCCACCACCGCTCCCGTTTCTCCATCATCTACAAACCTCTCAAGAGTGCTTCGGGTCCACAGTGGCGATCCCTTGACGACGGGAGTCTTGAGCGAGAGTGTGCCCGCAGAGTCCGACAGGGCCATCTTTAAAACGTGGGCTTTGGGAAAAAGAGCTCTTAGCCGCGCCGATAGACGCGGAACGGGTTCGACGGCATAGACGTTCTCCAGTCCCACGGTCTTCCCCAGCACATAGGTGTACTCGCCGATGTTGGCCCCGACATCAAAAACCGAGCCGGGCCTGGAGATAAACAAGGGCAAGAGCTTTAATTCCGGCTCGAAAAGCTTGCTCCCTGAAAGCGCGCCAAGAGGCGTTTGATCGATGTGCCGAAAGCCGATCGACGGCCACCGGGATCCCATTAGGCGACGCAGTGCAGCCGAAACGAGTTCCCTGGGCCCGTCGGGCACCAGACGGCGCACACGGGACCGGAAAGAGGCGTCCGCCGAGAAGCCGCTTGCGCTGCCGTGTCTGAGTTTTAATCCTTCGGTTGCCATCGCGGGGTCACTGGGTGGGAATTTGGGAAACGACCCTTGAGTAGAAGCGTGATGTCTCGCGACCGATACTCTGCCATTCGTACTTCTCCGGCATCGGACAGACCGGGGGACGCTTTTCGGCTGCCCAGTCCAGGGCTCCGTTCAAGATTGTCTCGCTCAGTTCCCCGGCGAATGTGCGGACCCACCGGTCACCGAAATCGGCCTTCAGTTCACCCATGGCACCCAGATCGGGAACGAGAATAGGACGATTGAGTGAGAGCGCCAGAAGAGCGGAGCCGGAATTGAGAATTTCACGGAAGGGCAGAACAACGACGTCAGCCGCTCCCAAATGGACCGACACCTCTTCCGGCTTCACAAATTCAAATAGCAGGCGCACGCGAGAATCGCGCGATGCTTCCTCCCGAATGTCGCTTGCGAGCGAGGAGGAATTCGGCTGGCCGACGATATAGAGAACTGCGTCCGCGGCGTCCACTTTCCGGAAAGTACGGACCAGAAAATCGACGTTCTTGTATGCCCGGATGGTGCCAAAAAACAGAAGCACTTTGGCACTTGCCGGAATCCCCAGCATTTTTCGGGCCTCAACTGCCTTTTGCGGATATTCGTCACGGTAGTGCCCATGGGGAATGACCGCAGTCGGTATGCGCTGAAGCCGGGGAAACCGTGTCCGTCCCACGCTCAATCCTGCGGCACTCAGGCTGATCGCGCCGTCGACACGAGGAATGAACTGACGCCAAAACCAGGCTTCGAGCGAAGGGTGAAGCTTTTCATGCGAGCCGTAATTGTGCATCGTCCATACGATTTTGGTATTACGCGCCTGCAGGTAATCCAGAGCGCAGAAAAAGGCCTCGACCTTTGAGGCCGCCAGCAACGGGTTGCGAATGTTCAGCAACGATTCCGGCCAATGAACGTGCCACACCGAATACCTGGCAAGGAGTTTTCTCGCCGAAAAATCCTCGACCGTCACCCCCTCGCGCATATGGGAGTACAGCCGAGGCGTGTAGGGGTTCGCGGAATCGGTAGGCCAGGCTAGAACGCGCATGATGTCATGCTCGGGATTCATTCAGGGAATGCAACCACATTGATGAGGCGCTGCGGTGAGCGTTCGACTCGGCATAGTCTGCCGCCGGAGGCAATCTCATACATCTTGTAGCCCAGCGACAAAAGCAGCTGCCAGGCTCCGTCGGCGCGCAGTCCGATTGCAGAGGCTCGAGCCGGGCTCAGCTCGATAATAATCTTGGGTCGCGCCCGCTCAAGCAGGGTCGAACAACCCTTGAGCACGAGTTCTTCGGTGCCTTCGACGTCTATTTTGATCAGGTCGACCTTTTCAATTCCGGCTGTATCGAGGACCCGCCTGAGTGTCGTCAAGTGCACGGATTCACTTGTCCCGGCCATTCCCGCTGCGTGAGCCAGAGAATTTCGACTGGAATCCCGGTGATGATAGAGCTCGCCTTCTCCCTCGCGCTCGCCGAGCGCGCACCGGAAAGTGTGTACATTCGTCAGGCGGTTGCGATCAACGTTGGCCTTTAAGATATCGAAGGCCGCAGTCGCCGGTTCAAAGCTGAAGACTTGCCCGGAGATTCCGGCGGCTCTTGCGGCTACAAGCGTGTAGATTCCGAAGCTTGCGCCGACGTCGACGGTAACCGACCCCGGGCTGACATTCTTTGAGAGCCAGACCAGCTCGCGATCATAGAAGTCGCGATAGGCAAAGATGAGTTTCGCAATCCCGTGCCATTCTGAAGGAACAGCCATGGACACGCCGTAGCTGGGCAGGTCGATCACATGTTTCTTCCGGCCTAGAACGCTGATCGCTCGCCATGCCGTCAGGCGACCCAATACAGACGCCGGATTTCTCCGGAACGCATCCTGGCCAGCGAGGTATCGTAACTGTCGAGCGAGTTCTATCATGTGTGACTCTCCACAGGAGCAATCCCGATCCGTTTGTGCCGGCAGGCCAGGGACGCTTCGACCAGACGCGAATTTGCCCGGCTGTTTACGGTTGGACGGGAGATAGCTTCGATCCCGTCTGATCGAGGAATGTAGGTGTTGGGCTTTTCTGACATACACAAGTGGCAGCGGACCCGAGGCGAACGCCGGTGGCCCTAGGTTTCAACCGGCGCGTAGTCCAGTGATTCCGGTGAAGAGACTTCCTCCAGGCTTTCAGAGTCCTGGTCGTCGACTTCCTGTGTCCTGAACCGTGCGCGCACGACCCAATAGGAGTTGGCGACGAACAATATTGTCAAAATGAAATTTGCAGTCAGCAACGAGGATTCCGTAAGGCTGTAGAGCAGATTAAAGATGATGAAGAACAGCGGCCACGATTCCCCGACATGGCCGCCCGTTCTCGCGGCAGCAACCGCAAGGCCTATGTTCCGCAGCAGTCCGATCAGGAAGAAGGCGCCACCCACGAGGCCTACGCCGATCAGGATCTCCAGAAAGCCATTATGGGCATTTGGCGCACTCCATCCGATCGTTGCGCGGACACGATCGGCCTCTCCAGTCGTCCAGAAAGCCCCGTAGCCAAATCCGAATATGGGCCGCGAACCGATTTCTTGCAGGAGAACCTCCCA
>DATNKU010000016.1:0-15037 GCA_035603235.1 Candidatus Cybelea sp. | reverse complement strand
AAGCCCGCCAATCCTTGCAGGTATGCCGTTTCGTAATTGACAGAGTCCAGGGATCGGCACCCGGGCTATCTTCATCAAAACACGGCTCCGCGAAGGTTTCTGATCGCCGGTTTTCGGCAGTCCCGGCCTTCCCAGGCGCTGCCGCGCCTGGCTCTGAGATGCCCGCAACACTGCGAGTGACCGACGTATGATAAACAGCTCCCGACGCGAGTTCCTGAAGGTCACGACCGCCGGTATCGCGGTTGCAAGCCTTAAGCTTCCGACGCGCGGCGCAGGCGAACCTGTCCTGGGCTTGATCTTCCCTCCCGCCAACACACCGGTTCCGCCAGAGGCATACCTCATGTATCCGTCAGGTATTCAATTCCTGGCGACGGGTGTGGGCCTGGAACGAATGACCCCGGAAGGTTACGACCAGGTCGTCGACCGAATCGTGCCGGCGGCGCGTGGCTTGGCCGCAGCCGGAGCCAACGCCATCGCCGTAATGGGCACCTCTCTTACCTTCTACAAGGGCGCGGCCTTTAATCAGCAATTGCGGGAGAGTATTTCCCAGGCTACCGGGCTGCCCTCGACAACAATGAGCACTGCGATCATCGAAGGTCTGAAAGCGGTAAGCGGTCGGCGACTCGCAGTTGCCACTGCCTATAACGATGATGTGAGCCACCGCTTGCGGGTGTTTCTTGAGGAGTCAGGATTCGAGGTGCTGGTAATTAAGGGGATGGGCATCGAGAGATTCGAAGACAGGCCGCCGGTAACGTCGGAAGAGCTGCTGAATTTCAGCGCCGGGGTTTGGCAAGCGGCCCCGAAGGCAGACACCCTGGTGGTCTCCTGCGGCGCCTTGAAAACTTTGGAACTGCTGGCGCCCCTGGAAGCACGCTGCAAGGTGCCTGTCGTTTCAAGCCTGCCACACGCCTTATGGGCAGGCGTTCGCCTGCTCGGACTCAGCGGGCGCGCCCCCGGCTTTGGCAGGTTGCTCTCGCAAGGATAGATTGTTGGGCCGCGAACCGGATGCCTGGGGCATGGCTAGGATTCTGACGGGCGCATCATCTTCGCGGCCATCCTGGCAATGAATCGCCGCGGGGCAAGTCTTTCACCTTCCAACATGAGCCGGTTCTTTGCTCCTGAAATTACACAGCTTTTGCCCTGCGCAAGTCCGGCGAGACCCACTCGAGCAACCTTCTCCGCCGTTTCGGCGCTGCGGAACACGCGATCGGGTTGCTGCGCCACGCTCTGGAACTCCGTGGTCGTCGAGCCGGGACACAGCGCGCAGACGCGAACTCCGAATTCGCGAAGTTCCTCGGCGATTCCCTCGGCAAAGATCAGATCGAACGCCTTCGTCGCCGCGTATACCGAGTTGAATGGAACGGCCTGGAAACCAGCGATCGACGCAACGATCAGGACATCGCCATGCCTTCGGCCTACCATAAAAGGAACGTACAACCGGGTCAATTGCACGACGGCCGAGCAGTTCACCTGGATCATCTCAAGCATGCGCGTTTCCGGGATCTCATGGATATACCCGAAGGCGCCAAAACCGGCGTTATTCACCAGTAGCTCGATTTCGATACCCTTGCCGTTGGTAAATCCCAGAATCTCGGACGGCGCTTCGGGCAGGGCGAGGTCCGATGCGAAAACTTCGACCTTGATTCCGTGCTTCGCCCCCAGATCAGAAGCCATTTTCTGCAGCCGATCGATCCGGCGCGCCGTGAGAACCAGATGCGTACCCCCGGCGGCCAGCTCCTGGGCCAATGCGAGGCCAATTCCGGCACTCGCCCCGGTGACCAATGCCCACTTTCCAGCCCATTTGTTGGGCGAGTTGCCGATCACGGACACCTCCCTGGGCCTACCCGGCATGAAACCACAGTTGGGAATGGTTCGGAAGCAGGAAATCGAACTCGGAGACGATTCAGGCGGCGCGATCGGTGCTGTCGTTTCGAGGGAAAACGGAGTCGCGAATGCGCCCTCCCTGCTGTTTCAGCCGGTCAAGCAGGCGGCGCGCCCAGACGAACTCTGCAGCAAGAACTCCCAATCCCAGCAAGATCGTCAGCCAGCCGGGGCCTGGCGTAATGATCATGACGATGCCGAGAGCAAGCAGCGTGAATCCGAACAGAATCTTCAGGAAACGTTTCGCCTGCTGGAGACTCCTAACAAACATCCGCTTGACCCACTCCACCCACTTGGATGCATCATCCGTGATTCGGACGCTAGAAATTTTCGAGCACGTACACTGCCAATAACGGCGTGTGTGGGCGCGAACGAATTCCCTTCTAAAATGCAGGATTCCTGCGGTGGCGGACGAAACGGCGCTTTGAGTCGATTCCAATACTGGGAAATTTTTTCCATGCGAGGGATGAAAATATGGATTTGCTAAGCGTTCGGCTGGAAATTCCGAAGGACGCGAATCTGATCCTCGGGCAATCGCACTTCATTAAAACCGCGGAGGATCTCTACGAGGTGGCGGTCAACACCGTGCCCGGCGCCAAATTTGCGGTGGCGTTCAACGAAGCGTCGGGACCGTGCCTGGTGCGCGTGGAATCAAATGATGAGGATTTGCGGAGCGCGGCCGTCAGGAACGCTCAAGCGATCGGCGCAGGCCATGTCTTCGTCCTCCTGCTTCGGAAGGCTTTTCCGATTAATCTACTCGGTCGCATCCGGGACTGCTTTGAGGTCTGTACAATCTTCTGCGCCACGGCCAACCCTCTGGAAGTAATCGTCGCACAAACCGAACAGGGCCGCGCCGTACTGGGGGTCGTGGATGGCAGCTCGCCCCAGGGCGTTGAAAGCGCGCAGCAAGCGGCCCAGCGCCGCGAGTTTGTCCGCAAGATCGGGTACAAGCTCTAGGGAAAATTGAGGGCGCCGTCATGCTGCTGGGGAGCGCTTCGGCGTTTGGTTAGAACTTGTAAACGACGCCGACCGAGACCTTTGGGTTGTACTGGTGAGTGCCGAAGAAGCGAGTGCCTACCATGTCACCCTGCAGGCGAAACCCGAGTCGCTTGCGGCGTGGGTTGAAATCGACTCCGCCGCCGGCCTCGTAGGCAAAGGCTCCCTCGCTGCCGAACGGTGTCTGCGGCAGAAACTTCGCGCCCCCGACCAAGCCGTGCGCCCAAATCTCGACCTCTTGAGAAATTGCGATCCGGTAGCGCACCCCAGCGAATCCCATCTCGATTCTCGTATTGACCGCGTCATTTGGTGCGAACGCGGCCGCAAACTCACCGTCACCAGCGAAATGGCCTCCGTGAGGATAGTAGGTGAGCGCCATATTAAATCCGTTTAGATTGCCAGTAACGCCAGGGAGCTCATAAAATACGAAGTGCGTAAATCCAACGTAGGCCTGCCAGTTGTAGTTCTGAAGAACTCCATACACGCCTTGGGGTTCAGGTTCGGGCTGAGCACCCAGAGCCAAGCCGTCCGCAGCGGGAATCGGCTCCGCCGCCGGTGCCGGAATCGTAAGAGCAAATGCGGGCATGGGAGATCCTACCAGCAGCGATGGCCCCGAATTCACCTGGGCTCCGGCCGTGAACGCAAGAACCAGGAAAATCCCGCACAGAAACGCAACGTGTCTCATCACCGATCTCCCTCAGACACCGCTTCGCTGATCTCGCTCATTTCATTAGATCGAGGCGCCGGGGGGCTGTCCACTGATTTGATCGGGGCCGACGCGAGGGAATTACCGTCCCCGGGGACAGCCGGAGGCCGACCCGGGGTAGTAGCGGCTGCCGGCCGGGGTCAGTCCACGGGTGTCGGGCGGTATCGCACCAGCAACAGGGTGATGTCGTCAGCCTGGGCTGCGCCGCGCGTGAAGGTTTCAATGGATTCAAGGATCGTCTTTTGAACATGACTCAGGGAGGCTTCGTGCAGATCAGCAAGGACTTCGCGAAGGCGAGGACCACCATACATGTTGAGGTCCGGATCCATTGCTTCGGTGACGCCATCGCTGAAAAGGACCAGCGTATCGCCGGGCCGGAGCTTCAGACGGGCCGCGGAGTACTGGGTTCCTGGCATCAGGCCGACTGGATAGGAACCTTCGGTGAAAGGCTCGTCGATCTCTCCACGACGCAGAAGAAACGGCGAGGGATGGCCGGCGTTGATGAACTCGAGCTCGCCGTCGAGGGCGAGGATACCGAAAAACATGGTGGCGTAGCGGGCAAGTTCAACGTGCTCGCAAAGAAATTGATTGATGTGATCGACCACACGCGATGGTTCAATGCCGATCCGCATCGCAGAGAGAGCGCCCTGCAGCATGGTGGTAAGAAGCGCGGCGCCAAGGCCTTTTCCGGAGACGTCCGCGATGATGAAGGCCGTGCGGTCCTCGCCCATGGGGAAAACATCGAAATAGTCGCCTCCCACCGTCAGGCAGGGGAGATTGATGCCGGTCACGCCCAGATGAGGGTAATCGGCGAACCCTCGAGGAAGAAGCGCTTGCTGGATGTCACGGGCGATGCCAATCTGCTGCTCCATGCGCTGGCGTTCGCGTTCGTGCTCGACCAGGCGTGCGTTATCCAGGATGCTTGCAGCTTCAACGGCAAGAGCATCCAGAATCCTCCGATCGAGTTTTGAAAAAGCGGCTGGACGGCGTGAATCCAGATAGACGACGCCAAGAAAATCGCCACGCTTGTTATGGATGGCCGAGTCTGAGGAGCTGGCCCGTGCCATGGCGTACAGCGGAATCACAACGACGGCGCGAAGGCGCTGCGCGATGATGCTTTCTGCCGCCTTCAGAGCGTGGTCTGCCTGAGCTAAGTCCTCGGTGATGATGCTCGCTTGCTCGTCAAGGGCCTGCCGCAATGCCGTCTGGCTGGGAGAAGCCTCGGCCGGCGACAGTCGCGCGCCGGCGCGGCCGCGCGCCAGCCGCGCGCGAAGGGGCCCGGCGGACTGAGCTTCGAGCAGGAATCCCCGGTCGGCATCGGTGATCGCAATGGCGTGGTCCAGCATGGTGCCGAGCACTGCCTCGAGCGGAAGCCGGGAGTGAAGAAGCGCCGTCGCTTCGAGCAAGAGGTTGAGCTTGTGGAGGCCGCCCTGAGGTGCGTCGGAACTGGATAGAATATCGATGCGACTCAGGAGCTCGGGGAGGGTGGTATCGTGCAGGGAGGACCGGAAAATTAGTTCGTAGAAATTCTCAACACCGAAACTGATCACGTCGCCGTCTTCAAGGAGGCGGCGGGTGACCTTTTCACCGTTGACGAAGATGCCGTGGCGCTGGCCGCGATCCTCAAGGTGGCAGCGGCCATCCTCGGACACCAGCGCGGCACATCGGCGGGAAATGCGCGGGTCCCTGAGTTGAAGGTGCGTGGCCGTCTCGCCGGCACGCCCAATGAGAAAAGGCGACTCGGCGACGCGAACGAACCGGCGAGATCCGTCGGGAGCAACGACCTCGAGGCCGGTTTCGCCGTTGGACGAATTGTCAGACATTTACGTGGCTCAAATCGGAGATTGTAACACGCGAAGTCTGACCGAAAACGTGGCGCCGGCGGGCAAAGGGCGTCTCGACAGACACCCGATGCGCCTCAGCCTCGCCGGCGGGAGCCAGCACTACTTCGAAAAGCTGCGGATGCCGTCGGCTTCCGTGTCGGAGACATCGAATACGGTGAGCAACTTGGTGACTTGCAGTACTTCCTGGAACTTCGACCCCAGATTGCAAAGACGGACAGATGCCCCGCGGGAAGCGGCGCTGTGATGCGCGGACACGAGCGTCCCCAGCCCGGTGCTGTCAATCAGGGTGATATTCTCCAGATTCAACAGAATCTTTTTCTTGCCTCCTGCAAGGAATCCCTTGATCCGTTCGCGAAACGCGCTGGTCTCTTCCCCGAGTACGATGCGCCCGTCAAGAGCGACAACGGTCACGCCATCCACCTCTCGGTCGGTCATCGTCAGAGCCATGTTTGTTATCTCCCATTTTTGAAAATGTCCCAGCAACTGGGACAGCGCGCACTTGCAGCGCTCCTGAGCCGGGATTCCCGTGCAGCAGCAGCGGGGCGGAGTATATACCCGTTCCCGCGCTGCTCGCCAGCTCTTGCGGCGAGATTCCCTTGCCTGGTATTGACGGAAATGCGCGCGTTTTGCTACGATTTCCCCGCTGCCTAACCAGCAGCGCTTATCCAGAGTGGCTGAGGGGACAGGCCCTGCGAAGCCACAGCAACCTGGTCCGAGTGCCAAGGTGCTAATTCCTGCCCAGTGGGGAGAGATAAGATCCTCAGTTGACCGGAACCCCGGTTGATTGAAGATTCAACTCCCAAACTGTATCTCAGAAGGGTACGGGACCCGCTTCGCGGGGCTCCCGTGCTTTTCTATTGCGGCGCACCGAGCGGCCGCCGGGCCTTGCCACACGTGCAGGGCTCGGGTTTGCACGGGCGCAAAGGGAGCAACACCATGAAATTTGCCACCAGAACGATTCACGCGGGCCAGCCTTCGGAACCGGAAACGGGGGCGCTGGTTGCCCCGATTTTTCAGACGTCGACCTACGAACAGGAAGCGCCCGGTCAGGACAAGGGCTTTTCCTACTCGCGTACCAACAATCCGACACGCCAGCGCCTGGAGACGGTGCTCGCAGAGCTGGAAGGCGTCGCATTTGCGGCTGCTTTCTCCTCCGGGTTGGCTGCGGAGAACGCGGTGCTTCAGGCCTTTCTCCGCCCCGGCGATGAAATCATTATTCCGCTCGACGTCTACGGTGGCACGTATCGAATCTTGAACAAGGTGTATCAGGCTTTTGGCGTGGTGACCAAGCAGATCGACACGTCCGATTTGAAGGCGGTCGAGGCAGCACTTTCAAACAAGACGCGCCTGGTGTGGATCGAGACTCCGACAAATCCCCGGCTGTTGATCAATGACATCGCGGCGATCAGTAAGCTCGCGCACGCCCGCGGCGCGCTGGTGGCGGTGGACAATACCTTCGCGACCCCCTGCTTCCAGCAACCGTTCGAGCTGGGCGCCGACATCGTGGTCCACAGCGTGACGAAGTATCTCGCGGGTCATTCCGATACGGTGCAAGGCGCGGCTCTGGCAAAAGAAGCGGCCGTGTTCGAGCCGATCAAGTTTCTGCAGAACGCCACCGGCGCGGTTCCTTCACCCTTTGACTGTTGGCTTACGATGCGCGGACTAAAGACTCTGGAACTGAGGATGTTGCGCCACCAGGAAAATGCAACCGCGATCGCCAAGGCCCTGGATGGACATGAGCTCGTGCGTCGGGTGTACTTCCCGGGCCTTGCAAGTCATCCCGGCCACGACGTCGCGCGGCGGCAGATGACCGGTTTCGGAGGAATGGTGTCGTTTGAGCTCGAGGGAACCGCACAGGAAGTGGTCGCGTTCGCGTCCTCGCGGCGTTATTTCACGCTCGCCGAAAGCCTCGGCGGGGTGAAATCGCTGCTGTGCCATCCGGCGACGATGACGCATGCCTCGATTCCAGCCGAGGCGCGCGCTCAGCTCGGCCTGTCGGACACGCTGCTCCGGCTATCGCCAGGCTGCGAGAACGCGGAAGATTTGGTTGAAGATTTGCTCGCCGGGCTTGCGGAAGTCGCAAATGCCCGGTCGTCAAAAAAACCTGTGACGGTAGCGGCGCGCTAGTCGGCGGCCCGATTCGGCTATCCGCATTCGGGCTCGCACAGTGTGATGGGTCAGACGGCGGATCTCGCGATAATCCCGCGCCCGGTCCGCTGAAACGGATGACAACGCCACAATTCCACCTGTTGCTGCTCTGATTTCGCCGAGGATGAGTCAGCGGCGAGCTGAACTTGTGCGAATCAGGCGAAGACCCGAAGCCTCGTCGATCATTCCGCCGACTATATGAGGAATTGAGTGCATTCCAGAAGTCCGCGATAGAATCGCCCGGCCACTTCAAGCTGGAGGATATCGGTGCCTCGCAAGGTTCGTTGGGGAGTCCTGGGCGCAGCTTCGATTGCGCTTCGCCGCGTGATCCCGGCAATGCAAAAAAGTGGCTGGAGCGAAATCGCAGCGATCGCGTCCCGCAAGTCAAGCAGCGCGGAACAAGCCGCCAAAACGCTCGGCATCCCAAAAGCATACGGTTCATACGAAGAACTTTTGGCCGATCCGGACATAGAGGCAATCTACAATCCCCTCCCCAACAGCCTTCACGTTCCCTGGTCTGTCCGCGCTGCCCAAGCCGGAAAACACGTGCTGTGCGAGAAGCCCATCGGCATGAATGCGGCCGAAGCGCGAAGCCTTGCCAGTGCGCGCGATCGCGCGGGAGTCAAAATCGGGGAGGCCTTCATGGTGCGGACCCATCCGCGATGGCTTCGCGCTCGCGAGCTGATTCACACTGGACGCATCGGTGACTTGCGGCTGATATCGGGATTTTTCGGCTACTTCAACCGGGATCCGAAAAATATTCGCAACCGGCTCGAATACGGAGGAGGCGCGCTGCTGGATATCGGCTGCTATCCGATCACGATTTCCCGCTTCATCTTCGGCGGAGAGCCGTCGCGGGTGATGGGCCTGATCGAACGCGACCCGGAAATGAAGACCGACCGCCTCACCTCGGCGATACTTGAATTCCCCTCGGGGCAGTGCGTATTCACCTGCAGCACGCAGCTGGTCTATCACCAGCGAATGCATTTCCTCGGCACCCAAGGCCGCATCGGCCTCGAAAGGCCGTTTAACCCTTCGACAGAAGAGCCTACGGAGATATTGTTTGATAACGGCGGGGATCCGTCGGGAGCGGGAAGGGCAATCGAGACGATCCCGACCTGCGATCAGTTTACGATCCAAGGTGACCTGTTCTCGAAGGCCATACGCGAGGGCGGCGAAGTTCCCGTGCCGCTGGAAGACGCGATCCAGAACATGGCGGTAATCGACGCCGTGTTTCGCTCGGCTGAGACAGGAAAGTGGGAGAAGCCTTAGCGTGGGCCAGAAAAACGGCTATCCCGGCTTGCGCGCCGTGATGATGCTGTAATCCAGCAGGACGTCCCGATACTCCGGAGCGGTGAAGCCGGCGTGGCCAAGAAACGCCTCGACCTCCCCGACCGAATAATACCTCCCTTCGGTACCCGCCATCAGGAAGACCGAATGCGCCGCGATTCTCAGCGGTCCGGTTTTCGAGCGATTGAGATGCCGGTCGTGGACCACGAGGAGCCCGCCGGGCGGAAGCGCGGCATAGGATTTCTCGAGCAGCAGCTCGACGGTCGCCGCGTTCCAATCGTGCAAGGCGTTTGACCATAAGTGCACGTCGTAGCCCGCAGGGAGCGGTTCGCCCAGCATGTCGCCCGAGGCCACGGTGACGCGCTCGGCGAAGCCGCGTTTGGCGATGCACTTCCGCGTGACGCGATCAACCGGCGGCTTTTCAAATACGGCGGCCTTCAAGTGAGGGTGCCTTGCGGAAATGCAGCAGGCGTAAATGCCTGACCCGCCGGCAATATCAAGCAGCCCGTGATACGCCTTCAGATCAAGCTGCGCGGCAAGGGCCGGGCCGACATACCTGCCGCGGGAATCCATGGTGCCGGTGAACTGCTCGGCAAAGAAGTCGTCTTCCATCGCCTCCGCCCAGGGCTTGCGGTCAGCAGCGCCGGACCATCCGGGCCTGTCCGTACGCAGCGTTTCGAGCAGCCCTTTGTAAACGGGACGCTCGACGAACTGTGTGAAGTACGGCCCGACGAACCATGGCGAGTCCCGCAGCAGGAATTCGCGCGAGACTGCCGTGAGGTCGAACGCACCGTCTTTGTTTTCGATGTATCCCATCGCGCAAAACAGAGTGAGCATTACGTCAACCGGCCTCTCGGCAAGCCCCAGTGAAGCGCAGATCGTCGGTGCGTCTGCGGGCGATTTCGCGAGCCAGGAAAAGAAATCCAGGCCGACAATTGCGGCTGCGACAAGCTCGGGCGCGTAGATACCGTCGCGCTGGCGGAATATGTCGGTCGGATCGGTCTTGGGTGTGCGGGTCAGGTCATCCATGCACAGCATGGTAAGACAGTTTCAGGCGATTTGACTTGCGGCTTCTGACTTTTCGCCCCGCGCGGGGTTCCGAGTTTGATATCTTTGACGACGGAAAGAGGTCCACCGCCAATGGGATTGCGCCACGACTGGACGCGAGAGGAAATACGCCAGATCTTTCATCTTTCCCTCCCCGAACTGATCTTTCAAGCGCAGGTGGCGCACCGCGAGTTTCATCGCCCCGAAGAAGTACAGCTTTGCAGCCTGCTTTCGATCAAAACCGGCGGCTGCCCGGAGGACTGCGCTTACTGTTCCCAGAGCGCGCACTACCAGGCCGGTGTCACGCGGCAGGAACTGATGAACCAGGCTGACGTGATGCATGCCGCGAAACGCGCAAAAGCCCAAGGCTCGACGCGATTCTGCATGGGAGCGGCGTGGAGGCAGGTTTCCGACGGCAAGGAATTCGACCGCGTGCTCGAGATGGTGCGCGGTGTAGCCGCGTTGAACATGGAAGTTTGCTGCACATTGGGCATGCTGACCGAGTCCCAGGCCCGGCGCTTAAAGGAAGCGGGGCTGAGCGCCTACAACCACAACCTCGATACATCACCGGAGTTCTATGGGGAAATCATCACGACGAGGGTTTACGAGGATCGCCTGCGGACGATTGCACACGTGCGCAAGGCCGGTATCACCGTTTGCTGCGGCGGAATTCTGGGAATGGGTGAAACCGACGAGGACCGAGTAAGCCTGCTTGAACAGCTTTCGCGTCTGGACCCGCATCCGGAAAGTGTTCCGATCAACATGTTGGTGGCGAACGCGGGAACTCCGCTCGGCGACGCAGAAGAATTAGATCCTCTGGTGATGGTTCGCACCATCGCGACCGCGCGGATTCTGATGCCTGCGTCAAGGGTTCGCCTCGCCGCCGGACGCCGAGCGCTATCGCAGGAAGCAGTTACATTATGCTTTCTCGCGGGAGCCAACTCCATTTTCTCGGGCGAAAAGCTGTTGACGACGCCAAATCCAAGCGCGGACGCCGATCACCGGCTGCTCGAAACTCTCGGCATGCGAGCCATGCAAGGCGCGTGAGATGAATTCCCGCGCGGTCTCCGACACAGCTCATGCGGCGGACCTGGCCCGACCCCTCGTAGTTGGTATCGGGGGCACAACCCGAGCTTCGTCATCGACCGATCGTGCACTCCGGATTTCGTTGCAGGCGGCCGAGGAGGCGGGCGCGCGAACATTTCTTTTCAACGGAGCGTTCCTATCGCGGCTTCCCCACTACGCACCGGAAAACCCAGAGCGAAATGAAGAGCAGCGGCAGCTCGTCGAAATGGTGCGGAGAGCTGACGGGGTGATCGTCGCAAGCCCTGGTTACCACGGCGGCGTTTCCGGGCTGGTGAAGAACGCACTGGATCTTCTCGATGATCTTCGAGACGACGAGCGATGCTACCTCGACGGACGCGCCGTCGGATGTATCGTCACCGCCGCCGGGTGGCAAGCCTGCGTGAGTACGCTTGCGGCTCTGCGATCGATCGTGCATGCCCTTCGGGGATGGCCGACGCCGCTCGGTGCAACCCTGAATTCAACTGAACAGATATTTGACACCACAGGCGCCTGCAGTGATGGGAAGGTCGGGTTGCAACTGGCAACGGTCGCCCGGCAAGTCGTAGAGTTCGCTCACAGATATCGCGGATAAACGCGCGTGGCGGACAGGGTAGGATTCAAAAGAGGCAAAACTCCGTCAGGAACCGTCGGATTCTACAAAAGCCTCAATGAGCGGGCAAAAAGACCTGGCCAATCGAACCACCCGCGCGGTAGGACGTGCGTCCCACGGCACTGTTTCGACGCCGACACCAATTCTGAGATTTCATGGGTTACAATCCAGCTATTGGCGCCAAGCGCCACACTGGAGGACATTCCATGAAGCATCTGGCTGCGGTTCTCGCATTGTGTCTGTTGTCGGCCACCGTATGCGTCGCGCAGCAATCCGACGCGGACCAGCCCGCCACCAAGGCCGATATCGACCGCTACTACGACGCCATGCACGTTCGAGACATGATGAAGGCCACCATGGACGCAGTTTCGCAGCAGATGCGCAAAATGATGCACGATCAATTGCAGAAAGCTCACAACCTTCCTCCTGACGCGGAAGAAAAAATGAATCAGTTTTACGACAAGGTGCTTGCGGATATGCCCGTCAACGACCTTCTCGATGCCATGGAGCCCGTCTACGCCAAGCACTTCACCAAAGGCGATATCGATGCCATGATCGCCTTCTATTCCACACCCACAGGTAAGAAGGCGCTCGCCGAAATGCCCGCGATCACGCAAGAGGCCATGCAGGCGTCCTCGGGCGTGCTGCAGAAATATATGGAACACGTAGGGACGATGGTGGACCAGCAGATCGCGCAGATGGAAAAGGGCACGCAGCCCGATCCGCAGAAAACCACGCCTAACTGACCGTAAAGCGGGCGATTCGCCACCGGATGAAGCCGAGCGCGAACTCTGTTTAAGGGATTTTTTCGTTTCGACGCGAGCCGCGTGTGCTCCACGCTACTCGTATTTGAAAGCGCAGCAGCCCGGACGCGCGCCTATCGCTACGTTGCAACGCGAAACGGTGACTTTGATTTCGTTGAAGTTTCCCGGAGGATCGTCGCTCGTACGGTTAACGTGTGGCGGAGAGGGTGGGATTCGAACCCACGGTTGAGTTTCCCCAACACACGCTTTCCAAGCGTGCTCCTTAAACCGCTCGGACACCTCTCCGCACGATGAGGCTTTTGAAGCCTAACAAATTGGCGCCAGCGCGGCAAACACGAGAACTACGGCGTTCCGGCGCGGGCTCCAGAACCCTAGAATCTCTGCTACACTTTCTTGCGCTAATCCGGGGTAGTGCAATTGGTAGCACGCCAGCCTTTGGAGCTGGTTATCCTGGTTCGAGTCCAGGCCCCGGAGCCACTTCCCTGTTTCAATCTGCGAGCGTGTTGCAATAACGGCCAGGCGCGCATACTATCGCCCACAGGCAGGATCCGCGCAGATCGCGTGACCCGCCGACAATATTGATCCGACCAGGGAGATGCTGCCATGTCCGATTCCAATGCCAAACTTTCAGCCGAAGACCGGCTCGATATCATGGAACTTTTCGCAAAGTACGCCTGGGCGATTGATTCCGGGGACGCCGACGGAGTGTTGCAGTGCTTCGCTGAAGACGCCTTGCTTGATCACCTGTGGCAAGGAAAGCTGGTAGGACACGAGAAAATTCGCCGCGCCTTCGAAGAGCTTTGGTACGACCGGCCGAGCTGGTGGATCGGGCGGCAACACCTGGCGAACCACTTCGTCATTGAAGCGGAAGGCGAAGGCGCGCGGGTGAAGGCGTTTTTCTCGATCTTGCAATACAACGTTGAGTACCGCACGAATTTCGTCTTCGGCATCGGCACGTGGGACAATTTCTGTGTCCAGCGCAACGGCCGGTGGGTGTTCCAGTCGCTCAAGGTGAATGCCTGGATGGACAGGAATACGGTACTGTGGGTCGGCGATTCTCGAGCGGCGACCGCTGGACCCAAAGTCGCAGCGAACGCCTCGCCGGCCTACATCGCGCAGACATCGAGCAGAACCTAAGCGGCCGAACGGGATGATTTTCCAACCCGGCGGAGAACGGGTTTTGGCTGCGTCACCAAGTGGAGTGGGCTCGCCTTAGCGCATTGTGAAGCGCGCAGGAGTAGGACTTCAATCTCACGTTCTGAAAGTGCCATTGGTGTGCCCCGGACGCCGGGTCTGAGGCTCATGCTGTCCTCCCAACTCGAATTTCCGATAAACAGGCCCTAGACTGAACGGAGCGTATTCCGGGTATTGGGTGGTGTCAACGAATATTCGGAGGCCAACCCGTGGCCGTCAGCGGTTGACTCTCGCTCAGAGACGGTCTAGCTCAATGGAATCGTGGATAGGAACGCGGGGAGCGCAAGGACAATGAGAAATCCGCTGAGCGCATAGGTGCAGACAGAAACCAATCCGAGGGGAAGTATCGCGATCAGGACGGGATCGCGGCGGTTTCGGTACATATCGAACATCATGCCGATCGCCCGAATCTGCATCCACATCGCCAGGGGTGCGTAGAGTAGAACTGGCCAAACCCTCGCCGGCCCGGAGGGTCCGAAATGGGCCACCGCGAGCATCGGAAATATCATAAGCATCGGCAGCAGCGTAAGCACGGCCGCCATCAACCCCAACCTTTTTCTGTCTTCCATGTATGGAAGCGTACCGCATGGCCCGAGCACGCAGCAGGGAGTTCATCACGCCTTGTAGCGAAATCGTAAACCTCGACGCCGCGCCGCAGGCCTGGGTCGTGTTTCAAGACTTTCGCCAAAAGAGTTGCTCGGGATGCCGAACTTCGAAACCCGCTTGATTTTTCGAGCAACCGGGCCAGCAGTTGATGTATCTTATGTGCCGGGTGCGTCCTCCGCACCCAAACCGCTGCGCCAGCGGCAATCCCTACGACACGGGGACCTCCGGAGGCAACGCTGGGGAATCCCTCGCGCTGCTATTCCGGAATTTCACCCTAAGCAGCAGGTACGCTCACTCTTGCAACGGGTCTATCCCTGCGGAAACCTATGCGTTTCCGCACGGGACACAGGAGGATTCAATGAAACGATTCGTCACTCTATGCGCCGTGGCCTCACTCGCTCTATGGCTGAGCCCGGCGGTCTACGCGCAGGCCAATCAAGTGATTCCCGGTACCCAGGTGCGTCTCACGCTGGTCAACGGCCTAAGCAGTAGCGTCGCCCACGACGGCGATCCGTTCACGGCAATCGTGGCCGAACCCGTATTCTCGGGCAACCAGTTGATCCTGCCCGCTGGAGCCAAGGTTCACGGCACAATCACAACGGTCGACCGGCCCAAGTTGTTTTCCATGTTCCGTGGTGGGGCCTCGATGAATCTGGCATTTAACTCGATCGAGGTAGAGAGCCGGATCTTTCCGGCAAAGCTGAGTATTCTTTCGATCTATAGCGGTGGAGCGGTAGCGACCAAGGAACGGAAGGATCTGAAGACCGTTGAAGGTGAGGTCGTCCAGGAGAATCGCGGTATCAAAGGCGACGTCGAGGATGTGGCGATCGGAACGGCGGGCGGTTCAACCGTAGGCCTGATCTTCAGTCACGTCTTGCGCGGCACG
>DATNKU010000022.1:0-6887 GCA_035603235.1 Candidatus Cybelea sp. | reverse complement strand
GCGTTTTCAGGTCGGCGATCGGGTCCGCAGCGGGATAGATGCGCACGGATGCCACGTTTGAGTTTGCCGAGGGTTTCTTCTCGGAAACCTGGGTCCGCACGATGTAAATCGCCGCGCTGTCGGGATGACCGGTGAAGTCTTCCGCTCGCAGCGAATCGGCGTAGTGAATGTGGCCCTGTTCGGTATAGCGGTTCTCCATCGCGACCGGGATGGTCGCAAGGAGCGTGGGCGCGGCGGGAGCGGAGGGGCTCGTGTTGCCGGCCTCGGGCGGTTTGCCAAAATCGCGATAGATTTCTATTTCCGGCAGACGCTGCAAGGGCCGGCGATCGGCGGTTTGCTGCGGCAACGTGAACGTGAGGACTGCGTCGTTGCCGGTCTGCGCGACGGCGAGGTCGGTTATGGCCGCCGGAGTAGGCGGCTTGCGCTCATACGGCTCGCCGGGCGCCGCGCAGCCGCCCAGAACCACCGACAGTAGCGCTCCGCAAATCAGGAAATAGAAAACAGGGAATGCCGTCGATACTCTGCCACCGGGCGCACCGGGAACGCCCCGCCATTTTCGATTTTCCATTATCGGGTTGCTACAAGATGTAGCGGCTCAGGTCCTGATCCTTGACGATGTCTGCAAGCTGCTTCTGGACGTACGCCGCGTCCAGCTTGACGTTCTTCTTCTTCATTTCCGGCGCCTCAAAGGAAATTTCCTCAAGGACTTTCTCAAGAATCGTATGCAGCCGGCGCGCGCCGATGTTCTCGGTGTGTTCGTTGACCCGGGCGGCGTAGCGGGCGATCGACGCAATGGCGTCCTCGCTGAATGAGAGTTTCAGACCTTCGGTATCGAGCAGCGCGATGTATTGCTTGATGAGGGCGTTCTTCGGCTCGGTGAGGATGCGGATGAAGTCGGCCTCGGAAAGCGAGCTGAGCTCGACGCGAATCGGGAAGCGCCCCTGCAACTCCGGGATCAGGTCCGAGGGTTTGGCGGTATGAAATGCGCCAGCGGCAATGAACAGGATGTGGTCGGTGCGCACCATTCCGTAGCGCGTGTTGACGGTGGTGCCCTCGACAATGGGCAGGATATCGCGTTGCACGCCCTCGCGGGAGACATCCGGCCCGTGACCGCTCTCGCGCCCGGCAATCTTGTCAATCTCGTCGATGAACAGAATCCCCATCTGTTCGACGCGGTCGACAGCGACTCGAGTCACCTGATCCATGTCGATCAGGCGGTTCTCTTCCTCCTGAATGAGGTAGTCGAACGCCTCCGAGACGGTCATCTTTCTTTTCTTTTTCTGCTGGCCGAACATCCCCGACAGCATGTCCTTGACGTTGATGTCCATTTCCTCGACGCCCTGATTGGTGATGATTTCAAACGAAGGCATGGAGCGCTCGCGGACTTCAACTTCCACCAGTCGCTGATCGAGCTTCCCTTCGCGGAGCTGCACACGCAGCTTATCGCGCGTCCGCTGGACCTGTTCCCGGCGCTGAGCCTCGGTAGTGGGGCCGGCATCGGCCGGCAAGGGCGACGCAGGCAGCAGCAGATCGAGCAGGCGTTCTTCAGCAGATTGTTCGGCCCGCTCGGCCACTTCATCGAGCTTTTCCTCGCGCACCATGTCTATGGAGGTTTCAACCAGATCCCGCACCATGGATTCCACATCGCGGCCGACGTAGCCCACTTCGGTGTATTTCGAGGCTTCTACTTTTACAAACGGGCAACCGGCCAGGCGCGCGAGCCGCCGCGCAATTTCCGTCTTGCCGACGCCGGTCGGCCCGATCATCAGGATATTCTTGGGCAGAATTTCTTCGGCCAGTTCGGGCTGCAGTTTCTGTCTGCGGACGCGGTTGCGCAGGGCGATGGCCACAGCCTTCTTCGCCGCGTTCTGCCCCACGATGTACTTGTCGAGCTCGACGACGATTTCGCGCGGCGTCAGCTCGTCGAACGACGGAAGGGGCTCGGGCTCCGCAGCCTGTTGGTCTCCGGACAAATAGATCACCATGTCTTTCTCCGGCTTGCCGGTCATAGTTCTTCGATGCTGAAATTGGCGTTGGTGAAGATGCAAATTTCGCTGGCGATGCGCATGGCTTCCTGAGCGATATCCTTGGCGCTCATCTTCGTATGCTTGGAAAGAGCACGCGCCGAAGCGAGCGCATAGGGACCGCCCGAACCGATCGCGCAGATACCGTCGTCCGGCTCGATCACATCGCCATTGCCAGACAGCAGGAACGTGCCTTTCGCATCGGCCACGATCAAAAGGGCATCCAGGTGGCGAAGCGAGCGGTCGGTGCGCCACTCCTTGGCCAGCTCCACTGCGCTGCGCGCCAGGTTGCCGTGGTACTCCTGTAATTTGTTCTCGAAACGCGCGAAAAGCGACAGTGCGTCCGCCGTGCTGCCGGCAAACCCGGCGATGATCTTGTCGTTGTACAGGCGGCGGGTCTTCTTCGCATTGTGCTTGATCACGCCTTCGCCGAGGGTGACCTGCCCGTCGGCTGCGAGCACCACTTTGCTGTCTTTGCGGACGCACAGTACCGTCGTGCCGTGCATCTGTTGATTTTTCTGCGTCGTTCGCATCCGGCGATTATACTCCGCTAGGAGCAGGATGAGCTACTCGGACGGGGAGTCTGTGAAAATGCAAAACCGCCGCACGAACGTCCGCAAGGGTTTGCGCTTCGCCTGGCTGGATTAACAGCATGGGATTGCTGGGACTAGTTCTTGTCGTCGCTGCCGGAATTCGGGGAGCTTTGATCGTCCTTTTGCTTGTCCTTGAGCCGGTCGCTTTCCTTCTTGTCCAGCGCCTTTTCCCGGTTAGGAATCTGCGCCCAGCGTTGGTCGAGCGATTCCTTTGTAAATAGGGCGTCCGAGAGACTGGTGTTGTACTCGCACTTGTCGAAGAACACCTGGAAGATCTTGATCTGGTTCCGCTCGCGCGTAATTTGAAACGGTGTCTCGATTCCGTCGATCGGATGGTAGTTTGAGTAGTACTCGATTTCCTCAATCTTCCTCTGCAACCTGGGATCCCGTGTTTCAACCGACTTGCGGATTGGCAGGTGGGTATTGTCTGCGAACGCAATCCGAATCGTGCGGTTGTCGCTATCGACCATTTCTACCCATTGCGCCTGTTTCAGATCCACGACGTCTGGTCCGCCATAGCGAAGCACCATTCCCGGCTCGTGACTCCGCTTGCGCAGGATATAGTCGAGGTCCTTTTGCACCTGTTCTTTAAAGTCCGTCACATCGGCTTTCGGCGCGACGCTCACTCCACCGCGGTCTAGGTCCCACCCCTTGTCGCCGTTGTACACCTCAATGATGTTCTTCTTGGGCAGATTCTCCTGACGCTCCTTGAAAGGCGGTTGGGAGTAGTCAATGAACTTTCCGAAACCGGTCACTTCGCCGGAATGGTCGAACTGTCCGATCCGTCCGGTGCAGGTGGCGTCTTGGACGTTCATGTAGGCACTCCCGCCAAGCGCCTCGACGGCCTGATCGAGAATCTGACGGGCCTTCGCCGCGCTCTGTTCCGGCATCAGGAACTGATCATCCTGCGCCGCCGAGCGCATTGCTCCGGTAAGACACATTCCCGCCAGCACCGCTACAGCCAGAATGTCGCACACATTTAGCCGCAAAGGACTGCACCTCCGTTTACATTGATCACTTCACCAGTGACGAAGGTTGCCAGGTCGGATGCCGCAAACAGGATCGGCCCGGCAATTTCGTCGGGGTTCCCAACGCGCCCGAGCGGGATTGTCCCCAGCACCGATTTGCGACCCGCCTTGGTCTCCAGCGTCGGTTTCGACATGTCCGTGTCCACCCAGCCAGGAGCCACGCAATTCACCAGGATGTTGTGCCGCGCCAATTCCGCCGACAGGCTCTTGACGAAACTGATGATAGCGCCCTTCGATGCGCTGTAGTGCGAATGAAAAGCCTCGCCGCGCTGGCCCGATGTCGAGCTCACCGCGATAATCCGCCCGCTGCGCTGCGCAATCATGCGCGGCGTGGCGTGATGGATCACGGCATAGGCGCTCCTGAGATTCACGCGCATCATGTCGTCCCACTCGCGTTCCTTCAGCTGCTCGATGGGCACATCTTTGTCGTTCCAGATGCCGGCATTGGCGACTACGATGTCCAGCCGGCCCAGCCGCTGGTGCGCGAACTCGACCAGCTTCTTCGCATCCGGCATCTTGCCCAGGTCGGCCTTGAACGATTCGATGCGTGTCCCGTGCTTCCGTGCCTCCTGCTCAACTTGTGCGGCAGCGTCGCCCTTGCGGTGGTAGCTGAATACAACGTCGGCGCCCGCTTGCGCGAAAAGCTTCACGGTCGCCGCGCCGATCCCCCGCGAGCCTCCCGTCACCAGTGCCGCTTTGCCTGCGAGCGAGATCATGTATCCCCCAAGAGAAAACGAGACGAGCGCCGGAAATTCTCAGCGGTGCTTCTGGCTGTACACAGCCCAGGTCAAGTTCGCGCCGGCGTTTTTCGAGCTGCAGCTGCGGACACCAGGCTGCGGAACAAACTCTGCGCCAGAACGTCGGTCGCTGCCATACGTTCCGGGTGCCATTGAACACCCATCACCCAATTGGAATCGCCGGTCCATTCGATGGCTTCAACCACTCCGTCCGGCGCACGGGCGGTAATGCGAAGTCCCTGGCCCGGCTCTTTGACCGACTGGTGGTGCGAGCTATTGACGCGCGCTTCGCTTGTACCGGCGAGCTGCGCAAGCTGCGATCCGGGCTCAATCTGCGCGGCATGAAACGGCTCAGGCGCACCCTCTTCACGGTGCCATTCGTGCTCGATCGTCGTGCGGATGGCGCTAGGAATGTCCTGGATGAGGGTGCCGCCCAGAAAGACATTCAGACTCTGGGTGCCAAAGCAGATGGTCAGAACAGGCTTGTGTTCGGCGAAGGCGTGCTCCAGGAGCGCGAAATCGGTCCGCTCGCGGTCTACGTCCGAATCAGCGCATTCAGGCTGCCTGGCAGCGCCAAAACGCGCTGGATCGACATCTGCGGGGCTCCCGGTCAGCACCACGCCATTCAGAGTTCGGGCAAGCTCGCGCAGTTCACCAGGCGGGAGCAATAGTGAGACTGGAATGGGCTCCCCACCGGCCTGGCGAACCGCCTCGAGGTAGTTCGCAAGCTTGGCGCTTAATCCCGTAACTTGTTCTTTTCGTGTACGATACGGAACACCAACGCGCGGCCTCGGGCTGGTTTCGGGGCTCATTAAGGCGCTATCCTATCATTGCAGGACGACCCCGGCAACCGCCGACGTTGCCTGCGGGGCCTGAGACGCTCCGCGCGCGCACGAACGGGAAAGAAACGTA
Organism: Candidatus Cybelea sp.; assembly: GCA_035603235.1. Taxonomy (GTDB): domain Bacteria; phylum Acidobacteriota; class Terriglobia; order Acidiferrales; family UBA7541; genus Palsa-295. The sequence continues at coordinate 1,593 of DATNKU010000022.1, read as the reverse complement.
CTGGTGCCCGGAGCTAGCAGTATCCGGCCGACAGCGAGACCGTACGGGGGTGGGTGTTTGAACCCCCTGAACGCGTGGCCGGTTTCCGTGGCGGGTGCGATCCGATCCAGACGGTGTAGTTCTGCTTCATTTGTTCCGTGTGATGAGGAATGTGTCGCTCCTGGAGCTCGATCCAGGACTCCAGACTGATCGTACCTTCCTTTGGATATTCTACCGCGTGCGACCAGACTGGCTCCGGAACGGCCACCAGAAGCTGATAGGTCATCTTGCGCAACCGACGAGTTATCTCGAGCGCTTCCCGGGTGCTTTGATGAAAATAGCCCAAGTTACCCGCCCAGCGCGCAGGATCAAATGCCGCAACTGGCACACCGGGTTCGGCGATCAGATGGCGACAGCGCACATAGGAGCTGGCCTCGCTATCGGCGAGGTGCAGGATGATTTCATGGATGCTCCAGCGTTCTGCCGAAGGTTTGTAGAGCCACATTTTTTTCGGCAGCTGGCGCAGGACCGCGGAAAGCAGCGCGGGAGCGCGTCCGAATGACTCCAGCATTTTTCGTCGTTCATCTTGTGTCATACGCTGCACCACCCCAATGAGTACGTTAGACGTGGTTGCCGCGGTTTCGCTGCCTGCCAACACAGGAAAAGACGCGAAATGTTGCAGCGCAGTGACCAGATCACCTAAATCGGTGTTCAACGACGCAACACTGTAAAGTCTAGGGAGAAGCAATCAATCGGCCAACAGCCAATTTGGCCATCGAAGAAATACGGTCTAGAAGGGAAATCTCCGAATTTTCGTAGACGATCGATACGACTTGCGGAATTTCTCTAAGCGCTGTGCAGAGGCCTGTCTGCAGATGCGGACTTTCGCCGCGAGCCCTGTGATTTGGAACGTCGATACCAATACCCGCGCAAATCTCCGACGAGATACAGCGAACCCGTCGCAAAAACGGCGTCGTCCCCGGACGCCATTTCGATTGCGCGTTCAAGTGCTGCAGCGGGATCGCGAACTACGATTGAGTCCTTGGCCAGATGTGCGGTCATCTCTGCAAGCAGAGGCGCAGAAATAGCTCGCGGCTGCAACGGCTCGGTAAGCACCACAAAATCGGCGAACGGGAAAAGCAATCCGGCGATCTCATCCACCGCTTTGTCGCGCATCGCACCGTACACCAGGAAAATCCGGCGGGCCGCGAAATTCTCTTTCCAGAACTTGAGAAGTTCCTTCGCGCCGGCGGGATTGTGGGTGCCGTCAAGATAGACGGCCGGCCGTTCACTGAGACGCTCCAGGCGACCGGCCCAGCGAACCGAGCGGATTCCGCGTTCGATCGCGTCGTCTTTGATCGGGAATCCGCGCTCGGCCAGCAGCCGTGCGGCGGTAGCAGCGGTGAGCGCGTTGCGGATTTGAAACCGGCCTGGAAGCGGCGGTTCGAGCGCGATTTTCGCCCCTGAATCGGTGGGGGTTGCAACTGCACGGTAGCATCCCCCCGAAATTCCCGCCTCCTTGAGCTTCCACGCCGCATCCACTTCAAGCAGGCGCGCGCCAACCTCGCTACACCGCTTCTTGATCACGGCCCGCGCGTCGGGCCGCTCCGCCGA
>DATNKU010000003.1:0-131687 GCA_035603235.1 Candidatus Cybelea sp. | reverse complement strand
CCAGAGAAGCTCTTTTACGCTTGTTCGCCTGAGGATTCAGACCAGAGGGCCCCCGGACCCACTGAAGATGTCTATTAAGTGCGGACACCTAGGCGTTATGCACGCTTCGCGCCCCGTCTAACGCGCGATCGGTGGTCAGGCCTTCGCAAATGACCAACCTGAATTCGTCTCGTCATTTCGAGCAGAGCCTAATTGGAAGCAAGGAGATTCGGACATGATTCAAGCTATCTATAAGGGCGTGGAAATCGAGTTGGAAAGTCATCAGCGGCCGCAGGACCGCTGGAAGTGCGATTACGCCTTGATCACGCACCCGGATCGGACTCGAATGACCCACCGCGGAGTCGTGGAATTTCCTACCAAGGACCTTGCCAACGAACACGCACTGCAAGAAGCTCGCGCCGCGATAGACCGAGACACCAAGGGGAAAGTCCCAGAGAAGACAGCGAATCCGCCGAGACAGGTGAATATTTAGGGCGGTTCGAAGCTGTCGTTTGATTTCTCTCCAGAAGGCGGGAGGCTCATCGCGACCGCCGAGTCCTGTCCCCCGCCTTCCGGAGTTAAATCAGACTAAGCAGTGTCGCGGCAGAGGCAAAGGCTGTACTTCGTCACATCCCGCAGCAAACCAAGGCCGATCAGGCTGGGCTTAATGTACTTTTTCATAAACATCTCCTTTTGGCAAAGTTTGATTGGATCAGTCCGCCGTGCTTACCACCCGAAACTCGATCCGTCCGCGAAACGATGGTCCCGAGCCACCCCGTAGGTAACCCGCTACGTCAACCACCACCGATGGCATGGCAACTGAGGTACCACTTCTGAACTTCCACGACGCACTGGCAAAACGCTGATAACTCGCCTGTTGTTTGGCAATGACAATCCGCGCCGGCGGTGATTCGGTTCGGATAACCAAGCTTTTTCGTCGAAATGGAAGCCCATTTCTCTGGACGTCATTTGTCGCCGGCGTAAACGCCAGAGCAGTTTGGGGAGTACTGGCTAGGCTAGGTGATCGGTACCACAACTAGCCCCGAGCTGGCCACGAGCACGCGAGAACCCGCCCAGACGATTGGACCCGTGGTAGCCTTTGTAGCCCATGAAAACGATCCTGCTGCTCATGTGCTCGAACATCTTCATGATGATCGCTTGGTATGGGCATCTGAAATACCGCAAGACCCCGCTTCTCGCCGCAATTGTGGTGAGCTGGCTGATCGCATTCCTTGAGTACTGCTTCCAGGTCCCCGCAAATCGGATTGGCTATGGCGAATTCACCGCGTTTCAGTTGAAGATCATCCAGGAAGTCATCACGCTCTCCATATTCGTGATCTTCGCGTGGTGGTATCTCGGTGAAGCCATCAAATGGAATCATGCTGTCTCGTTCCTGTTCCTGGTGGGCGCGGTGGCGTTCGCGTTCTGGGGAAAGCTGTAAGGGGCGATGCGCGCGAGTCGATTGTTACGGGAACGGCCAAAGGACAAAATCCGAGCTGGACTCGCGGTGCCGTGCGGGCTAACCGAGGAAAAGGCGCTTCGGGCTCTTGCGGTTGCGTCCGAGCGAGGCGTCGAGGCCATGCGATGAAACCGGCACTCGCGCTGATGGCCATGTTGGTCACCTGGATTCCTGTTTGGGGCCAGCAGGGGGCGCCACCCCCACCCAAAATCCTGGGGATGGGCGTAGAGATCGTCTCAGACACCCAGGGTGTGGACTTTACTCCCTACATCCGCAAACTCCTGGCTACGCTCGAACGCCACGCTGAGGCCGTCATGCCCGAGTCGGCGCGCATGGGAGAGACAGGCATCCTCTACACGACAGTTCAGATCGATCCCAACGGACGCTTGGGGACTTCTGATCCCGTACTCGAACGAAAATCCGGGAAAAAGGATCTCGACGACAACGCGACAATCGCAATTCATGCGTCGAGTCCCTTCGATCCGCTGCCATCGCAGTTTCGCGGACCCTATCTGAAACTGCGCCTGGTATTCATGTACAACCGCGTACAACTCCACGCGCACTGAAGGGTGACCGCTCCAGGGGGATGCGGAACGCCCGCTACAAATCTCGCTCACCATTGGAAACTGTGCGAAATAGGACTGCACTGGCTCTGTGTTCATGACATGGTAGTTCTATGCGGCGTAAGCAAGTAAATACACGATCCACCAAGGCGATGCAGGCTATCGTTAGCAGAGAAACGGCCAAGCCTCGCATGTCCAGGTCTGCCAAAATAGCGGCGTCGGATCTAAACCGGAAGCGGGTTCGACCACCGCCCAGTGTCAGCTTGCCCGGCACCATCGACAGAATCATCCCGCCTAAACGCTCGAACAAATCGGAAAAGGCTCAAATTGGCGTCGACGGGGCCGACCGCCTGTACCGAAAGCTCCGCATAGACAATGAGCTAGTTGATGAGCATGGCGACGAAGTGAAGCTCAAAAAGGGCGCTCATGTTGAGGTCACCGTCACTGCCGAGCCCAAATCTGCAACTGGTGTAATTGACGAAGACAACTAGCCGATTTACAGTGCGACCTGGCCTAAAACAAAATTATATGTCCGCTCAAGCTCAACCCCATCCGTCCCCGCAAAATCCAAGCCGCAAGAATATCGAAGCGATAGCGCAACTTGAGCGTGATGTGCTTGGTCGCAGGAGCTGGACCGAGCGCTTCAGCGAAAGCACGGTCAAATCCATCGGCAGCATTGCTTTTCTAGTACTGAACGCGTTGCTATTGGGAGCATGGACCCTAATCAACGTGGATCGCATTCCCGGTGTAACTCCCTTTGACCGATTCCCGTTCGGGATCCTCGCTCTAATTCTGTCCGCTGAAAGCATCATTCTGACTATCTTCGTGCTGATCAGCCAAAACAGGCTGATGCGCCAGGCGGACAGGAGGGCGCATCTGGATCTTCAGGTTGGGCTGCTCGCGGAACAGGAATTAACGGCCCTGGTTCAGATGTTGCAGAAACTGTGCGAGCACGCCGGCGTGAGTGTGGACTATTCGAAACACGCGCAAATCTTCGGCGCGGCGACAGACGTATGCAAAATCGCAAAAGAACTGGACGAGAAGCTGCCCTCGGATTAGTGCGGGAGGCGCCGTTTACCGGTCTAACCGGCCCCAGTTCAGGAACCTCAAGAACAATCCTATCAATTCGAGCACCGTTGCCGGTGCTTCCCCGAACGCTCAGCGGCTCCTGTTTGACTTACCGTTGCAGCACTGATGAATGGCCGGCAGTCCGGACACACGCCGGAACCGGATATCTGAGGCGCATTCCAACTGCCCGGTCGTCCGGCGCAAGACTTGCCCCGAGCCATTTGACCCCGGTGTACTAAACAGGACAGATGGGCCGAACAGATGTGTTTACGATGGGTTTTGGTGCGGGTTAAGCGGAGCTTCACAGTGACTTGCAAGGTTCAATTCGTGTGCTCACTCCTTGTCTATTCCATGGCTGTGGGATCGGTCTCGGCGCGGGCACAAAGCGGAATTCCAAACGACGAACAGATCGTCGCTCAGATGGCGCAGGCTCAGGAAGAAAACCGCACTCACTTTGGCCCATATAAGGTGACGCGCGATTACAAGGTGTTTAAGGGCGACAATCCAAATCTGACCAGATCGCGCCTGATTGCTCAAATATCTGTGGTCCCCCCGGACTCCAAGAAATACACGATCGACAATTCGAACGGGTCTATGTTGGAAGAAAGAATCGTCCGCAAAATGCTGGACGGCGAGGTGGCTTTTGCAAAGTCCTCCCACTCGAGTGACATCACTCGGGACAACTACGATTTCCGGCTCATCCGTCAGGATGTGATCAGCGGCGAGGCCTGCTATGTGCTCGAACTCGTTCCCAAGCGAAAATCCAGGAACTTGCTCCGCGGGCTCGTTTGGGTCGATGCCCATAGTTACCTGCCTCTGCGCGTCGAGGGTGAACCCGCCCAGAACCCCTCCTGGTGGGTGACCGACACTCGCATTGTCCTGCTCTACGGCTATGTCGGACCGATGTGGCTGCAGACCTCCTCCCAGGCCACGGCCAATGTCCGGATCATCGGCCAATCTACGATGATCTGGCAGGACGTGAAATATCAATTGGGCGAACCAGCTTCCGGCGCCGATTTGGAAATCGTGCTCCAGCTCGATCCGCAAAAGTAGCCCCGCGAAAACCTGGAATTCAGAGCTAGTGTCGAACCGACCCGAGGCATCCAACGGATGAGCGAATGCGGGGCTCAATTGCCTGCGACCGAGCACCCGCGCGCGTTGGTTCATGGTTAGGCAGTTGAAGTCCGCTACGTTGACAATTCCGTCCCGCAGGGTCAACAATTCCTGCAAGCCATCATGGGTATCCCCCAGGAAAAGTCGGCGAAACTGCGTCTGACGGCAAGGGACCGCCTGGCCGCCGGCAAGAAGCTCCGTGCTAGGGTGCCGCGGTCCTCTCATGCCGGATGGAGTCCGCCGAAAAATCGTGTCGACCCAATCGCCCTGCTCAAAAGCTCGGACCGGGGGCGATTGCCGAGTCTGCTGCCGATCCGTTACGCCCGGATGCGTGAGTCGCCGTTTGGTTTTTTTCGGGGCGCCGCCGCACTGATGGCCGCTGATCTCGCATCGACTCCGGCTTCAGGTATCGGCGTGCAGGCCTGCGGGGATTGCCATGTGGCGAATTTCGGAGGCTTCGGATCTCCCGATCGGGAGCTCGTTTTCGACCTCAATGATTTCGATGAGACCCTCCCTGCTCCATGGGAGTGGGATGTAAAGCGATTGGCCACGAGCGTCGTACTTGCGATGCGTCGGGCAGAAATCGGCCGGCAAGACTGCTCCGACGCAGCGCGAACCTCGGTTGAATCCTACCGAAAGCACATGCGCGAGTTCGCCGAAATGACTGCGCTCGAAGTCTGGTACTCGCATCTCAATGCCGCCCTCCTGATACAAAGCGCGGATACGCCCCAAGCCCGGAAGCGATGGCAGAAACTGGAAGCCAAAGCCACACTGAATACGCCGGGGCACGAGTCTCCGAAAATCACGGCGATTCGGAATGGCCGCCCGCGCATCGTCGATCGGCCGCCACTTATTTATCATTCTCGTGAAACGGCGGCCCTCGGGCGAGAGGTGCGGCTCATGTTTCGTCGGTATCGTGCGACTCTGCCCCGAGAACGCCGCGTCCTTTTGGATCGTTACGAGGTTGTCGATGTCGCCCGCAAGGTGGTCGGAGTTGGCAGCGTTGGGACACGCTGCGCGGTCGCGCTGCTGATGGCCGGAGCGCGCGATCCGCTGTTGTTGCAGTTCAAGCAGGCGCAGGCTTCGGTTCTTGAGCCCTATGTCCGCAAGAGCAGGTATCGAAACCATGGGGAGCGCGTCGTTACGGGCCAGCGAATGCTTCAATCTGGCAGCGACATCTTCCTTGGCTGGACGAGCGATGATCAGGGTAACGATTACTATTTTCGCCAGCTGCGCGACATGCGTATGAAAATCAATATCGAAGAGATGTCCAAACAAGACTGGTTCGAGTATGTGGAACTGTGCGGATGGGTGCTCGCCCGCGCACATGCCCGGACATGCGATCCGGCATCGATTGCCGGTTACCTGGGAAAGAACGAAGCGTTCGATGATGCGTTAGCGAAATTTGCCGCGGCCTATGCCGACCAGACCGAACGCGACTATTTATTGTTTCTCAAAGCCATCCGGGCAGGCCGAATTCGGGCCGGCTCGAGTGCCACCGCTTGACCGCCACTCGCCGACCTGATCGCCCGACGCAACTTCGCCCGCCGCAACGCTGGCCCTGTCAACCTCGTGGATGGGTAAACCGTTTCGCGAGACGCGCCGTTTCCGATAACAAGTGCACATACTGTTCGGAATGGAACATTCACGCCCTCGGTTTTATCGCATGCTCCAGTAATGCTGCGTTTCTGTCGCCTTTCTCTACTCCCTACCGGGCAAAGCGCCCCGTCCGCTAGCGGTCGCAAGCACCCGACCTACCGCGCAGGAGGCTTATGAGGATTTCTATCGCGACGTTCTGTCTATTTTTGGCGCTTATTGCGGCAGTGGCGGCGGAGGCGAAAACCAAATCGCAGACCAGTCCGCAGGTCGCCCCGGAGGGACCGGTTGACGAGTCTCGGCCGGCGTTGATCCACTCTTTAAATGGAGCCGAATTGTACAGAGCATACTGTGCATCGTGTCACGGGAAAACCGGCAGAGGGGACGGACCGGTTGCACCCGAATTGAAGGCGCCGGCGCCGGACCTGACCTCGATCACAAGAACGCACGGAGGAGAGTTTCCGGAGGTTCGCATTCGGGGGGTCATCGTGGGCGACGGAATGATCGCATCGCACGGCGGACGTGAAATGCCGGTTTGGGGACCCATCTTTCACCAAACCGAGAACGGCGTCGATCGGGGCAACGCCAGGGTCGAACACCTGCTGAAATATCTGGAATCCATACAGTCGCACGATCGCTCAAGCGAGGTCGATCGCAAGCGTCTCGCGGGCAAAAATGCGCCAAGCGGCGCGCAGCTGTACAAGCAACTCTGCGCGTCCTGCCACGGAAATGATCTGAAAGGAAATGGGCCGGCACCGGCCCCGTTCAAAGACGTGCCGCCTGACCTCACCACGCTCGCCCGACGCCACGGCGGCAGTTTCCCGGACGCCTATGTTTCAAACGTCCTGCGCAGCGGTATTCCGATGCCCGATCACGGACCGGCGGAAATGCCGATTTGGGGGGCGGACTTGAGAGACGGGGAACAATTGAGCGCAACCCAAGTGTCAGTCCAAATTGCGAACCTCGTTGAGTATCTAAAGTCCCTTCAATTGAACTAGTTCGGAGGTTACTCGGAACCAGGACCCAAATTTGCCAGGTGAATTCCTGGCGTTCGAACGGGGCAGCTAACCGACTCTCCAGCTTCCGTATGTTGGCCGGGAGACGCTTGCGGACCTCGGCCGTTTGGCTTCCGGAATCAAGGTGAACCGAGAGGAGTCAAGCATGGCACCCATGATGCGCGCCGCAGTTGTGGAAAAATTCGGAACACCCTTAGTTCTTCGCGAATGCCCTATCCCTTCGCCGGGCGCCCGGGAAATTGTTGTAAAGACCGAGGCTTGCGGTGTATGCCACACCGATCTCCACGCCGCCAAGGGCGACTGGCCTGTAAAGCCCAATCTGCCGTTCATACCTGGCCATGAAGCCATCGGACTGGTCACGGCAGTCGGAGCCGGTGTGACCCTAGTCAAGGAGGGGGACCGGGTTGGGATTCCCTGGTTGTACTCGGCGTGCGGGCACTGCGAGTATTGCCGGACCGGATGGGAGACCGTGTGCGCCCAAGCGAAGTTTGGCGGCTATACCAAGAACGGTGGTTTTGCCGAGTACGTCCTTGCGGATCCCGACTATGTCGCTCATGTTCCTGATGGCCTTTCGGCTGTCGATGCCGCGCCCCTGATCTGCGCTGGAATCACAACTTACAAGGGAATCAAGGAGACCGGGGCAATTCCTGGCCAGTGGCTGGCGATTTCTGGGGTTGGTGGACTCGGGCATCTGGCAATCCAATATGCTAAGGCCATGGGACTACTCGTCTGCGCCATCGATATCGACGACGAAAAGCTAGCCCACGCCAAGCGTGTCGGCGCTGATCTGGTGTTCAACGCCAAGGCTGGCGACCCAGCGGACGCTTTGAAGAAGCAGACTTGCGGCGGAGCTCATGGCGTTCTGATCACGGCGCCTTCGCTCATCGCGTTCAAGCAAGGTGTCGGCATGACCCGGAAGCGCGGAACCTGCGTCCTAGTTGGGCTGCCGCCGGGTGAGTTCCCGGTTCCCTTGTTCGACGTAGTGGCGAACTGCATTACGATCCGCGGATCGTTCGTAGGTACGCGCCAGGATATGGTGGAAGCGCTCGCGTTTGCGGTCACAGGAAAGGTAAAGGCGGACATTGAGCTGCAGCCTCTATCCGCGATTAACCAAATTTTCACACGGCTTGAACACGGCGAAGTGGCTTCGCGCGTTGTTCTCAACTTCGCGTAGTGCCGGCGCAATCCCATCTCATTCGCCACCGCCCGAATCCCGGCCCGCTCCGCCGGCCGGTTTTCAGCCAGTCTTACAGCGCAGCGCGCGGGCGCTTTCGTTTCCAGATGTAATCCTTGCGCAGCTTTCCCTGATGCTTTTTCACCTGGCTCTCAATTTCGGCAAAAGCCACCTTCGCCGCCGCGCGGGCGTCCGTGCCGCGGCCAGTCGCCTGCAGCGATCCGGTGGGCAGGGTGAGGTTCAGGGAAAAGGCGAACTCGATCCGTCGGGGCGTCTTTTCAAGCGTGCAATGAAGCTGTACCAGATTGGGATCGTACCGTTCGAGCAAGCGATTCAGTTTCTCGATATGGTGCGCGCACTCCTTTTCAATGGACTCGCGCGCTCCCGCTTCGATTTGGCTGTAAGCGATTTTCATACGAGCACCTTCTGGCGGATTCGATGGCAACCTGAAGTGACCTTCTCATAGCGGCACTTTCAGAGTATCGCCGGCAGCGCCGCCGCGCAACTGCCGTGCCTGCGACTTCATGATTTGACACATGAGCAGAGCGCGTCTTAGGCTCAGTACCGGTTGGCGAGGGGAGCATGGATGTCTTCAAAATCCGACTCAGCTGGATCGAAGCAAGGGCAGATTCTGGTCGGACCAGCCGGTTGGTCCTACTCGGATTGGAGCGGCATCGTGTATCCCTCGCGGCGCCCGCGCGGATTCCACCAGGCCGCCTACCTTTCTGAATTCTTCGACACCATCGAGATCAATACCTCGTTCTACAATCCGCTCCGTGCAGAAATGGCCGCAGAGTGGCTCGAGCGCATCGCCGCCAATCCCCGGTTTCTGTTCACCGCCAAGCTTTGGCAGAAGTTTACGCACGAGGAAGGAGCGACCGCGGCCGACGTAAAGATGGTTCGCGCGGGCTTTGACGTGCTTCACGGGGCCGGACGACTGGGAGCGGTGCTACTTCAGTTCCCTTTTTCGTTTCACAACACAGACGAAAACCTCCGACGCCTGGGGAAAGTTCTGCGCACGTTCCGGGAATACCCTCTGGTAGTCGAGGTGCGGCATTCGTCCTGGGCGCAGGCGGAGTTTTACGGCTTCCTGCACGAACTCCAGGTCGGAATCTGCAACATCGATCAGCCGCTCATCGGCCGTTCAATCAAGCCGACCGAGCGCGTCACGTCTTCTCTGGGGTACGTCCGCTTGCACGGGCGCCGCGAAGATACCTGGTTCAGCGACGACCCCGAAATGCCCAGCCACGAGCGCTACAACTATCTTTATTCCGAGCAGGAGCTCCTGCCCTGGGCCGCAAGGATTGCGCACGTCGCCGAACACGCCAAGACCACTTTCGTGGTCACCAATAACCATTTTGAGGGAAAGGGAGTGGTCAACGCGCTGCAGCTTATCCACATGCTCACACATGAAAAGGTGAAGGTGCCTGAACCGCTCCGTCATCGCTATCCTGAACTGGAGGCGATCGCCGACGCGCCATCGAGTGAACCGACGCTATTTCCCCTTCCGCCCAAGTAGTTCGTTCGCCGGCAACGATCTCTGCACCGTGGCCAGGCACATACACACAATTCCACAGACGGGGAAATCAACTTTAGATGTCGAAGGGAACTACTTCTTGAAGAGATTCTCGAAAGCCGTGCGCGCGTCGTTGGGCCTTGCAGCAGCAGGAGCAGCGGGAGCGTTTGTCGCGTAGGTCACTGGCGACGTGTCCTTCTCGACCGTCCTGCGAAACTCGAAGAACGTGCACTCGTTCTTCGCGTCCTTCTTGGCAACTCGTTCCGCAATCGGCTGCGTGCATTCGAACTGCTTTCCGGTATCAAAGTGCACGCACTGCTTGCACGAATGCAGTTCGAAATTGCACCGAGGACATGCGCCGTTCTGATCAAATCCCGGCGCGAGCACCGCGCCGCAGCTTGAACATCGCGCCCTCATCACTGTTCCGACCATCCTCGGCGTCCGCGGTCCGAGCATGTCCTGCTTGGGACGCGGTTCGCTTGGTCGGTCTGGGCGTTCTACGCGTTCTGTACGCGCACGTTTCTTTTCTTCGGCTTCGCGGTCGCTATAACCCCGCTGCCTATACTTCCGCTCCATGAAAATCCTCCTGGGGGTTGTCCCATGATACCCCGGAAAGCCCCTGGTCAAACGGCATCTTCGCGTAGAGTGCAAAAAGACACTCTGACGACCGATCGATGCAACCGCCCTGCCCCGCAGCTGTGAGCCTTGACCGGCTCACGACCTGTGCGACTTCGTGCGCTCGGCCCGTAGCCTTGAAAAACCCTCGAACGGGAGATCCGGCTGCAAGAAAGTCTGCGGCCGGCCGAACCCCGTAAGGACCGCCTCCGCGGCAAGATACCCGCTGCGCACCGCACCTTCCATCGTCGAGGGCCAGCCGGTGCGGGTCCAATCGCCTGCGAGAAACAGGTTCTGGACGCCGATTTTCTGCTCCGGGCGGTAGAGGTCCACACCGGGCTGAGGTGAAAATGTCGCCATGATTTCCTTGATCACCGTGGCCTTGGTGAGCTCGGCGGTACGCGACGCCGGCAGAACGTCCCCGAGCTCCTTCCTGCAAAGGTCAATGATCTCCTGCCGCGAACGCGGGACCAGGTCATACGACGCACTGATCACCAGCTGCAGGTACTGCCCGCCAGTAGCCGCCTCCCCGTACAGCTGCGTCTTGTTGAACACCCACTGCGTCGTGTGGTCCAGCAGCGTGAGAAACGGTTCGGTCATCACCTCGCGGTCGAACCAGAAATGCACGCCGGTGATCGGCGAGCTTCGAATGTTCTGCAGGCCGTGAAGCATCCCGCCTGGTTCGCCCATTTGTTTCGGCAACAGGCCGAGCACTGCGTTGTGCGGCACCGCGGCAATACAGGCGTCCGCAATGACCTCCGAGCCATCTTCCAGGACCACGCCGGCGAACCTGCCATCGCGGATGCGAATCTCCCGAACACCCGAGCGCATACGCACCGGCTGGCTGCGGCGCTCGATCACCTCGCGGCACCCGTCATAGAGGTCGCCCAGCGGCACCGACGGGATGCCCACACGGTACCCGCCCCGGCTGCCAAGAAACGCCTTCCAAAAGACCTCAATTCCGTAGCGCGCGTCGGTTCGATCGAGCTCTTCGTCAAGCGCACTGACCAGCACCACCCGCCAGAACCGCTCGATCGCACTGGGCGTTTGCTTCTTCCGTTTCAGCCACTCCAGCATCGAAAGCGATTCAATCCCGGACGGCTGGCCGCCCGCCCATGCAATCGCAAGCAGTGCTCTCGCGATCCCCCGCTTGTCGGCCAGGGTCAAAGCGTCGAAGAAAAGAAACGACCAGGCCATGTGAAGCGGCGGCGGAAGCTTCGACGCTTGGATCGTCGAGCGGCGCCCCGCGTGGTCCACGAAATACAGCCGGTCGTAAAAACGTATTTTCCCGCTGGCGCCGGCTCGACGATAGAAATCTGCAAGATTCGTGCAGCAACCCAGCGTGACGTGCTGGCAGTTGTCGACTTCCGTGCCGTCGGGCAGCGTATAGGAAGTGGCACGACCGCCCAGGTGCGGGCGCTTTTCGAACAACTGGACTTCCACTCCTGCTTCAGCCAGCGCGACGGCGGAGGCCAGTCCCGCCAGACCGCCGCCGATCACCAGAACGCTTTGCGAGGGCATCCCGCTTCCACCAGCCCGTCATCCCAGCCATCAGGAGAAATTGTAGCTTTTCGGCGCTCGAAAGGGAGACGCGCGAGGAGAACACATCGAACCCGCGCTCTTCGATCCGCGCGAGCAGGCTGCTGTACGTCCGAATCAACGCCCACAGAGTCGCCCTGCTGTCCGGGTCCACTTGCCCCACCAGCGGAGCGCCTTCCTCATAGTGGCGCCACGCCCGCTCGGCACAGAACGCGAGAAGATCGCGAACAGCCGGCTTGAGCGGCCCTCGCAGATCCTGTTCGCGAACGCCAAAGCGGGCAAGATCATCAAGCGGCAGGTAGATGCGACCCATCTCGTAGTCTGCCTGCACGTCGCGAAGAATATTAGTGAGCTGGAATGCCAGTCCCAGGCGTTCGGCCAGGTCCGGCGCGCGCGCATCACGGAAGCCGAAAACATGCAGACAGGTAAGTCCTACTGTACCCGCAACGCGGTAGCAATATTCCGAGAGACGGTCGAATGTAGCATAGGACGCGACCGTCAGGTCCATCTCGGCGCCCAAGATGAGATCGTGGAAGTAGCGCGTGGGTATCCCAAAGCGCGTGATGGTGTCGGCGAGCGCCGGAAGAATTGCGTGACCCTGGGTGCGGCCTGACGCAGCTTCGTCGAGCAGCCCACGCCAGCGGGCCAGGCCGCGGCGTTTGGATTCCTGATCGCCGGGCTCGTCTGAGGCGTCATCCACCAGGCGCATGAAAGCATACAGGGCACACAGCGCGTTGCGCTTCTCCTTGCGCAAGCCGAAGAACGCGAGATAGAAGCTGCTTCGAGACGCGCGCGCAATGCTGTTGCACAGGGCGTAGGAGGCGTCAAGATCGGCGCGTACCGTCACGGCGGGTGATGGCGCATCGCCCGGGACGTCGGGTACCGATCGACCCGCGTGCTGCGCATGCTCGGGGACGAGAGTTCCAGTCGCCGCCGGACGATCCTTGTACGCGCCACCCTGGCGGGTAAAGGCCCGGGTGCCGAACGCCCGACCGAGCAGCTGGACTTTGGTCCATTTGGATAATGCGGGGCGATGCGACAGAGTGTTGTAGCCGGACGCTTCAATGGCGTCCAGGATCGCGATCCCGCCTCGGCTGAACAGTTCGATATCTGTGCGCAGCTCGCTATCGACCAGCCGGGCGAGCGGCAATCCCTGATCAAAAAGCTCGCGCGTCCGTACGATCAACGACTTCATCAGCTCGACATATCGTGAGTCAAACCGCCGGGCGAGAATGTCCGCTTCGCTCAAGCCGTGCCTTGAGAGTTCGTCAAGCGGGATATAGATGCGGCCCTTGTCGAGGTCACGCGAAACGTCCTGCCAGAAATTCGCCAGTTGCAGTGCAGTGCAGGTGAAATCGGACAGCCGCTGCCGCTCCTCGTCGCGGTAATCGCACAGGTGCAGGACCAGGCGGCCCACGGGATTCGCAGAATACTTGCAATAGCCCAAAACCCCGTCCCACCCGGCGTAGCGCTGGATTTTCTGGTCCTGGCGGAAGGCCCGCAGCAGATCCAGGTAATGGCGTAACGGAGTGTGCTTGGCACGAACCGTCTCCCGCAGCGCGATAAGAACCGGGTGGCAAGGCTCCTCGCCGTGGCGCCAGCAGTGGCGCAGATCCTCTTCCCACGCGCTCAGCAAGGCGAGCGCGCGAGCGCGGTCCGGAATTTCATCTCCGAGATCATCCGACCATCGGCAGTAGGCATACACGTTGTAGAAATGCTGGTGCAGATGGCGCGGAAGCAGCCAAGACACCACGCCAAAATTCTCGTAGTGATGCGTGGCGAGCCATCGCGTGTAGCGCTCAGCCTCCTGGGCGCTGCAGCCTTCGGGCGGCAAGTTGCGGGCGATAGCGAGTTCGGGAGTTGGCAACATCGATTCGGTTGGAGTTTCGCGACCGGAACCCGCGTCGTACCGGGTTTCCAGTCTCTTGCAAGATCTTCAGTTCCGGAAGTCGGAGATTTGAAACCCGGCGCCACAGGCAGCGCCGAACAACCAGACAACGTTCAGGGAATGATGGCCGTCTTCAGTTCGCCGTTGCGGTTCTTCATGTGTTCAAACACGCCAGGAAGCTCTTCAAGGGGTACCTCTCCGGTTATGAAATCCCTGGCGCGGATTTCCCCGCGCACGATGGTATCGAGCGCCTCACGAATGAATCGCGGCGTATGGTGAAACGTGGACTTGATGCTGATCTCGGAATAGTGCAGCGCGGCGGGGTCGATGGTCACCTCGGTGTTCCGCGGGCATCCGCCGAACAGATTCACCGTACCGCCCTTGCGAACCATCTGCAGCGCCCATTGCCACGTAGTCGCCTGCCCGACAGCCTCGATTACAGCATCGGCGCCGCGCCCGCCCTCGGTCAACTGGCGCACGAGGCTCACCGGATCGTCGATCTTGGAGACGTCGTAGGCGGCGACGGCGCCCAGGCGTTCGGCGGCGCGCATTTGACTGTCGCGCTTGCCGACGGCGATTACGCGCACGTGACGACCGGAAAGTATGCGGATGAATTTCAGACCAATGGGGCCGCAGCCGATGACCACAACGGTATCGCCGTCATGAATTCCAGTTTCATGCACTCCCCGGAGCACACAGGCTAGAGGCTCGACAATGGCTGCGTCCAGAAACGAGACCGTGTCGGGAATCTCAAGCATGTTCTCGCGGACAATGCGGCCCGGGATGCGGATGTATTCAGCGTATGCGCCGTTGTTGAAAAGCAGATCTTCGCAGAGGTTGGGCTGGCCCTTGCGGCAGAAGAAGCACTGATTGCAGGGAGCGGAATTGGACGGTACCACGCGCATGCCCTTGCGCACGATGCCATTGACCGCGCTGCCTTTCTCCTCGATCGTGCCGGAAAGCTCGTGCCCAAACAGCGCCGGGGGTTGAATCATGCGCTCGTGAAAGCCCTGCTTCCAGACCTTCAAATCGGTGCCGCAGGTGAGCGCAACTTCCACGCGAACCAGCACGTCATCGGCACCCAGGCGCGGAATATCCACGCGCTCGATCTTCACGTCCTCAGACCCGTAGAGAACGGCTGCGGTCATGTGCCCGTTTTTTTCTGAGCTGCTCATTGGTGCACGATCATCACTTTCAAGGTGTCGTGTTTGGGATGTGCGGCAAGTTCCAGCGCCTCCGCGATGCCCTCCAGCGGAAACCGGTGCGAGATCATCTCCTGCAACGGTAACCGGCGAGCGAAAACAAGCTCGGCGGATTCTTCCTGATCGCCGACCGAAGCGCTGTAACTGCCAAGAATTTCCTTTTCCTCGACTCCCACGGCCGCAGCGGGAAATTCCAGCTGCAGCACCGGGTCGTTATGCGCAAACAGTAGCACGCGCCCGCCCGGCCGCGCGAGTGCCAGCGCCTCCGGGACCAATGCCGCGTTGGGCACAGCGAGCAGAACGGCATCCGCACCCCGCCCGCCGGTGCGGCGCCGGATTTCGGCTGAAAGCTTTCCTTGGGCGGGATCAAACGATTCCGCTGCGCCGAATCGCACGCTTGCCTCGCGCCGGCCAGCCATCGGATCGCTGGTGTATACGGTCGCGCTTTCATTCTTTGCAAGCATCATCAGAAGCATGCCAATCGGACCCTGTCCGATCACCAGAACCGTTTCATCGGGCGCCACGCGCGCCTTGCGAACCGCTTTCAGGCACGTATTCACGGGCTCGACAAACGTTGCTTGCTCGAAACTCACGTCCGCCGGCAGTGCGATCATTCCGCGCTCGACGATCCAGGGCATGGCGCGAACATACTCGGCAAAACCGCCGCCGTTGGGATCAAATCCCGCGGTCAGCCCTACTTTCTTGTAGCCCGCGCACTGCGAGAACAGCTTCCTGTCGCAATAGAAGCAAGCGCCGCACGGAATGTGGTGGAAGCTGACGACGCGGTCGCCGGTCCTGAACTTACTCACGCCCGGGCCCGTCTTGACGACAGTGCCGGCCAGCTCGTGACCTAGAATCTGGGGCGGCGTAATAAAGCCGTGATGAATTTTCTTGATGTCGGTGCCGCAGATACCGCAAGCCGCCACGCGGAAAAGCACTTCGCCTGGGCCGATTTCAGGGATGGGAACCTGCTCGATGACCACGCGACCCTTGCCGCGGTAGACGCCGGCGCGCATCTGGCCGTTCTCGGCGGGCCGGGCATCGCTTGATCCGACTTGTGCGATGGTGTGACTCATACGGCCAGCGCCTCGGCCTTTTCAACCTCAGGCATGGGCCCGGAAGCTACGGCCTGAACATAGGCGTCGAGAAATCGCGCAAGCGACGATGCCGCGTCCGCGCTTTCGTGCGCCAGGCGAATCAATCCCCGAATGCCCCCCGGTGCTCGGACCGCTCGCCCGATCACTCTCGGAACGCTCACGGCGCCGCGCTTGTCGAAAATTCCGTTGAAATCAATCGGAAGGTCCGAATCGGCACTGTCGCTGATCGCCCGAATCGCGATCGACCGGATTCCCCGGTCGGCCGCCGCGGCGAGAATATAGACGCTCTCCATATCTACGGCATCGCCGGATGCGGCAAGGGCATGCTTTTGCTGGGCCGTCGAGATGACCCGATCAGAAACCAGAAACGTATCGACCGTTGTTGCGCCCGATTCCCGGGCCCGCGCCAGCAGTTCCCGGTCGCTCGGAACAGCGCGCGTGCCGTTGACATCGGCGACGGTCCGGGCGGCCAGAACTTCACCCGGTACATAGGTCGGTTTCAGACTGCCGGAAAGACCCGAGGCGATGCAAACGTCGGCTTCGCTGTCAAAGGCAGTTCGGAGTGCGCGTTCGGTTGCGAGACGACCCGCGCCGGTCAGCACGACGCGCAGGTCACATAGACCCGCCCGAGCGACATAGGTCTTCGCCGATTTGCCTGTTGAAACAAGCTTGAAGCGCCGCAACTTTCGCCACGGGGCGAATTCATTTGCTAGCGCAAATGTGATGAGGACTTTCATATATCAACTGAATGCCGGAGTGATCCTTACTCTACATCAGGGGTTCGATCCCCCGCTTATGATTCACAATGCACCGCGACACGCATCGCGGAATTCCAAACCTGTATGTAAGCTCGTATAGAATACCAAAAAGTTACGCCGCTTGCGCGTGCGCGACCGGTTTTGTTCCCGCGCTGCCGTGCAGATAGCCGCGCTCGCCGTACCAGCGCACAGCGCGCGCAAGCGCAGGCTCGATCGCACCGGGCCGGTAACCCAGTTCCCTTTCGGCCTTGTCGCTTCGAACAAACATCCGATGGCGCGACATCTTTACGCCCTCGATGGGAATGCGTGGCTCGCGCCCCACGATGCGCGAGAAAAACTCGTCTGCGTACCCGGCGGCCAGCGCAACCGCATGGGGCAGACGGATCCGCGGCGCGGGACGCCCGCTGATGACGGCAAGCGCGTCCAGAATCTGTTTCAGCGTCATGTTGCGGGCCCCGAGAATGTAGCGCTCGCCGACGCGACCCTTTTCGGCGGCCAGCAGGTGTCCAGCTGCACAGTCCTCAACAGCGACGAGGTTCAAACCCGTGTCCACATAGGCGGGCATTTTTCCGTTCAGGAAATCCACGATGATCCGGCCAGTGGGAGTCGGCTTCCAATCACCCGGGCCGACCGGCGCGGTGGGGTTCACGATGACAACGGGAACGCCCGAGGCGGCCGCTTTCACTGCTTCCATCTCGGCCATGAATTTCGAACGTTTGTAGTGGCCGATCATCTGGCCAAGGGTTGCGTGCGTCCGCTCGCTCGGAAGCTCCTCGGAGTCGCCGGTTACGGCTATCGTCGCGACCGTGCTGGTGTAGACGAACCGATCGACGCCTGCCTGGGCCGCCACTTCCAGAATCAGGCGCGTGCCGTCGACGTTCGCCTCGTAGATTTCACTCGGGTTGGTGGTCCACAGCCGGTAGTCGGCGGCCACGTGGAACACGCGCCGGACTCCCTTCATCGCGCGCTCCAGTGACTCCCTGTCCCGCAAATCGCCGACAACGCGCAAGGCGTCGAGGCCATCGAGCGACTGTAGATTGCTGGTACTGCGAACCAGAACATGGACAGAATCGCCTGCGGTGACAAGTTGGCGGGCAACGTGGCTTCCGAGGAAGCCGGTAGCGCCCGTGACGAGCGTGGTCATAGAATGCGGAAAGCCTCTTTGGCCTGTCCCATCAATGCCCGTTGGTTGGTTGTATTTCATCGGCGCCAAGCTGCACGCCGATATATTTCCGCCGGCCCTGGCGCAAATTATCGTAGCGCGCCAGCGCATAGAGCGGGAAAGAATTTCGATACAGGTGGTATTTCAGGTAGAACACCTTCGGAAATCCCGTCCCCGTAAATTCAGGTTCGTCCCAGGTGCCATCGTCGTTCTGGTGTGAAATGAGCCAGGAAACCGCGCGCTCAACGGCGGGATCAGCCGCGCCCACCACCGCAAGAAGCCCGATCAGGCCCCAGGCAGTTTGCGAGGCTGTACTCTTGCCTTTCGCTTTCAGGGCCGGATCGTAGTAGGACAGGATCGACTCTCCGAATCCGCCGTCGGAATTCTGCACCGAACGCAGCCATTCAGCAGCCCGCTTGGACTCCGGAACCGATCCGAGTCCCAGGGTTTCAAACGCCCGCAACACGCCGGAGGTCCCATAGACGTAGTTGACGCCCCATCGTCCGAACCAGGAACCATCGGCACACTGCTCGTGGCGCACGAATGCGGCTGCCCGTTCGACCACCGCATGCGTCGCGGGCCACCCCATCTGCCCAAGACACTCGATCGCACGGGCCGTAACGTCTGCCGTGGAAGGATCCAGCATCGCGTTGTGGTCTGCAAAGGGGATATGGTTAAGGAAATCGAGATTGTTTTCGTGGTCAAACGCACCCCAGCCGCCATCTTCGTTCTGCATGCTCACAAGCCACGCGAGGCCCCTGCGAATTGAAGCACGCAAGCGGACCGGCTCCGGGTCCTCCACGCGGCCCAGCGCCATCAGAACGAACGCGGTGTCGTCCACGTCTGGATAGTAATCGTTTCGGAATTCAAACGCCCACCCGCCGGGCTCCGCATCGCGGTTCTTCACCTGCCAATCGCCCGGCCCAAGTATCTGGTTGTCCACCAGCCATCGCGAGGCAGCCAGCAGCGCCGGATGCGACGGGTCAAGCCCGGCCTCCTCGAGTGAGACCATGGCGATGGCCGTGTCCCACAACGGCGAAATACAGGGCTGTACGCGCAGCGTGTCGGCTTCCTCGATTTCGTAACGGGCGAGGAAACTGATTTCGCGAGCCAGAAGCGGATCCGACGTATCGGCATTCTCAGCAGCCAGCGCGAAAATCGAATTCATCATGGCCGGATAGATGGTGCCCAGCCCCTCGCTGCGCTCCAGGCGCTCGAGCATCCAGCTGCGCGCGAGCGACAGGGCGAGTTTGCGGAACGGAAGCCAGGATAGCTTCTCGTAGACCTTCACAGCGCGACCTAGCGCAAGAAACACATTCTTCCAGGAGATAACGCTCCGGTCCCAGTCCAGTGAGGGCGGCCGGGCGCCGGGACGACGGAAAAGCTCTGCGACCGTGACGCCTTCAGGAAGACTCCAGTTGGGCTTATACGCATAGACAATCGCGAGCGGAATCACGATACCGCGGGTCCATGAAGACATTTCATACAGGTTGATCGGAAACCAATCCGGCAGCAGCATCAATTCGGGCGGAATGGCAGGGACGAAGCTCCAATCAATTGCGCCAACCATCGCCAGATAGAAACGCGTGTAGGAGTTTGTGGCTTCCAGACCGCCGAGTTCGTGAATCTTGGCGCGGGCCCGCTCCAGATGAGGAGAGTCTGCAGCATCTCCGGACAACCGCAGCCCCACCCAAGCCTTCACCGTCGCATTCAGCTCGGCAGGGCCGCCGTAGAAAATATTCCATCCGCCATCGGGAAGTTGCCGGTCGCGAATGTACTTCGCGAGCTTGCGGGTCTTGGGGGATTCAAGGTCGCCAAGGATGTGCAGGTAGAGAATGTAATCGGATTCAAGGGTGGTATCGGCCTCAAGCTCGCCCCACCAGTAACCTTCTTGGCTCTGAGCCGAAAGCATCCATTTCACGCTCCGGCTGACCGCTTGCTCGACCGGCGATTCCGCGGTTCGGCGAGTAGCGATCGCAGCTCCATGCGTTGCGCCGCCGTTCGGGAGTTCCACTCGCAGCCTAGCTTCTGGAGCCATCAACTCCTCAGACATTTCCTGTCACTAACAACCTTGGGACCCGTAATTCGCGTGGCCGGAAAAACCGGAAGAATCCCCAATCTCCCGGTAATGCAGGTAGTTACGGGGTAAGACGGCATCATTATCGTGTGTATCCCGGCCGGGGTCAACTGAAAACGCTCCCCCCATTTCCCTCTCAGGACACACAACTTAGGATGGCGGAACCCCTCATTCTGGCTGCCTGGGGCTGTTTCGCGTTAAACCTGTGGCGAATGGAACACGAAGGCCACCCGGGTACAGGCTGACAGACCTTCCTCCAAACAACCGGCGGTGAGCAGAATTCTAATCTTCGCGACGAGCGACCGCCATGACGTGTGCGCTAGCACCTTGAATGGACGGTTCCCGCTCGATCAGGGCCAGAAACTCCAGGAGCTTTTGTCGCTGTGATGTGTCATTCCAGGTCTCACGGAACAGAGCGGTGCTCCAGGCCGGCCCTTCAATTGCCAGTATCTGGACATCGCCGAACCCGGCGCCGCCTACTTCAGCTGCAAACTCTTCGGGGCGATGAAAATACGCGGTCGTGAAATAGGCGTGTTGACTCGTCGGGTTCAGGTGCAGACCGTGGACCAAATCCGCCTCCACAATTTTACGAAACTCCGCATCGTGGAAGAAGCCCCGGGATAGCCCGTCGATCAAGGAAGCGAACCGCGAAATCGAAGCCGCGAAGAGCACACCTTTTGGTCTCAGGACGCGTCGCGCTTCACCGAGCGCTTGCAGTCGATCGGCCCTCTCCGCCAGATGATACAACGGTCCCAGCAAGAGGACGGCATCAGCGCTACCGGCCGCGAAATCCAGCCCGCGGGCTTCCCCTTGTGTAATTGAAGTGAGTCTGACCCCCGATTTTTCCACGTACGACCGTGCCTGCTCCAAATGAAGCTCTACCGGATCGACCAGGTGGAGTTCATATCCCAGCTGGGCGAGTGGGAAGGCGTAGGCTCCGGCACCGCCACCTACGTCAAGAATTACAGCCGGAGCCGCGGGCAGATTCCGGGCCAGAATTGACTCGGTCCTGAGCCGCTCAAGTTCGCCCCATTGATTCGACAGCCGCTCCGACTCCCGCCCCTGCAGATAGTGTGCCTGAATTTCTTTGGGTATCAGCGCCATGTGCGCCTCCCTGCGTAGCACTGTTGTCAGATCCCGGGAATGTCTCGGTCAGGAGGCTACCTCCGGGATGCTCAGAAAATCAAATCAGGACGCAACCTGCCAAGTCTCAGGGCTCTCGACTTTACTTGTCTTCTTCGAGCCGGCGTACGCTTTCCATCAGCTCCGGGAGGTGCGCAAGCGCGGCGTATTGTTTCTTGAATTTTTCAAGTGGGCGCGCCGGGGTTCCCCAGACCGTCTGGCCGCGACGAATCGTCTTACCCGTCAGAATTCCCGCCTGGGCGCCAAGCACGGCGTCGTCCTCGATCTGCGCGTGATCAGCGATCCCGACTTGGCCTCCGATCACCACGTGTTTGCCAATCGTACAGCTGCCGGAGACACCGGTCTGGGCCGCCAGCACCGAATGCTCGCCAATCCGAACGTTGTGGGCGACTTGAACCAGATTATCGATTTTTACACCGTTTGCGACCGTCGTGATGTCGAGCGAACCCCGATCAATCGTTGCATTCGCGCCGATTTCCACGTCGTCGCCGACCTCAACGCTTCCGATTTGGGGAAACTTCCAGTAACGGCCATCACCGAAGACGTAGCCGAATCCGTCGCTGCCAATGACCGCACCGGAATGGACTTCGACCCGGTGGCCAAGGCGTGAACCCGCGTACAGGGTGACGCGAGGATGCAGTCTGCAGTTCTCGCCCAAGCGCGCCTCCCGACCCAGGAAGCAGAACGCCTCAATCACTGTTCCCGGACCGACTTCGGCGGCCTGCTCGATCACGACGTACGGGCCGATGCAGACACGCGCGCCAAGCTTCGCATCGGGAGCGACAATCGCAGTCGGGTGTATTGCGGTTGCAGGCGCCGGCTCTGGCGACAGCCACACCGCCGCCTTTGCGAACGCAAACTTCGGCTCACTCGCTTCGAGAATCGTTTTCCCGGCGAGCCGGGTGCCGGCCGGGGCAATCACGCAAGTGGCGGCCGATTTTGCAGCCCGGTCCTCGTGGCGCGGCGAGTCCAGATAAATCAGATCCCCCGCGCGGGCGCGTTCAGGCCCGGCAAGGCCTGAAATCTCGGCGGCCGAGTTCCCGACGATGGTGGCTCCCAGATACTTCGCAAGTTCACCCGCGGTGCGAATCATGGTTTCCTCTCATATCTTCCGGCAAACAACGAAGACCCGGAATCCAGTGGCCGGACCGCGCGCTGCGCTCAACAGGGATAGAGCGGGTTCTCGCCCTGTGGCCGGGTTTTCCACCGCTTGTGAACCCATAGCCACTGGGACGGATGCTCGCGGACAAAATTCTCGATGACGCGCGTGAAACGCGCGGTATTTTCAATGACGTCTGATTCCTCGCTAGCCGTCCGCGCAAGTTCTACCGGGGCCTCAAAGCGCAGGCAATATTTCCGGCTATTCTGGTCCCAGGCAAGAAATCCCGGAACGACGGCGGCGTCGGTGCGCAGCGCAATCCGGGCAAGGCCCGAGGTAGTCGACGCCGGCACGCCGAAGAAATCGACGAACACGCTCTCTTCGATATCCGTATTGTGATCGGCCAAGACACCGACCGTCCCGCCTTCCCCAAGCACTTTCAGGATCGTGCGCGCCGAACGGTTCTTTTCGATGGGCTGATTGCCGGTCCGGCATCGGTAGCCATTGATCAGCGCGTCCACGCGTTTATTGGCGATCGGACGAACCAGGAAATGCAACGGGTGCCCATACAGGGCCTGGGCAAACGGAGCGAGCTCCCAGGCGCTCATGTGCCCGGTGAGAAACAGAACTCCCTTGCCCCGGCGGCGCGCCGCGTCGAAATGCTCGAATCCATCTACGATGACGATCTCCTCGATGCTCGCCCGCGTATATTTGGGGAACTGGGAGAACTCGCCGGCCATCCAGCCGATCTGCCGGATCATGCCGCGGATCACACGCCTGCGCTCGGCGTCAGTCCATTCCGGAAACGCGAGCCGGAGGTTGAACATCGCCGAACGGCGCAGCGGCGTTCGTAGGGCGTAGGCAGCGGCGGCGAAACTGGCTCCGACAAATCTCGCAACGGGTCTTGGCAACAGGCCCAGCAATTTCAGTCCGGTCCACGCCGCGGCATACTCGATCGATTCCCGCATCGCCGCCATTATACGGTTAGGAAGTTCAAATTGATTCTGCCGATGCTAGACTCGTGCCCGCCGTGAGCGAAATTCGCACCAGCGAAAGACGCGCGTCGCGCTGGCCACTGGGGATCTCTGCGGCCGCAATCGTTACGAGCCTGTTCGGGAACCTCGGAGCTTTGGGCCTGGTCGGGCCCGATGAGCCGCGCTACGCGTGGATCGCGCGCGCAATGGCCGAGACCGGAGACTGGGTCACGCCGCGGCTGTATGGCCAGCCATGGTTTGAGAAGCCTGTTCTCTACTACTGGTTCGCGGCAACGGGATTCCTGCTGCACCTGTCCGCGGAGTGGGCGGCGAGGCTGCCATCGGCCTGCGCGGCATTCGCGGCTGCGATTGCAATCGCCTGGATTGCGAAGAAACATTACGGCGGCGACGCGGACCAGCTCTCAGGCCCGGTATTGCTCGCCCCTTTGCTTTTCTCAACGAGCGTCGCGGCGATCGGATTTGCGCGTGCGGCCACCCCGGACATGCTTTTCAGCGCTTCGATCGCGCTTGCGATGGCGAGCGCGGCAAGCGTGTTTCGCCAAGCGGGCGCTTTGCGCGGCCCACTGCCTCAGCCCAGCGTTGCAAGGCAGGACCTTTGGCCGCTGGGTTTGTTCGGCGCCTTTCTCGGCCTGGGTGTCCTCGCCAAAGGTCCCGCAGCAATCCTGCTGGCGGGCGGCGCGATCGGCCTCTGGGCGCTTGCGTCAAAGCAGTGGCGGCCGGCGATTCGTCTGGCTCATCCACTGGCGGTTGCCGCGTTCGCAATCGTAGCGCTTCCCTGGTATGTCCTGTGCGCCGCCCGTAATCCGGATTTCCTGCATGTTTTTCTGTGGCAGCACAATGTGGAGAGGTACGCCACGCCGCTGTTTCAGCACCGCCAGCCATTCTGGTATTTCGGTCCGATTGTGCTGATTGCGATGCTTCCATGGACCGCTTTGCTCTGGCCGGTCGCACAACAAGGCGTGCGGCTCTGGCGCGAGAAGTCCTGGTCGAACTCGCCCGGGTTCTTCTTTGCGTGCTGGGCGGTTTTTCCGGTTATGTTCTTCAGCCTGTCGCAATCCAAGTTGCCCGGATACGCGCTTCCGGCCATCGCTCCTCTGGCCCTGCTCTGCTCGGTCGGCGCGACACGCTGTTTGAACCGCGGCGCCGAGCTTCGCGGCACAGCCGTGAAATCCCTAGCCATCGCTTGGATTCTGGTCGTAGCCGCCGGCGTGCATGGGACGCATCGGCTGGCCGGACGACAGTTTGGAACGGGCCACCTGTCGATTCATCTTGCGATCATGCGGTTCATGCCTCTCGCAGGTCTCGCTCTTGCGGCGCTCGTCATGGTTGCCGTAGTGCTGTGGCGACGGCCGGCAATCGCAGTCCCGGTCTTGGCATGGTGTCTCGCCGCGAATGTGGAGATCGCGAGTCTGGGTATCCTCCCGGTGGTGGATCCTTTCTACTCGGCGCGGCCTCACGCGGAATTCATGGGCAATGACCTTCGTCCGGACCGGATCTTCACCTACCGCCTGAACCGCAGCTGGATGTTTGGTCTGGCTTTCTATTTTCGCCGGGAGCTTCCGCAATGGTCTCCGGACGACCCGACGCCTGCGCTGGTGCTGACGACGCCCGACGGCCTGGACGAAATCCGGAAGCTCGGAAGATTTAGCGGCGATCTCGAGGAACTGCACCCGGGCCTGGTCTACGTCCCGATCGGACCGCTCCCCAGCGTGCGTTAGCGACTGGTGCTTGGCGGGATATTCTGCAGGAAGAAATTGACAATCTGACTTTCGTAACTCTTGCGGTCATCATCGTTCATGTCGCGGTAACTCAGACGGTCCCGCAGAGCCTGTTTTGGTTCCGGAGCCTTGGCGAACAGCCGCAGGGTTTCCTCGGAAAGCGCGGCTCGATCGTCGGCTTGTACGAACAATTTCGGGATTCCTTGAACGCTCGCAAGACGCGCCGAAACGGCAGGCTCGTTCCGGTAGGAGTAATTCATCATGCGGAATCCAAAATCGGTAAAGCGGAGCACTCCGGGCAAGGAGTTAAGCCCGGATTTTTTCACCTGAATCTTCAGCATGACGCGAGGATCGTCATAGGCGTCGTCAACGGCGAGTGCCTTGATGCGCGGATCGGTTTCGGCCACCTCGAGCGCCGCATATCCCCCCATATCCACTCCCCAAAGCCCGAAATTTTGAGGATCCACATCGTCGCGCGTTGACAGCGCCTGCACGGCGGCGCGCAACTCGTCGGTCTCCCGATATCCGAGCGTGGTGAGGCCCAGGCTCGTGCCATGCCCGGCAAAATCGAACAGGAAAACGTTAAATTGATGGTCTTGTAGCGCAGTGACCAGCGTCAGCACGTCGGCGCGCTGCGACAGGTATCCGTGGCAGACAACCACTGTCGGGGCGCCGCGCAAGCCGGGAAACAGCCAGCCCTCGCGTTGCGCTCCGCCCGCGACGGTAAATGCAAAAGTAGCGGGATGGCCCATCATGACGCTCAAATCGAAAGAGGCGGGATTCCGGGCCGGACGCAGAGTCTGGTAGAGCAAGAAGCCCGAGATGGTTGAAATCGAAATAATAGCGAACAGCAGCAGCGCCAGGAATCCGGAGAAAACCTTGGCGAGACGCGTTCTGGGATAGCGGAGCTCGGAAAGGACGTCCATTAAAGCGCAGGCGCTCCAGCCTACGCGCCTCAGCGAACGGATGTTAGCACATTTCTTGAGTGAGCTTGGTCCGACGAATCCCCCGCGTGTTCCAAACCGGAGCGGTTGGGTTCTGGTGCGGGGCGAAGTTATAATGCAACGGGGGTTTGTGCGTGGCTTCCATGCAGATTGTTGACCTGAGGCAGCTCCACTCGAGGTCGCTTGAGGGACTGTTTCGGGAGGAAACCGACCGCTGGCGGGACGAGTTGCAATGGGACTATCGACCGTCGATTGATCTGGTGCGGAAGTTCATCGACTCCCGGGCGCTGGGCGGATATGCCGCAGTCGAAGACGGCCGTCCTGCCGGCTACGGGTTCTATGTGCTTGAGGACCACAAGGGACTGATCGGCGGACTTTTCGTTTCCGCACAGTATTCGCAAGGCCCCATCACCCAACGCCTGCTGACCGAGATGCTGGGTGCGCTACGAGCAACACCGCGACTGGAGCGGATCGAGGCGCAACTAATGCCCTTCGGAACAGAGCTTGATCCCGCATTTCTGTCGCAACATTTTCGGCTTCACGCTCGCCAGTTCATGCTGCTGTCGCTTGACAAGACCAAACTCACGAACAAGCCGTCGTCGATGGGATTGCGCATCGAGCCGTGGAATGATCGGGCGTTTGAATCCGCCGCGCGGCTGATCCAGCTCGCTTACGCGAACCACGTCGATGGGCAGATCAACGACCAATATTGCAGCGAAGCAGGCAGCCTGAGATTCCTGCGCAATATCGTGCTTTTGCCCGGATGCGGCCAGTTCCTGCCTGAGGCTTCCTTCCTGGTGAGGCCTGCGACCGGAGACCGTCCCGTTGCGATGATTCTGACGTCAACCGTCGCCGACGGCGTGGGCCACACGACGCAGGTCTGCGTCATGCCGGGATACCAGGGCAGCGGCATCGGCCGCCAGCTGATGGAGCACTCGATTCAGGCTCTGCGACGGCGGAATTACAAGTCGTTGTCGCTGACGGTCACGACGATCAACAAGCGCGCGGTCGAGCTGTACGAGCATCTGGGCTTTCGCATGGTGAAAACGTTTGCGGCCGGAGTGTGGCAGGCGTAGCGAACTTATTTCTTTGCGCGATCCTTCAGCAGGCCCTTCAGTTCATCCATGAATTCCTTCACGTCTTTGAAATCCAGGTACACCGACGCAAAGCGGACGTAGGCCACCTTGTCGAGTTTTTTCAAGTGGCTCATCAGAAGTCCGCCGATCTCGGTGGTGGTGCGCTCGCGATCTGCAGCTTCGCTCACAAAGGCCTCGGCCTCATCTACGATGGTTTCAAGCTTGCCCACGGGGACGGGCCGTTTTTCGCAGGCTTTCAGCAGCCCCTGCAAAATCTTCTGGCGCTCGAATTTTTCACGGCGGCCATCCTTCTTGATGACCATGTAGGGGATCTCGTCAATGCGTTCGTAGGTCGTAAAGCGACGGCCGCATTTCAGGCACTCCCGCCGACGGCGAATCAGATCGCCGGCGCGACCTTCGCGCGAGTCGATTACCTTGTCATCCAGGTGAGCGCAAAACGGGCACTTCACTCCGGCTTCTCCTTCGAGCCGGCAGGCGCTTGTCCGCCACGCTCGGCCTCGGCCAACAGCAAAGCTTCTTCAGCCTGCTTCTGGGTTCGCGCCAATTGGCGCAGTTCTCCCATCGACCACCCCTCCCGCAGGAGCAACGGCAATCCGACCACCGAGCACCCCGCGAAAGTGATCAGCCAAAGCATCACTGTCGCGATCGCCGCCGGTTCCTTTTCTACTCCAAAGATCAGCGTGAAGACAAGAAAGGTGGCCACCTGCGAGCCACCGCCGACGCCAGGAAGCTGCGCAGCCGAACCGACCATGGTGAAGGCCAGCACCAGGGTCGCGCCGGCAAAACCAAGGCTTGCAAGCTCGCCGCCAAAGGCATGCGCGACCCACAGATAGATGAAGACAACCAGCAGCCAGTGCGCAGCAGTATATCCGGCAAGCGCGCCAAGGTCGCTCGAGGTGCGGACACCGCGTAATCCGTCACTGAATCCTTCGAGCAGCGCGGCCACCTTCTCGCGCCAGCCCGAGCGCCACTTCGGGCGCTTCAGTTTTTCCGCGAGCCACCCGGCGCCGTGATACCGAAAATGAATCAGGAATGCGATCACGCCTACCAGACCCAGCAGTAGCAGCACACCGGCCGAGCGCGCGACCCTGAGCAACATGTCGTTGCCCGCGCCCGACACTCCCTTTCGTTCAAACAGCAGCAATGCCAGGACCGCGAGCACGGCCGTCGCCGCCATATCGAACACGCGCTCAAGCACATACACGCCAAACATCCCTGGCATCGAAAGCGAACTCTTCCGTGCAATCAGCACGGGCCGAATCGGCTCCCCGGCGCGACCCAGCAGGAACGTACACGTGAAGCCGGCAAGCGTCGCCCCATAGACATCCCAGAAGCGCATGGCACCGAGCCACCGGCAAAATCGCATCCAGCGCACTGCACGCAGTGCATAGCAAACGTAAATTGCCGCAAGCGACAGCACTAGCAGCGAAATGCGCGCCTGGCGGATCGACCGAAGCACCATCTCCCACCGAAATCCCTCAAGCGTGATGGAATTGCGAAACCGATAGAGGAAATAGCCCAGAATTCCGATGGCGAGCAGGAGGAGCAGGTACCGACGCGATTTGCTGAGCATTCGATTGGAACCGTAGCAGCAAGCTTTCAAGGGTGTCAAGAAGGACAGTGATCAGACGTGAAGGGCGAGCTATCGGGGACGCTGCCGGACAAGCCATCGCGACGAACCATGCCGGATGATATTCTCGCGGCATGGACAAGCGCGGCCAGTCTCACCGACCGGCAAAACATGTTCACGATGGGTCGTCCGAAGACCGCTTAGCCAAGCGCGAGACCGTGGGATTGTGCAGCGATTGCGCGCATTGCCGGCAGGTTCAGGGAAAGGGTGCGGAACTTTTTTACCTCTGCGGATTATCCTCGAGTGATCCAGCGTATCCCAAATATCCGCGGCTGCCCGTCCGTCAGTGCGCCGGATACAGGACCAACGAGTAGTTCAGGCTGGTAGCCGGCCTTGATCACCGGGCGTTAACGTCCGATCGCTTGGGCCGTCTTCTGGTCATCGTCAGGTCGCGCGCGTTGCATCAGGTTCCATGCTTCCGTGAATTCAGGCATGCTCTCGCGCTGACGCGCGGGGCTTCTCAGAGTCTCGGCAACGTGTGCGAGCATGAGCTTGTAGGCGATCGCGCGATCCGACCCAGGCGAGAGCAGGTTATCGGCGCTCAAGCCAACCTGAGTCGTCTTGCCGTTCCGCTGGATCTCAAGCCACAGATTGCCGTTCGCGTCCAGATACGGCCTGCCATTCTCGCTAAGATCTTTCACTTCGCGACCCAAAGATTCGCGGCTGGTGACAATGTGGTCGTTAATCGCGCTGGCGACAATCGAATCAAACTGTTCGCGGAACGAATCCCACTGATTTTCGCTGCCCACGACGTCCACGCGCTCCTGCCGCATGGCGGTTTCAAGTTCAGTGACCTGCGGATCGTCGGGATTGCTGTCCTTGGCGACTTCAATCTCATGGCCGAGCTCCCCCTGGTGAACCGTGGCGTGGCTTTCAAACTCGTGCTCGGGATTGAAGCGACCGGTGAGCACATAGGAGCCGACTGCGACCGGCAGCTCGTGCCACGCAAAAAACGCCATGGGAATCAGCAGCTTCTTTGAATGATAGAGCTGCTCGGTGCCGTCCCGGCATTCGGTGCTGCGCTTGATCGTTCCCGGCAACTGCGCGAAATGAAGGACGTGATACTGGGCTTCGGGCCGATCATGCGCGTAGTGAGCAAACGAGCGCGCCACCGCCTTGGGGCTGGTCATCCCGAAATCATTGACGACGTCGCGATGAGCGGCGTGGGGAAAGTAGGTGTCGATCAGGTTCCGGGTGAAGTCCGCGCAATTGCGCGTGGCTCCATTGAAGTGATTGACGTTGGGCGCATCGTTGAACTTTTCAATCAGAGCGCGATCCTGCTCAACCGTCGTCGAAACAATCAGTATGTAGAGGGTCCGCTCGGAGGAGGCGCTGACCATCTCCCGCCATTCCGCCTTGCCACTGGTCAGACATGTGTGGCTGGTGCAGTAGTCGCCTAGGGTTTTTTCCCGGTAGTTTTCTTCCAGTGCGGCCTTGATCTTCCAAGAGGTAAACAGAGGCCGACTTCGAGGGTCGGTGACGCCATAGACGAAAACACTCAGAGGAACGATGTTCCATTCAAAAGGCTTGTCTTCGCCCAGAGTCGTGTAATTGCTGATGACGGAGCCCTGCTCGCCGGGCGCGCACAGCCGCAGCTTTACAGGCGAGTCCGGGCAGATGCGCGACAGATACACGGCGCTGTGGCCCGAACCCGTGATCCGCGCGACGCTGGTGTCGAGCGATTCATTGAGAACGATTCCCACGTCCGCTCGAGCCGGTCCTGAGCAGAACAGAGAGCCCGAGAGCAGCAGGGCAATGAAAAAGGGTCGGTTCAAAGCTGTTCTCTTCCCTCACGAGTTTTCCATCCACCAGGACGCCGGCGCTCGCTCACAATCGTCGAAAACACGAGCTCCTGTCCTACAGAATTTAGATGCGGGCGCTTGGCGGAAGGTAACCCGGTGTTGTGTTTGTCGCGCCAATACGCCTAAGATGCCGGGCGACATGGAACTTTTCAGGTGAGATTTGCGTTCCATACGGTGAGGCTAGTATGTCATGCGGATCGCGAGGCTAGGAACGATTGGAGCCCGACGCCCAACTGGTCGAATTCTGTCTCCGGGGCGACGGGCCTTCCTGGGAGGAACTCGTGCGGCGGCACACCCGGCGAGTTTTTAACCTCTGCTATCGATTTACGGGCAATCCGACATCCGCCGAGGACTTGACCCAGGAGGTCTTTCTGCGCATCTTCCGCACACTTGGGAGTTACCAGTCATCACAGGGTGCGTTTCCAACCTGGCTGACCAGTGTGACGCGGAACTTGTTGGTAGACCACTACCGGAGGACGCGCCGCGACCGGATGACGGATTCCATCGATGACACCGAGGGGCAGCTGGAGGTGATGCCGTCGCTGGCGCGTACGCCGGACAGCCTGGCCGAGGCCTCCGAGCTCAGCGCACAGCTGCAACGGGGGCTCGCCCGGCTTTCACCGGAACTGCGCGAAGCCGTAATCCTGCGCGACCTGCAGGGACTGGACTACGGCGAAATCCGGACCGTGCTGGGAATCCCGGAAGGCACGGTCAAGTCCAGAATCAACCGGGGACGCATTGAGCTCGCGCGCATCCTCGACGAAATGGGAGTGCGTCCGTCGTAGAGACGGACTACAGAACAATGGACTGGAACTGCACACAAACGGAAGAACGGCTAAGCGATTTTCTCGAGGGCGCGCTTTTGCCGGAGGAAGCGGCGGCATTTGACGCGCACGCAGCCGGGTGCGCGGACTGCGCAAAGCTCGTGGCGCAGGTGGGCGGACTGGTCAGCCGGATGCAACGCGTGGAACTTCTGGCGACGCCGCCGCTGCTTGGTGAAAAGATTTTGAGAGCTACGCTCGGCCCGCAAAAACGCAAGCCAGTCCGAACGACTTGGTTCGATTGGGTGGGGGCGATCTGGCAACCTCGCTTCGCGATGGGAATTGTTACGGTTGCGGCCTCGTTCTTGATCGTGTTTCATGCAGCGGCCTCCTCCGGATCCAGGTCGAGCATGAACCCCGTAAGTCTGGTTCGCGGTGCGAACCGCCAGGTTCATCTGACCTACGCGCGCGGAGCAAAGTTCGTAAACGACCTCCGCGTGGTCTATGAAATTCAGTCGCGACTTACTTCACAGCCGGAGAGCATGTCGGAGCCGATATCGGCGCCAGCGCCTGCGCCGTCCGGCCGGCCGCGACCCGAACAGGCGCCGCAGCAGCCGTCGCCAGAGCCGCGCGAGAAGTCGCAAACGGTTCCGCACTCAAGCCGCCACGGCGCGCATAGCGGCACCGAGCTCGCGATGATGTTGACGCCCGACACGCCCAGGAGCCCACTATGAAATGTGCACAACATGCTGATCTGGAGGCCACCGGCTATTGCCGGCAGTGCGGACGGGCGCTTTGCCCTGAGTGCGCGCGGAACGTGCGCGGCGCGCTGTATTGCGAGGACTGCCTAGCAAACATCGTTACTTCGCCGCAAGGGGCGCCTCAAAAGCCGGCTGCCGCAGCCGGTGCGCACCCGGGCACGGCTCTCGCGCTGGGGTTCATCCCCGGCCTTGGCGCGGTGTACAACGGCGAGTATGTAAAAGCGCTGGTTCACGTTGCCGTCTTCGGCGGCATTATTGCGGCGCTTTCCTCCGACCTGCCGGGCGAGCTTGACGCGTTCCTCGGAATCGCGCTGGCCTGCTTTTACTTTTACATGCCGATCGAAGCCTATCACGTGGCGAAGGCGCGCCAGTCGGGACAGCCGCAACCTCCCGACCTGGTGCAGGACCCGAGCCGCAAGCCAACGGGCGCGATTGTACTGATCGTTCTGGGTGTGCTGTTCCTTCTCGCGAATTTCCACTTGCTCGAGCGGGACTGGTTCAGCAAGGCGTGGCCCGCCGGACTGATCGTGCTTGGAGTCTGGATTCTGACCGACCGGATGAGAAAGACTTCATAGGAAGGGGCGCTATGACAGATCTGAACAAGCCGAACTGCACCTGCGCGCGCTGCCGCATGCGCGGACTCATGGGACCGCTCATGCTGATTGCCATCGGGACTCTATTCCTGCTGGGACGATTTACGCCTCACGGCTTCAGGGAACTCTGGCCGGTGCTGTTCATCCTCGCCGGGATTGTGTTGTGGCTGCAATCGACTGCTTCGGGCGCAGGTCACACCGGGGCCTGAGGAACACGTGAGCGACGTCCCACAGAGACGCAAATCGATTTTCCCCGGCCTGCTGCTGATCGTGCTCGGCCTGATTTTCCTGCTGCACCGTATCGACCCTGCATTCGGTATTGGCCATCTGGCACGAATTTACTGGCCGTTCCTGATCATCGTGTGGGGAATCGCCAAACTCATTGATCATTTTGCGGCGCAAAGCAACGGACAGCTGCGCGCTCCCCTGCTTTCCGGAGGAGAGGCCGCTCTTCTGGTGTTGCTGGCCCTGGTGCTCATTGCGTTTGTCTGTCGCGACTGGATTCGCGAACGCGTCCCGGGCATGGATGTGAACTTCGCGCCGTTTCACCAGTCCTACAGCCAGAGCCGTGAGCTCGCCTCTCAGTCGATTGCCCCGGGGTCCCACGTCGCAATTGAAACCGGGCGCGGGAACATTACAGTGCACGGCACCCAGGGCAACACCCTGCGGGTCAGCGTGAACGAATCCGCAGACGGAGAGAGCGAATCGGCGGCCGACGAGCGGATGAAGGATGTTGAGGTCGTAGTCGAGCCGGCGGCTGACGGCTACAGGATCCATCCTGTCCACCAGAACGATTCGCACCAGACCGTGGAGGCTGATCTCGACGTGCAGTTGCCAAAGACCGCAAGTGTGACGCTGCACACACCTCATGGCGACATCAGCGTCACGGAAATCGCAGGAGTCATCGACGCTCGTACCGAGAACGGTGACCTTGAAATCCACGACGCGGGTTCCGATGTCACTGCCCAGATGCAGAAGGGCGACGCCCAAATTACCGGAGTCGCCGGGAACGTGACCCTGAAGGGTCGCGGTGACGACGTGGAAATCGGCGAGGTCGCTGGCAACACCACTCTCGAAGGTCCCTTTGTGGGGTCGACAACCCTCCGCAAGGTAAAAGGAACAACCCGGGTCTCGTCGCCCTGGGCTGAGCTCACGATCGTGCAGCTGACCGGACGTCTCGAGATCGATTCAGGCGACATCCAGTTGTCCGACGTCGAGGGTCTCGCTAACATCCAGACTCACAACAAGGACATCGATGCGGACAACGTCGCGGGTCAGCTCGACATTGTAGGTTCCCACGGCGACGTTAAAGTCGTATACGCCAATCCCCCGCGCGCAGCGCTCAATATCACGAATGAAACCGGAGAAGTCGACGTCACGCTTCCGGCGAGATCGGCGTTTCAGATTTCCGCTCTCTCGCGGTCCGGAGAAGTGGATAGCGAGTTCGAGGATCCGTCACTGAAGACGACAGGCGAGGAAAAAGACGGGCGACTGGACGGCGAGTTCGGGAACAAGTCCGGTGCACCGGTCCCTCGAATCACCATCACCACCAGCTACGGTACAATTTCGCTGCACAAGTCTTCCTGATCGGCACAACCGTGCCGCCCGCATTCGGCTACTTGTTCTCTGATCCCCGCAGGCGATCGAGCGTCGAAAAGAACTCAGGGAAGGAAACCGCGACGCACTCGGCGTCGCGGATGGTCGTCTCGCCTTCGGCCCCGAGCGCTGCGACTGCGAGCGCCATCGCGATGCGATGATCGCCCCGCGGGTCTACGGTTGCGCCGCGCAACTTCCCCGCCGAGCGCCCCTGGACCCGCAACCCGTCTGGAAATTCCTCGACCTGCGCGCCCATCTGTCGCAGACCTTCGGCCAGTGCCGCGATGCGGTCGCTCTCTTTCACGCGCAGTTCTTGCGCGTCGTGAATCTCGATTCCCTTCTCGGTGAAAGGGCCGAGCGCGGCG
The DNA here is from genome assembly GCA_035603235.1 of Candidatus Cybelea sp. GTDB lineage: Bacteria > Acidobacteriota > Terriglobia > Acidiferrales > UBA7541 > Palsa-295. The sequence continues at coordinate 97,361 of DATNKU010000003.1, read as the reverse complement.
AGCATGGGCAGTTCGTCGATCATTTCGGCGACCTGCGATCCGGAAATCGTGCCGCCTTCAATTGGCGCGTGGCGCACCGAAACATCGCCGACCAGTTCACCGTGGCGCATCTGCACGGTGGCAACGCGAACCGATGCGCCGATCGAATTGAAAAAATCGAGCACGCGGGCCCGGGTGGGGTTCAGGCCGACGTTGTGAAGCATCAACGAGGATCCGGGCAGCACCAGCGTGGCCCCGATCAGGAAGACCGCAGTTGATAGGTCACTGGGCACCGCCAGCTGTCGTGCGGTGAGCTTCGGTCGGGGGTGAATGCGAACCGCACCTCGGGTCCCTTCAACGACCGCACCAAACTCCCGCAGGGCGACTTCGGTGTGATCCCGGGTCTGGATGGATTCCCGAGCGGTTGTGATCCCTTCGGCATACAGACCGGCCAGCAGGACTGCCGATTTCACCTGTGCGCTCGGAGTCGGCGGGGTGTAGTCGATTGCATGCAATCGACCACCGCGAATCTCAAGCGGTGCGCGGTCGCCTTCCTGGCTGCGGATTTCGGCGCCCATCTGCCGCAGCGGCTCGATCACGCGCCGCATGGGGCGCTTGCGAAGCGAACCGTCGCCGGTAATCTTCGACTTGAAGCTCTGCCCGGCGAGCACGCCGGCCAGCATACGCATGGTCGAACCGGAGTTTTCGGCGTCCAGTGCACGGCGCGGCTCCTTGAGGCCGTACAGTCCCTTGCCTGCGACGCGGACACGTCCTTCGCTTGAATCAATCGCGATCCCGAGGTTCCTCAGGCATTCGAGCGTACTGCGGCAATCCGCGGCCGAGGCGTAGTTCAATATCTCGCTAGTACCCTCTGCCAGGGCCGCCAGAATCGCATAGCGATGCGATATGGACTTATCTCCGGGCAGTTCGATAACTCCATCCAGCATCCCACCGGGCGAAATAGTTCTCTTTCCCATCACCGAAGTCTAACATGCTCATGGCAGGCGACTTGCCTCGTCTCCGCATCCGGAAAGGGCCCTCAGCCCTTGCCCATCGCCTCGCTGGACCGTAAGGCAAGGCGCGATAGCCTTTCTTGACGAAAAGCGCGAATCCTGTTACAAAAGCTAGCTATCTAGCTGAGACTTCTTGCAAGTACGGGCTCCCGTTCAGGGAGCTTTCCTCCGGGGGGAAGGGCGCCGTTGCTAACTGGGACGGTGGACTTGCGGACGCGGGCCGGTGCACAACCGTATGTGGCGGTAAAGCGAGACCGTTCCCCAGAAGATCGCCCGAATAATCTCTAATGAAAATACACGATGGAGGATTACTGATGCGCACCAGACTCGCAACTGCCCGAGGGACGGGTCACAGTAAGGTTAGGCCCCGCCTAGTGAAGTTCTTCGCGGCAGGCTTCACGCTCTTGTGCATGCTGATGGGCGCCGGACGCGCCATGGCGGACGACAATCCGGGCGGCGAGGCCAGCCTGAAGCTCCCGGACCTGTCCCAGGTACGGTTTCTGTGGGGCATTGACGGCCACCAGCTGCTGGTCTGGGGGTTGCTGTTCTGCATTTTTGGACTCGCATTCGGAATGACGATCTACGTGCGGCTGAAGAATCTGCCGGTCCACCGCTCGATGCGCGAAATTTCCGAGTTGATCTATGAGACCTGCAAAACATACCTGATCAACCAGGGCAAGTTCCTGTTCCTGCTGTGGATCTTCATCGCCGCCGTGATCGTGCTGTACTTCGGCGTGTTGCGTCATTACGAGGCAATGAAGGTTGGCATGATTTTGTTCTTCAGCGTCGTGGGAATACTGGGGAGCTACGGAGTCGCCTGGTTCGGGATTCGCGTGAACACCTTCGCCAACTCGCGAACGGCTTTCGCCGGACTTCGCGGCAAGCCTTACCCGATCTACCAGATTCCGCTGCGCGCGGGCATGAGCATCGGAATGATGCTGATCAGCGTTGAGCTGCTCATGATGCTCATTATTCTCTTGTTCGTTCCTGGCGACTATGCCGGGCCGTGCTTCATTGGTTTTGCGATCGGCGAATCACTCGGTGCCGCAGCGCTGCGAATCGCCGGCGGCATCTTCACAAAAATCGCCGACATCGGCGCCGATCTGATGAAGATCGTGTTCAAGATCAAAGAGGACGATGCGCGCAACCCCGGTGTGATCGCAGACTGCACCGGCGACAATGCCGGCGATTCAGTAGGTCCAAGCGCCGATGGTTTTGAGACTTACGGCGTGACTGGCGTGGCCCTGATTACGTTCATCCTGCTGGGCGTCTCAAACCCGGTGGTTCAGGTGCAGCTGCTGGTATGGATCTTCGTGATGCGCATTGCCATGCTGGTCGCGAGCGCCGCGGCATACTTTATCAACACCGCGATCGCGAGCGCCCGATTCGGAAATGCCGAGAAGATGAACTTTGAATCCCCGCTGACTTCGCTCGTATGGATCACGTCGCTGGTCTCCATCGGCATGACCTTCCTGATCTCCTACTTCATGGTGCCCGACCTGTCGGGCGATACGACGCAGTGGTGGAAGCTTGCAACCATCATCTCCTGCGGGACCCTGGCTGGTGCGATCATTCCGGAACTCGTAAAGGTCTTCACCTCAACCGAATCGCGGCACGTTCGCGAAGTGGTCGCCTCGGCACAGGAAGGCGGGGCGTCGCTGGGAATTCTGTCAGGCTTCGTGGCCGGGAACTTTTCCGCCTACTACCTCGGCTTGACGATGGTGATTCTGATGGCCATCGGGTACATGGTCAGTCTTGGCGGCCTCAGCGCCATGATGATCGCCGCGCCCGTGTTCGCATTCGGCCTGGTGGCGTTTGGGTTTCTGGGAATGGGTCCGGTGACGATTGCGGTTGATTCCTACGGTCCTGTTACCGATAACGCGCAGTCGGTCTACGAGCTGTCCCTGATCGAGCAGGTTCCCAACATCAAGCAGGAACTCAAGGCGGACTACAACATCGACGTAAACTTCCAGCGCGCCAAGGACATGCTGGAGGAAAACGACGGAGCCGGAAACACTTTCAAGGCGACCGCCAAACCCGTGCTGATCGGCACGGCGGTTGTCGGTGCGACCACGATGATCTTCTCCATCATCATGGCGCTCACCAATGGCCTTACGACGAACGTCGACAAGCTCTCGCTACTGCACGCGCCGTTTGTGCTGGGCCTGATCACCGGAGGCGCCATAATTTTCTGGTTTGTGGGCGCATCCACCCAGGCCGTAACCACAGGAGCCTACCGGGCTGTCGAGTTCATCAAGGCAAATATCAAGCTCGAGGGCATCGAGAAGGCGTCTGTCGAGGACAGCAAGAAAGTCGTCGCGATCTGCACGAAGTACGCGCAGATGGGCATGCTCAACATCTTCATCGCCGTGTTTTTTGCCGCGTTGTCGTTCGCTTTCGTCGAGCCGTTCTTCTTTATCGGCTACCTGATCTCGATTGCGATATTCGGTTTGTATGAGGCCATCTTCATGGCCAACGCCGGCGGAGCATGGGACAACGCGAAGAAGATTGTCGAAGTCGAGCTGAAGCAAAAAGGGACTCCGCTACACGACGCGACCGTTGTCGGCGACACGGTCGGTGATCCGTTCAAGGACACGTCTTCGGTCGCCCTCAATCCGGTAATCAAGTTCACCACGCTGTTCGGATTGCTGGCCGTGGAGCTGGCAGTTGACCTCGCGTCGAAGAACGCAGAACTGACGCACATCCTTGCGGCAGTGTTCTTCCTGATCTCGTTCTTCTTCGTCTACCGCTCGTTTTACGGCATGCGCATCAAGGCGGGAGGCTAGCGGGAACTTCAGGCGGGACCACGAACAATCGAGGAACGATCCGGGGAGGGCTCAGGCCCTCCCTTTTGTTTTGCGCCGCGCTCGGGCCTAGGCCTTGATTACTCCCAGAAATTCGCGCGGATCGTTGGTGAATCCCGGGAACACTTTACTGAGATCGCGACCGCCGAGGTGCTTGGACATGATTTCGCCGAGCACGCTGCGGTAGTCGGTTGTCACCGCCAGATCGCGTCCCTCGTACAGCTGACCATCGTTCATTCCCGGCCAGCGCGAGTACACCTTTCCGCCCTTGATGTCGCCGCCCATCAGCAGCATGCAGTTGGCATGACCGTGATCGGTGCCGCGGTTGCCGTTTTCATGTGCCGTCCGGCCGAATTCCGACATGCTGACGAACACGACGTCTCCCATGCGATCGCCCATATCCTGATGGAACGCGGCGATTCCCTGCCCCAGATCGCGAAGCAGATTCGAGAGCTGTCCCTGCACGCCACCCTCATTGACGTGGTGGTCCCAGCCTCCGCTGTCAAGGAAGGCAACTTCCAGACCCAGGTCGGCCTTGAAGAGTTCGGCAATCTCCATGAGGCTCTTGCCGAATCGGCTGTTGGGATAGTTTGCGCCGTTATCCGGGGTATAGGTATCGGGACTGATTTTCTTCAGCTGGTCAATGGCTTCGAAGGTTTCCTGGCCGACGCCGCGCATCGCCTGGTCAACTGTCTCGGCGTACATCGCCTCAAAGCCGCCTTCGACGGTCTGTTGAGGGCCGTACATCTTGAACTGTTTGAGGTCCGGGATGGCAACGGCCGGAGCGCTGCCAGCGAGAGTCCGCGGCAGGTAGGGGCCGAACGCAACGGCCCGGAACGGTGATGTCGGTTGCTCGGGCATCGATTGCAGCGCGCGGTTGAGCCAGCCATCGTCGGTCGATTTGACGCCGGGCGTGCCGGATTCCATGAAGTCCTGTGCGTCGAAATGCGAGCGCGAGGGATCGGGAGAGCCAACGGCCTGCACGATGGCAAGCTGGCCGTTCTGAAACAGTGATTGCAGGGGTTGCAGGCTTGGATGCAGGCCAAAGAATCCGTCCAGGTCAAGCGCGGTATCGGTACCTGTGCGGCTCGGCGCAGGGATTGCAATCGTCGGACGCAGCCGATAATAGTTTGGTTCGCCGAACGGGACGACGACGTTCAAGCCGTCCATCGCACCACGCTGGAACAACACAACCATTTTCTTTTTGCTCTCACCAGCCGTTGCCGCCACTGCCCGTTGCAGAAACGACGGCAGCGACGCCATACCCAGCATCGCGATGCCACCATTCTTCAGGAAGTATCGCCGGGAAATCGTCATCGCTATTCTCCCTATCGGCGCTGAAATTCCGGCGTGCCGAGGACCAGTCCGGAAAGCAATCCCTCATTCACCTGCTTGACCGGATCATCCAGCTTCGCCTGCAGCACTTGCGGATCGCTCAGCTGACCTTCGAGCGTCTGGCGAGTCGCCGGATCGATCTGTCCGCCCAGAAAAAGATCGACGGCGCGGGCGAGCGCCGCCTCTGGATCCTTGGATGCGTTATCGCCGAACATCGTTCCCAGATCCACGCTGGTTCCGGCAAGGCGGCCGTTCGCAAAGGCGAGTGCAAAGTTCAGGCGGTTCAGAAGCGCGCCCGTATTGACCCAGGTTTCGGATTTGTCTGAATACCCGGTGGGCGGTTGGCACAGGAACAGCGGCTCGCCCATTCGTCCGACCCATTGTGTCAGCGGCAGCGAGAGGGTCACATCCGCGTTCAAGGCGCGCGCGGTGCTTGAAACCAGCTCGAATGGAGTCTTCACTTTCGCACGGTAGGTTTGCTTCGACCAGAACTCCGGCGAATAGATCATGGCCTTCATGACACTTCGAATGTCGCCGCCGCTGGATTCATATTCCTTGGTCATGCGATTTACCAGCGCTGGAGGCGGCGCGTCAGACACGAAATGACGCGCAAGTTCGGTTGAGATGAACCGCGCCGTGTGCGGGTCAGCAGCAAGCATTTTCAACGCGTTTTCGCCGTCCTTCTCGCCGCCGTCGTTAAACGTGTGGCCCATTACCACTTTCTTGCCCTCGGCGTGGAATTCGGGCCGAAAGACGAAATCCGGATCGCGGCGCGGCTCGCGCACTGTCCAGCCGGTAAGGCATCGGGCCATCTCGATGACGTCCTGCTGCGTATAGCCCGTATCGACTCCCACGGTGTGCAGCTCCATCACTTCGCGGCCATAGTTCTCATTCAGACCGCGATCCTGCTGCTGGGGACGCGCGCCACCTGGCGAGGTTGGCGAGAGGCCCCCGCCGAACGCGCCCTGATACCGCGCGCGGCGCATCGCAATTTCCTGCTGGTGTTCTTTGAATGCCACCGGATCAACGCTCTGCCAGTTGTCGAGGAAGAACAGCATGGCCGGGCTCTTGGCCGTCGCCGTCAGCAGGTCCTCGAACTTCCCCATGGTGTGAGGACGGATGGTATCCCGCACGTAGCCAGTAAGCAGCCAGCGGTCCGCGCCCTTGTTGGCAAACACATTGAAATGGTTGAACCAGAAATCTTCCATCACGGCTTCCAGCTGGCGCTGGCTGTATACGGCGCGATCGAGCTTGGCCATCGACAGCTCGGCAATCATGCGATTCGGTCCCTGGATCTTCGCAAGCTGCTCTTGCGCCTTGTCCGCGTTGTCGTCGCCCGTGGCGTTAAGCTGAGCCATCGCGGCGCGGCGCTTCTCCATGATTTCCTGTTTGTACTCGTCTTTGGTCTCACCGGCCTGCTTCGCTGCCTGATTGGGAGGCGGATATTCTGCGAGAAGCTTTCGTGCGGACATATCGAGCGTCGGATAGTTTTTCAGGCGGGTGTCGAGCGCGGAATCATCAATCGATTCCGGATGAAGTTGCTGGTCGATCCACTTCTCCAGACCCATCTGCCGGACGCGTTCGACGTCGCCCGGACGCGGTCCATACGCCAGGCGGTTCAGCGCATGCAGGATCGCCTGATCCTCGGTCAGCTCGGTGATCGGAAGATGTCCCTTGAACTTGCCGTCGATCACGGTCTGGTCCGCTGAGGCGCTTGCGGTGGGGTTGTGCTTGCCCGCGCTCGCGTTCGGTACCGCTATGGTGAACAGGGCAGCCAGCAACGCGGCTACGGTAACTGCCAGAAACGCCGCGCCGGGGGTGTCAAGCCGCCGAAATCGCCTCTGGGCTGCGCACACGGGTTTTGTTGTCCGTACCATGGCCTTCATTACAGTCTAACCCCCCGGGGAGGCAAAAGTTGCTCAGGCGTACTAGGAGTTAACGAACCAGCCAGTCAACTAGCGGTGCGGGCTGGAAAGGGGCGCTCGAAGCAGGTGGGACGCGTCGGAACGGGGCTAGGGCACGATCAAGCTGAGCTTCTCAGGCCGGGCGGCCTCTTCACGCGCTTCGCGCGCCTCGGTGTTGTAGGCTGCGCCCAAAAGGACGATCATTGCTGCCAGAAACATCCATAACAGTAAGCCGATGGCCGAAGCCAGTCCCCGGTACAGCACGTCGTAGGGCATCTTGCGAACGTACCAGCCGAAGGTAATGTCGGCTGCCCACCACAATGCCGTCGCAACCGCGGCTCCCGGTAGCAGGTCCAGTAGTCCGGGGTGACCGGGCCGCCCAATCCGATAGAGCAGGACCAGGACAGCCATTGCGAGCACAAAAACTCCCACCGCATAGACGACCCATTCGACGTAGTGCGTAAAATGGGGCGAGGCGGTGTGTTGGATCAGCCAAGCGCGCAACTGCTTGCCGAATACCGTGAAGACTACGACCGCGAGCATGGGAACGATCGTAAGGCAGAGCAAACCCAGAGCGCGCAGCTGCCGCCGCCAATACGTTTGCTCCATCAAATCGCCCTCGATGATGCGGAAACCCTCCATCAATCCGACCATGGTCTGCGTCCCAGCGAGCAAGGTCCCGCCCAGTCCCAACAAGATCCACCGCCCGGGATGGATCGTCCGGCGCACAAAATACCCGGCCACCACCCGGGCGCTCCCGGGCGGAAGGATTTGCATCAGGCGATTGGGGATCTCGCGAATGGCCTCGGGAAACAGAGATGTTCCGCCAAGAAGACCCAGGGCCAGCAGGAGCAGCGGAAAAAATGCCAGGAACATATTGAAGGCCACGGCCTGGCTGAGGGTCACGCAATCCGGGAATATCCTCCCCAGGGCGCGTACCAGGTTCCGCAATATCCTGTCCTTCGCCATTGAGCGGGATTATACGGGAAGCCCGGTAATTCCCGCGCCTTGTTTCGCCCGGCGGTTTCGGTCTCACTTTCCAGGCCCAGCACCCTTGCCCGAGCATGAAACCACGGGTAAACTGCACAACAAATGACAACGCCCAAGACAGCCACGAGCCGTAGTGAAGAGATCGTCCGCAAGCACAAGGAATTCATCTGGCCTGCGGTCACGAACTACTTTCGTGAGCCGCTGGTCGCCGACCACGCGTCCATGCAATACGTTTGGGACGTCGAGGGGAACAGATATCTCGACTTTTTCGGCGGGATCCTCACCATCGGGGTCGGACACTGTAATCCAAAGGTGACGTCGAAGATCAAGGCGCAAGTCGACAAGCTGCAACATACCTCAACGCTGTATCCCAACGAAGCCATCGTTGCGCTGGCTGAGAAGCTCGCACAGATCACGCCGGGGAAGCTTCAAAAGAGCTTCTTTACCAGTTCCGGCACGGAGGCAAACGAAGCCGCGATTCTACTCGCGCGAATGGCCGGCCCTAGTTACGACGTCGTCGCGCTACGCCACGCCTATGCCGGTTCCTCAGCGCTTGCCAAAGGTGTCACCGGGCAGGCGCCGTGGCGCAAGGCCGGGGTCGTCAGCGTGGGCGTGTCGCACGCTGTAAATCCTTACTGCTATCGCTGCCCGCTGCATTTGAAATACCCGGAATGCGGCGTTGCCTGCGCAAACGACGTTGAGAACCTGATCCAGACGGGCACGAGCGGCTCGATTGCGGCGTTCATCGCCGAACCGATTCAGGGCGTCGGGGGATTCATTACTCCGCCGCCGGAATATTTCAAGATCGTCTATCGCATCGTGAAGAACTACGGCGGCCTTTTTATTTCCGATGAAGTGCAGACCGGTTTCGGACGCACGGGACGGAAATGGTTTGGCATCGAGCAGTGGGAAGTGACCCCCGACATCATTACCTGCGCAAAGAGCATGGCCAACGGAACGCCGGTCGGCGCGACAATCACCACCGCCGAACTGGCCGACAAGTTTCAGGGCCTCACGATTTCGACATTTGGAGGCAACCCGGTCACCTCCGTTGCCGCGCGCGCCGTGATCGAAGTCATCGAGGAAGAAAAGCTGCTCGAGAACACGCACGTGGTGGGTGGATATCTTCGCAAAAAACTGGAAGAGATGAAGGACAAGTACCCCCTGATCGGTGATGTGCGCGGCATGGGGATGATGCAGGGGCTTGAGCTGGTTCGCGATCTCAAGACCAAAGAGCCGGCGCCTGCAGAAACAACGGAATTGATGGAGCGGGCGCGCGGGAACGGGTTGCTGGTCGGCAAGGGCGGCCTCTACGGCAACGTGATCCGCATGGCTCCGCCGATGAATATATCCAAGTCCGATGTGGACGAGGGTGTTCGCCTGCTGGATAAATCACTGGGCGAGATGTCCGCCAGGTAACTGGCCCAAGCAACTGCCTACCCGAGGAGCGCCATACGGCCGGACTGTTTGATCGCGAAATCTACCTGGATATTGAAACGCTGCGCTTGTCGCACGAAGTCCAGGGCGGCTGGTCGAATATCCCCGGATTCGGCGTAGCGGTCGCCGTAACCTGGGACAAAGAGAACAATTTCCGGCGCTGGTTTGAGCCGGACGCAAAGAATCTCGTCGCGGAACTTGAAACCTTCACGCATATCGTCACTTTCAACGGCAACCGGTTCGATCTCGAGGTACTTCGGGCATATGCCCCGATCGACGGACTGCGCAGGCGTTCCTTCGACGTGCACGAAGAACTGCACAGACTGCTGGGACATCGCGTGAAACTCGACCAGCTCGCCAAAGACACCCTGGGCACGGCGAAAAGTGGCGACGGTATCGAGGCCGTGGGCTGGTGGCGCGCTGGCGAGCGAGATCGCGTCGCCGCGTATTGCGAACAGGACGTCGCCATCCTGCGCGATGTCGTGCTGCACGGGCGTGCCAAGGGCTACGTGATCGTCAAATCGCGCCAGGTGTCCGTCGAGTGGGATTAGCCCCGTCGCGACCGACCGAATGCCCTGCGCTGATGTATTCTTTTGATTGATGAGACCCACTCCAGGACGATTTCTCCGCGACGAAGCACTTCACCCGACCCTGCGGCTGATCGCTCCCCTGCTGATCGTCCTGGTTTCCGTCGCGACCCCGCGAGCGCAGTCGGGACAGTCCGGCGCCTCGTCCGACGCGACACGCGTGCACTGGAAACCGCTTGATATGGCGCAGTTGAAGCTGGATGACAAGGCGCCGCTGAAGTGGAACGTCTATCAGCCGGACAAGAAGGACAAAAAGGACAAGAAGCGAGACTCTAATCTCGTCCTGGTGCTGCTTGGGCACCGATACCTGATGCTCGACACCAAAGCGCGACTGGTCTACGCCGTTCCGATGTCCGATCTCCAGGCTCAGGGAACGGACTTTGAGAGCGGCGACCTGGCCCAGGAGACCCGGGAGATTCCCAGCACCGATTGGACCGAGCGCGACGTCGGACCCGCCGAATTGTACCGGTTCACGCTCGGCGACTATGGCAGGGTGCTGGAAGTATCGCTTCCGCACATGCCCGATCTTCGGCCGTTCTACTGAACGCTGTCGAACATGCGGCGAGGCTTGGTCTGCAAGCTGCGCCAGACCATCCACGCAACGGTCGCGATCATTCCGAGCCACCCGAGCGTTCTCACGCCGTGGGCAATCTGCGTATCGCGATTGAGAACCCCGAATTTTCCGAACAGATAGGCCCAGTCGTGGATCACGTCGTCTCCATCGCCTACGGTCAGCAACGGCAACTCCTGCGCGCGGGCGTCGGCCATGTAGCTTGCGACGGGCAACAACTGCTCGGAAAAGAAAAACACGCAAAACGCGGTGCCGAGAATCTGGCGCTGAAACAGGAAGAAGGCGGCGAGCATCAGCGGCACGCCCAGTTGCAAGATCGTACCTCCGGCTACGGCGAGGGTCTCGCCGAAAAACCGGAACAGCAGATGGCCGCCCTCATGGATGGGAACGAAAACCAGGTCCATCAACAGCAGAACGCCGGCGCCGCGTGCCGCCTGATACAGAAACAGAAGGTAAAACGCGGCCGCAAGAACAAGAACGGGGCGCCCAACAGGCTGCCAGGCCACTGTCAGCGGCTGCAAGAAGGGAAACCGATCGGTCCAGGATTCCGGTAGGCGCATGATTCTCAGCGATGGAAAACATCAACAACCCAGGGAATGCCCACCAGGCCATCCTTGACTTTGACTTCGACGACATCGCCGCGGTTGAAGTTGTCAAAGTTCACTCGGTCGACAGGTACGCGCTCGATCCGGTGACCGTCGCGCCAGCTGGTCACAACCAGGCGCCGGCTTGGCAGCGCTCCACCCATCGAGAATTTTCCCACCACGTGGGCTTCTTCGACCTGCGGCGGGGCACGGTCAAGCGCACCATTGGCCAGCATCAGGGTCGAGAAAATCCAGGGAAGCGGGATCAGACCGTAGTACACGCGCTTGAGCGCTTCGAGTTCCAGATGCCGCAGCGCACGGCGTTCGAGCCAAATGGCCAGGCCCAGAGTCAGGAAGAACAGCACGCCGATGAAAATCAGGATGCCGTCCAGCTCGAGCGGCGGATAGTAATTGCTCGCAGCCACAAAGGCGAGCGAGCCCAGGACAAAGAACGCCGTGCGGTTCAGCAGCTTCTTGCGAAGCGAGAATTCGGCCTCGGACGAATTCAGGCCGCAGGAATCGCAAACCTCGCTGTCGCGCTCCGCTCCGCAATTCAGGCAGTGGGTCATTTCAAAGTGCGAACACTCGACGGGGGATTTGCGAGGCAGACCATGTTCTCATCGCGGCCGTTGGCGAGTAGTTGGCAGTCAATCTCCTGGGCGCTGCGAACGGCCTGGTCGTAGCTGGATCCCGCGGCCGTGGCGCAATGCGTCGCGCCCTTGAATGCCATGCAGACTTCGTATCGCTCGTGGGTCTGCTGGAACGTCGAGTAAGCCAGTACGCAGACCAGCGCAATCGCCCCCAGAGCGATGATCCATCGAACGTGATTTGATTTCTGCGCCATCGAATTCTAGCCGATCTGGCGGACCGGACGCCCGCCCGCGGGTCCGTCCGGGCGATCGAGCCTACGCACCAGTTCCTCGTGCAGCTGCTTTTTCAGATGCGGCGCGAGCCCTTCGAGTTGAAAGACCTGTTTCAAATCCCCCAAGGTCAGTTGGGGCAGCAAAGCCCCAACCGAGGCTTGAGGCGTATGCGTATTGCGGACCAGCGCGATTCGCACATTGTACTGGCAAGACCACTTCGGATGATGGGCAATCGCTCTGACGACGCGCTCAGGTACGCCTGGGTTCGCCAGCACCTTCAGGACCTGTGCCTCGGTCAAGAACACATTGGCGAGCGCGAGCTTGACGGCCTGTGCGTGTCCCTCTAGAAGGATTGCCCCGGCAACGCGCGAAGGGCCGCGGCGCGCGAGCGTAAGTTTTTCGCCGACCGGGAGATGCGGCACCCGCGTCAGGATGACCTCTTCGGCCACGCGACGGATGTCGGGCGGCGCCGACGGCAACAGGCTCAACCGCACCAGGTCGAAAAGAAACAGCTGCCGCACTGCGGCGAGGGCAAACCGCTTCGGCGTGCGCGGATGCCGGGCCAGACGCAGCCTCAGGCCTTCGCTTGACATCCACTTCCCTTCTGAGGCGACGGCACTGAGAACGCTTGCGGGCAGCTCAAGGCGCTCGAGCATCACAGCCAGGTGTGGTTCGTCCAGATTGGGATTGGCAAGCAGCGCGAGTAAAACTTCCTCGGCGTCTTCGTGCACCAGAGACTGCAACTCCTCTCCGGTGGCCGATCGGGCGCGCTCGCAACGTGCGTCCCGTTCAGGCGGCATTGCCCTTTGCATTCCCCAGGCGGACGGCCATCCGGACCGCAGCGTCGGCAGGAGTCATTCCCACAGCCGCACCGACGATTCGCGGAACGGATTTGTTGAGTTCTGCGTCGATGGCAGCATCGAAATATTTTGACCGTCCGTTCATGCCGCCGACCCGTGCAACCGGGACGTCCCGCTCCCGCCAGCCAAGCTCACTTGCGACCGATGCTACAAGTCCCGCAAGCGAGCGGGCGGCCTCGGTGAGAACCTGCCGAGCAACCGCGTCGCCCTCCTCGGCTAGGGTTGCGACCAGCGAAAACGTCTTCGGGAACACCGCGTCTGGATTCTTGGCGATCTGCTCTCCCAGTTGATCCCAATTGCGGCACTGGTGAAAGCTAAAGATCCTGCCGGAAAGGCCAGTCACCGGACCGCGATGCTCCTCGGCCAGTACCACGGCCTGGACGGCCCGGCGCCCGATGTCGAAAGCGCTGCCTTCATCGCTGATCCACGGGCCTCTGCCGCCTGCTCGCACTGTCCTGCCGCTTGCGTCGCGACCGAAGGCGGCCGATCCCGTTCCGGCAAGAAGAACGATTCCCTCGGCAGAGCCAAAGGCAGCTTCGAAGGCGATTTCCAGATCCGTCGTGACGCGAACGCGCGCATTCGTGTAGCCGCGCTCAAAGAACGTTGTCACGCGGCGAGCAACGCCGGCGCGCCCCGCGCCTCCCAATCCGGCGCAGATCCCGCTGATGTGCCCGGCATGAATTTTTTCCTGTTTCAACACCGAATCGGCCGCATCGCTCAAGGAAAACCACGCGCGTGCGTAACCAGTCCTTACGGGGTTCGACGGACCCGCCGATGCACGTGCGATCACGCGGCCTTCCCGATCGGCGAGCACGCATTCTGTCTTGGTGCCGCCGCCGTCAAATCCGAGAAAATACGAAGCGTCTGCAGCGGAGATTTTGGTTGGCATCGACCTCTTTCAGTTTGCTTGACAGTTCCGGAAGCGGGCGGTTAGCATCGCGCGACCTGCCGGACACCACTGGATGCGAATCAGCCCATTCGACTTCGCGATCATCGTCGGGTATCTCGTAGGAATCACCCTCTTTGGCGCTCACTTTCGGCGCGGCCAGCAAACCCTGCGTGACTACTTCCTTGGCGGCCGCACTGCGCCCTGGTGGGCGATCGCCTGCTCCATCGTCGCGACGGAAACCTCGACGCTGACCATCATCGGCACGCCCGCAATCGCCTTTGCCGGAAATCTCGGATTTCTGCAACTCGTCTTGGGATATATGCTCGCGCGGGTAATCCTGTGCGTGGTGCTCATCCCCCAGTATTTCCAGGGTGAATTTTACACGGCTTACCAGCTTCTCGAAAAGCGTTTTGGCAAGCGCATGAAATCGGCAGCAGCGATCGTATTTATGGCCACCCGCGCCCTGGCTGAAGGTGTCCGGATTTCTGCGATCGGCAAAGTTGTCAGCGTGGCATTCGGAACCGGCGAACGTTGGTCGATTGTCATCGTCGCGGCGCTGACGATCTTGTATACCTTTGAAGGCGGCATGCGCGCCGTAATCTGGACCGATGTGGCCCAGTTCGCTCTGTATTTAAGCGGCTCGGTAGCCGCGTTTGTTCTCCTGCTGCATAAAATCCCCGGTGGCTGGCCCGAGGTGACGCAGGTAGCCGCAGCCGCCGGGGGAAAGTTGCGCATTTTCGATTTCGCCCTCAGCCTCACCAAAACCTACACCTTCTGGTCGGGCCTGCTGGGCGGAACCTTTCTTACCATGGCAAGCCACGGGACCGATCAGACCATGGTCCAGCGGCTACTCGCGGCGCGGAACGAACGCGACAGCAAGAAGGCGCTGCTGGTCAGCGGGGTCGTCGTATTCGTGCAATTCGCGCTGTTCCTGGTGCTCGGCGTAATGCTCTTCGTATTCGCCCAACACGCGCTGCTGCCGGTTGCAGGAGATACGGACCGGATTTTCCCCGAGTTTGTCGTGCGCGACATGCCCGTTGGCATCGTCGGGCTGGTGCTTGCTTCAATTTTCGCCATGGCGATGTCCAACGCGAGCGGTTCGCTGAATTCACTCGCGTCATCGAGCATGATCGACCTTGGTGCGCAGGGGGCACGAAGTTCTCCGGCACAACTGCTCACAAATTCCCGGCGCATGACGCTGGTCTGGGGCCTGGTGCTGGCTCTGCTGGGATTGATCCGGTGGGGCGGAGTGCTCGAGGCCGGGCTCACCATCGCCTCGATCACCTACGGCGCGATGCTGGGGGTTTTCCTGGTCGGCACATGGAATCCGCGGGCAAATGAGAACGGCGCACTGGTCGGATTTGGCACCGGAATCGCAGCAATGATCGCTGCGAGAGTCTGGACGCACCTGGCATTCACCTGGTACGTACTGGCCGGAACAATCATAACCTTTGCCGTCAGTTCGGTTGCGAGCCTGGTGACGGTCGGCCCGACACAACCCGAGGCCGAGCCAGAGCAGCCGCAGAACTAGAGGCGCCGAAATCTGGAATCAAGCTGGGCTGCGGAAAACAGCTCTGGATGGATAAGACAAGCGAGCAGAGCGACTCCATCGGCAAGGCGCGGGCCCGGTCGGGAGAAATAGGCGTTTGCATCAACGGCGAAGACGCGGCGCTCGCGCACCGCGGGCAGGAGATTCCAGCTTTCGGGAAATCGCGCTGGATTGCACTCCTGGGCCGCGCGCGCCGAATCATAACCGCAGGGCATCACGACGATCACCTCTGCACCGGATTCCGCAATTTGCGCGGCGGTCACCTGGAAAGACGGTTCTCGCAAGCGGCCGAGCGCGTCCTCGCCGCCTGCGAGCGAAACCATCTCGGGAATCCAGTGGCCTCCGACGTAATAGGGATCCATCCACTCCAGGCACACGACTCGTGGGCGGGAGCGCGCGCGGGCTGCTATCGCGGCAATTGCGGCGACCTTTTGCGCAAGCTCTTGCGCGAGCGATTCGGCTTCGGGCTCGCGGCTTGTCGCGCGACCGACCCGGCGAATGTCGTCCCATACTTCGTCGAGTGAACGCGGAGTCAAGGAAAGCACCTGGGGCGGCCGCGGAAATCGCAACAGTGCCGTCGCCAAATCGTCGGGAGAAGCGGCGCAGACATGGCACAAATCCTGGGTAAGGATCAGGTCGGGGGCAAGTGAACCAAGAAGTTCGGCATCCACCGCGTAGATACTCTCACCGCGGGCAATTATTTCGCTGACCTGGCGATCAATCTCGGCCGGTGGCGCCTTGGGATCGATGCGTGTTCGAAGCAGCGAGGGCTTCGTTGCGGCATCGGCGGGGAAATCACACTCATGGCTCACGCCGAAGAGCTGGTCGCCCAGGCCGATGGCGTACAGGATTTCGGTCGCAGAAGGCAACAACGAGCAGACGCGCATCGAAACCTCCGGCCGCGATTTCATCCCGAAATTACAACTGACGTTGCTTCGGGCAGCAGGTCGGCGAACACGAACCCCTCACGCTCGACAATCTCACCTGGTATGACCGGAATTCCGTGTCGAAACATCGGCCCCGCACTCGCAAACGTATGAAATTCGCCGTTTTCTCCGCACGGATCAACCTCGGGCGGCAACGCGTTCAGCAGCTCCTGATCGAACACGCGGCCGGCAAACGTCCGATCGAGTTTGCGCGGATCGACACACGTGAGATGCGCAATGAGACCGGCCGCGAGCATCTGCTCGGCAAGAGCCCGCGTGTTCCTACCCCACAACGGAAAAACGGGAGACATCCCGCACGCCGCAAGCTTGTTTTCCCGATAGGCACGGACGTCCTCCAGAAAAAGGTCGCCGAAAATGATGTGCCGTACTCCCTCGGATTGGGCCTGCGTCATCGCCACCTCCATGGCCTGTTCATAGACCTGGTTGGAGCAAGGTGAGGGGATCGGAACTTTCACGAGCGGCAAGGCTGTCTCGATCGCCTGCATTTCAAGCAAGCTTTCCCGCACGGCATGCATCGCGACGCGTTCATGGGTGCGATTGACGGTTGTGAGGAGCGCGACGACGTCAAACTCCCGGCCCTGGCGGACGGTGTGGAGCGCCCAGGCACTGTCTTTACCGCTGCTCCATGCGAGCCACGCCTTGGGCGGCACCTGCGCCGGGTTGAAGCGGTTCTGCATCGCGTCCGGCTCAATGATACAGGAGATATTTGTCACGCATCGCGCGGAATCTCGCAAGGTCAGCGGACCAGCTTGATACGATTTCGCCCGGACCGTCAAATCGTTTCAAGCGATCGATCGTGGATTGCGAACCAAGCAGCTCGATTGTTTTTTCGAGCTGGAATTTGTCCGGGTATGTGCGATTCATGGTATCGGCGATCTCAAGCCCCATGCGCATCGACGCAATCCGACTGCGATCGGTGATGCGCAGAGTCACGCCCCGGCACGGCTCTCCGCGGTAGAGTCCCTCGCGCGGAGTGAATTGCACCGGGGCAATGCTGACTCCGGGAATCTTGCGACGGTTGAGCTCTTGAGCAAGCTCGCCGGCACGAACCCAGGGCGCCCCGATAATTTCAAATGGTGTTTCGGTGCCGCGCCCGACAGAAAGACCACCCGCCTGCAGAATCTCGATGCCGGGATACAGGAATTCGGCGTCGAGCGTGGGCAGGTTCGGAGAGGGAGGGATCCATCGAAGCCCGGTCTGGTCGTAGGTTTCGCTGCGCCGCCAATTCTTCATGGGGAAGACGTGCAGGTCTGCGCCAATTTTGTTCTCGGCATTGAACATCCCGGCAAGCTCGCCAAGGGTCATGCCGTAGCGCACCGGCATCGGGAAGTATCCGGTAAACGACTCGCGGCCTGAGTCCAGCATCGGACCCTCGATCACTTCCCCACCGAGGGGATCGGGGCGGTCGAGAACAACGAACGGAATGTGGTGCTTCGCCGCTGCCTCCATGCAGTACGCCATGGTCGTAACGTAGGTATAAAAGCGCACGCCGGCGTCCTGAATGTCAAAGATGAGGACGTCGATGCCCCCGAGCATGGCGTCGGCTGGTCGGCGAGTCACCCCGTACAGGCTATAGATTGGAACACCAGTATCCGGATCGGTTGAATCCGCAATCGGCGCATCCACCCGCCCGCTGATCCCGTGCTCGGGTGTGAAAATCGCGACCAGCTTCACAGACGGGCTGTGCGCAAATACCTCAGTGGTCCGGACGCCTTGAGAGTCAATGCCAGTCTGATTGGTGATGAGCCCCACGCGCTTTCCCGCGAAAGCCTGGGAATCCATGGACTCATACACGTCGATTCCTGTAAGCGTCGGTTCAGCGCTTGACTTAGAGGCCTGCGGGAGACGGCCGGCGGACCGGTCAACGGGCGTCCAGGCGAGCAGAATCACGGTTATCAGCCCCGCTGCGAAAACGAGCTGAGAACGGAAACGAAACATCGCTTGTGACGCTCGATTGTGCGGCATGAAACCGCGTGCTATATACAGCTACGGGATGCAGGCGTCAACAAAGAAGGCCCAAGGCGGAAATAATGCGTAAATGGGGGCTTTCAACGGCGACGCTGGTCCTGGTGGCCGTACTCTCTCTCATGACTCCTCCTGCGCGCTCCCAACGGAAGCCTCGGACAAAACCACCATCCGCCGCCTCGAACGCATGGGTCGAGCAGACGCTCAAGAAAATGACCCTGCGCGAAAAACTCGGGCAGATGCTCATGGTGACTTTTTTCGGCGTGTTCGACTCCGCCGAGAGCCCCGAGTACCTAGAGGTGCTGCACCAAGTTCAGGAGAATCACGTTGGCGGGCTCATCATCGTCACCGACCGCGGGCCACTCGGAATTGAGCGAAGCCAGGTGTACCCGACTGCAGTCGTGACCAATGAACTGCAGCGGCGCGCAAAAATTCCGCTGCTGGTCGGCGCGGACTTTGAAACCGGCACCGGAATGCGCCTGGACGAGGGCACGTCGTTTCCCTCCGCCATGGCCATCGCCGCAACGGGTGATCCGAAACTAGCCTACGCTGCGGGCAAGTACACGGCGCTTGAAGCGCGTGCCGCGGGCGTTCAGTGGATCTTCGCGCCGGATGCGGACGTCAACAACAATCCGGACAATCCCATCATCAACATCCGCTCTTTTGGCGAGGACCCGGCGAGCGTAGCGGCGTATGTGAAAGAGTTCGTGCGCGGCGTCGAGGACAATGGCGCGCTTGCGACGGCAAAACATTTTCCCGGACACGGCAACGTGGGTGTGGATTCACATATCTCGCTACCCACTGTACCGGGCGACCGCAGCGAGCTTGAAGGAACCGAACTTGTTCCCTTCCGCGCGGCAATCTCCGCGGGCGTAAGTTCCATCATGCCAGGCCATCTGGCCGTGCCTGCCTTCGAACCGGACCGGGAACTTCCCGCGACGCTTTCGCGAAATATCCTGACCGGCCTGCTGCGCGGGGAGATGAAATTCCCGGGACTGATCATTACCGACGCGCTCGACATGGGTGGCATCACATCGAAGTATCCGCCGGGGGAGGCTGCCGTCCGCTCGGTCGAGGCCGGCACCGACGTGCTGCTGATGTCGCCCTCTCCGGACGCCGCGATGACAGGCCTTGAGCAGGCAGTGAAGTCCGGCCGCATCTCCGAGAAACGGATTGACGCGTCGGTGCGAAGGATTCTCGCGGCCAAGGCGCGCCTTGGATTGGACCAGAACCGCACTGTCGACATCGCCCGGCTGAACGAGAAATTCGCGCGCCCCGAATATGAGACCGAGGCGCAAAGCATCGCTGATCGCGGCGTTACCTTGCTGCGCGATACGCCGTGGCTTTTGCCGCTTGACTCAACCAAGCCGCTTCGAGTGCTGCTGGTCGCGCTTTCCTCCGACGCCGATCCCAACCCGGGAGAGACGATCGAACCGGAGATTCGCCCGCGCGTCGCCTCACTCAAGGTTCTGCGCGCAGACACCCTGTATGCCACGGTCTCGTCGCTCAAGCTCCCGTCGCCTGACACATATGACGTGGCAATCGCGGCTTTGTTTGTAAGGGTCGCCGACCGCAAGGGCGATGTCGGCTTTCCGGACGACCAGCTCGCGATTGTGAACGAGTTGATCGCAGGGGGTAAGCCAACCGTAGTTGCTTCCTTCGGCAGCCCGTATTTGATTGAGCGGTTCCCGAACGCCAAGACCTGGCTGGCTGAGTTTTCAACCAACGATGTCTCGCAGCGCGCCGCAGCCCGAGCGATCTTCGGTCAGATCACCATCGAGGGAAAGATTCCGGTTACCGTGCCCGGGACCGCCCAACGCGGGGATGGCATGCGCGTGGCGGCAAATCCGATGACACTGCAGCCGGCGTCGGCGGCCATGACTCAGCAGCTGAAGCCGGCGTTCGATTTACTAGACCGCGCCGTCGCAGACGGCGCGTTTCCCGGCGGCGTACTCGCGGTCGGCCTGAACGGCTCACTTGCCGTGCACCCTTTTGGAAAGCTCGAGCGGGATGGCGAGGCCTACGACGTCGACGAAGACTCGATGTATGACGTCGCGTCGCTGACCAAGCCAATCGTGACGACGACCGCGGTGATGATGCTGGTCCAGCAAGGACGTCTCGAGCTGGATCGCCCGGTTGAGAACTGGATCCCTGAGTTCGCAGCAGCCGCAAAGTCCGACCCGGACCCGGCATGGCGCGCCCGCGTCACCCTGGGCATGCT
This sequence comes from Candidatus Cybelea sp., assembly GCA_035603235.1. Taxonomy (GTDB): domain Bacteria; phylum Acidobacteriota; class Terriglobia; order Acidiferrales; family UBA7541; genus Palsa-295. The sequence goes on along the minus strand of DATNKU010000003.1, from coordinate 76,863 downwards.
GCTGCTGCACGACTCCGGCCTTCCCGATCATCGCGACTTCTACAAGGAAGCGAAGGGTCACGACGCGATTCTGGCCCGCGTGCTGGCTGAGCCGCTGGTTCACGAGCCGGGCACGCAGGTGGAATATTCTGATCTGGGGTTCATTCTGCTCGGGGAGATTGTCGAACGTCTCACGGGCGAGTCGCTCGATGTCTTTGCAAACCGTGAAATCTTCGACACGCTCGGCATGGACCGGTCCATGTTCAATCCTCCCCGAAAGCTTCGCGAAGATATCGCCCCCACGGAGATCGACTCGGCCTTCCGCAAGAGGCTCATCTGGGGCGAGGTCCACGACGAAAACGCCTGGTCCATGGGGGGAGTCGCCGGGAACGCCGGGCTGTTTTCAACCGCCGGGGACATCGCTGCGTATGCCCAGATGATTCTCAATGGCGGGATCTATGGTCACGAGCGCATGCTCACCTATTCCACGATTCGGCGGTTCACTGCCCGCCAGACCATTGGCGGATCGGCACGCACGCTTGGCTGGGATGTGCCCGAGGAGCCCTCCTCGTCGGGCCGCTACTTTTCAGCCGCAAGCTTCGGCCACACGGGCTTTACCGGCACATCGCTGTGGATTGACCCGGACCGGAAGCTGTTCGTCGTCCTGCTGACAAATCGCGTCAATCCCACGCGGGCCAATGAGAAGATACGGCAGGTGCGCCCGGCGTTACACGACGCGATCTTCCAGGCCCTGGGACTCGCCTCAGGCCACGCCGCTGCCCCATAACTTCCTCGGCACAATCCCTTCCGGAATCACTCGAGGAACCGCCACGACGGCTTCGCTGCCGCTATAATTCTTTAGGGTCTGGGACGCTCCTTGAAAGCAGCCAGGACAGAGCAAAGGAACTCGCGTTCGCGCGGGCTTGACCGGAGATCGACTCTCGATATTTTGCGCGTGATCAACCGCGAAGATTCAACCGTAGCAGGCAGCGTACGCCGGGAGTTACCGCACATTGCGCGCGCGGTCGACGCAATCGCGAAGTCCCTGGAGCGCGGCGGAACGCTTTTCTACATCGGAGCAGGAACGAGCGGCCGGCTCGGCGTACTGGACGCCGCCGAATGTCCGCCAACGTTCGGGACGGCCGCGGGAATGGTCCGGGCGATCATCGCCGGGGGCGACCGTGCGCTCAGGCACCCGATTGAAGGCGCGGAGGATTCCGCGGCGAAGGGCGCACGTGATTTGCGGCGAGCGGGCTTGTCAGCCCATGACGTTGTTGTGGGAATCGCCGCAAGCGGTTCGACGGCTTACGTGCTGGGCGCACTGGCCTTTGCGCGGCAGAAGGGCGCGGTCACCATCGGGGTGACTTCAAATCCGCGCTCGCCTGTAGCGCAGAAGGCGAGCATCTCGATCGCGCCTGATACCGGACCGGAAGCAATTGCCGGTTCCACACGGATGAAGGCTGGGACAGCACAGAAGATGGTCCTGAATATGCTTTCAACCGCTGCGATGGTGCGGATCGGAAGAATCTACGGTAACTGGATGGTTCATGTGGCGCTGACAAACCAGAAGTTGCGAAGGCGCGGCGCGCGGATTCTGGAAGAGGCGGCCGGCGTGACCCTGTCGACCGCCGAACACGCACTGCGTCAGGCTGGCCACAATCTGCCGGCGGCGCTGGTGATGCTCAAGACCGGATCGAGCGCGCGTGAGGCGCGGCAACGACTTGCAGCCGCGGGCGGCCGGGTGCTCGAAGTGCTAGAGGCTGCAAAGAGACATCCAATCAACAGGGACCGGAAATAGAACATGGACCGATTCAAGATTCAAGGCGGACGCAAACTCGAAGGAGAAGTCAGGATCAGCGGCGCGAAAAACGCCGCGTTGCCGGCGATGGCGGCATCGCTGCTGACGGCCGAAGCCGTACACCTCAAAAACATTCCTCACGTACGCGACATCATCACGATGGCAAAACTGCTCGCGCATATGCGCTGCAAAGTGGAAAGCCCGGACATCCCGCCGAGTGAATTCGTCATTCGTGCCGAAAGCGTCTCACACGCCGAAGCGCCGTATGAACTGGTAAAGACGATGCGCGCCTCGGTGCTGACTTTGGGGCCGCTGGTTGCGCGATTCGGCTATGCCCGCGTGTCACTTCCCGGCGGATGTTCGATCGGAGCCCGTCCGATTGACCTGCACATCCAGGCGCTTGAAAAGCTCGGAGCCACGATTTCGGTCGATCACGGCTACGTCGAAGCGCGGGCTACCCGCCTGCAGGGCGCTGTGTTCCGGTTTCCAAAGATCACCGTTACCGGGACCGAGAATATTTTGACCGCGGCGGTTCTGGCGGAGGGCGAAACGGTCCTTGAAAATTGCGCGCTCGAGCCCGAGATTCCCGATCTTGCCGCGCTGCTGGTAAAAATGGGAGCGAAGATCGAGGGCGCCGGAACGCCTACGATTCGTATCGAGGGCGTCGACAGATTGCACGGCGCAACGCATACCATCATTCCCGACCGGATCGAGGCGGGCACATTCCTGGTCGCCGGGGCCATTACCGGCGGCGAGCTTCTGCTGAAGCATTGCGAGCCCCAGCACCTGACGGCCATCATCAACAAGCTTAAGGAGTGCGGAGTCGAAATCAAGTGCGAGGGAAAAAGCGGGTTACGGGTGCGTGCCGCGAAAAGGCTTGTGGCCGCGGACGTGGATACCGAGGAATATCCCGGTTTCGCAACTGACATGCAGGCACAGTTCATGGCGCTGGCGACGCAAGCGCACGGCGTCTCGCACATCCGCGAGACCATTTTCGAGAATCGCTATCTGCACGCAAGCGAGATGGTGCGCATGGGCGCAAACATCGCGATAGACGGAAACACGGCGATAGTTACCGGACCGGCACAACTTAGCGGCGCGCCCGTCACCGCGTCTGACCTGCGCGCAAGCGCAGGACTGGTGCTGGCGGCGCTGGTGGCGAACAACACCACCTGGATCGATCGCGTGTACCATATCGATCGCGGTTACGAACAGATCGAGCTGAAACTTACTTCGCTTGGCGCGAGCATCGAGCGCGTCACCCAACAGTCCTGAAACTGCCGCCGACGCCATATATCCCGCTGAAAAAAAAAGGAGGCGATCACTCGCCTCCCCTTCAGATCATCGTACATCAGAAGTCCGTCGAGCCCGACGGACAGCCGCGGAAAGCCGTTAGCCCGCCGCTTCGGTCTTGGGCTGCTTGTCGCGCTGGTCGCGCAACACCGCCTTGCGGCTCAGTCGAACCTTATTGCCCTCAATCGCTAGCACCTTTACCAGCACCTGGTCGCCTTCCTTGAGCTCGTCGCGAACGGCGCGGATGCGCGCTTCTGCGATTTCGCTGATATGCAGCAGGCCATCGGTGCCCGGGAATATCTCGACGAAGGCGCCGAACTCGGCGATGCGCACGACCGTACCGAGATATGTCTTGCCGATTTCGGCTGTGGCGGTGATGTCGCGGATCATCTTGAGTGCGGATTCGGCGGCAGTTCCGTTGCTTGCGAACACGTGAACCTTGCCATCATCCATCACGTCAATCTTGACGCCGGTCGCCTCGACGATCGACCGGATTTTCTTCCCGCCCGGCCCGATCAGGTCGCGAATCTTGTCGGTGGGAATGGTGAGCATGTGCAGGTGAGGCGCGTAGGCGGAGATTTCCGGCCTTCCGTTCGATATGGTCTTCTCCATGATGTCCAGAATCTCAAGACGCGCCTTCCGCGCCTGAGCCAGGGCCTCCCGCATCATCGCCACGCTGACGCCTGCTACCTTGATGTCCATCTGCAGCGCCGTGATTCCGTGCCGGGTTCCGGCGACCTTGAAATCCATATCCCCGTAGTGATCCTCGGCCCCTGCAATGTCGGTGAGGATGGCGTACTTCTCGCCTTCTACGACCAGACCCATGGCGATTCCCGCGCAGGGAGCCTTCAAGGGCACGCCCGCGTCCATCATTGCAAGCGAACCGCCGCAAACCGTCGCCATAGACGATGAACCGTTGGATTCAAGGATGTCGGACACCACGCGCATGGCGTACGGGAAATCAGCCTCGGACGGCAGCAGGTTGCCAAGCGCTCGCTCGGCCAGCGCGCCGTGGCCGATTTCGCGCCGTCCGGCTCCGCGCAGGAACTTAACCTCGCCCACCGAGAAAGGCGGGAAGTTGTAGTGCAGCATGAATCGCTTGAAGACGTCCTGCTCAAACAGCAGATCGAGCCGCTGCTTATCTTCCTTCGTGCCGAGGGTGGTGGTCGCAAGCGCCTGCGTTTCGCCACGGGTGAACAGAGCCGATCCGTGCGCACGGGGCAGCACTCCTACCTCGCAGGTGATTTCGCGGACCTGGTCGAACGCCCGGCCATCGGGGCGCCGGCGGCGAACCAGCATGTCGTCGCGGAAGATGCGCTCTCGAAGGCGCTCAAAAGCGCGATAGGCCAGCTTGCGCTTACCCTCGTCTTCCTCGCTGATGGCGCCAAGGATCTCGCCCTTGATCTCGTCCACCAAGCCGTAGCTTTCCAGCTTCGGGTGCTTCTGGGTGTCGAGTGCGTCACGCAAACGATCGCCGAATTTCTGGGTGATGTCTTTGTAGAGCCCTTCGTCAAACGCGGGGGGCTTGACCGTGACTTTCGTGGGGTTCACGCGCTTGCCCAAATCACGAATCGCCGCCACGATCTTGCGAATTTCGGCGTGGCCGAATTCCAGCGCGTCGGCGACGGTTTCCTCGGAAACCTCAAGGGCGCCGGATTCAACCATCACGATGGCATCGGCTGAGCCCGCGATGATGATGTTCATCTGGCTGGTCTTCTGTTCCGCGATCGTGGGGTTCACCACGAGTCTGCCTTCCAGCATTCCTACGCGGACGCACGCGATCGGGTTGTCAAACGGAATCTTGGAAATATAGAGCGCAGCCGAAGCCGCAGTGACGGCAACGACGTCAGGGTCATTCTCGCTGTCGGCCGAGAGCACCATGGCGATGATTTGCGTTTCGGTCGCCCAGCCCTCGGGAAACAGCGGGCGCAGCGGCCGGTCGGTCAGCCGCGAAGTCAGAATTTCGCGCTCCGAGGGGCGTCCTTCACGCTTGAAAAATCCGCCCGGGATTTTTCCGGCGGCGTAGGTGTACTCACGGTAATCGACCGTGAGGGGAAGGAAATCCTTTTCCGTCGCCTTGTTGTCCATGCAGGCGGTGGCCAACACAACAGAATCGCCATAGCGCGCCACAATTGCGCCGTGGGCCTGACGGGCCATCTTGCCCGTCTCGAGCGTCAGCTTGCGTCCGCCAAGATCCAAACTCACTTGTTCAAACATCCAGCACATCCTTCTGTCCCGGTTCACCGGGAACGGTCATCAGATACGAGAGCCTTACTCTCGGGAAATGTCTTGAAGAGGGCAACGTGCAAACAACGGGGCGCCAGAAGGCAACGGGATTAGCTGGCAAATGACCTCGCGCACCGCTCCGCTTGCGGCCTGCCGGCAGCCCGGTCGTTCACGTTTGTGCGGTGGAGGAAGATGCGGCCGGAGGTGCCGCTCGGGGCTTCCGCGCTACTTGCGCAAGCTAAGTCGTGCAACAATCTCGCGATACCGATCCGGGTCGCGCCGATTCAGATAGTCCAGCAGCCGGCGACGCTTGTTGACCATCATGATCAACCCGCGGCGCGAAGCGTAGTCTTTTGCGTGTGACTGGAGATGCGTGGTGAGGTAGTTGATTCGCTCGCTCAACAGCGCGATTTGCACTTCGGGCGAACCGGTGTCTTTGGTGTGAACCCTGTACTGCTCGATTACACCGGCCTTGGCTTCCATCAACTGATCCTCCCTCTGAAACGTCGTGCCCCTGCTCTATGTTCTTCGCCTCTTCAACTCGAAAATGCTAGCACAGAGCCTGTAGCCCGCAAAGGGATTTTACCGCTGCTCCGGCCGCGGGCACCCGCGCTACTTCCCGTTTCGAACTAGCGACAGGAATTCGTCTCGCGTCTGCTTGTTCTCGCGGAACACGCCCAACATCGCACTGGTCACCGCCTCGGAGTGCTGCTTTTCCACTCCGCGCATCACCATGCACAGATGCCGAGCTTCAACGATGACTCCCACGCCCTGAGGGCTGAGCTGGTCTTCGATGGTCTGTGCGATCTGACTTGTGAGCCGCTCCTGAATCTGCAATCGTCGCGCGTACATGTTTACGAGCCGCGCGATCTTGCTCAAGCCCACCACTTTCTTGTTCGGGATGTAGGCCACGTGGCATTTGCCGAAAAACGGAAGAAGGTGATGTTCGCACAGGCTGTAGACCTCGATGTCCTTCACCACCACCATCTCGTCGTAGCACACGCTGAACATCGCCCCGTTCAGCAGCTTCTCCGGATCCTGACCATAGCCGCTGGTCAGGTAGCGGAGCGCCTTCTCAAACCGCTCCGGAGTGCGCCTGAGCCCTTCGCGATTGGGGTCCTCGCCGAGCTGGAGGAGCATCTGGCGGACCAGTTCGGCAATCCCACCTGAGCCTGTGGCCTCTCGGACCGCGATATCGGTTGTTTCACTCATGGTTGTCCTGTTCCTTGCGGCGCACGCTCGTCGCGTTCGCCAATTTCCCCGTCGAATTCAAAGCTGTTGTTCGAGGTCTCCTGGAGCCTGACGCGTTCAAGACGGGCCGGCGGAAATGGTTTCAGCCGCCGGTAGATTTCCCGGCAGATATTTTCAGCTGTCGGCACCGCTTCCCTGAATTCAGAAACCTCCTGGTTCAGATATTTCTGGTCGAACGCCTGAACCACCTCGCGGTCAACAAACGGATCGAGATCGCCCAGATTTGCAATCATGCCCGTCGCCGGATCGACCGTGCCCGACACGGTCACCTCGAGTGAATAGTTGTGTCCGTGGCCGTACGGATTGCTGCACTTCCCGTAGATCCGCTGGTTCTCGCCCTCGCTGAAGTTCGGCCTGAAGAGCCGGTGCGAAGCGGCAAAGCGGTAACGCCGGGTGAGAGAGACCTTCAGAGCCTGGCTCACACACCCTCCCCGCTTGATTGGGCCGTGCAGTCAGCATACAGATCGGGCGATTCCCAGAGGCGTACGCGATCCAGTTTCCCCTTGGCGATCTTCGGTTCCAGCAGCCGCCAGATCACCTGTGCGATGTTCTCGCAGGTGGGAATCTGGCCGGCAAGCTCCGGTACCTCGTAATTCAGATGTCGGTGATCCATGCGCTCGCCCACTTCGCGCTGCAGAATGTCCTTGAGTTCCTTCAGATCAAGGACCATCCCGGTGTCCGGATCGGGTTCACCTGCAACCGTCACTTCCAGAACGTAGTTGTGACCGTGGCCGTGCGGATTATTGCATTTGCCGAAGACGCGGCGATTTTCCTCGGCCGAGAAACTCGGATTGTGGTAGAAGTGCGCCGCGGAAAATTCGATTTTGCGCGTGACTCGAATCATGGTGTTTTTGCCGCGTATTCCCTTCCCTTCCAGACGACCCGCCCTCGCGTGCTTTTCCACCATGAATCGACCAGCGCCGCGCTATAGAGCGCCGTACCCAGCACGTAATATTGGATGTAGGACGTGGGATAGAGATTCCGGTACAGTGCCGCTGCGTAGGCCACGTGCCTGGCGAGCAGAACGCCCGCAAACACGCAGGCAGCAGCCGCAAGAAGTGAAGTCCCTACGCCTGCAAAGTACAGCATCGCGACGATCAGCAATCCCAGTTCGGCGATCGGAAAAACGTCGATCAATTCGAAAAAAAGCGATCTCGAATTGCCGCCCATCAGCCAATACAGGTTCTTGGTCCAGCCTTGCCACATCGCTGCAAACGATGGATACATCCGCGTGCGCACCACGCCGACCGGAGCCGTGAAATACATGCCGTAACCCTTCTGCTTCACGAGCTTCGCCAGTGCCACGTCCTCCAATATTTCGCCTGCGACGGCCCGGTGTCCTCCGACTGCCTCGTACGCATCGCGAAGCACAAGCAGAAATTGGCCGTTGGCGGCGGCATCGGGTTGCTTGGGATCGTTGATGCGCGCGAACGAGAACTTCCCGGCCAGCCGGCAGTAGACAAACGGCACAAGCGCGCGTTCCCACCAGGTCCGCATTTCCTGTTCCGGTGAATAGGAAACCAGGACAGCATCGTGATCGACCGCATCGGTGAGTGCCCGGCGAGCTGCGCCCGGGTAGTGGTAGGTGTCGGCATCGGTAAACAGCAGCCAGTCGCCCTGAGCCGCAGCCGCGCCAATCGAGGCTGCGTGGTTCTTGCCCACCCAACCGGCCGGCAGCGGACCCGCCTCGAGCACCTTCAGCTTCGGAATCTGTTTCCCGAGCTCGGCAAGAACGGCGCCCGTACAATCGGTCGACTGATCGTTGACAACAATGACCTCACCGACTTCCAGCGCGAACGCGACGGACTGGACCGCGCGGGCGATCGAGGCTTCTTCGTTTCTGGCAGGAATGATGGCGGAAACCAAGGTTTTTACAATCCCATCCACGGGGGCTGCTAAACTGTTCGTTCTCTCGTCGGCGATGCTTCTATTATAGGGCGCTTGGATGGCGGATTGAAACGGAAACTGAAAACTGGCCTGGTTCTGGCTTTTATCGCGGGACTTCTCGTGCTGTTTGCGCGTCCCGATTACCGTCAGGGCGAACCGAGCATCCGCGGGCGCGCGCCAAAGGACTTTCCGCTCATGCTCGACGGCAAGCCAGCGCATCTGTCCGACCTGCGCGGCAAGGTCGTACTGCTGAACTTCTGGGCCTCGTGGTGCCAGCCCTGCATCGAGGAGGCACCTTCGCTGAACCTGCTGCAGCAGCGCATCGCGCCGCTCGGGGGCACGGTGCTGGGAGTCAACGTGGGCGTGGACGATGACGAAGCGGCATATGAAAAGTTTCTTGCGACTTACAGCGTTGACTTCCCTACCTACCGCGACTCGAGCAAACAGCTGGCGGCATCGTTCGGCACGACGGCGTATCCCGAGACCTACGTCATAGACCGGAATGGGCGCCTGGATCGCAAGATCGTGGGCCCGCAGGATTGGACCAGTCCCGCGATGATGACCTACCTGGATTCCCTCCTGAACCAGCGATAGTAGCCAGGCTTGGCGCGCCAGGTTCTCGCAGCCTAAACGGTGCGACCGGCGCAAACAAGCCTTCACTCATAGCGCAGCGCGTCGACCGGATCGAGTTTTGCAGCGCGCATCGCGGGCACCAGGCCGCTCAGGACTCCCACCACGACCAGAACCACGACTGAAGCCACCAGGATTTCGCCCGACACGTGCATGTGGATGTCCACTTTTCCCGATGTGTCTTCGTAGGCCGGCCCGAGGAACGGCAGTGTGCCGATGGCCGCGCCGATCCCGACCGACAGCAGCACGCCGATCGCCCCGCCTGCGAGCGTCAGCGCCAGCGCCTCGGTTAGAAATTGAATGCGGATGTGCCGTCGTCGTGCACCGAGCGCCCGCCGCAGGCCAATTTCGCGGATACGCTCGTTCACCGTCACCAGCATGATGTTCATGACGCCGACTCCGCCAATCCCCAATGTCAGCAGCCCGACAAACAGCAGCAGGAACTCCAGGCCGTAGGAAATTCCGATCATGATGGGCCGAAATTCGGCCATGCTGTCCATCACCACAGCGCGCTTGTCGGTGGGTGAGAAATGTTGCCTCTGGGCGAGAATTGCCAGCACCTGTTTTGAGGTCTGGGCCTCAAAGCCAGGAGCCACGGGCGTGACCACGACAACGCTCGCCGATTTCGTGTCCCACAGATCGCCTGCGGCCGAATAAGGAATCCATGCGGACTCGTCGTCGCTGGTAAAATAGTTACTGTCGGAGAATTTCCGGTCCATCGTGCCGACCACGGTGAAGCTCGCGCCGTCGATCCGTACCGTTGCCCCCACCGCGGGCATTCCTGCGAAGAGTTTGCGCCTCAGAATTGCACCGAGAAACACCACACGATTCCGGTTTACCTCGTCCTCAGCATCGAGCCACCTGCCATCGCTCGGGATCTCGTTGCGCATCTCGCCATACTCCGGGCATACCCCGCGGATCGCCGTGTTCGCCGAGCGTTCTTCATGTGAGATCCCCAGAAACTTTACGGTCTCGGGGCAAATCTGTTTCGCAAGGGTAGCGCCCGCGCGCAGCTCGTCGATGTCGGCCTGTTCAAACTTGACTTGTTTTCCGGCACGCTCGCCGCCAGCCTGTTCGCTGGTCGTCCCGGGCCAGCAGAGAATGATGTCGTGTCCGAAGGTGTCAAACGTGCCCATCAGCACGCGCCGGAATTCCGAGCCGTAAGCGAGCAGCATGGTCACGGCCACGATTCCCCAGATGATTCCGGCCATGGTCAGGCAGCTGCGCACCGGCTGGCGGCGCAGTGAATTCCAGGCCTGCAGGAATATTTCTCGGAGCATCGTCTATCCTCCGGCCTCGTACCGCAGCGCCTCGATGGGATCCACGCTCGCGGCGCGGCTTGCGGGATACAGCGCTGACAACACCGAGATCGCGGCGAGCAGCACGAAAGACAGGATTCCCGAAGACCAGGTCGGCAGCAGTCCCGCAAACACGTCCGGCATCGGAAGCAGATCCACCAGAGCGCAGAACCCGTAGGCGATGCCCATTCCGATCCCGCCACTCAGGAAGGCGATGATTACCGTCTCGACGAAGAATTGCCCGAGTATCGCGCGCCGGGTCGCGCCCAGGGCCTTGCGCACGCCGATTTCCCGGGTCCGCTCTCGCACCGCCACCAGCATCACGTTCATCACACCCAGGCCCCCCAGGAACAGCGTGATAACCCCGATCGTGCCCATGAAGTATTCCAGGCCGTCGGTGATCAGATCATTGGCCTGGGCGTTCTTGATCGTGTCCCACCCGGAAGCCGCTTCCTTGTCATTCGGATCGAAATGGTGAAGCAGCCCCAGAGCGACGCGCGTTTGATGTTCGCAGGCCGGATGCAGGGCAACAGACTTCGGCACCACCAGCAAGTGATCAATAGTATGTGGCGGCGCGGGTGGACGGTTCGGGAAATCGCGCACCATCGCGCTGAAAGGAATGAAGACCTTGCGGATGTCCTGCCCGTCATAACTGGAATTCTGATTTTTCGCCTTCATCACGCCAATGACGGTGTAGGGCACGTCGGCGAGCCACAGGGTTTCACCGACCGCCTCGCGCGTGCCAAACAGCTGTTTCTTCGCATCGCTTCCGATAAAGACTACGCGGTTTACATTGGCGACGTCCTGATCGTCGTAGAACCGCCCCTCGCCGACGTGAATGCTGCGTACGCCTGCAAACTCCGGCAGCGAGCCCACCGTCAGCAGGTTCCCGTTGTTGTAACGGCTGCGCAGCGGAACCTGGTTGCCGATCTCAGGGATGGCATAGCGACACGCCGGCGACTGAGCCAGCACCGTCAGATAGTCATCCTCATACCAGTGCACGGCGCGCCCGGCGCGCATTCCCCCAGCCTGCATGCTGGTGCGGCCGGCGAAAAAAATCATGATGTCTTTGCCGAAGCTTTCCGCGTTGTGTCTCAACCCTACACGCAGACCTTCGGTCGCGGCCACCATCAGCGTGATCGAGACGATTCCCCAGGTGATGCCGAACATGGTGAGGAACGTACGCAGTTTATGTGCCCAGAGGGTCTGAATCGTGTCCTGGAACAGATCTCGAAGATTCATGGTGAGGTGTATTCCTGTTGCTTTACTGCAAGATCACCTTCTGGCCTTCGTTCAGTCCGGAGAGCACTTCGGCTTTGACGCCGTTGGTTATTCCCAGCTTCACTGCAAGCTTCCTGCGGCCGTCCTCCCCTTTGGGGTCCGGGACCTCAACCGACGCTCCCTTATCCTTGTCGAAAATCACCGCGCCTTCCGGGACCAACAGCACGTTCTTCTTCTCCTCGAGAATGATTTCGGCGTTCGCGCTCATATTGGCGCGCAGCTCGCCACCTGGATTCTGAATCGAGACGCGCACCTCGAACGTCGTCACGTTATCTTTATCCACGCCCAGCGGGGCGATCTTGGTCACCCTTCCAGCAAATTTCCGGTCCTTGAACGACTCGACCACGATCCGCGCCTCCTGGCCAAGATATACCTTGCCGATATCGGCCTCGTCCACCTTGCCCAGGACGTAGACTTCACTTGTGTCGCCAAGCGTCATTACCAGCGTGGCCTGCGAACCCAAGACCAGAATCGAGCTGACCGCGTCGCCGACTTCCACATCCTTGGATAGCACCACTCCGTTCATCGGGCTGGTAATGGTGGCATACCTGAGATTTTCGTCCGCGTCATCGAGCGCAGCTTTGGTCTGCGCCACTTGTGCCTTGGATTGAGCCACCATGGCCTTGCTCATTTGCGCGGCACGCACCGCCGAGGACTGCCGGTTCAGCCCGAGCTGGTAGTTCTTTTCCGCATCCTGCATCACGTTGAGGGCAATCAGTCCCTGTTTGTAGAGATCATGCGCGCGGTCGACGTCGTTTTTCAGGTAAGGCACGTCGGGTCCCTCGGCGTCGACCAGATTCTTCTGATAGGAGGCTTCTGCGGCCAGCTGTGCAGCCTCGGCAGCCTCCAGGTTCGCCTGGGCTTCTGCGACGGTGGCCCGCAGTTGCTCCTGGTCCAGGTCGGCGAGCACTTGTCCGGTCGTCACCCGGTCCCCGGCATCCAGATAGATTTTTTCGACGATTCCGCTGGCCTTTGATTTCACTTCGACTTTTGTGAGTGGCTCGATCTTGCCGGTCGCGACGACCGACCGCGCAATATCGCCGCGCTCCGACGCTGCGAGCTTATCGGGTTCGATGGTGTGCGTCGGCCGCAGGGCTGCGGTCGCAATCACGATTACGGCAACAAGCGCCAAGGTGACGCTTCCCAGAACAATCCAGCGTTTCCGCTTTTTTCGGCCGTTCTTGCCGTTACCAGCATTGGATTCCACGGACGCCCCCCCATCTGCTGCTTTTCGACGTTGCAACCCTAGATACGTAAGCCCTGGCGGAAATGTTCCCGGCGCGGTCAGGACCAGGCGGTCGCTTTGACACCCGGGCGATAATGGCTGTACATGACATCAGATCCAGTCTGCGGGATGAGGGTTGATCGTGAAGGCGCTGCGGCACAAGCCGAACACGGTGGCAGGACCTATTATTTCTGCTCCGCGGAGTGCGCAAAGAAATTCCGTCTGGAGCCGGAAAAATACTTGCTGCCCAAATCGTCTGATCAAAACCCGGGCGAGTCCGGTCTGGCAGGGTTCGGCAGTATCGTAGCCTCCCCGCCACGTGCCTTGAAAGCGGAGGTTTACATCTGCCCGATGGACCCGGAGATACGCCTGGGTCACTCCGGCGCTTGCCCCAAGTGCGGCATGGCGCTCGAGCGGGACGTTCCTGCAACTCCCTCTACGAGGATCGAATACACCTGCCCAATGCACCCGCAAATCGTGCGGCCGGGACCTGGTTCATGTCCCATCTGTGGAATGGCGCTTGAGCGTCGCACGGCCCTCGCCGATGAGGAAGAAAATCCGGAACTGCGGGATATGAGGCGGCGATTTTGGATCAGCTCGGCGCTTGCGATCCCCATTCTGGCCCTAACGATGGCTGATTCTGTTCCCGGTGACCGGTTTGAATCCTTCGCCTCTGGTCGGACGCAGGCCTGGGTTGAGTTTGCGCTTGCGACTCCGGTCGTGCTCTGGGGCGGCTGGCCTTTCTTCGTGCGCGCCGGGACTTCAGTTGTCAACCGCAGCCTGAACATGTTCACGCTGATCGGGCTCGGAGTCGCGGTCGCCTATGTTTACAGCGTGGTCGCGACAGTGTTTCCTGGCATCTTTCCCGATTCGTTTCAAGGTCGCAGCGGCGTGGTTGCGCCCTACTTTGAGGCAGCCTCCGTCATCGTTGCGCTGGTGTTATTGGGCCAGGTCCTGGAACTCCAGGCGCGCAATCAAACCGGTGCGGCGATCAAAGCGCTTTTGGGACTCGCTCCGAAGACTGCGCGCCTGGTTCGAAAAGACGGCACCGAGCTCGACATTCCGCTCCAGGAGGTCTCACCCGGCGACACTCTCCGAATTCGCCCGGGAGAAAAGATTCCCGTGGACGGCGTCGTCGTTGAGGGCTCAAGCAGCGTGGACGAATCGATGATCAGCGGCGAGCCGATTCCCGTCGAAAAGCAATCGGGCGCGCGCGTTACGGGCGCGACAGTGAATGGAACGGGGACGCTCGTTATGCGCGCAGAGCGAGTCGGGTCGGACACTCTGCTTGCGCAGATCGTGCGTTTGGTGAGCGAGGCTCAACGCAGCCGCGCGCCCATCCAAAAACTCGCCGACGTCGTCGCGGGCTACTTTGTCCCCATTGTGATCGGAGTCGCCGCGATCACGTTTCTGGTCTGGGGTTTCTGGGGACCCGCTCCACGGATGGCCCACGCGGTCATCAACGCGGTCGCGGTACTGATCATCGCATGCCCTTGCGCGCTCGGGCTTGCGACTCCGGTATCCATACTTGTTGCAACGGGAAAAGGAGCGACGATTGGCGTGCTTTTCAAGAACGCAGAAGCGATCGAATCGCTGCGAAAAGTCGACACGCTCGTTGTCGACAAGACCGGAACGCTTACGGAAGGCAAACCGAAGCTGGTTTCCGTCGAGGCAGTGGGTGGCTTTGATGCGACGCGGCTTCTGCGTCTGGCAGCGTCGGTTGAGCGCGCAAGCGAGCACCCGCTGGCCGCGGCCATCGTCAAAGGTGCCGAGGAACGCCACATCGAGCTCGCGCCTACCGAGGCTTTCCAGTCGCTGACCGGCCGCGGGGTCCGTGGGCGCGTGGACAACACCGAGGTTGTAATCGGGAATCGCAGGCTCCTTGAAGAGCTCGCCGTAGACCCCGGCGCATGGGCCGAGCAAGCGGAAACAATGCGCGCGGGCGGCGAGGCCGTGATGTTCGTGGTGGCACAGAAGCAATTGATCGGCTTGCTGGGGGTCGTCGACCCGATCAAGGAGACGACCCCGGAGGCTCTGGGCAAGCTTCGCCAAGACGGCATACGCGTTGTAATGCTCACAGGAGACAGCAAGACGACGGCGCAATCCGTTGCCAGCGAGCTCAAGATTGACGACGTCGTTTCAGAAGTCTTGCCCCAAGACAAGGCTCGGGCTGTGAAGCAGCTGCAAAGCGAAGGACGTTTCGTCGCCATGGCCGGTGATGGAATCAACGACGCGCCTGCGCTTGCGCAGGCCCAGGTTGGAATCGCGATGGGCACTGGCACCGACGTTGCCATGCAGAGCGCCGGAGTCACACTCGTAAAGGGCGATCTGCGCGGCATCATCCGCGCGCGGGCGCTGAGCCGCGCAACAATGCGCAACATCCGCCAGAATCTGTTCTTCGCATTCGTGTACAACTCGATCGGCATTCCGGTCGCGGCTGGAATTCTGTACCCCTACTTTCACACCCTGCTTAGCCCGATGATTGCGGCTGCGGCGATGAGCTTCAGCTCGATCTCCGTGATCGCCAATGCCCTGCGTCTGCGCAGCGTCAAGTTGTGAGATTCCGCCTCTGCGGGTATGAATCCGGCGCGATGCCGATGCTATAATGCGGGCATGACACTCATGACCGTGACGTACGAATTGCAGAACCCGCTCAAGGCCGAGCAGTTCCGCGCGCTCGGCAAGTTCGCAAATACCTACGGTCTGCATCGGTTCTGGTTCGACGAAAAGAACAATCGCCTGCAGTTCGATTACGATGCTTCGCGCCTGCGCGAGACGGTCGTCGAGCACGTGCTGCGCGAGGCGAAGATTCCGGTGCTTCGGCGGGTTGCGCAAGCCTGAGTTCGGCCTTCAGACCAGATGTAGAAACGAGAGGAGCCATCCGTTGCCGTTGTACGAATACAAGTGCGTGAAGTGCGGCCATCGCTTCGAGAAAATCGAAAGCGTGACCGCGTCTGAGACCAAGAAGTGCCCGAAATGCGGCGCGCGTGCCGAGCGCATGGCGTCGGCACCCGCGATTCAGTTCAAGGGCTCGGGATGGTACGTCACCGACTACGGCGGGAAGAAATCCGCTGCGGCTCCAACTGAAGGCTCAGGCGACTCTGCGCAATCGAAAAGCTCCGATAAATCGGAGGAGAAATCTGGCGAGAAGGCCACTGAGAAATCCGCCGAATCGAAGACCGAATCAAAGACCGAATCGAAGCCCGCGGCCTCGGACAACTCCGGCAAGGGCGGGACCAGTCGCAAGAAGAAGTAAAGCCTACAGTTTGAGCCCCTGCAGATAGGCGCGAAAAGCCTTGCCGAGCTTGGGGTGCTTCAGTCCGAAATCAACCGTGGCCTCAAGGAATCCCAGCTTGTCGCCCGCATCGTGAGTCTTCCCGTCGTATATGCACGCAAGCAGCTTATCTGCCTCCGCGAGTCTGCACAGCCCATCGGTCAACTGAATTTCGCCTCCGGTCCCGGGCTTGGTCTTCGCCAGGTAGCCGAAGATTTCCGGAGGAAGGACGTAGCGTCCGGTGACGCCAAGATTCGAGGGCGCCCGCTCGGCGATGGGTTTTTCGACCAGATTCGTCACCCCAAGAACCTTTTCGCCCCACCGCGGTTCTTTCAGGGGCTTCGCGTCGACAATCCCGTAAAGGTGGACGCGCTCGCGCGGCACGCGTTCCACATGAATCGCCCCCGAACCGGTGGCGTCGTAAATCTCCACCAGCTCTCGCGTCGCAGGAACCGCACCTTCCATAATCACGTCGCCCAGCAGCACCGCGAACGGCTCGTCGCCGACCAGATCGGCTGCGCAGAGCACGGCGTGTCCAAGTCCCAGCGCTTCCCGCTGGCGCGTGTAGCTGAACTGCACACCCTTGCCGATCTCGCGGACCATTTGCGCCAATTCCGGCTTCCCGCGCTGCTCAAGGAAACTTTCAAGCTCCGGCGACAGGTCGAAGTGATCGTCGATCGCGCTTTTGTGCCGGCCGGTAACGAAGATCACGTGCTCGATACCCGACGCAAGGCACTCCTCAACCGCGTATTGGATCAGCGGCTTGTCCACGATGGTCAGCATTTCCTTCGGAATGGCCTTGGTCGCAGGAAGAAACCGCGTTCCCAGCCCCGCAACAGGGAGAACAGCCTTGCGCACCTTCTTGGGTTTGGTCGTCATGTTTTTAGGGATGGCGGACCCGTCTCGGGTGAGCCATCGTGCCTATGCTAACATAGCGATTTTGAGCGACCGTCAAGATTGAGGCATGGCTGTGAGCGTAGACGAACGTCTGATTCTAGGCATCGAATCGTCCTGTGACGAGACGGCTGCGGCGATTGTGGCCGGCGGCCTGCGGGTCCTGTCAAGCGTGGTTGCGTCGCAGACCGAGATTCACCGCAAATACGGCGGCGTGGTGCCGGAGCTTGCCTCCCGCGAGCATCTGCGGCAAATCGTTCCCGTGGTGCGGGAGGCGATCGAGCAGGCGCACGTGTCGCTCACCGACCTGGACGCTGTGGCAGTCACCCACGGGCCGGGGCTGGTCGGTGCGCTGCTGGTCGGGGTGACCTACGGGAAGGTCCTGGCGCTCGCGCTCGGGAAACCGCTGATTGGTGTGAACCATCTGGAAGGGCATGTCCACGCCGTGTTTCTCGAAGCGCATGCGGCCGGGCGCGTCCCGACCCTGCCCGCTGTCTGCCTGATTGTTTCCGGCGGCCACACGATTCTTTACAACGTGAAGCGCGAACCCAGGAATGGTAGCGAACCATTCGCCTACGCGCGTATCGGCGGCACGCGCGATGATGCGGCGGGCGAGGCCTACGACAAGGTCGCACGCATGCTCGCGCTCGGCTATCCAGGAGGCCCAATCATCGACCGTCTGGCAGCCCACGGGAATGCCCAGGCGGTCCACTTCAATGAGCCAAGGATGAGCGGGAATGTCTTCGATTTCAGTTTCAGCGGGATCAAGACTGCGGTCCTGTACCACCTGCGGCGCAACTTGCAGCTCGAACCGGAAATCAATGAGCGAAGGCGGGCTCTGGAGCGTGGCGAGCGCAGCGCAGACGCTCTGCGCGCGCTTTCAAGCGGCGCGACTCTGGACCTCATCGCCAGCTTTCAGCGCGCAGTCGTCGATAACCTCGTCTCTCGGACACTTGCGGCGGCGGAACGTCATGCAGCTCGCGGCATTTTGGTTTCAGGGGGCGTGGCTGCCAATAGCGAGCTTCGCCGGACGTTCGAGGCGGAAGCTGCGCGCCGCGGGATCGAGGTTTACTTCCCGAGCCGCGCCCTTTCGACCGACAACGCCGCGATGATCGCTGCTGCCGGATACGCACGCTTCGTCGCAGGCGAACGAGCCGATTCGACTCTGAACGCCGAAGCAAGTCTCCCACTGGCCTAACACGGGCAGCATATCGAGGCGCCCGACACACTCGCGCTTCGCGGAGGACCGACGTCACCCCGCCGACGCACAAGGGCGATCGGCTGTGGATCGAAAAGATGATCAGCCGGCATGTCAGTTGGAGTTACAGCAACGGAGGATCGTAGATGTAGGCCAGGCCGTCCGCGGTGACGGCATAGGCTTTTGAACCGTCAAGCGACCAGCGAATGTCGACCACGCCTTCGGCGGCATATTCGTCGAACACCTGCAGACGGTTCAGATCCACGAGAAACAGGCGGCCCTTCGCGGAATTCTTGAGCCAAGCACTGAAGCACAGACACAGCGGCAACTGCGGATGGCACGCACAGAGCTCGGCGCCGAATGGCAGCGCTTCAGGCTCACCGGGCGGGGTGGCGGACAGCCGGTACGCCTGTCCTCCGGAACAATAGACAAGCTTGTGGCTGTCCGGCGTCCAGGCGATGTCGGTGATGTGGCCTTGCGCTGGGATCAACTGGCGTCGCCCGAGCTTGGGAACGTCGAGCAGAACGATCAGGTCGTCCGCCCACTCGCCCTCGATCTCAACAACGCTCGCAACCGTCGTCTCGTCTGGGCTGATCGCAGTTCGGCCAAAACCCGAGAATGCGACCTCGTCGCTTGATTCCTGGTCTACGGCCTCGGCCTCTATCCAACCTTCGTTTGCGCTGGGCCCGCCGAATTCAGCGACCGGGTCGGCGGCAAACGGCATGGCTGCAGGCGACTGAGTCGACACCGGCCACAACCGCAGTCCGGCGCTTCCCCGCCCGCGAGATGCGGCCGCAAAATAATTCCCTGTATCCGACCAGGTCATGCACGACGGAAAACTCTGGAAATCGCCAAAGCCACCCAGAAAAACCTTCCCGCGCAAATCGAAGACGTGCAACTCGGGCAGCCATCCTCCCCAGGCCGCGACCAGGTTATCGGCCGTCGGCGACCAGGCAAAGGCGGCGGGAAGGCTAGGCGGGCATACGTCCGGTTCTCCGGGAACGGCCAGAGCAAGCGTGGGTACGCCGCGCTCGATGTCATACAGCGCGATGCGCTCTGTTCCCTGGCGGACCATCGGCGAAAGGGCGCACAACTCACCGGCGGGTGAAATCACAAGTTGCGAGGATTTCCCGCTGAAGACCTTTTTGACGATCCAATTCGAATCACGGGCCAGGTCGCGGAGTCCGCGCGTCACAAGGGCCGCCGATCGCACCGCCAGTGCCTGCGCAGGCGCGCGCACGATCTGTTTTGCCGGCGATTTTTCCTGTGTTTCCATTAGCGGGGAAGCCCTGCAGGCACCTTGAGGCGCTCCTTGGCGAGCGCGATCTGTTCGTCCACCTTCGCGATCATGTCATTCAGGACATCGTGGCCGCTCTTCTCCGCTTCGTCTACTCGTGCCTTAAGCTGGTGCAGATCGGAACGAAGCAATCCCTGCAGCTCCGCTTCGATTTCACCGAGCCTGCCGCGCGCCTGACTTACGCGGCGTATCACCCGAACTAGTTCCGCGCCTGGACCCTCACCTTGTACCGCTTCCGGGCTGTGCTCGTAGGCCGTCAGAATTTTCTCCAGCCGAGCCTGGTCTCCGCGCTCATAGGCTTGATTGACTTCGGCCATGAGTGACTGGCGCTTGGCACGGTCATCACGGTCCGCAGTCAGATCGGGATGGACGCGCCGGGCGAGCTCTCGATAGAGGCTCTTTAGCTCAGCGGAGGCATGAAACGAACGGGGTTCCTGCGCGGACTTCTCTCCGGCGACCGCTTTGGTTTCCGTCGCACGGGCTCGGGCTTCCGACGCCGCTTGCCGGGCGCGTTCATTACCAGGTTGCTCCGCAACCAGACGTTCGGCGATTTGTGCCTTCCATTCATCCAGTTCGGCATAGCGCGAGCCGACAAAATGGAGGTACCGGCGCTCGAACGCAGCCAGTTCGGCGCGCAAATTGGCCGAGCGCAGCTCGCGATCCGCAAGCTCGGCCTCAAGCGCGGCCTGTTCTTCGAGCTTTAGAGCAAGCTCCTGCTCTTCGGGTTTGGCTGGACGAGTGTCCGCCGTCTTGAAAACCACGGTCTTCGCCTCTGAGAGTCGCGTGTGCCACCAGGCTTGCGGCGAATTACGTCCCAAGACGCCGCACGGCTCCGGAAGCACACCTAAATTGTACGATGCGGGCCCAACCGGCCCGGACCGGTTGGCAAGCACAGTTTCCAGAATGGGAAATAGCCATTTCTGCGGGTGTGGTGGCGGCCGTCGCGCGCCAATTTGTCTCTGGGACGCGACCGGGAGTCACGGATGGTTAATGGTCGCCCGCCAGGCGCTGTCATACAATCTGCCTGTCAAACTCTGAAGGAGGTAGCGGAACCATGCAGGAGACTGTAGAGCAATACAAGAAGCGAATGGCCGGCTTCGTAGGTGACCGCGATCCGCTGAAACTACAAGCCGCAGCCCCGGCGAGGCTTGCAAAGCTCCTGAAAGGTGTGAGCGCAGCCAAGGCAAGGAAGCGTCCAGCGCCCGACAAATGGTCGATTTCGGAAATCGTCGCGCATATTTCCGATACCGAGCTGGTCGGCGGATATCGTATCCGCGCCATTCTGGGGCAGCCAGGAGCACCCATCATTGGCTTCGATCAGGATGCGTGGGTCAAGGCGCTACACTACGACAAACGCGACCTTAAGAAATCGTTCGCCCAATACTGTGCTCTGCGCGAAGCCAATCTTGCGCTGCTGAAGAGCTTGACACCTGAGCAGTGGAAGCACTCCGGAATGCACAACGAGCGCGGGGAGGAGAGCGTAGAAACGATCGCCCGCATGTTCTCGGGTCACGACATCAATCACTTCGAACAGATCGAACGCATCCTGGCGAAAAAGAAGTAACCCGATTTCGACCAGGCTTGTGCTGACACGTCGACCTGCACCTTTGCCTGAATCCGGATCACAATCCTGCCTTCGACCGTCACCAGATGCGGCAGCGGATCGCTTCAGGGCGAACCATTTTCGAGTCGGCAGCGCAGCCCCAGGCTTTCGCAAATACCGGCATGTTCGACAATGGAGCGTCGACGCGAAACGCACTCAGCGGATGGGGGTCCGTCTTGGCCAGAAGTCGGGCCACTTCGGGCCGGTAGTTCGAGGACCAGTGGCCGGCATAGCCAAGAAAGAAGCGCTGGTCGCTTGTGAAGCCGTCGACGGGCGGCGGCGCGGGTTTACCGGCTAGGGTCTTTTGAAGCGCGGCGTAGGCAATCACCAGGCCGCCCAGATCGGCGATGCTCTCGCCCTCCTCGAGCTTTCCGTTGCCGTTCAGGCCCGGCTCGACTTCAAAAGAACCGAACTGTTTGGCAATGCAATCGCCCCGCGCCTGGAAATTCTTCAGATCTTCCGGCGTCCACCAGCTCTTCAGATTGCCATCGGCGTCAAACCGCGCGCCCTGATCGTCGAATCCATGCGTCATCTCGTGCCCGATCACCGATCCAATGCTTCCGTAGTTGAAGGCGTCGTCCGCCTTGGCATCGAAGAACGGCGGCTGCAGGATCCCGGCGGGGAACACGATTTCGTTATGCAGGGGGGTGTAGTACGCGTTGACGGTCGGCGGGGTCATTACCCATTCCGTACGGTCCACGGGCTTTCCGATCTTGGCCAGGTCGCGGGCCTGCTCAAACGTATCGCCGCGAGTGACATTTTCGATATAAGGGCCGCGATCCACGCGGAACGCGGAATAATCCCGCCATTTATCCGGATACCCGATCTTGAGGTTCATGGCATCGAGCTTGTGAAGTGCCTGTTCCCGCGTTGCCGGGCTCATCCAGTCCAGCGTCGCGATATCCTCGCGAAGCGCAGCCATCAGGTTGTGAACCAGTTCGATTGCGCGGGCCTTGGCCTCGGGCGGGAAATAGCGCTCCACATAGAACTGGCCCAGGGCCTCACCGAGCTCGTTGTCGGTCGCTTCGACGCAGCGGCGCCAACGCGGTAGTTGCTCCTTCGCGCCAGTGAGCTGCTTCCTGTAGAAATCGAAATTCTCGTTCTCGAACTTCGCAGGGAGTGTGGGCGCGGCGTTGTGAATCAGATGCCAGCGCAGATAGGTCTTCCAATCCGCGATCGAAACCGACGCAAGAGCGGCGTCCACGGCCTTCATGGCATCGGGCTGGGCGACGTCCACCTGCTTTACACTCGGCGCGCCGACCTGGTCGAAAAATTCAGGCCAGGAAAGATGCGGAGTCAGTTCTGTGAGCTGCTCAAGCGTCAACATGTGGTAATTGAGTGCCGGGTCGCGCAAGTCTTCCCGCTTCGTGGCAGCCTTGGCAAATGACGTTTCAACGCTCAGTACCGTTGCGGCTTCCGCCGCCGAGGTCGCCGCGTCATCGCCCAGCAGCTTGAACATGTTTGTAACGTGCTGGACGTAGCCCGCGCGAAGCTGCTTGGAGCGGTCGTCGTCATCGAGGTAATACTGGCGGTCAGGCATCCCCAGACCGCCCTGCCCGACAACGAAAATTACCTGCTTGCTGTCCTTGAAATCCTGAAGCGAGCCAAAACCGAAAGCCACGTCCATTCCGGTGCGCTGCAGATGGGCGATCTCAGCCTGCAGGCTCGGAATGTCCTTGATGGCTGCGATCCGCTGGAACTCGGGATCAAGCGGCTTGGCACCCGCGGCTTCAATCTGCGATTCGTCCATGCAGCTGGCGTAGAAATCGCCAATCTTCTGGCGATTCGAGCCGGGCGCAGCGGACTTGTCCTTGGCCGACTCTTCGAGGATTTGATGCAGGGCGTCTTCATTTGCGGCGTTGAGCGCGCCGAAGGCTGTCCAGGAGGACCGGTCGGCCGGAATGGGATTGTTCTTCATCCATCCGCCGGAGGAAAATTTGTAGAAATCGTCGCAAGGAGCTACAGACCGGTCAAGATTCGCAACATCAAAGCCGTGAACCGGCCGCGAGGTGTCGCCAGGAGTGGCAGCGCCGGAAGAATCAGCGCCTGGAACGAGACTCGCGCATCCACCGTCGGGCGCAACTCCGGACGTGTTTGCGTCGCCTGAACTCCGAGCCTGCGCACCGACGAGCACTGGGAACGCCGCGAGCAGCAGGGCCAGCAACGCACATTTCAAATGTCGATTCATCAGAGGTCTCCTCACTGGGGATGGACGGCGTGCGCGCACACCTGTTCCATCGGAACGCAATTGCGATTGGAAAGCTGCCCCAGGGCGAGAGTTCTCTGCCCGCCACCGACCGCACCGACATTCTGGGGTCGCCTCGACTGGCTGTCAATGCCACCAACCGGAATTCAGGCGCTAGTTGTCGATCTGGGCGCGCTGCAGACGGTCGGAATAGTCGACGTACACGGTTTTCCATTCGGAGTAGAAATCAAGCGCGGCGAGGCCGGCCTCGCGGTGGCCATTGCCGGTATTCTTCGTGCCTCCGAACGGAAGATGGGTTTCGGCACCGATGGTCGGCGCATTCACGTAAACGATTCCGGTCTCAAGATCGCGCTGCGCCCTGAATGCATTGTTCACGTTGCGCGTATAGATCGCAGCCGAAAGCCCGTAGTTCACGCCATTGGCGATTGAAAGCGCGTCGTCAAACGAATCGAACGGAATCACAGACACTACTGGACCGAAAATTTCTTCCTGGCAAATGCGCATCGCCGGGTCGCAATCGGTGAAAACGGTCGGCTCGTGGAACCACCCGCGGGCATGCGCTCCAGTCTCAAGACGGTGGCCTCCGGCGGAGAGCTTTGCACCCTCTTCTTTGCCGATCGCTACATACTTGATGACTGTCTGCAGTTGCTGTTCATTGATGCACGGACCCATCTGAGTTGTCGGGTCGAGGCCATCGCCAACCTTCAGTGCCTTCACGCGTGCGACGAATTTCTCGACGAACTGCCGGTATACGCCCTTCTGGACGGCGATGCGGCTCGCAGCTGTGCAACGCTGACCGGTCGTACCAAAGCCGCCCCAGACAGCTCCCTCGATTGCAAGGTCAAGGTTCGCATCGTCCATTACGATGATGATGTTCTTGCCTCCCATTTCCAGGTGACACTTCTTAAACGTCGGCGCGCACGCCTGACTCACAATGCGGCCCACCTCGGTTGAACCGGTAAAACTGATAAGCCCGACATCAGGATTATTCAGCATCGGCGCACCCGCATCGGGTCCGTACCCGAATACAACATTCAGGACGCCCGCTGGAAGACCGGCTTCGGCGAGAACCTGCGTAAGGTTGTAGGTGGATAGCGGAGTATCTTCAGCGGGCTTGAGAACGACGGTATTGCCGCAGATGAGTGCGGGCATTGCCTTCCACGACGGGATCGCCATCGGAAAATTCCACGGCGTAATCAAGCCGGCTACGCCGATCGGGGACCGGACTGCCATCGCAAATTTGTCGGGCAACTCGGAGGGTGCAGTATGGCCAAACTGGCGGCGGCCTTCGCCGGCCATCAGATAGGTCATGTCGATTGCTTCCTGCACATCGCCGCGGGTTTCAGCCAGGACCTTTCCCATCTCCTGGGTCATCTCGCGGGCATAGTCTTCCTTGCGATTGACCAGGATTTCGGCTGCGTGAAACAGAATCTCGGCGCGTTTGGGTGCAGGGGTTAGTCGCCACTTCTTGTACGCAGCTTTCGCCGACTCAACCGCCAGAGTCACGTCTTCGGGACCGGATGCCGGAAACATTCCAACTAGTTCATCGGTGTTCGCCGGATTGCGGTCCTCAAGCACCTTGCCCCCACGGGTTTCGACCCACTCTCCATTGATGAAGTTCTTAAAGATCTTCGGGGCAGATGCAGTGGCCATTGTAGATCCTCCGTTAGTGCTCGTGCTGCTGCGCTCTCGGCGCAGCTTCGGCGTTGCGATTCGGTTTGGCAGAAATAACGAAGTTTTAGATTAGCAATCGCGAGGCGCAGCAGTCAAACGCGGTGGAGCAAGCACGCCAGGCTCAGCCCGAGCGATCTTCCGGTCACGAGATGCCCGAGTCGAGGGGTCGATCGCAAACGATGGACGTAGTAGTCCGGAACCATCACAGCGGTCTGGACGTTGATTCCAATTCAAGTGACTTAGTGTGCCGAGGTCTTGGCGGACGGACTCGAAACGCTCGAGGAAGCACTTGCTGACGCGATTTGCCCGCCTGGCGGCGCGGTTTGGCTGGAAGGTGACGAGGCGGGTGCCGTTGAGCCTGGCGCACTGGTCGGCTTGGGCGCCGAGACCCCGGCGATATCCGAGCCGAGCCCGAGTTTCTGAAGTGTCGGGGCATCGAGCTTGCCGTTCGCCTCTATGCCGTTTGCTGATTGGAACTTCTGGACGGCGGCGACGGTATTCGAATCCCACTTGCCGTTTGCGTCGCCTTGATAGTAGCCACCCCGCGCGAGCGCGGACTGAATCTCCGAAACGCGATCTGCCGTGGGCGCCTTCTGCGAAGGCTCACGCTTTGCATGATGCTTTTTCTTGTGACTTGCGGCTTTCGATTGTGCCGAAGTGGAACTGGACTGCGACGTACTGGACTGCGGCAAGGGGCGCGGTGCCCCCGAGGCCACCATGGCCACGCAGCCAAGCGCGACAGACGCGATGATTGAAAGCCGTCTCACCTGATTTGGTCCCTCTTGTTTGAAGCCCGCCAGCCGGATTGTGCTGCCTGGATCCGACCACCCTGCTTCAATTATGGCAACTTGGCCGAACGACTCAAGCTGCAGGGCCGAACGAGGGACCTATCAGCCAACGCCAGGGACGGTCCTCCGCGCGGGTTCAGCGCAGATCGCCAGGGGGAACGCCTAGACCTTGCGCCGCATCTTCGGCTTGGCTGATTTCACTCTGCAGGGCGCTTGCGCGGCTATCAAGCCGGTCCAGAAGGTCGGTGGTCATATTGCCACCTTCTCCTGGCGCAGGCCTCGCGAGCGTGATTCCCTGAGATGAGAGCTGGTCTTGCATCCCGTCGACCTCGCCCTGCACTTGCGCCAGTTGTTCGGAGGCATCGCGGGCCAAACGTGTCGCCGCGGCTCTTTGCTCCTCAACGGACGATTGGGTGGGGATCAGTTCCAGGCCTCGCCCTTCCACCAGAATTCCCGGCGGCAAGCTGTTCTCACGAGCCAGGTCGCTGAGCGCGTCAATCTGCTGCGCGATCTCCTGTCGGCGAGATTCCAGCTGCGCGATCAGATTGTCCGTGGTGATGCCTTCGCACGGAGCGTTCAGCACCAGGCCGGTCGGAAGTCCAACGCTCGTCGTGCGGAACTCACGCAATTGTTCTTCATGGCTGTCAATCGCTGCGAGCTCGGCGTCAAGCGCGGTCACTTGCTGTGCGTACCAGCGGGGATCCTGCTGCGGGTCAAGCGCCGCAACGGAGGAGGGCGCAGGCCGCGCGGATTGCAAGCCCGTAGCGGGCGGGGCCGTAACGGAGTTGGCGGCAGACTCGGGAGCGCGACCGGGGACAAACTCTGGATTGAGGCGCTCCACATCGTCGTTGGTCCAAATCTTTTTCTGGCTATCCGGCTTCGGCGAAGCTGGCGGCTTGGCAGTCGCGCCGCCGGTTGCGGCCGACGCAGGAATCGCAAAGCCGACGGACAACAGCGCAACTAGAAAAAACGACGTGCGTAGGTGCATTCGCATGGCTGAACCTCCCAAGTGCTGGCCGATATGCGGGGGAGCCGCAGTATGCCACGGCAGGCGGGCTGTCGACAAGCTAGGTCGGGCAGAACGCGGTACGGCCGTGGCGCGTAGTAAAATATAAGCGTGACCGAGCGACTCAAACGCGCGATCGAGATAGCCACGACGGCCCACGCCGGGCAGCTCGACAAAAGCGGCCGTCCCTATATCGACCATCCTCTGCGGGTGATGGAGGCCCTTGAGCCCTACGGTGAAACGGCCATGATTGCCGGAGTTCTGCACGACGTAGTTGAGGACGCCGACGTTACACTCGCCTTTATCAGGGACACTTTCGGCCATGAGATAGCCGACATTGTCGACTCGGTTTCACAACGCAGGAATGAACCGTACCTGGATTTTGTGAGGCGCTCTAAGGAAAACCGGATCGGTCGTCTGGTTAAGATCGCCGACATCAACGACAACATGCTGCCCTCACGCATGGCAGGCCGTTCGCCAGGCGCGGTAGAGAAATATACCAAGGCTCTGGCCATCCTCGGCTAGGCTTCACTGTCGCAGGTTTGTTGTAATACTTTTGTGATACTCCGGCAGCATTCTGTGAAGTCTACAGCTTCTAAGATATTTGCGGAGTTAGCCGTGGCCAAATAGGCTTTAAAGGCATGAACTCCAGGGCTCGGTTAGAACGACAGAAGTTCGCAGTAAAGTGCTTTATGGTCGAGGAGCTTGATTATGGGGTGGTTATTCGGAACCAAGAAAAGCAGGGACCATCGCAGCAAAGAGCAAGAGCGAAGCAGAAAGCATATTGAAGCGACGCGAATGCTCGCGGACCTCTTCATTCTTCGCAACAGCATGGCACCATCGGATATCATCGCCAGGCTCGAGCAGATACACGAGTTCGACTCAGTTCCAAGCTCGGAGCCTTCTGAAGGAGAACCAGGCGGCTACCTCGAGCAGATCATCAAAGACATGTCGCCTGGCTCGCTAACAATCGACCAAACTGGCCAGCTGGTTGCGATGTTGCTGTGGCCGGAACTGCGCACCTCTGAAGACCGCACCGCTCCGTCGTCCATCGTTATGGCGGCAGTTCAGAATCCCCACCAGGCGTATATCCAGCCACTGAGTGCCCACCTAGCCTCGTTAGAAGAACGAGTGAAGCCGTACGAATCAAGTCAGTATCAAACGGACATCGCGTCCGAGATCAGACTGACCAAAGGCGCAATCCAGGCTTGCCACCTTCGATCATGATTCGAGTCGGGCCAAGCCCTGGCCTAGTACCGGGGGCTGAACCAGAGGAATCCTTACGACTTCCTAATGCAAATTCCCCTAGAGTGGACAGCCACATGAGGGTCGATGACAAGGTGGTTCTGATCGGCATTCCGCGAGATCTCGAAGATCCTGCAGCGGTATCGGTGTTCGAGCACTGTCTCGGAAAAGAGTTCATCGTGACAGCGATCACCAATGACGGAAACGCCGAGCTGCAGATTGAAGCGGTAACAGGCACATCGGACGACAAAATCTACGTAGCGCCTCGTTTTCTGAAGATCGTTTCAAAGAATGTCCAGAATTAAACCGATGGTCAGAATTTGGAACCCACTGTGAAGCCCGTAGCTTCTGAAATATTTGATTTGAATAACTGATTCGTTCTTAGTCTGCGTTTTTATTGATCATGAACGTGGACATCTGCTCGAAGAACGCCCGCAGGAACTGTTCGACCTCGATTGGGAGCGCGGCATCTGTGAGCGCTTTGTTCATTAACTGCATCCAGCGATCGCGAGCAGCCTGATCGATCTGAAACGGGAAATGTCGCGCCCGAAGTCGAGGATGCCCGCGCTCTTCAATATATCGCTGCGGACCT
The DNA here is from genome assembly GCA_035603235.1 of Candidatus Cybelea sp. Lineage (GTDB taxonomy): Bacteria > Acidobacteriota > Terriglobia > Acidiferrales > UBA7541 > Palsa-295. The sequence goes on along the minus strand of DATNKU010000003.1, from coordinate 48,218 downwards.
CCGAACCGGTAGATCAGGAAATCCCGAAGACGCTGCTCGGCCGCAGCGAGGTCCTGTGCTGGATACATGCGTCCCAGGATGGAGTCTTGCGGGACCTGGCCATAGAAACCCGCCACAAGGCGACGAAAACCATCCTCGCCGATGATTGTGTAAATGCTGGATTCGTCCATCGCTACTTGGTCCTGTTGATCAGAGAAGTTCGTCAGGACTCAACGCGGGCAGTGTCGCAGGGCACTTCAAATCGAACGCAAGTACGGTCGTCTCCGGCCACCAGGACTTTCCTGGATCTTTAATGCGCCGGAATGGAGCCGGCAAGATACAGCGTCAGCACGCGGTCGGCGTCTGACCGCCGAGCAATCCTAAAAAGCACGTCCCCGCCGGGCTGCAACTTGGCCATCTGTGCGCGATAGTCTGCGATCGACTTAATCTCCACGTGGTTGATCTCGATCACCACGTCGCCGCGGGCGAACCCAACGTCTTCGGCAAATGTCGCGGGCTCGACTTCGGTCACGACCGCACCCTCGAGCGTGCCCATGCCCAGTTTGTGCGCAAGATCCGGCGTCAGCTCCTCCACGTGCAGACCAAACTGTCCCGGCTCCTCACCCTGATCGGGCTGCTCCGCATCATCCTGAGCCGATTGCGGGAAGATCTTCGTGCGGTCCGCGACGGTAATGGTAACGTCCTTGGCTTCTTTGTTGCGTACGTAGCGAATCTGGACAGACTGTCCAATCGGTGTCTGCGCGATCGGGTTTACCAGGTCTGCGCCACTATGCACCGGTTGGCTGTTCACGTTCGTGATCACGTCCCCAGCCTGCAGGCCAACTTTGTCAGCAGGGCTGCCCGGTTCAACTGCCTCGACCACGATTCCGTAGGGCGCTCCGAGCTCGCGCATCAGAACCGGATTGTTGCTGTTCTCCTCCTGGAAGGTGACGCCAATGGAACCGCGCACCACTTTCCCGGCCGTGACGAGCTGGTTGTAAACCGTAATCGCAGTGTTGGACGGCAGAGCAAAACCGACCCCTTCAAACCCGCGGCTCCCGGTATAGATTGCGGTGTTGATGCCAATCACCTCGCCGGTAAGACTGACGAGCGGGCCGCCGGAATTGCCCGGATTGATCGCAGCATCGGTCTGAATAAAACGCTGGAACTGATGGCCGACATTCGAACGATCCTTGGCGCTGACGATGCCCGCGGTAACGGTCGAGTTCAGTCCGAACGGGCTGCCGAAAGCGAGAACCCAGTCGCCGACCTGCACTCCGTCGGAATTGCCCAGCTTGGCGACCGGAAGTTCGTGATCGGCCTCAATCTTGATGACCGCAAGGTCCGTATCCTTATCAAACCCAACTACGCGGGCGCTGTAATGATTGGAATCTCCGTCGAGGGCAACCTCAATCTTGGTGGCTTGATCGATCACGTGGTCGTTGGTGAGGATGAAGCCCTTTTTGTCCACGATCACGCCCGAACCCAGGCTCCGCTCGGCATCGGGTGCATTGTCGGGCGAATCAAAGAAGCGGTCGAAAAAATCCTGGAACGGATCGTTCTGGCCGCGAGGAGTTTTCCCGCCGCCTTTGGGCTTTTCAATCACCTGAGTTGTTGAGATGTTGACGACCGCGGGACCCAGGCTCTTGGAGATGCTGGAAAACGCGCCCGAAAGGCTGATCGGATCCGGAATTGCGAGCAACGAGGCGCCGTTGGGGGCTTGCGCGCGCGTGGCCATGGCGCGACCCGATATCAAAGTGCCGATGAGGATTCCGATGCAGAGTGTGAAGGCGACCAGGAACGACGCGAGGATTTTGCGGTTTCTTACCCAGAGCCAGAGCTCTCGTATTTCAATCCCCATCCGCGTGCTCCTTTTCGGTGGCCGAACACAACTGGATTCAAAGTATAGCATTCATTCTGACGTCGCAAGCCTGCTCCGGTGGGCTCTTGCCGTGAAAACCACGGCCATCCGCATGTATACGGGGTTTGCCAACCAGCGCCCTGAGCGGTACAGTCTGTGCGCTCAACAGACGCTCCCCGGGGCGGCCGAACTACCAGGTCTTCAGAGGGCACATCCGATGAAAGTTGAGTTTGGGGTTATCGACCATGTGGACAGGCAGGACGAGCCGGTCTTTAAGACCTACGATAGTCGTCTGAAGCTGCTGGAGCTCTACGACAAAGCCGGCTTCACCACCTTTCACATTACCGAGCACCACAGCACTCCACTGGGCCTTGCGCCTTCGCCGATCGTTTTCCTTGCGGCCGCGTCGCGCATTACCGAGCGAATCCGGTTCGCCCCGCTGGTGCTGATCGCCACGCTGTATAACCCGCTTCGTCTGGCGTCGGAAATCTGCATGCTCGACCACCTTACCAAAGGGCGGTTTGAGATCGGGACCGGGCGTGGAGTCTCAGGCGTCGAGCTTGGTTTCTTTGGCGTCCGCGAGCAAGACGCACCGGCCATGTACAAAGAAGCGATGGAAGTCGTGATGGCCGCACTCACCCGGGACGTCGTCGATTTCCACGGGAAGTATTTTGACTTCACCAACGTGCCAATCGAACTGAAACCGTACCAATTGCCGCATCCCCCGCTGTGGTATGCAACCAACAGCCCGGAAAGCGCGGCACGGGCGGCTCGCGAGAACATGAATATCGTTACGCTGGTGGACGCCGTCGAAGCGGGCAAAGTTATACGCAGCTACAAGCAGTCCTGGGACGCAGCTCATGGGTCGACCGGCGGGAAAATGCCGCGCGCAGGCATCACGCGCTTCGTCTACGTAGCAGAAAGCGATCGCCACGCCCGGGAGCGAGGGGAGTTCGGATCCCGGAAATTCTATGAGAGCCTGGTGTATCTCTGGCAAAAATTCAATGTAACCGCAATGAGCCTCGAGGAAGTTATCCGCGCGGCTTCGGCCACCTTGATTACGGGGACTCCCGCAACCGTGAGGTCCAGGATCGAGGAAGAACTCAGGGAGTCCGGCGCCAACTATTACGTTCCGCGCTTCGCCTACGGAAACCTCACCCATGAAGAGAGCGTCCGCTCGCTTGAACTGTTCACAAGCGAGGTAATGCCTCATTTTCAGAAATAGCGATTCTGAATTCAGTTGGCGGAGGATGTGGCGAAGCAGCGTTCCGGACCGAACGCCGGCGTCACTCCGGCCTGTTTAGCGACGGCAGTGGATCCGACAGCGGATCGTCTTCCAGTGGCGGAGGTCCGGTCAGAAGTTCCAGCGGTTCTTCGTCGACGGAATCCGGCTCAAGCTTTTTCTGCGCTCGGCGCTCGGCCTTCATGCGCGCCTTCTCCATGCGCTTCATTTCCTTCTGGCGCTTTTGGAATGTGGTTGTCACGGGATCTCCTTGGAATCGAAATCGGACGCGGTTTCAACCGCCGTCCACAAACGCTACGCGTGAGCGACTACCAGCGCGGCTCGCGCGGCTGGCGCGGGGATTCGCGGTAGTCTTCGTTCGAAAATCTACCCCGACCGCCTCCGCCGCGTTCCCCGCCGCGGCCGCCGCCTGAACCTCCACGGTCGCCGCCGGGACCGCCGCCACGCGGACCACGCGGTCCGCTGGAGGCTTCCTTGGGTCGAGCTTCGTTCACTTTCAGATTGCGCCCGCCGAGGTCCTTGCCGTCGAGCCCCTGCATCGCCGCAGCAGCCTCCGCGTCATTCGGCATCTCCACGAACGCGAAGCCTCGCGAGCGGCCCGTTTCGCGGTCCATGGCGATGTGGACTCGCGCGACCTGTCCGAACGGCTCAAAGAGCGCACGCAGATCGCCCTCGGTGGTTTGAAAGCTCATGTTTCCCACAAACAGGTTTTTCATGCTCGTCCTTTCCTGGACAACGTCCCAGGCTGGCTCGATATATCACGGCACCTGGCGATGTGCCGTTCGCCTAAATCAGTAGTGCAGAACCGGATCAAGTCGAGCGGGGACGCCTGACGCGGCGCTTCCCTCAGACTGATATGAGAGGCTGGCCCTTCTAAGGCGCCCCCATACTTTATCACGTTCCGCGCGCGGATCGTAGTGCCACCCTGTCGCGAACCATCGGGAACACCGCTTGAACCGTCGCAACGTATCTTGCGTCGCTATCCAGAGTTACTTGAGGATCTTCGCACCCAAGGAGCTGGGGTCGGGCCGCGGGCAGGAGCAATCGGTCGGGTTCGTGGTTCGGGCCGGTGGGAGAAATCTGTCTGGCGCGCGAGCCCTCGAGTCGAGCACCCGCGCGCCAGGGAAAAACGTGTGCCTACAGCGACCGCAGGAAGTTCAGCAAATCCTGCTTTTGAGATTCGCTCAGGCTGTTGAAGATCGAAATGACCGCGTTCGCCTCCGAACCCTGGCTTGCGTGGTCCTCGATCGCCGTCAGCAATCCGCCATTGGTAGGCGTCGCCCGGCCGTCGTGCAGGAAGAAAACACGCTGGCCCAATCCCCACAACGGAGCCGTGCGGAAATCATTGGGTCCGGCCGCTCCCTGCGAGACTTGGTCGGCGAGGCCCGTTCCCATGTTGTGCACCAGAAGATCGGAGTAGAGATTCGCCGTCTGGTTGCTCAAGCCGGTCGTAAAGGCCGACTGGGTCGTCTGAAGCGACGGTGTATGGCACATGTCGCAATGCGCGACTTGTGTAAACAGGTTGCTTCCATTCTGAATGGAACGCATCGAGGGATTGCCGGGAATTCCCTGAGCCGACGGCTGCGGCGGCGCAAGGAAACGCATAAAGGCGGCAAACATCACCGTGTCGCTGGGAATATTCGCGCCCGCCAGAGTAAAATTCGTCGTGTCTTCCGGAGTGGCGTTGTACAGGCACGACGCCGGAGGATTTGCCCTTTTATTCGGAAACAGCTCGTTGGTCACTCCCATCTCGACGTCATAGGCTTCGCCCGCGAATATTTCAAGCGACTTGTTCTGCGCCTTCCAGCCGAAGCGGGTGATCGAGCCGTCGTTGCCGCTGGTGTTCGGAAACCCTGAAATCCCGAGCTGCTGCTTCAGCGTCGCGTTCGCGGCCATGTTGTTCAGAATCGTCGCGTCCGGGATGTTCTCGATCAAACCCGCGCCGAAGACTGGCGTGGGGATGCGGAAGATCATGTTCTGCAGCTGTTCGGCCTGTGCGAAGTCGGGCTGGGCCATCGAGCAGCCTTCCGCGTCGGAACGGCCCGCGATACTGAACACATCGTGCACACCACCATCAGCAGTCTGTGTCACGCTTCCGTTTGCGACCACATAGGGAAAGCGCGCCTCGCGAACCGGTCCATCCGCGGTGATGAAGGGTGGCAGCGTGTTCCTTGCGCCGTCAGCAATCGCCGCGGCCACCTGCGGGTTCGGTCCGATGTTCGGATATGCAGTGGTGCTGGGACTGGAGCCGCCGGCCGAGGGCTGCGCATGGCAGCTCTGGCAACTCGTGGAATTGAATCCTGGTCCAAGCCCCGTGCCCGGCTCACCCGGGATCGTGCCGCTGACCGAGTCGGTCTGGTTAAATCGCGCGAGCCCATTTCGAAAATACTGAAGCTGAAACGCATTCAGTGTCGCAAGCGGTTTGCCGGCGTTTACGGACCCCGCGCGCGGGCCCGGATCTTGCGCAGGCGTGCTGTTGCCAGAGCCGCCTCCTGAGCTGTCGCCAGAGCGGCCTCCTTGGCCAAAATTCTGACCCTGGCCGGCCCCGCGACCCTGCGCTTGGGCCGGAGAGATCGAATTGAATGACATCAAAGCCGTAACCATCGCTGCCATCGCGATCTTTCGGTGACCTGTCATGACCTAGTCCTCCTCGTCCGAGTCCGCGAAAGGGGGCGAGCCACACCTCTCCCCTGCAAACTTTTTCGGCCTCAAGGCTGGGCGGATAACCTAAAAATCTTCGGAACTGATATCGGGTTCCATTCGCTGCTGACGATGGAACGCCAGCTTGCGAATGCGGTGGGAACATACGTGATCAGTTAATTCCGGTCAATGTGCTCGAGGTACAGTTTTCGGACAGGCGAACGGACAGCTGTTATTGGGGTTTTCTTGCAGCCATCCACAGAGAGTCACTCGTGGGCAGGCAGTCGGCGAGCGGACGACCAAGCGGTTCAAAACCGACGCGCCGAAACAGTTCAGAAAGCGTGCGGGGCGTGAAGTAATTGCAATGTGCCGGGATGTGATATCCGCACCAGTCCATCCCTCTCACCGTGCGGTTCCAGCTGGCGTAGTTGGGAGTCTTGATCACGGTGACACCGCCGGGCTTAAGAATTCGATAGGCGGCTCCAAGGCCTGCGAGCGGTTGCCACTCGTGTTCGATGTAGCCGAACTGGGTCACCACATCACAGGAATTCTCTGGCAGAGAGCTTGCGACCCTGGTGACCGGGCCTTCGAGTATCCTGTCTGGCGCGATCCGCTGGCGGGAGAGCTCTACGCCGCGCGGGCTCAGCTCAATTCCCGTCACATCGAAATACTTCGTAGCGAGGACCAGGAATCCCGAGTCGCCACAGCCAAAATCCACCAGCTTCCCTTCCCTTCTCCAGCGCAGCGTCTGCTGGACCATGCGCCCGTTCGTATTCGGCCGCAGCGGACGCAACAGCCGCGAAAGCAGAACCATGATGGGCTGGTTCTGTTTGCGTCTAGAAGCTTCCTTGGAGTGCTCCTCGATCCAGTCATGGTCTCGCGCTTGCACGTCGTAGGCGAGTTCGGTTCCGATGAACACCATGTCGCATCGCTCGCAGCGGACGATTTCCCAGGGTCCGCGCCGCGAAAGCACCTTGCGCTCGCTTCCGCCGCACAGCGGGCAGGGACGCGTCATTGCACTGGAGGATTGGTTGGCAGCCGCCATGGATGAAATGTTTGAAGAACCGCGATTCTATCACGCTAAAAGGCCGGCGCCGGAAGTTGGCCAAGCCTCGCGCGAATTGCTACAATACTTGCGGGGAATGGAGTAATCCGGCCTATGGCTCTGCAGACGCTTTACGAAAAAATCTGGAATGCGCACGTCGTTCGCGAAGTGCCCGGACAGCCTTCACTCATTTATATTGACCGTCATCTCATCCACGAAGGCACGACACCGCAGGCATTCTCCGGGTTAAAGGTCGCGGGCCGCAAGGTTCGCCGTCCCGAACTGACGTTTGCGGTCATGGACCATTCCGTATCGACGAAGAATCGCGCCCTTCCGCTGGTCGACCCCGACGCCATCGCGCAATTCGAGGCGCTGGCGAAAAATTGCCAGGAGCACGGCATCAATCTTTTCGACATGCACAGCCAGAATCAGGGCATCGTGCACGTCATCGGCCCGGAGCTGGGAATCACGCTGCCTGGATGCACGATCGTGTGCGGCGACAGCCACACGGCCACGCACGGCGCATTCGGCGCGCTCGCTTTCGGCATCGGCACAAGCGAAGTGGAACATGTTTTTGCCACCCAGTGCCTGTCGCAGTTCAAATCAAAGACGATGAAGATTGACGTGCAGGGCAAACGTCCCCGCGGCATTACGGCGAAGGACATCATTCTTGCAATCATCGGCAAGATCGGAATCGGCGGCGGGAACGGACACGTCGTCGAGTATACCGGCGAAGCGGTGCGCGGCCTTTCGATGGAAGGCCGTATGACGATGTGCAACATGTCGATCGAGGGTGGCGCGCGCGCCGGCATGGTCGCACCCGATGACACAACGTTTGCCTACATCGAGGGCCGGCCGTTTGCGCCGCGTGGAAAGGACTTTCAGGCCGCAGTCGACCATTGGAGGTCGCTTGCGACCGATCCGGGCGCCAAATACGATGCGACCGTCACGCTTCAGGCCGCCGAGATCGCTCCCATGGTCACCTGGGGGACCAATCCTGGCATGGTCACTCAAGTGACGGGCCGCGTCCCGGATCCGTCGTCGTTCCAGGATCCGGTTGACCGCAAGGCCGCTGAAGGCGCGCTCGTTTATATGAATTTGAAGCCCGGGACGCCGATCGAAGAAATTCGGCTGGATCGGGTGTTCATTGGCTCGTGCACCAATTCAAGAATTGAGGATCTGCGCGCGGCCGCGAGAGTTGCTTCCGGCAAACATGTCGCGAAGTCACTGAGGCAGGCACTGGTCGTGCCTGGCTCACGCGTCGTGAAAGCCGAAGCGGAAAAAGAAGGCCTCGACAAGATTTTCCGGGACGCGGGATTTGAATGGCGCGACTCCGGTTGCAGTATGTGCATCGGCATGAACGACGACGTCCTGCCCAGCGGCGAGCGTTCCGCGAGCACTTCAAACCGCAACTTCGAAGGCCGCCAGGGTAAAGGTAGCCGCACTCATCTGGTCAGTCCGGCGATGGCCGCGGCAGCCGCGATCGAAGGCCACTTCGTGGACATTCGCAACTGGACTGGCGCCGAGGGGACGGAGTAAACATGCAGCCGTTCACAACATTGACCGGGATGGTCGTGCCGATGGACCGTGTGAACGTCGACACCGATCAGATGGTTCCCAAGCAGTTTTTGAAGCTTTTGACGCGTGAGGGATTTGGCCGCGTGTTGTTCTATGACTGGCGCTACCTGCCTGGCGAGAAGCCCAACCCCGAGTTCGTCATGAATCATCCCAGGTACAAGGGCGCAAGCGTGCTTCTCGCCCGGGCGAACTTCGGCTGCGGCTCCAGCCGCGAGCACGCGCCGTGGGCGATCCTGGACTACGGCTTCCGCGCGATTCTCGCTCCCAGCTATGCCGACATTTTCTACAACAACTGCTTCAAGAACGGCATCCTGCCCGTCACGCTCTCAAACGAACAGATTGATGAGCTGTTCAAGCGCACCGCTCTGAACCCGGGCTACAGCGTGACCGTGGATCTCGTCGAACAACTCGTCACCGATGACCAGGGTTTGCGATATTCCTTCACCGTCGATCCTTTCCGCCGCGAATGCCTTCTCAAGGGGCTCGACGATATCGGGTTGACACTGGTGCACGAGGCCGACATCACCGCATTTGAAAAGAAAAACCTGAACGTTCCGCAGATGAGCACCCCTCTGGACGTCAAGTACCACCAGTAGACGTTTAACCATCGGACAAGCCCCTGTTCGCGCGTCTTGATTCAGCGATGCCGGGGGCAGAAGATCATCCTTGAGTCGTTCCGATGCCAAGATTCCTCATTCACCATCCTGGAGAAGGCTCCCGCGTATTTGAGCTGCTCGGTGATCGTCCGATTGTGATTGGACGCGCCAAGGCCAGCAACCTGGTGCTCGACAGTGCCAGCATCTCGCGCCAGCACGCCGTGGTTCGTGCAACGCCTGAAGGCGGCTGGCAAATCATCGACCGCGGTGCGGCCAACGGCGTGAAGATCAACGGTAATCCCGTCAAAGAAGCCCTGCTGCGCGCCAACGACGAGATCGTTCTGGGAGATTACCGGATCCGCTACTTCGAGGATTCGGCCGCGCGCAATATGGTCGCGTATGGCACACCGCAGCTTCCACCCAATTTCGCCAAGGTGATGGCGGAGTCCGCGTACTCCGGCTCATTTCTCCCCGTGCAGCCACTGGGCAACCCGGTCTCGCCGCAGGCCGAACGTTCGGCCGTTGCACAGGACCGACTTGCCGCCCTGGAACAGGAAAACCGCCTGCTGACTCTGCTCTATCGTGTTAACCGCGCGCTTGGAGAGGTCTCAACCGTTGACGATGTGACCCGACGCATCCTGGATCTCGTCCTTGAAATGGATGGGGCCGAGCGTGGTTTCACGATGCTGCTGGACCGAGACTCGATCGGCCGCGGCGATTTCAGCAAGGGCGGCTATGGTTTTGAGCCCGCGCTGATCCGCTATCGCGCCGGAACGAAGTCTTCGCCCGGCAGCGGCGCGCCGCAGTTGACCATCTCACAGAGCATCATCCGCCAGGTGATGCACGGAGGGCTGCCGCTATTGGTCTCGGACCCGCAGGCCGATCCTCGCCTGGCCGCAAGCCAAAGCATCGCGATCTCGGGAATTCAATCCGCCATGTGTGCGCCTTTGGGAACCAAGGACCGGCGCCTGGGCCTGCTCTACGTGGACAACCTCTCGCGCCGAGGTATGTTCACCGTCGAGGACCTCAACGTCTTTACAGTGATTGCAACTCAGGCGGGACTGGCCATTGACCGCGCGCGCCAGCGCGAGGCACCGGTCGACGAGCCCCAGCCATCGCCTGCGCTCAAATAGCAATCCCGCTAGCGCTCTCAAACCTTGCAGCGAGACCCTTGGGCGCCGTATTGAGCCAGGCTGTAACCATCGCCTTCCGCAAGGTCACCTTTTTCACGCCCTTCAGTCGCACGCACGTCGCACCGCGTTTTCCCCAATAGCCCTTTGCGGGAACAAAGGTTTTGGGTTCGGCCTTGACGAACTCCTGCTGCTGGCCCGGCATCAGCTTCACCATTCCCCAGCCGGCGTCGAAATAGCCAAGCGTCGCAAAGATTTTTCCGCCCACGCGGAAGTCTGGATGGTCCATATGCGCGCCCTCGACAGATTCCGGGAGACTGAGCGCCACCGCTCGAAAATCATTCGCGGTCATTGAGGTTGTCCTGGAGCCGGAGGAGTCTGGATGGGCGTCGCCAGGAACCAGCGGTTGCCGAAGGGATCCTGGACCCCTCCGTTGCGCTCGCCGTACGGCTGATCGGCCACGGGCTGAATGGGCGTCGCACCGGCCCTGAGAGCTTGTTCATAGGCGGCGTCCGCATCCGGAACATATACATGAAGCGTGCAAGCGGCCGGCTGGTAGGGACCGTGAGCGTCGCTCATTCCGATCAGGGAATCTCCGATCCGTACTTGCGCATGGTGAATCACGCCGTCGGGCGATTGTGCGCGGTAAACCTCCTGTGCCCCGAAGGCCTCCTCGAAGAACTCGATCATTCGTGCCGCACGGAGCGGGTTCAGGTGCGGCGTCACGCTGCGGAAGTCTTTAAAGATGGTGTTGCCGGCGACGGGAGTAAAGACGTGCCAGGTGTTGCCGCACAGATCCTTGACCGATCCACCCCGGGAACCGTAGTCGTGGTCGGTCACGGGCTGAAACGGTGTGGCGCCGGCCTCAATGGCCCGGTTGTAGACCTCGTCAACATCGCTCACCCGAAGCAGCAGGGTCACGGGAGCTGGAGAAAACTCTGCGCTGCCATCGCTCAGCTCGAGGATCGAGTCTCCAATTTTGACCTCGGTGTGCATGATCGTCTGTTCTCCGGGCCTGTTGACCCGAAAACGTTCCTGGGCTCCAAACGCTTCTTTCATAAATTCGACCAATTGTCCTGCCCCCGAGACGATCAGGTACGGCGTGACGCTGTGGAATCCTTCGCGAATGGGAAGGGCCGGCCTCGCGGTTTGCCCAGCCTGGCTCATCAGCGCATCAAATCGCCGGCGCATCTCCTCATTCGAGAGGTCCTCGATCCGCGTCGAGACACGCCACACGTGGCCGAACGGGTCCGTCAACTTCCCGCTGCGCTCGCCATAGAACTGATCCATGACCGGGGCGAGCAGTTTCGCACCGGCCTCGACGGCCTGGCGCACCACGGAATCCACATCGGCCACATTCAAAACGATGGTCACCGCTGAGCCTCCAAGAGTATCGGGGCTGGGGTTCTGCCATCCGGGCATTTCCTCAGCCAGATAAATGGACGAATTGCCGATGCTGATCTCTGCGTGGGCGATTTTTCCGCTGGGGTCGGTCAGACGCACGGTCTCAATTGCGCCAAAGGCTTTCTTGTAAAACTCGATCGCGGCAGACGCATCCCTCACAGCCAGGTAGGACACTGCAGCTTGTGAAACCTGCGACATCGATTTTGCACTCGTTGCCATGGTCGCTCTCCTATTCAATTCAGCCCTCAGACGGGCCTTGAAATCCCCGCGCGGAAGATCGCGGAGGGCCGACACAACCTCCATTACCGGGGCAAAGCGCGGGTCAAACGGCCGCCCAGCTTCGCGGCGGGAACCCGGCTGGTCGGCTCGCCCGAGCAGTCGCTCCACTACAAGATCGAGTTGTTCGCTCGGAGTTGGCTTAGGCATCTGGTCCACCCAGTTTCCTGCGGCGCCCTTTCCCGAGTTGCTCGCGCAGGTTCTGAATCCCGCGAAACTGGAGCTGCTTGACGGCGCCGGAGGTGCGCTTGAGTTCCCGTGCGATTTCGTGGATGCCCTTTTCTTCAGCAAACCGCATCTGGATCACACGACGCTGGTCGGCTGGAAGTTCCGCAACCAGACGCAAGATTCCGGCCTGGCGCTCCAGCTCCTCCGGATTCCCGCGGTCGGAAACATCCGGGGGGTCGTCCGCGACCGGACTTCCTTTCTCCCTGCCCGCGCGTTGCCAGCGATCGGCGATGGCGTTCGCGGCAATCCGGTAAAGCCAGGCTGAGAAGGGCACTCCCTGCCACCTGAACTGGGCGATCTTGGCGAGCGCCTGATGAAAAACTTCCGCCGTCAGGTCCTCTGCGTCGGGGCGGTTCTGCACGCGCCGTGACACGTAGGCGTAGACGCGTTCGAAATTATCGTCATACAGCTCCGCGAAGCGGGCAGGATCCTTCTGTGCCGCCTCGATCAGGAGACGTTCGTCTGGTCCCTTTTTCAGAGCCTTCAACAGATTCTCCGCAGAACGCGTTCTCTACCAGATAAACGGCCAGCGCGGCCAAAGGTTACGCGGGAATTTCGGCGGGGAGGCTCTCAACCGACCCCTTCCATTCCGCAAGCAGAATGCCAGCCAGGATCAGCCCGGCGCCCCCTAGAGTGCGGCCTGCGAGATGCTCATGAGCGAAAACAAGCGACGTGAGAGCGGCAAACACCGGCTCGAGACTCACCAGAATCGCCGCATGCGCAGGCGAAGCGTATTGTTGGGCCCAGGTCTGCAGCGAAAAACAGATCACCGTTGCGCCGATCGCTGTCGACAGGATTGCGAACACCAGATAGGGTGTCCAGTCGAGTCTCGGCTGCTCCCAGCCAGTTGCGGAAACGGCCCCCAACGTCACGCACGACAGGCACGCGGTCGTCGCGACTTGCAGGAAGCTGAGTGCCGCAACCGAGTGCTGCTTGACATGACGCCCGATGAAGATTAAATGCAGTGCGAACATGACGGCGCACCCGAAGACAATCGGGTCGCCACGATTGAGCCCAGATATCCCCTCGCGCGGAACCGAAAGAAAATACAGACCCGCAAGTGCGGCAACCGATCCGGCCCAGGTCCATCGCCCGATGCGCCGCCTGGCAAAGGTCGCAAGAAACAGCGGGACGATTACCACGCTTGACCCGGTAATGAAGGCCGCTTTGGAAGGAGTCGTGAGCTTCAGTCCGACGATCTGAAATCCGTAGCCGCAGAACATGAAGATGCCGATCTGCACCCCGGCCCATATCGATGCGAGCGTCAATTTCGCGAGCGCCCGCCAGTACAGGATCGCCATGATCGCGGCCGCAAGCGCAAAGCGCATCGCCAGGTACACAAACACGGACACGTCGGCGAGCGCGTCCTTGACCACCACGAACGTCGCGCCCCAGATCAGCGCACAGGCTCCTAGTGCGAAGTCCGCGCGCAGGGATTTACTCATCATGACGCGTTTCTCAAGATCACGGGACCGAGTCTATGCGGAGAGTGGAATCGGGGCAAGCCGCGCCGCAATATGCTCGAGCAGTGTCTAGGGCAGACGTGGACAAAATCGCGAAGCGAGGATTCTCAGCGATCAACCCCGGCGAGTGAGACAACAGTCAGAAACAGGCGCTTCAGTCCCAGCTCGCGCCCGGAAGGGTCGTACCATTCCTCCAGCGTGTGCGAGCCGCCGCCGCGCCCTCCCCCGCCAAGCGCCACCGCCGGAATTCCCATCGAGAGCGGAATGTTTGCGTCCGTCGAGCTGCGTTCCAGCCGCGAACGATTCCCCAGATAACGGTCCACATTCCGGATCGCCAGAACCAGCGGAGAATCGTCTGGCAACTTCCCCGCGGGGCGAGTGCCCAGCGAGCGGAAATTCAATTCAAGCGCACCCGCGGCAGACTGCGTGGCGGAGATCTCCTCTTTCACGCCCGCCTGCATCGCATCGCGCAGCGCCGTTTCGAGGCGGCCGAGTTCTGCTTCGTCCTCCGAACGCAGATCAATTTTCACGGCCGAGCTCGACGGGATCGAGTTGACCGAAGTGCCGCCTTCAATCGTGCCGAAATTGAACGAGCTTCGAGGGTCGGTCGGAACGGAAGTCGCAGAAAACTTCACGATCCCGCGCGCAATGGCCGTAATCGGGTTTGGCGCGCCAAAATCGGACCAGCTGTGGCCGCCAGGACCTGTGACGCTGGCCTGGAATCGACGCGACGCGATACCCTGTGTCGTGATGTGGTCGGTCGACGGTCCATCGACCGCAATCACCGCCGAAAGCCGCGCGCCGTAGCTGTCCATCAGCGCGCGCATCCCGCGCAGGTTTCCTTCGCCTTCTTCACCGACGTCTCCGACCAGGACAATCGTCTTCGTCGTGCGCACTCGCGATTCCGCAAGCGCCCGCGCGAGTCCGGCGAGCGACGCAAGCCCGACTCCGTTATCGGCAATTCCGGGAGCGAGCAGACGGCTGCCGTCGCGCTTCACAACCACGTCCGTTCCTGCGGGAAACACTGTGTCCAGATGCGCGGCCAGAAGTATCACGCTCTTGGTGTCGGAGCCCGGCCTTTCCCCGATCACATTCCCGGTCTTGTCGATGCGGACCTGAAACCCACTGGCCGCGAACAGTTGCTGGAGGGCCTCGCCTCGGCGGACTTCGTCGAATTCCGGGGCTGGAATTTCCGTCAGGCGGATCTGCTGGTCGGTCATCCATGCGGCGCTCTTGTCAATCCACTGCAGGGCACGTGCGCAAGCCGGATCGCCGGCAAGTTTTCCAACAGAATCGTCGGTCGCGCGAGCCGAGAGTGTAGCCATCCATAGAAAGATACCGCAGATGAGAGCGCGTTTCACGCGATTCGTGCCGCTGGTGACGTCTGAAGCGAGGCGAGGGACATCGATCTCCTGATGGATGCGGCTTCTAGCCTGTCAGAAACTTGGGATGCCCGTTCTAGCGCCAGTCATCGAGGATAAAAACACCGGCGCGATTGTAGCCGCTGGTCGCGTCGCCCGTCTCCATCGCGATACCCTGTCTGTCGTTACGAAATCCGGCGGCGATCATCGCTTGAAACGCCTCCCGGCGAGCGAGATTCACCCCGGCGGTAATCTTCTGTGCGCCCGCTGTACGAGCAAACGCTTCCACTTGACCGAGCAGCCTGACAAAATCTTCGCGAGCCTGCGGTCCGGGTCGCACGGCTGCAAACTTCACATAGCAGACTCCGCTTCCGGCCTCACTTCCGACGCCTGTATGGCAGGCCGCAAACCCTGCGAGTTTTTGGTCATTCCACACAAGTATGGTGTCGCCTAAACCCTGCTCAGCAATTGCCCGAATCTCTATACCAACATCCAGGCCCTGGAAATTCGCGTCGGTTACTTCCCGGCAGGCTGCAAGCAGGCCGGAGCGATCGTTCGGTGAAGCCGCAGAGAGACGCGCTCGGTCCTGGACGACTGTATCCGGTGTCTCGCCAAGGGGCTTGGCCATCAGCGCCACCAGGTCTCGCGGCCAGAAACCAAACTTCTGATACAGCGCCAGATGCTTCGGGCTGTCTGAAAACGTGTAGAGGCCCATGTGGCGCGTGCCCCAACGCTTGAATATCTCCATTGTCGGCACGAGCAGCTGTTGGGCCACGCCACGGTTCCAGTATTCCGGTTCAATAGTCAGCGGACCGAAAAAGCCAAAGCTGCCCCAATGCGCTAAGAAATTCGATCCAATCAACTTTCCATTGTGTTCAGCGGCGAGCACAGCGGAGGGCTCGGCCTTCCACCGGGAGTGGACCATGTCGGCATCGCCCAAAAATCGCTCCGGATTCGGAACTCTCAGGAATGTTCCGAACGCCAGGCAAAGAATCCGGGCCGCCTCGCCGAGATCGCGCTCCGCGAGCGGCCGAACCAGAATCTCCGATCGAGCTTGCATCGTCGCCATGGCTGTAGCCACTCCTCCTACTTGGGCAGCGGCAAGCCCGGAATCTTTCACTGCCGCGCCGATTTGCCTACAAGCGCCAGAATTTCCGATTCTGACAACACGCACGCCGACTGTTTCGCAGCCGCAAAAATGCGATCGATGATCTCATCGCTTGCGGCAATCCCCCGCTTCCCGAGCCAGTAAACGATGTTCGACCGCCCGCTCATGGGCCCAATCTCGATGATCTGCTCGAGCCCAAACATGTGAGCCGGCACGCCGCTGTAGATTGCGTCGGCCAGTTCCAGATCGCCCTTCTTGTACGCCTTGGCGATCGCGGCGGCGTGGACACCGGTCTGCGTGCGAAAAGCATCCCGCCCGACGATCGGATAATTAGGCGGGATCACGGTATCGGTTGAGCGCGCCACAGTTTCCGAGTATTTCTTCAGTTGCGAAAGGTCGCGGTCGATCACCCCGAGCAGCCGCAGGTTCACGAGCATCATTTCCATCGGTGTGTTGCCAACACGTTCCCCGAGCGAAAGGGCCGCAGCGTGCACCTGGTCGGCACCTGCATCAATCGCCGCGATCGAATTCGCGACCGCGAGTCCCCGGTCGTTGTGCCCGTGCCAATCCACGCGGATCTTCTCCCCTGACGGCCTCACGACCTCGTCGATTGCAAATTTGACCAGGTTGTATGCTCCACGCGGCGTTGCGTGTCCGACCGTATCGCAGAGCACGATCGCGCGAGCTCCTGCGCGGATCGCCGTCGAATACAGCGCGACAATCGTCGCTGGATCGGTGCGAACCGTGTCCTCGGTGACATACATCGCCGGCAGCCCGGCTGAGACCGCCTGCTTCACTGCGTCTTCGGTCGTGCGCTGCAAATAGTCGACGGTCCAGTCCTCCGCCAGGCGCCGAATGGGACTCGAGCCCAGGAACAGAGCCGCTTCCATCGGCTGACCCACGCGGTCGCAAAGTTCGATGATCGCCTGAATATCTTGCCGCTGCGTCCGCCCGGCGACATGCGGGCGAATTTTCATCTTCGAGCCGAAGATCTCCCTCGCCAGCGCCTCGGCATCGGCGAACGCGCGCGGGCCGGCGCCGGGCAGCCCGACGTTTACGGTATCAATCCCCAGCGAGTCCATCAGATGGACGATCTCGATTTTTTCCTCAATCGAAGGATTGCGCACCGAGGGATTCTGCAGGCCGTCGCGCAGCGTCTCATCGTCGACCAACACCTGGCGCCCCGCGGGAATATCCGGCGCTGAATGGCTGTTCCAATCGTGGATGAGCTCGTGGTTCACGTGCGAAGGGCTTCCATTCCCGCAGATTCTACATGATTCCGGGGGTTGTGACTTCGGTAACCACCGCTCGGAGCTAGGACGCGACGCGACGGCGCGACGCCGCGGACGCAAGCGAATCGGTCGGATCCGGAAATTCAAGCGACACCAGGTAAAGTCCTTCGGGTGCGACCGTGGGTCCGGAGCGCGAGCGGTCGCGCAACTCGAACAATTTCGGAATGTCGTCCGGTACAAGCCTTCCCTTTCCAACCTCGATCAGCGTCCCCACAATCTTGCGAACCATGTACCGCAGGAACGATTGCCCGCGCACCACATAGGCAATCTCCTCGCGATCTGGCTCCCTTACGATTTCCGATGAATGGATGACGCGAATCATGTTGCGATCGCGGTCATCCTCCTCTGATCCAGAAGACGCGGCAAACGAGGTGAAGTCGTGCTCGCCTTCGAATTTCCTTGCGGCCTCTGCCATCGCAGCCTCATCGAGAGCCCACGGATAGTGTAGCGCCCGGCGGTACTCAAACGGCGGCAGCACGCGCCCGCGATAGATCCGGTAGCGGTAGGTCTTTCCCTGTGCCTGCCACCTCGCGTGAAATTCAGGGCCCATTTCTTCGGCGGCAACGACGCGGATTGCCGGAGGTAGCAGGGCATTCAGCGCCCGCTGAAATTCCGTAGCAGACAGCGCCGACTGCGTCTTAAAATGCGCCACTTGCCCCAGTGCGTGAACCCCGGCATCCGTGCGGCTTGCGCCTTGAATGAATACCTTCTCTTGGGTGATCTTGGACGCCGCGTCGATGAGTGCGCCCTGAACGGTTTGAACGCCCGGCTGCAGCTGCCAGCCATGAAATTCCGCCCCGTCGTAGGCAATGGTGAGCTTGATATTGCGCATTTTCGGTGATTGTTCCTGGTGGATTATCGCACGGTGCCGCGCCCAGCGGGCTTCGCTCCCCTTTTTTCCAAGCCATTTCTGTAATTC
Organism: Candidatus Cybelea sp.; assembly: GCA_035603235.1. Taxonomy (GTDB): domain Bacteria; phylum Acidobacteriota; class Terriglobia; order Acidiferrales; family UBA7541; genus Palsa-295. The sequence continues at coordinate 30,095 of DATNKU010000003.1, read as the reverse complement.
GGGACACCGGCAGGCCGTTCCCACTTTCCAGCTGTCTATTCAGGCGGCGTTGTGCCGCGCGGGCCTCTGCCGCATAATGGTTTATGGAACCGGCCCCGGTGCCCCGACAATGAAAAGGCTCCATATCCTCGCTCTCGTTGTTGCGGCGGCCCTCGGTTTCCTTGCCGTGGCGCTAGCCACCACTCACATCCTTAAGGTCGTGGCCTCAAACCGCGCTTCCTCTAAGCGGAGCGCCCCGGCTGCTCACGGCGCGCAGCAGGAAACTTCGCCCGACAGCAACTCCGACGATGAGGATGACACGCCCAAGGTCATCCGTTTCGCCAGCAACGCCGGACCCATGCCGCCGTTTTTGGTGAATGACATCGAGGGACACGTCCTGTCCACGGCCGGGTGGCGCGGCAAAGTGGTGATCGTCAATTTCTGGGCGACATGGTGCCCGCCCTGCCGCGAGGAAATCCCGGAGATGATCGATCTCGCCACTCGCTACAAGGATCGCCTGCAAATCGTCGGCATCTCGGAAGATGAGGACGCAACCCCGGAGGAAGTGCGTGATTTCGCGCGTGATGCGGGGATCAATTATCCCATCGTGATGGGAAGCAACGGTATTTCCGCGGAGTATGGCGGGGTTCCGGCGCTACCCACGTCGTTTCTGGTGAATACCGATGGTCACGTGGTGCAGAAGCATGTCGGGCTGTTCCCGACAGCAGTATACGACCGCGAAATACGCGCTCTTCTTGGCGAACACGTGGACACGCCGATTGAAACCTTTGTGGACAACGGCCAGATTTTCCTGAAAAACGCCGCAAACGCAACCGAACTCCCCGGCGTGGATTTCCGCGGCCTCACACCGGTGCAGAAGCGCCTGGCTCTGAAGCGCATGAACTCGGAGAACTGCATCTGCGGCTGCAAGATGACGATTGCCCAGTGCCGTATTAACGAGTCCACCTGCTCTACGAGCGAAAAACTGGCCGCGCAGATCGTCCACCAAATCAGTTCCGCGCGTCCCACGTCTACCGTCACCCGCTAATTCCCCGAGCAGGCACTCGGTTTGAGGCTGTCGGCGAGGGCACGGTGTACCCGGCATTTTCTTTTTCGTCGTGCCCGTGCGCAAGCCCTGTGGCACGGCTGCAGAATTTCGTTGTGGGCAACCGCGGAAATCAACCGATCGGGGCGCGCGCATCCAGCGCAAGGAACCATGCAGCGGGGAAAGACAGCAAATCACCCGGCTTGCAGCGCGCTCTGTAACTGCGTCGCGCCGCAAGCCAGGCTGAGCTCGGCTCTCAGCTACTTGTCGTACTGCAAGCAGATCTGAAGTTGATGGATGGATTCGTCGATGGCCCGAACGGCTTCTGCGCGATGTCCGCCGAAATCATGCGGAGCCTCGGTCAGGTCAGTTCGTGCGGCGCGCAAGGCGTCAATGGCGTCGTGGATGTGGTGGTGCCGCTGGGCTGCAGCTGCTGCGGCGGGGGTGGGTTGGGGCTTGGGAGCCGGCGGAGCTGCCGGTGCCACCACCGGAAACGCCAGCGCGAGAACCAGTGCGAGGATCGCGATCACGTACATGAGCCGATTCTTCATCGAAAGTTCCTCCTGATCCGGGTTGACCCGGTCTGCTGTAAACACCCCCCAGCGAGTCGGCTGGGCGTCGGCCCGCCGGAGCCCCACGATAGTATCCCGTCATCCCAACCGTTGCCCGTGCGATTTGCTACGTGTCGTCAAAGAGGCAAGCGCCGGGCGTTCTGCGGACCATGCGCGCGCCCCTGAGCCGGCAATAGTGCTGAGCGTCCTGGTCGAAAGTATCAAACTAGGGGCGGGTCATTTTCTCGGGGCGGATGATTTCGTCGAATTCCTTCTCCGTCAGGTAGCCGAGTTTCAGGCATGCTTCTTTCAGGCTAATTCGCTCGTGGTGGGCTTTCTTGGCGATTTCCGCAGCCTTGTCGTAGCCAATCTTCGGGTTCAGGGCGGTCACAAGCATCAGCGAATTTTTCACGTACTGCTCGATGCGCTGGCGATCCAGCTCCATTCCCTGGACGCAGTGATCGGTGAACGACCGGCACGCATCGGTAAGCAGCCGCACGGAGTGCAGGAAATTGTGAATCATCACCGGCTTGAAGACGTTTAACTCGAAATTTCCCTGCGTGCCGGCGAATCCGATCGCTGCGTCGTTGCCGAGCACCTGTACGGCGACCATGGTCATCGCCTCGGACTGCGTGGGATTCACCTTGCCGGGCATGATGGAAGAACCTGGCTCGTTCTCCGGGAGCATCAGCTCGCCCAGGCCTGCGCGTGGGCCCGAGCCAAGCCAACGAATGTCGTTGGCAATCTTCATCAGCGAAGCGGCCAGTGTCTTGAGCGCCCCACTGGCGAACACGATTTCGTCGTGGGCCGAAAGCGCTGCGAACTTATTGGGGTGCGATCGGAACGGCAGACCGGTCAGCTCGGCGATCTTCTTTGAAGCGCGCTCGGCGAACTCCGGCGGCGAGTTCAGGCCCGTGCCGACAGCTGTTCCGCCAATGGCCAGATCGTAGAGTCCCGGCAGCACTTCCTTGAGCCGCGCGACATCGCGGTCCAGCAGGCTCGACCAGCCCGACATCTCCTGCCCCACGGTCAGCGGTGTCGCATCCATGAGGTGGGTGCGGCCGATTTTGACCACGTCGCCAAACTCGCGAGCCTTCGCGTTCAGCGCGTCGCGCAATCGCTCGACGGCGGGAATCAGTGCCTCGGCCACACGCGACGCCGCGGCGATGTGCATTGCTGTAGGAAAGGTGTCGTTTGAGGACTGCGACATGTTGACGTCGTCGTTCGGATGGATGGGATTCTTGCTGCCCATCGCGCCGCCGGAGATCTCAATCGCCCGATTCGAGATGACCTCGTTCGCATTCATGTTGGTCTGCGTCCCGCTGCCGGTCTGCCAGATGCGCAGTGGAAAATGGGAGTCGAGTTTTCCGGCGATAACTTCGTCGGCGGCCTCAACGATTAGCTTCGCTTTGTCCGGGGAAAGCTTTCCGAGGTCCTGGTTGACCAGCGCCGCGGCCTTTTTCAGGATTCCAAAGGCGCGGATCAGCTCAGGCGGCATCTTGTCGGTGCCAATGTCGAAGTGGATCAATGATCGGGCGGTCTGCGCGCCGTAGTAGCGGCCGCTTGGGACCTCGATCTTGCCCATGGAGTCGGATTCAATCCGCGCCCCCGGCTTCGATGCTGGCGACGTTTTCGCGTCCACGCGATTCCCTCCTCGGCTCGAACTCGCTCGCCGCACCAGCATACTGCGAAAGCGCCGTGGACGCAGCCGATTGTGCTCACCTTCAAAGGGAGCCGGGCGGTCGAATTGTCCGGCTGAAAGTCGCGGCGATTGGGAACACGGCCCTGTTGAAACACTTTTCACCGATTGGCGTGGGGGCGCAACGCCTTCCGAGGCCTCGCCGCCGGCAGCTTCGAACTGGCAGGTGAATGTCTCAACCCCGCGAGCACATGTGCATAACAGAACAGCTTTGTTGGGGTTACGAGAACATCCTCTGGTCATGCGCAAGAAAAGGGTCAAGAGGACCCCCAACAAGGTGGTCCTGGCCGGCGTCAAGAGAGAGATGGCGGCGCCTCGGATGGCAATGTCCGCCCGAGACGAGGTTGCCATCCTGGCCGCCGCGAATCGGACGCGCCGGAAGCGGCAGCGGCCCACAGCCGCCGGCTCGTAGTCGGCAGCGGCTACGGGATCAGGGGCGGTTTCCCAAATTTCGCTCGGGCGACCGATATGGGGCCGGTTTAAGAGTTAAGACGATTATTCGAACGGCTTTTGCGGAACTTCAGCACCGCGCATTTGAGAACTTCTATGCCCACTGAGGAATGGATCAAGACGCTGGAAGACGGCAGGAAGGTGAAATTCACCAACCAGACCCTGCTGGACGTGGGTGCCTTCATTACCGCGCAGATTGAAAGAAATGAAATCGTATATTCGATCGTGGTAGACAACGCGAATAAACCGCTGACTCGTCACGAGGTCGAAAATCGGTTCAAGGCTGAACTCGCCAAAACGTGACGTCGATGCGACGGTCTGGTAGCCGCACAACGAGATCTGCGAGCCCCCAATCCCATCGCACGAAAGGCGAATCCTAGGCCTTGGTCAGTGTTTCTTTGTCCCCTGGCCGCCTGCAAACATGGCCGATTGCTCCAGAGCTTCCTGCGACCTCTGGTAGGCCTTGGCGGAATGCTCCATGGCCTGTTTGGCGTGTTCGTGCCCGGTCTGGTGGTCTTCCTTGCCATGGTGCATGGCGGCGACGCGATGAGCGTGCGCGGCAAGTTCGTGAAACTCAGCAGCTCTCTGGTGCGAATCATTGGCCATAAAGTCCTCCGAAGTGCACACACGACGTTAGCTCTTTGTAGTGCTCATGTCCACGCCGGACAACCGCAGAACTGGAATGTAGACACGAGGACCAGAGTCTGCGAACTCGCGCGTGAACTTGACCTCTGTTGCTCGGGCGTCTATGCTGAAGGGAATTTCGGGGGAAATGGGTGACGAACCTTAGGTCTCTGGCCGTTTGCTTCGGGGGAATCGTGCTGGCGCTGGCTGCAAGCGCGCCCGCCCGGGCGCACCACTCGTTCGGCGTCGAGTACGATGCCAACAAACCAATCTCGCTCACGGGCGTCGTCACGAACATCGAGTGGACCAACCCACATTGCTTCATATATCTCGACGTAAGAGACAAAGATGGCAAGGTCACCAACTGGAAAATGGAGGGTTTCCCGCCAAGCGTGCTCTACAGATCCGGCTGGCGGCGCGACGAAACTGTGAAGGTCGGTGACGAGATCACCATGACCGGGTGGCAGTCGCGCGTCGGCGGCCCCTGGGGCCACTCGCGTGAAGTCACGCTGAAGGACGGGCGCAAATTCTATTTCGGTCCGCCGCCTGGCACCGGGGATGGTGGCGGTACCGCGCCGGGCGCATCGCCTGCGGCCCCAGCGGCGCCGCCCAACTAGTGAGCGGAAAACTTGCCGAGGTCTCCAAGGACTCTCGAGTCATTGTTCGGACTCAACTGCTGGAAGCCGCAAAACAGTGATTCATAAGTCGGATTCGAACGGAGGTCCCATCGTGAAATACTGTTTCAGGATCGCGGCTTTTGCTGCTCTGCTCGTATTCCCCGCCGCGGCCTCCGCGCAGCAGAAAACCGACGACCCCAGCACCAAGGTTCCGCGAACACCTGAAGGCAAGCCGGACATGACCGGAGTCTGGCAGGGAGGCAGCAATCGCATCGGAACCTGGGAACAAGCCAATGTCGACGGAGGATTCGTCCCGGGCAACGTTCCAATTACACCCTTTGCGATTAAGGGCACCCAGCCCCCGCCGCCCTATCAGGAATGGGCCCAGAAGAAGGTGCAGGAATCCTATGAGCGGCGTGGCGTTGACGAACCCATGGTGCGATGTCTGCCGCCCGGTGTACCGCGAACCACCCTCATGGGGCTCTTCCCGATGCAGATCGTGCAGACGCCAAAAATGGTGGTAATGCTGTTCGAGGTGTTCCACGAATTCCGGCTGATTCCCATTGACGCGAAACATCCCGACGACCTTGATCCCAGCTACATGGGAGACTCGGTCGGGCACTGGGAAGGCGATACCCTGGTCGTGGACGTTACCGGCTTCAATGACAAGACTTGGCTTGCGGGCGTGGGAACGATTCACAGCGAGAAGCTCCACGTGGTCGAGAAATTCACACGCGTCGACCTGAATACGATCCTGTATGAGGACACAGTCGAGGATCCCGTCGTATTCACCGGGCCGTGGACGCGGCACGGGACGATCATGCTGCGTCCCGGAACTCGCCTGCAGGAGTACGAGTGCGTCGAAAACAACGAGGACTTGCAGCGGTACAACGAAATGATGAAGGACGAATCAGTGTTTCGTCGAAAACAGTAGTCCTGTGCGCCATTCCCGGTCGTCCGCCCGGACGACTTGTGCTTTTGGGCAAGCACCATTTTACTTTTCGGCTCCAATAGGACGACTATATTTCCGGGGGACTTCCCGTTGCGAATGTGGCATCCGGTGAGACCTCGCGCTTGCAGCAGCCGGCGAATGCCCCAGCCCGGCGCGGCTTGAACTCATTGCACCAAATATCAGATTCGCGGGAGGGACCGTGTTACAGGCAGATACGCGCGCGAACGCAATGGTCGAAGCCTGGAAGCAATGGGAAGGCCAGGTTGCCGACGGGAAATTCCACCTGCGCCAGTACCTGGGAGGCACAGAACGCGCCCCTGTGTTTCTGACCGAATTCGTTGAGCAAAAGGCTGCGATCAAGCTGATTGCCGCCGATGCTCAGAATGCCGAGGCTCAACTTGCGCGCTGGGCGCTGGCGGCAAACCTGACGCATCCGCATTTATTGCGCGTGTTTCATACCGGGCGCTGCCAGGTGGGCGGTGCGCGCATGGTCTACGCAGTAATGGAATGCGCCGATGAGGACCTTTCGCAGATTATTCCGCAGCGCGCCCTGTCGGCTGCCGAGGCACGCGATATGTTGGGGCCTGTCATTCAGGCGCTGGCATTTCTCCACGGCAAGGGGCTGGTTCACGGACACGTTAAACCTTCCAACATCCTGGCGGTCGGCGAGGAGCTTAAGATTTCAAGCGACGGGATTGGTCCGGCGCGGGAGACCCGCCCGGATCGCGGCAAGGCGAGCGTGTATGACGCGCCCGAGACTGGAACGAGAGGGGGTTCCGCCGCGGGAGACGTTTGGTCGCTGGGCGTAACGCTGGTGGAAGTGCTGACGCAGCAGCTGCCGACGTGGGAATGGAAGGGACAACAGGAGCCAGCGCTACCGAGAGCGATTCCGGCGCCGTTTGGCGATATCGTGCGGCAATGCCTCGCGCGGGATCCGCAGCGCCGATGTACGCTCGCAGGAATTGGCGCGCGGCTGGATCCCGATGCGCCCCCGCCGGGAAGAGAAACGCGCATCGAGCCACGCGTGACGGCGCAGCAAGTCGTACGCGTTCCAAGAGCAGCCGAGTCGTCCCAGCCGCCGATAGAACCCGAACCGGGCGCCGATCAATCACCGAGTCACGGATTTGCGATTCCGGTGATCGCGATCGGAGCTATCGCGCTCGTCATGCTATTCGCGGGCTCAAGGCTGTTCCAACGGCATCTGGCGACTTCGCCTCAACCTGGGTCGTCCCGAGTAACGCAACCGCAAACGCAGCCGAAACCCACGCCGCTCGAAGCTGGCAAACCAACCGAAAAGATCGCCGCCAAGAAATCAAGTCCGAGTCCCGCGCCTTCGGTCCCGGCCGCAACTGCGCGACCGGCGCCCGCGATCAAGCAAGCGTCAGGTGAATTCGCGGGGGGCACGGTACTTCATCAGGCATTGCCCGTTATTCCGCGAAGCGCGCTTGATACGATCCGTGGCGCGGTGCGAGTCGGCGTTCGCGTGCAAGTGGACGGGGCAGGCAAGGTGGTGGGAGTGGATCTGGATTCCGCGGGGCCGAGCAAATACTTTGCGAATCTGGCGATGAAAGCTGCACGAGATTGGCAATTCGCGCCGGCGAAAGCGAACGGCCAGAACACGTCGAGTGAATGGATTCTGCGATTTGAATTCGCACAGGATGGCACGAAGGTCACACCGGTGGAAAAGTTGCCGCTCCGGAATCCCTAAGCTTCTGCCAGCTATTTTTTGGGCGTCAGACGCAGGATGTTTCCGGCGTCGGTGATGACGTACACGGAACCGTCAGGGCCTTGTTGTACGCCCCGAATGCGCTGCGCAAGATCGACCAGCAGGTGCTCTTCGGCCACGATGCGGTCTCCGTCCAGGACCAGGCGCACCAGGAATTTCCCGTACAGCGCGCCGATGAAAAGATTTCCCTTCCATTCCGGAAACATGTCGCCGGTGTAAAACATCATTCCGCAGGGCCCTATGTCCGGATACCAAAAGTAGATGGGCTGTTCGGTACCTTCCTTGGCATGAGCACCCTTGCCGACGACTCCTCCTGCATATTGCCGGCCATAGGAAACATTGGGCCAGCCGTAATCCTTGCCCGCGCGAATGATATTGATCTCATCCCCGCCAAGCGGTCCATGTTCGTCCATCCAGAGCTCACCGGTTTTGGGATTGATCGCTGCGCCCTCCGGATCGCGGTGGCCGTAGGAGAAAGTTTCCGGCAGCACGGTGGCCTGACCGAGAAACGGATTGTCCTTGGGAATCGAGCCGTCCGGATTTATGCGGGCGACGCGGCCCGTAAAGTTGCGCAGAATGTCAGGATCAGTGATTTCGTGATCCGTTGAGTCCATTTTCGAATCGTAGAACCGGAAACGGTCCGCGCCGGTCACGTAGAGCGTTCCATCGGGTGCGAATACGACACGACGATCCAAACCATCGAGAAGCACCTGAACGTTCTCGAGGCTTTTTTCGTCGTTGCTGAGGCGTGCCCGGGCGACCCGTTCGGTACCAATCGAAGCGGTGCGGCGCTCCGAGAGCGGCTTGTCGGTAACCTGGGCGTAGAAAAACGAGTTAGGCCAGACCGCGGGATCTTCGCCCGGCGGGGGCGCGAAATAGCTGAAGTAGATCAGACGATTCTGGGCGAAGTGCGGATCGAGCACGACGTCGTGCAAACTCTGCGCGGCAACGACCTTGACGCCGGGGACTCCGGCGATGGGAGCGGAATAGACGCCGTCCATCCTGGCTATACGCATGGCGCCGTTGCGTTCGGTGATCAGCATCTTGCCATCGGGCAGGAATGCCATGGCCCACGGGCTGCTCAGTCGTCCGACGATTGTGTCGACCGTTAAGGGCGGGGAGGCTTTCTGCGGCGCTGGAGCGTTCGTCTGGCCGGGAAATGCGGGCTTCGGCGCCGGAAAATCGGACGCTTTCGGTGCCTGCGCGCGCAGGGGCAGTCCGAGTGCCATCGCCGCAAGGCAGACCGCCAAACTACACGCGAACTTCCTCATGGATCCTCCTTCGGTAGACCGCAGGCAGGTTACCCGGAGTGGCGAGCGAAGGCAACCGCGCGGGCCGGTTGCGGCAGCGCGATTTTCGGCTAAGCCGTCCGCCCGCATCTCAGCCGCCTTAAGCGCGCAGGGTTCCCTGCCTGCTTCCGGATTCCATGCGATCGAGGCTGCTACGAAGCGTTTTGCAAGTCGCCGCTCGAATGTTTCACGCGGAATACGGCTCCCAGCCAGGCCGCGGGCACCAATAGAACCATGCCGGTGAGCCAGGACCACAGCGGCGCTTGGTGTGGAAGTTCGAACATGGCGTAGGCGGTTAGAGCAAGTTCGATCGCGCCCATAACCACTGCGTGCCAGACTTTCGCGCTGCGCGCGATCCAGGCGGTGACATAGCCGCCCGCCGCAATCGATAGCATCGTGTAGGCCATCATGAACAGCCTGGCGGGCAGGGCGTGACGGAGCGGAGCGCCGACTCCTAGCGCATCAGGAAACGCTCGCAGCACCAACGGATTTGCCGCGGCCTCGATCGCAAACGACAGGATCGTCAGAACAACGATCCCGGCCAGTACTGCCGCCACGCTGCGAATCATATTGGTGCTCCCTGCAAGGAGCGCGTCACGGCCCGCGCTAGGCCAGCGATCTCGCAGCGAGAAGCCAGGAAGCGAGATAGCCCGGATGGTCAGGCGAGCGCGGCGTGGTCGCCGTCGCCAGATTTCGAATTGCCAGGTCGCGGGTCTCAGGCAAGCGGGAAAGAGCATTCGCGACAGACTCGGGCCAGAGGCCATCGGCTCCCGAGAAAGCCTCGCAGATTTCGCGTACATCGCCGGCTGCGCGGATCCGATGTTTCAGGTTGGTTTTCAATCGGCGCCCGTCGTGCGCACCTTCGTATAGTGCGGCCAGATTCAGTTCCCTGCCGCAAGCTTGCGAGATCGAAAAATCGGCATACGTTGTGAGTCCGGCGACGCGACCGGGGCGTTGCGCGAGGTGCGCGCCCAGCAATCCGTACCAGAGCTGCGCAGAATCGCCACTGACCGGAAATCCAACGGCTCCTTGACGGATGAGCGCGGCTGCGAAAAGCGCGCAATCGGTATAACGCTCATCGTAGACGACCGCCGTGATCGAGGTGCTGGCCTGCGAGGCGGCTTGTTCCGGCGAGATGTGGGAGGCATCCGGACTCGATCCCCAAATCGCGCCGGGAATCGCAGCCGGAACGATCGCCGCGGCACCAGCGCGCATGAGAAAATCGCGTCTATTCATGGGCGGCCCCGTCCGGAGGCAACTGAGCGCGAGCAGACGCGGGTCGTGTGATGAACGCTGCGATCAGATCGAGCTCACTATCGGGAACTTCGATGCGGGTGTGTGGCGGCATGCTGTTTAGACCCACACGAGTAATCTTCTTCACGTATTCAGAGGTAAGGTCGCTTCGAGATTCCAGCAGCGCGCGATCCTTCCCCAGACGCCGACCGAGCATGATCGTGCCCGTTCCTCCGGCGAGGTGGCAATAGCCGCAGCGAGCATGAAAAAGTCTACTGCCTTCCTCAAACTGCTGTGCGGAGTAGTCCACTCGCTTCACTTGAGGGAAGCCCGGGCGCGCCATGCCAATCGCAATCGCAGTCGACATCGTCAGTGCAAAGACCATGAAAGGGGCAAGCGAACGGAAACGCGGTTTCGTCCTCATGCGCGAACCCCGCGAAACGCCTTCGGCCAGATACCCTGTTTGCCGGGTGCGAGGATTCCGTTGGGATCGAGTGCGTCCTTGACGGTTTCGTTCAGACGAAGCAGTGCGTGATTGTTGAAATCAAATGTAAGCGCGACGTCGTCCATGTCTGAGAGGTGGGTGCGATATTCGCTGTAGCCTTCTTTTGCGGCGTCTGCGACGAGCACTTTGAACAAGGAGCGGACCTTGGTGGTCATTGCCGTGTCGTCACGGTCGTAGATCATCATGTTGATGTTGGTTGTATATCGCTCAAACAGGGTGAACGATCCGTAGTAATCCACGCCGATTTCCTCATAGCGCTTCTTGGTGCTGTGGAACTGCTTGAGTACGTGTTCGCTTGTGGGCGGAAGGATCGGTGAAAATCCCAGGTGGCCGCCGCGACCGCCTCGCCAGTTGATGATTTGCAGCGCGGTGGCGCTGGGGACCCCGGCTCCGGAATTTGCGATCGGGTCGCCGCGATGCCACTTGACGACCTCGAACTCCTTCTGGGTGTGCTTGGCAAAGGCCGCCTTGATGATCTTCGCATGTGCCTCGTTGACGTCGTCGTAGCCGTACAGACGCAGGCTGATGCCCCACCAACCGAGGTTGAATTTATTAAGGACCTCGCGCAGAACATCGTCCGGCATGGCGCCCTCGCCCTGATACCACTGGCTGCGCTGCGATTGTACGGCGGCGGTCCGTAGGGAGTTCCCGATGCTGGGACTCTGCTGGATCACTCCGTTGAGCCGCAGGGGAGCAAGCTCATCCACCGCCCAGCCGACGTCGTCCGGGTTGGGCAACTGGATGTTCAAACCGAGCGTGGCTTCCGGCTCCGGCATCAGCCACATTCCCAGTTTCGTTACGACGCCAAAGTTCGATTGCACGAAAACCTGATCCCACGAAGGTCCGAAACCATACTTGAACAGTTGCCAGCAGGGACTGTTGGACATTGCGCCAGTACCGGTGCGGACCAATTCGCCGTTCGGCAGGACGATTTCCATACCACAGATGTTGCGGGTGTTTTCACCATAAGGCGTGTACCCGTAGCCGCGTTCAAGCGCATTGCCCACCACGCTGCCCCAGGCGTTTGCCGGCACCGACATCCACAGGGGAATCTTGTGTTCCTGAAGATAGGCGAACAGATCGAAAAAGCCGACGCCGGGCTCGATCAGGCAGTAGCCAAAGCGTTCGTTGACATCCAGGATGCGCTTCATCCGGCCGAGGTCGAGGACCACTGTGCCGTTCATGCGCGGCGCGGCGGCGCCGTAGCCGAGGTTTTTTCCGCGCGAGATGGGCCAGAGAGGAACCTTGTATTGATTTGCGATGCGAACGATGGCCTGGACTTCCTCGGCAGACTGGGGGCCGACTGCGGCGCTGGGGGTGTGGTCATCGCCGTCGCCCGGCGCGTAGATATCCATGTAGGTGTTGCGATCTTCCTCGGTCGACAGGACCCACTGGCGGCCAACGACGCCCGCGAACGCATCCAGAGCCTTCTGGAAGTTTTTCTCCGATACGTTCGGGGGAAGCACCAGCGCCATCTCGGACCGCTCCTCTCAAGTCGTTCGACCGCTTGCTGCGGGAATGCGGGACCCTTCATATCACAAACGGCCCAAGGCGCTCCACACCCTAGATCAAAACGCCCGGGCGTTCGCGCAGCCGGAAGCTTGCGACGCGGACTCGAGCCTCCAAATTCTCGATCCCCGGTGCTGTCGGCGGCCCAGGACTCGTCCCAAAAGGGCGGAGCGATGCCATGGGTAATACGGCCAGCTGTACTGGTATTGCACTCCTGGACAGGGAGATTGTGACGGGCGTCCGCGATAAGCTTGTGGAGGGTAAACTTCAGGTGTAGGGGATTGGCGAAAGGACGTCCTTTCGCTGCCCTCCAGTTGCAGGCAATTCGAGCGGTGGGTCGCTTGAGTTGTCGGAGTGACTGGGGAGCTTCTTCAGGTTTTTCGAGGGCAAAAAGGGACTCAGAATGGCGCCACTTTTCCAACGTTTATTCACAGTCGAAGAGGAAGACGAACGCCCGAAGGCTGCGCCAGAGACCCTTGACGCGCCCCCAGCGGAGACTGTGTCGGGAGAACAGACTCGACCGATCGCGCAGGCGACAGCTCCAACCGAGCTGCGGGAATCGCCGGGCGGATTGATACCGGCTGGTAATCTGCCTCCAGCGGCGGATGCGCTCGCCGAACTGTTTGCGGATTCACCGGCCGATTACAAAGCTTCCGAGCGAGACGGCGCATCCGGACAAAGAACCGAGGAGCGGGCAGCCAGCGCAGCGCCGAAACGACGAAACTTGTTTGCGCGATTGCTGACGTTCAAGCGTCCACCAAAGACCACGCCTGAAAAGCAGTTCCCCATCGACCAGAATCCCGCCGAGGCGGTGCAGACCGAAGGGCGGGCGGAAATCGTGACTGAAACTGCCTGCGAGGCCGCAGCACCGGCGCCGGCGGATTTCGCAGTTCCCGCGACAACGCCAGAACCTGTGATCGCGGCCGAAGAGCTGCCGTCGGCGGCAGACGATTTTGAGAAGCTGTTTCCCTCCGAGCAGAGTTCCCCACAGGCAGCGGATGCTCCGCCAGCATCGCCCGAACAGGTTCAACCGGAGGCAGGCGACGAAGTGCCCGCGGAGGCATGGAGTGAGGTCGGTGTCGACGCGCTGGTTGAGGTCCTGAGCCATGTGTCGACCGAATCCACTCTGGCCCAGAGCGTTGAGGAGTGGGCAGCCGCCCACGGACCCTCGCGAACCGACCCGGAGCCTGTGTTGAGCGCCGATACGGTCGCAAGTGTCAGCGCCAATGAAGGTCTCGTTGATACCGTCTCCGAGAAACAGGAAAATGCCGGGCGGCTGGGCGCAAATGATTCGCAATGGCCGTACGAAAGTCCGTACCCAACGCCCGCCGATACAATGAATCCCGAGCTGGCAAGCGACGTCCAGACTGAGGTTCGGGAAACGGACTCCCACGCCGAGCTCACCGAGGCGCTGGAAGTGCCTGCCGAAACCGACGCACTGGCGCCCGAGGCGCCACGCAGGGCCTACAAGGATTGGGCATTCGATGAAAAACTCGCAAGTCATCGCGAATGGGTGGAATCGCATGGCCGGAGCGGTCAACGGGCCGATCTTTCAGGGGCTGAGCTGGAGGCTTCTGATCTGATCAGCGTGAACCTGCGTCTCGCCGACCTTCACGACGCAAATCTGCGGGCTTCCGACCTGCTGCTGGCGGACCTACGGGACGCGTGCCTGGTGCGGGCTGACCTAGAAGAAGCGTGTCTGGTGGGCGCGAACCTGGAGGGAGCAAACCTGGAGGGCGCATCGCTTGAGACCTCCATGGGGCTGGTGCCACGACAGTTCGCCGGAGCGAATCTTCGGGACGCGCTGCTGCCGCCCCAGCTGATGGAATTCGAAGTGGTCGGTGCTTTCCAGAGCGCGTCGCAAAATGCGTTTCGCTATTTCGCGGCCATGACCGTGGCGAGCGTGGTTTCGTGGCTGGTGATCTGGAAAACGCGCGACACGCAGTTCCTGACCGATTCTGCTGTATTTCCGTTTCTGCACTCGCACGTGGCCGCGGCCGCGCTGCCGACTGCGGAATCCTATCTGATCGTACCGGTCGCTCTGTTCATCCTCTACCTGCTATTCCATTTTCATCTTCAACGATTGTGGGATTCGGTGATGGAGCTGCCCGCAATCTTCCCTGACGGACATTCACTGGGCGATCGAGGCCCCGGGATGATCTCTGGGTTGCTGCGCACCCATTTCCGATGGATGAATCCCGATCCGTCGTCCACGCGGCTGGTGGAAAAGGGTGTGTCATTGCTTGCGGCATACTGGATTGTGCCAGCCACGCTCCTGCTTTTCTGGGCCCGCGACCTGACGCGGCAGGAGATCCACGGCACGATCCTGCAGGCGCTGCTGGCCGTGATTGCAACCGGAATTGCGGCCTATGCCTCAACGAAAGTCGGACGGCCTCAGGAACGGTGGTCTCTTGAGAAGAAGTGGATGCACCAGTTGGTTGCAAGGATCCAGGCGATCAACCCCATATCGGTTGCGACCGCCCTTGGCGTCGTGCTGTTGCTGCTCTCGGCAGGCACGATTGCGGGCGTGCCCCACGATCGCACCCGGGCGCCGCAGTACGGGCCGGCGAACATTCGAAGATGGGCGGCAAATGTCTTCTGGTGGATGGCGTTCGATCCATACGCCGATCTGACGGAGGCCTCGATTTCACACAGGCCTGCGAACTGGAGCGGCGCCGACGATCAGGTCGCTTACGTCGACGGTCTTCGCTCGACCAACGCGAAATTCCGATACGCGCAGGCCTACGGAGTGTTTCTCGCGAATTCCCATCTCTGGCGCGCGGATTTTCAGGGGGCGTTCTTGTCCGAGGCGGACCTCCGCGGCGCGGACCTGGGACAGAGCAATATGCGCTTTGCGGTCATGGACCACACGCAGATGAATCACACCAATCTTGACCGCTCCAATCTGGATGGGGCCGACCTTCGCCGCGCGGATTTGCGTTACGCGAACCTGTCATATTGCTCGCTTGCGGATGCAAACCTGGAAGACGCACAGATGGAAGGTGCAAGCGTGTATACGGCTCGTCTGCCGGGCGCGACGATGACCCGTGCGAATCTGGAGAAGGCGGACTTCCGCGAATCCTACCTGGGCGGGGCACACATGGACCATGCCGACCTGCGGAGCGCATATCTCTGGTCGGCGAAATTGCCAGGTGCCGACCTTGGCGGAGCTCAACTGGAGACCGCGATTCTAATTGATGCCGACTTGCGAGGAGCGAATCTGGGTGGAGCGCAACTGACGGGTACAGTCGTGAACGGCGCCGATCTCAGTGGGACGAGCCTGGAAGGTGCGAACCTGCAGGGGGCGCTCGGATTGAGTGCAGCGCAGGTATGCTCGGCGAGATCGCGGCGCGGCGTCGTACTTGATCCGGATATGGAGACGCAGGTTGAGGCGCAGTGCGGGAAGTGAGTCTCGGGACCGTGAACCGGAGACCAGGGTCAGAAGCTGGACCAGGGACTCGCGGCTTTCAACCGGTCGTTCACGTTGTTGATGTTCTTCACGCCCTGATCCGCTAGCCAATCCTCGAGCGCCTTCACCCCTTGTTTGGCGTACACGGGAATTGCATCCTTCCAGGTGGCGCGTCCGCAAAGAACGCCGGAGAACTTGACGCCCGATTCAGCAGCAAGCTCCAGGGTCTCGGTGAAAACGTCGTTGCTAACGCCGGCGGAAAGATAGATGAACGGCAGCTTTGCCGAACTAGCGGCCTTCAGGAAATGCTGCTTGGCTTGGTCGCGGGTGTAGGCGGATTCGCCCTTGCAAGCCTTCGTGCCGGCGACGAAGGCCATGTTTACAGGCACCTCGACCTTGAGAATGTCCACCCCGTATTGAGGCTTTGAATATTCCGCCATGCTGCGCGCGACAACGTCGGGCTTCTTGCGCGCATAGGCGATACCTTTTTCATCCGCGTCTTCCTCATACCCAACCAGCTCAAGGAAAAACGGCACGTCCGCGGCGGTGCACTCAGCGCCGATGCGTTCAACCCAGGCGTGCTTGATCTCGTTCACCGACGGCGGGTCAAACGGCGTGTAATAGAGCAGAATCTTGATGCAATCGGCGCCCGCGGCGACCAGGCGGCGTACCGACCAGATGTCCAGAAGGTCCGGGAGGCGGCCCGGACGCGTATTGTCGTAGCCGCTGTTCTCATAGGCGAGCAGCAGCCCGGCGTTCTTGGACCGTGCGAGAGCAGCCGGCAGGCCGTATTCAGGATCAAGCAGGATGGCGCTAGCATGTGGCGTGAGGATCTTCACAACGGCGGTCTTGAACTCCTCAAGCATTTGCGCCGGGACGGCGCCCTTGTCGATGCCCTTTTCCTTGGCGATCGCGCTCTTAAGTGAACCGCGCTGATCCATCGCCGCTGCGGCAATCACGTCGCGCGAGTTGGATACGGCCTTCAGGCCCTTCAGTTTTCCCGGTGTGAGTTTCATCGTGTGCGGCCCTCCTGGGCGAATTCGCGGAATGAAGAATCGGCATTTTAACACGCGAACCAGGCCAAGTTTAGAGCTAAGAGTTGGCCGATGGCGGCGAATCGCAGAGGCGCACCGACAGCAGGCATTTGGACGCCGCGCAAAATCGGAAATTGAACGCCGCACTCAGACAAGAACGCTATATCGCGAGAACGTGGTGCTGGTTGGCACAGGAATGGCTGTCGGGTGAATCGGGAATCGACGCAAGCGCGGCGAGATCATCAAGCAGGCCAGGGCCGATCGAGGCCAAAAGCGGCAGTGCGCACAGCGTGCGTTCCTGCAAGCCGCCGCCAGGGTAGAGTGAATCGAGCAGGATGCGCTCGTGGCGGTCGAGAATCCCAGACCGAAAGTTCTCGGCGCGGGCGACCTTTCCTTTCAGCTGCTCGATCTGATGGAGCATCTTGCGCTCGGAGGCGTGCAGGGCCTCGAGCAGCGTCGAGTCCAGCCGCCCGAGCGGCTCTTCATAACCCTGGAGCATCGAGCGGATGGCTCGTTCGCTCTCATCGAAGCGGCTGGACAGCGCGGCTGGAAGGGATTTCTGCTCCATTTTCGCGCGAAGGTGCTGCGGTCCGGCGAAAAGATCGCGAATCTCAAGACCGTATTGAGCGAGAAAGCGAGCAATCGGCGGCTCGATGATGGTGAAACTGGCACGCGGAACAATCGCGGTCATGCGGCCAAGGATTTTGCGATACAGCACTTGCGACTGCGCGAGGTAGGCGACTTCCGCCGGACCTCCGAAGTACGCGGCCGTGGGCAGCAGCGTATCCTGCACCACCGGACGCAGCAGAGCACTGGGAGTGAAGGACTCTGGCGACGAGCCAAGCGCGGCGTCGAGTTGCGCGCGCGTGAATTCGGTGTCCCCGGCAAAGAATTTCCCGTTGCGGCTGCGAAGCGGCTCCCGGCGGCCGTCAACTTTGTAGAACAAAAGCGTGGATTCGTGCGTGACCTTCACCTGGTCGTGGAAACCGGCGGCTTCGAGCTCCTTCGAACGTGCGAGCAACGCTTCGCGGAGCGAATCCGCATCGTCGAGAGCACGCAGGTAAACAGGCGCCGCGAGGCGATGAAACCGGGCGTCGAGCGGATCGATGAAGATGATTCCCCTGCCGGCAAAAAGCCGAGCCATGAGCTTGCCGAACGCCGAACCGAACGTCTCACCCTGCGCGTAGGACTCACGCAGCGCGACCGCGACCTCGGCGGCGTAGGCGCCTTCCAGCGTCCCGGCGGCGGTTGCAACCAGCGGCTCGATCCGGTCCCCCAGGACAACCTCGCCGACGTGGCGCCCTGTGTCTTCCGTTTTCGCGGGCAGCTCGTAGCGGACCAGTCCGTTACGCGTATTCCAAAAGGAATGATTGACCTCGGCGAGGTCGTGATCCTCGGTCGCGAGCCAGAAAATCGGAACCGCGTCGATGCCGCGACCCGTGGTTTGCTCTGCGCACCGGATGGTCGAGAGAGCCTTGTAGAAACTGAACACCGGACCGGAAAAGAGGCCGACCTGCTGGCCGGTGACAATTGCCACGGCACCGGCGGCGAGCCGGTCAAGATTCTTGGCTGTCGCGGAATCCAGCTTGTTCCCCGGTGCAAAGCGGCAGTTCTGCTCACGCAGGATTTCGACGACGCTCCGGCGCATCGCTGCGTCAGCGGGAACTTCGCGCGCGGCTGCGTCGATGCCGGCTGAGGTCGGCGGATGAGCGTAGTAGGACGAGACGCGAGGAAAATCCTCCAGAAAGGTCGAAAAAAGCCGGGTTGTGTGGGGGATTTCGCGAAACGGAATACAGTGGGACTCCATCAAGCCAGTCATAATACACGCGCCCCCGGACACCGGCAACAGCCCTGGGCCGCATAAGCAACGACGATGGGTTTGGATTGAACCACTGCAGGCATTGGATGATGTCTGGACGGGAAGGATTCCAGCACGACCGGGCGGAGCAGAAACCACCGCGTCCAGTGCCGGAAGGCGCGGAAGCCACAGGGCCAATGGCCCGGTGCAACGAAGTTCCTCAGGTTACGGCCGTTGTTTTGCGCCGATGCAGATCCTGGAGCGCGGCAACGTCGGGGGCATGGCCGGCCATGGCCCGAATCCCGCGAGCGGCGGCGCTAGCCGCCGACAGCGTGGTGATGCACGGCACGTTATAGCGGACGGCAGCGCGGCGAATGGATTTTTCGTCGTAGAAGGATTCGCGGCCGAGCGGCGTGTTGATGACCAGATTCACTTTGCCGGTCTTGATCAGGTCGACGATATTCGGCCGGCCTTCGTTTACTTTGTAGACCGACTCGATTTCGATGCCCGCGCGGGTCAGTGCTGCAGCCGTGCCGCGCGTGGCGATGATTTTCAGTCCTACAGCGGCCAGATCCTTGACAACCGCAGCTACCTGGCGCTTGTCGTGGTCATTGACGCTGATAAAGACGACTCCTGAGAGCGGCAGGCGCTGGCCGGCGGCGAGTTGCGCCTTGGCGAACGCCAGGCCAAAGGTCGAGGAGATGCCCATCACTTCGCCAGTTGAGCGCATTTCGGGCCCCAGGATCGTATCCACGCCGCGGAATTTATTGAACGGAAAAACCGGCGACTTCACGGCGTAGAAATCGTGCACGGCGAGTTCCTTCACACCGTTCATGTCCACGACCGGGAGATTCAGGTCCTTGATCTTGCGGCCGGTCATCAGGCGCGCGGCGACTTTTGCCAGCGGCACCCCGGTCGCTTTGCTGACGTACGGAATCGTCCGTGAGGCACGCGGATTAACTTCCAGGACGTACACCGTGTCATGCTGGATCGCATACTGAACGTTCATGAGGCCGACAACGTGAAGCGCGCGCGCGAGCCTTACCGTATAGTCGCGAATGTGCGCAAGCACCTCGGGCTTGAGCGTCACCGACGGCAGAACGCAGGAGGAGTCGCCGGAATGGATGCCGGCTTCCTCGATGTGCTCCATGATGCCGCCAATGACGACATCTTCGCCGTCGGCAAGCGCGTCCACGTCAACCTCGATTGCGTCTTCCAGAAACTGATCGATCAGAATCGGGCGTTTCGGATCGGAAACCGCGCCAATCTGAGCGGCCTGCGCAACATAGTCCTCAACCGTCTTCAGATCCCAGGCGATCACCATGGCGCGCCCGCCCAAAACGTAACTGGGCCGGACCAGAACCGGCAGGCCGATCTCTGCAGCGGTTGCGACGGCTTCCTGCGGCGCAAGAGCCGTGCCGCCCCGCGGCTGCGGGATATTCAGACTCGCGAGCAGCTCACCGAATCGGCGGCGGTCTTCGGCAAGGTCGATCGATTCCGGGTCCGTACCGATGATCTTTGCGTGGTTGCGCTTGAGTTCGAGCGCCAGATTCAGCGGAGTTTGTCCGCCGAACTGCACGATGACGCCCTGCGGATTTTCGCGCTCAAGCACTGCCAGCACGTCTTCCAGCGTGAGCGGCTCGAAATAAAGCCGGTCCGAGGTGTCGTAATCGGTTGAGACGGTTTCCGGATTGCAGTTGATCATGACCGTCTCGAAACCGTCTTCCTTGAGCGCGAGAGCCGCGTGGCAGCAGCAATAATCGAATTCGATTCCCTGCCCGATCCGACTGGGTCCGCTTCCTAGGATGACAACCTTGGGGCGATCAACGGCGCCTGATTCGTCTTCCTCCTCATAGGTCGAATAGAGATAAGGCGTGAAGGATTCAAATTCCGCAGCGCACGTGTCCACGCGCTTGAATACCGGCAGAACGCCGAGTTCATGGCGTCGGGCGCGTACGGAGGCAGACTTGACGTTCCATAATTTGGCCAGCTCTTCATCGCTCGCACCCGAGCGCTTGGATTCCAGCAGCAGCTCGCGTGAAATGCTGCGGAGCGAACTTGCGGCCACGCGGCGGTCCAGTGCGACCATGTCCTCCATCTGGCGGATGAACCAGGGATCGATCTTGGTGAGCGAGCAGACCTCGTCGCGCGACATCCCGCGCTCAAGCGCCTCAAAGAGCCAGTGGATGCGGTCCGGACCCGGGACATGGAGCTTTTCCCGCAACAGCGGGGTCGTAACTTCGGCCGGAGCGCGCCAGGCCGTGCTGGGTTCAAGCGACCGGATGGCCTTGCACAACGATTCCTGAAACGTGCGCCCGATGGCCATCACTTCACCGACGGATTTCATCTGGGTGGTGAGCGTGGCCTCACTGCCCGGAAACTTCTCGAACTGGAACTTTGGAATCTTTGCAACGACATAGTCAATGCTGGGCTCAAAGCACGATGGGGTCTTGCGGGTGATGTCGTTGGGAATCTCGTCCAGCGTCATGCCGACGGCGAGCTTGGCGGCGATTTTCGCGATTGGAAAACCGGTAGCCTTACTGGCAAGCGCCGAGCTGCGCGAAACGCGCGGATTCATCTCGATCACGACCATGCGGCCGGTCTCGGGATCGATGCCGAACTGAATGTTCGATCCACCGGTTTCCACCCCAACCTCGCGAATGATCGCAGCCGAGGCGTCGCGCATGCGCTGATATTCCTTGTCCGTGAGCGTTTGCGCGGGAGCAACCGTGATCGAATCGCCGGTGTGAATACCCATGGGGTCCACATTCTCGATCGAGCAGATGACCACAAAGTTGTCGCGATGGTCGCGCATCACTTCGAGCTCGAATTCCTTCCAGCCGATCACGGATTCCTCGATCAGCGCCTGGCGGACCGGGCTCGCGTCGAGCGCGCGGGCAATGGAGTCGGCGAATTCCTCGCGGTTGTAGGCGATCGACCCGCCGGTGCCTCCCAGGGTGAACGACGGACGAATCACGACCGGATATCCGAGTTCGTCTGCGAGCTTGATCGCCTCGGGAATCTCGTTTACGACGGCCGACGCCGGAACTTCCAGGCCGATTCTTCGGCAGGCGTCTTTGAACAGCAGGCGGTCCTCGGCGATCTTAATTGCGCGGAGCGAAGCGCCGATGAGTTTGACGTCGTACTTTTCCAGGATGCCGGCTTCGGCCAGTTCGACGGCAAGGTTGAGGCCCGTCTGCCCGCCCACAGTCGGAAGCAGCGCATCGGGCCGCTCGGCAGCGATGATGGCCTCCAGATATTCCTTTGCGAGCGGCTCGATGTAGGTGCGGTCGGCAATTTCCGGATCGGTCATGATGGTCGCGGGGTTCGAATTGACCAGGATGACCTCGTAGCCCTCCGAACGCAGCGCCTTGCAGGCTTGGGTGCCAGAATAGTCGAATTCGCACGCCTGGCCGATCACGATCGGGCCGGAGCCGATAATCAGAATCTTCTTAATGTCAGTGCGTTTCGGCATGGGCTAACGGGGGGACCTCACCTGGTCCCTTCCTTCATCAGCGCGATGAAATCATCAAACAGGTATCGTGCGTCGTGAGGGCCGGGCGACGCCTCCGGATGGTACTGCACGCTGAATAGCGGCAGCGAGCGGTGACGCATGCCCTCGTTGGTGTGATCATTTAGGTTCACGTGCGTGACCTCCACGTCGCTGGACGGGAGAGATTCCGGGTCCACGCAGAAACCGTGATTCTGCGCGGTGATTTCGACTTTTTCGGTGAGCAGGTTCTTCACCGGATGGTTCGAACCATGGTGGCCGAATTTGAGTTTGAACGTCTTGCCGCCAAGGGCCAGACCGCAGAGCTGATGGCCGAGGCAGATACCGAAAATCGGGACGCGCCCAAGAAGTTTCCTGATATTTGCGACGGCATAGGTGATGGGCTCGGGGTCGCCTGGACCGTTTGACAGAAAGACACCGTGCGGCTTGAGCGCGAGAATGTCCTCGGCGGAAGTTTTCGCCGGGACAACGGTAACGTCGCAACCGTAATCCACCAGAAGACGAAGGATATTCTGCTTGATGCCGAAATCGTAGGCGACGACCCGATAGCGCACAGCAACCTCAGGGTTCGCTTTGGCTTTCGAAACGGTTCCCGGAACGCCCGGGCTGCGGCCATCCGACGCTCCCTTCGCTCGAGACGCTTGACCGCCGGGATCGAGGGCGCCCGGGGCGGCCGCGGAGGTCAGCTCGATTGAACCCTTGGTCCACTCGTACTTCTTTGCAGTGGTGACGCGGCCGGCCAGTTCGAGCCCCGCCATCGTGGGAAGCGCTCGAGCCTCGGCGATCAGTCGCTCGGCTGGGGTGTCGTCTGTCGAAAGAATACCGCGCAGGGCGCCAACTTCCCGCAGGTGGCGCACCAGTGCACGCGTGTCAAT
Organism: Candidatus Cybelea sp.; assembly: GCA_035603235.1. GTDB lineage: Bacteria > Acidobacteriota > Terriglobia > Acidiferrales > UBA7541 > Palsa-295. The sequence goes on along the minus strand of DATNKU010000003.1, from coordinate 7,289 downwards.
GTCTTGGATGACCGGTACGTTGTGGCGTTCCAGATAGGCCTGCGCGGTTTCACTCGACCGCCAGTTGGAAGCGAGCATGGAAAACTCGCGGACGATCAGACCATCAATGTAGGGTTTCCCGGATTCCTCATCCTCGAGGTTGGTGCCCACATTGCCGATGTGCGGATAGGTGAGGCACACGATCTGCCCGGAGTAGCTGGGATCGGTGAATACTTCCTGGTAGCCGGTGAGGCTGGTATTAAAAACGACTTCGCCGCCGCGGCGAGTACGAGCGCCCGCCGCACGACCGTTAAATACTCTTCCGTCCTCGAGCGCAAGAAGCGCGCGTCCTGCGGGGGACTCGTTCAGTGTGTCCTCCAGAAGATGTCATCTTGATGCCGCGCTCACAGTTGAAGACGAAGTGAGCGACCCAAAGTGATCGACCGGCCAGTACGCGAACACCGCCTTGCCGTAAATGTAAGGCCGCGGCACCGATCCAAAAACGCGCGAGTCATTCGAGCTGTCGCGATGGTCGCCCATCACGAAGTACTCGCCGGGCGGAATGCGCCTGGCCGGGTAGTTCGAGCCGTCCAGATAGCTCGAAGGTACGTACTGGTCCGGCAGTTCCCTGCCGTTGACGTATACGTTGCCGGCACGAATCTCGATCGACTCTCCCGGCAGAGCCACTACGCGCTTGATGAACGACTTCGAACGGTCCAGAGGGTACCAGAAGACAACCACGTCTCCGCGCTCGATCGGCTCAAAACGGTAGATAAACTTGTTGATGAAGATGCGCTCCTGATCGGAGAGGAGCGGATTCATACTGGTGCCTTCAACCTTTACAGGCTGGTACAGAAAAATCATGATGACAATGGCCAGGCCCAGGGCCACGGCAAGGTCGCGCGTCCAGCTGCGCAGCTCGCGACGCAATGGAGGAAGTGGTGCTTTTTCAGGCGAAGCCGGTGAGCCGAGTTGAGCGTCATCCTGCATGCTGTGAGAGCTCATTTATACCACGCCGCCAAAGCTGAGGCAAAGGAGGCGAACAGAAGGTACTCCGCCGGTTTCTGATCCCCGGAATTGGCTGAAGGTGGACACAGTAATTAGATGCGACCAGGCGCCATATCGCAGCCCGGGCCTGGCTATCCGGGAGAAACTCGATTCCAGAAGTCGGTGAATTCAATCGTGTCAAAAAATGCGACCACATTGACGATCTCGCCGCCGGTCATCTGTAGGTACCAGGTATAGGTGTTCTCGTATGGCTTTCCGTCCCGCGCCGTCCCCTTGCCATCAAAAAGAACCACCACCATGTCGCCGTCGGCGTAAATCCCGCGCACCGCAGGCACCCGCCTGCTTGACAACCGGGCGTTGAAGGGTTTTATCACCACGTCCAGGAACTCTTGTCGGCTGTTAAAGGTTCGCGACACAGGACAATTCCCCACAATCGTCCACTTGGCATCGGGCGCGAGAAATTCGAACACGCTTCCAGTGCCGTCTCTCCATTTGTCGAAGCCTATCTGAACTAGGTGCTTGTTCTGCGCCTCGACATCTTTGCGCCCTTCAGCCGTTGCACCCGTCATTTGAGTTTCTCCCGGTTCCAGCCAGTTTGGCAGGTAACCGAACCTTCTTACACTCCTTTTACCGATTCTCAAAACGGAATTGGTGGCCCCGGGGACAGGTTCAACCAGCGAGAGCGAACCGAAGAACAGCCATCGAGGCAAGAACGGCGGTCTCGGTGCGCAAAATGTTTTCGCCGAGCGACGCTTCCAGGAAGCCCGCCGCGCGGGCGGCAGCGATTTCCTGGTCCGTCCAGCCGCCCTCGGGTCCGATCGCAAGCGCGACCGTTACGGCATCGTCTGAGGCCGCGATTGGGGAGAGGTTTGCGAGAATTTCGCGGAGCGGCGCCACCTCGGGCTTTTCCGAGAGCAGGATCTTGGCGTTGGCCGAACACTGCAGGAAGGCCTTTTCCGGGGCGATCGGCGACGCGATCGTCGGCGGGCGCAGCCGGCGGGACTGCTGCGCGGATTCGAGCACGATTTTCTCCCAGCGTGCCATCCGCTTCGCGGCTGCGGCCACCAGCGGACTGTCGGTGCGTGCGGCCGCAAGCGGAGTGATCCTTTTCGCACCAAGTTCGGTTGATTTCTCGATGCACCACTCGAAGCAATCGAATTTCACGAGCGCAAGCAGCAGGTCGATCTCAAGCGCGGGTTCGCGCGCCGGGACTGGTTCAACCAGGGCGAATTCGATCCGGTTGTCACCCCGCTTGGAAAGCGCGACGCGCTCGATCCGTGCAAGCCAAACGTTCCGGCCATCGCTCAGCTCCAACAGCTCACCTGGCTCGGCGCGAAGAACACGTCCGAGATGTTCGGCAGCGTCACCGCGAAGCGCGGCAGAACTGGATTCAAAGCGGTCCACAAAGAAGCGGCGGCGCATGGCAACGATTGTAGCGCGAGCGAGAAAACCCCGGGCTTGCGATCTTGAACGCACGAGGCGCGCGAGAGATCGGTGTTTTCTCCGCCTGCCCCGGCTTGGGTGCTACCGGGGTTCTAACCAAAAATGTCTTTTACCTTATCGAAGAAGCTGGAGGATCGGTCGGCGGGCTTGTTTTCGACTCTCAGGGTTTGCCCAAGCTGTTCGAGCGTGCGGCGCTGATCACGAGACAGCTTCGCCGGGACGACCACGCGGATGTTGATGTACAGGTCACCGCGGCCGCCATGCGGATTCGCAAGACCCTTTCCCTTTTGGCGGAAAATCTGCCCGGACTGCGTGCTTTCGGGAATCTCGAGTTCCGCCTCGCCCTGTAGCGTGGGAATCTTGATCTTCGCGCCCAGCGCGGCTTGGGGGAAGCTGACCGGGATCGTGCAATAGAGGTCTGCACCGCGACGCTCGAAGAACGGATGCTCCTTCACTTCGAGGAAGATATACAGATCGCCCGCGGGACCGCCGTTGGTTCCAGGCTCGCCCTGGCCGGACATGCGCAGTCGCGTGCCGGAATCGACTCCTGCGGGCACGCCCACTTCGAGTGTGCGTTCGCGTTCGATGCGCGCCTGCCCGCGGCAGGTCTCGCAAGCCTCGCGGATTACTTGTCCCGCACCCTGGCATGCCGGGCAGGTGCGCGTGATCGAGAAGAATCCCTGTTGGTAAGCCATCTGTCCGCGGCCGCCGCAGGTCTTGCATGCAGCCATGCCGCTGCCCGGTTTAGCGCCAGTTCCCTTGCAGGATTCGCAGTTCTCGCGGCGGACCAGCCGAATCTTGGTGCTCACGCCGGTTGCAGCGTCCTCAAAACTGAGCGACATGTCGTAGCGCAGATCGGCGCCCCGCTGGCCCCGGGCGGCGCCGCGTCCTCGCCGTCCGCTTCCACCGAAGGCCTGATCGAAACCGAACAGATCGCCCAGGATGTCGTGAAATTCCTCAAAAATCACGGAATTGAAGCCGCCACCCTCAAATCCCCTGCCTCCCAACCCAGCGTGTCCGAAGCGGTCGTAGACCGGACGCTTCTGGGGATCGGACAGAACGGTGTAGGCTTCCGAGGCCATCCGGAAATTGATCTCGGCTTCTTCTTTGTTTTCCGGATTTCGATCGGGATGCCATTTGAGCGCGGCTTTGCGATAGGCCGATTTGATCTGGTCGGCCGACGCGTCGCGCTCGACGCCAAGGACGACGTAATAGTCAGACTGGGTATCAGACGACATTGTTCCCTTTTAGAACTTCTGACCGCATGACTTCAAATCGGAACCCCGGGGACCGCTGGCTGCGAATGCAGCCGCTCAATGAACGGCCGCCCGGGCTTAGTGTTCGCGCTTGGTGGCATGCGCGGACTTCGGCTCCGGTGCGCTTGCGACGCGCACCATCGCGGGCCGCAGCACGCGATCGTGAAACTTGTAGCCGCTCTGCATTTCGCCAAGGACGGTACCGTCGGAATGTTCCGACGTCTCCACGCTCTCGATGGCATGGTGAAAATGCGGATTGAACTCCTGGCCCACGGATTCGATCCGGGAGAGACCCTGCTTCGCGAGCGCCTCCCAGAGCTGCCGCCGGATCAGCTCGAAGCCCTTGCGATATTCGGCGGTGGCTGAATCGTTCTCGCCGGCAAGCGCTCGGTCAAACGCGTCGAGCACCGGAAGAATGTGTTCGATCAGCGACTCGACGCCGCGGTGGCGGTCCTGCTGCCGCTCTTTCTCAACGCGCTTGCGGTAGTTCTCAAAATCCGCCTGACGGCGGACGAGCGTGTTCATCAGCTCCTGCTTGTCGGCCAGGAGCTTGGTGATCTCATCGGGCGCGGACTCAGCAGTTGCCTCCGCGGAGCGATCTTGCACGGTGTCTTCTTCGCCTGAAATCGGCGTCGGCTCCCGATCCCTGTCTTTGCGGTCCCTCATGTGGTTTTTGTTTTCGGTCACGGCTTGGTCGTTTCGTCAGAATTCTCTGAGAAAAACTGTGCCATAAAGGCGACTGCGGTAATCACGCGCTCATAGTGCATGCGCATCGGAGCCAGAATTCCGAGCGCTCCGATCTGATCGTTATTGGAATAGGAGGCAGAGACCAGCGCCAGGTGCTTGCCGGCGTTCGACATCTTGTCCAGACCGAGCTCGACGTGCACCGGCTCCGGCGCCTCGATGCAGCCACTTAAAAGCTCGATGAGGCGGTCTTTCTCCTCGATCGCTTCCAGCAGTTCCCGCAACTGATCCTGGTTTGTAAACTGTACGGCGGACGCCATCTGCGCAGCGCCTTCGACGTAAATCCGCCGCTCGGTGCTTTCACCGAGGACGGCCGGATCGCAAAGCATCAGGGCGTCGCCGGCGATGCGACCGTATTGCTCGCGATCGCGTTCAACCTGCCCGCGAAGATCGACGCGCATGGCCGCAAGCGTCCAGCCGACGTAGTGGCGGTTGAGATGGTTTGCGATGTGATCCAGATCCTCCTGGCTAAAAACGCGATCGGGATGAATCACCTTGTCGCGGGTGACGCCGCCAGTGGTTACAAGTACAACCAACACGCGGTGATCCGGTACGAGCAAGAACCTCACGTGTTCGACAACACTGCTGGCGAGCGGCGGCGAAATGAAAATACCCAGTCCCCGCGAAACAGCCGCAAGCACGTGACTTGCCCGCTCCATCACTGCTTCCGGTGTTTGCGCCGCCGCGAGTTCACGGCGAATCCACTGGCGGTCTTCCGGGCTCGCAGTCGCCTGCGCGGTGACTTGCTCGACAAAGAAGCGGTAGGCCGCTGCCGTCGGCACGCGGCCAGCCGAGGTGTGCGGCTGGTAAAGATAACCCTCGCCTTCCAGATCGGCCATCACGTTGCGAACTGTCGCCGAGCTGAGAGGTTCGACGTGCCGGTGCGCAACGCTGCGCGAGGAAACGGGCTCGCCCGTCTCGATATAGACCCGCACCACGTCGGCCAGGATCTGTTGGTGCCGCTTCTGTTGCAGGACTGTAGGGCTCATGGATTCCTGTACATCGTTCCCTAAATAAAATTCTAAACGGAGCCGAGAGCGGCGTCAACTTCGCTCGGAGCGGATACGCGCGGGGAAGGAACATCGCTGCGGGGACTTCCGGGCTCCCGCAGCCCAAAAACAGCACCGGGCACAATCCCTGCGGATTGTGCCCGATTCAGATCCAGTGAGATAGTTCCGAAACTATTCAGGTATCGCGGTCGCTTCCGGCATCTGTAGCTTGGCCTTCGCCAGGGCACGAACGATATTTGTTTCCACCGTCTGTTCGGTCGTGTTGCGCACCGTTGCCAGCTCGCTCACGAGAAGGTACTTCGCGCGTTCGAGCATCTTCTTTTCGCGGAAGGAGAGCGGCTTTGTCCTGCTGAGGGCAACCAGCCCCTTCAGCACGGCAGCAACTTCCATCAGCGAACCTGTGCGCATGCGATCCGAATTTTCTTTGAAGCGGTGTTTCCAATCGTGATGCGATGCTGAGCGGCCTTTTTCGAGGTAGGAAAGAACTGCGCCGGCTTGGGTTGAGCGGATAATGGGTCGCAACCCCACGCTTTCGATGTTCGCCTGCGGCACCATCACCTTCAGGCCACTCGAAAGAATCCGCAACATGTAAAAGCGTTCTGATCGTCCGTTCACATAACCAAAACTAATCTGTTCGATAAGCCCCACACCATGGTTCGGATACACGACTTTTTCGCCTAGCTTAAAGTCCATGAGTCTGAGTTCCTCCCCCCGAACTGCGTCTTCAAATCTTAGGCTTATGCGAACGACGGCGTCAAGCGAATCCCATCAAATCGTACGAGATGAAAGTTGAAGAAATAGTGTGTTTTCGGGCCAGTTTGGCAGGGCGATTGCCCTATAATCGGGCACGTGCTGACGTTAGCCCTTGACACCTCTTCTCCTGCCGGAAGCCTTGCGGTACTGCGCGACGAGCGAGTGATCGGGACAGTTTCAACCTGGACAGACGAGATCTACTCTTCGCGTATGTTTCGCCACCTGGAATTTCTCCTCAAGGATCTTCATCTCGACCTGGGCGACTTTGATCTTTTTGCTGTTGCGGCTGGCCCGGGTTCGTTTACTGGACTGCGAGTAGGACTTGCAGCCGTAAAGGGCTGGGCAGAAGTTTACGTAAAGCCAATCGCTGCAGTAAGCGGCCTGGCAGCGGTTGCGGCGCAATCGACTTCGCGCTCGCCAATCGTAGTACCAGTCCTTGATGCACACCGAGGGCAGGTCTATTTCGGAATTTACCGGAGAACTGCTGAGCAAGGCGAAAACCGATTAGCACTCGACGGCGAGGAGTGCGTGATGACGCCGGCCGAATTCATCGAAACGCTCAACGCACGAGGCGAAGGTCCCGGCTGCGTGATCGTCACGCCTGTGCCCACACTGATTTCAGTTGCAGCGTCTCGTAATGAGACGTCCCGCGGCCAGGCTCGACCAGTTCCCGTCGAACAGGTATCGGCCGTACTGGCACCGCACGTCGGACGACTCGGCTATATGCAGGCGCAGCGGGGCGAGGTCGTCGATTCGCTGACTCTTGACGCCAACTACGTCCGGCGCACCGACGCCGAGCTCCACTGGAAGGCGCCGAAACAATCTTGAGCATCCGCCCGTTCCAGACGCGCGACCTGCAATTCATCATGGCAATCCAGTCCGCGTGTCCGGAAATCGCACAGTGGACCATTCGGGATTACGCGCGGGTCGTCGAGGGCGACATGGTTGGATGGGTTGACGAACAGAAGGACGAAATTGCCGGGTTCATCGTAGCCCGCCGCGTCGGCACTGAGCTCGAGATACTGAACTTTGCAGTGCGACCGGACTTGCGAAACCGCGGGATCGGTCGGGCGCTGCTTGGGCAAGCGCTCGGCTG
>DATNKU010000017.1:0-24681 GCA_035603235.1 Candidatus Cybelea sp. | reverse complement strand
CGCGTGCGAGGCGTTGATAGGCCTGCTTTACCGGGCGATCTTCCAGCGAGTGGTAACTCATCACCACCCACCTTCCTCCAAGATTTAAAGTGACAGGGGTCCGCGAAAGAAACTGCTCGAGTTCCTCCTCTTCTCGATTCACCGCATTCCGCAGCGCCAGAAACGTTTTTGTCGCGGGCTGCAGTTTCTGCCTTCCCCTTGCTTTACGAGCCCCTGCCACAACCGTTGCCAGGTGTTCGGTGTCGCGAATCGGCCGCGACCTCACAATTGCCCTGGCGATTCTGCGTGAATCTCTCTCCTCCGCCTTCTGGTAGAGGAGATTGGCGAGCTCTTTCTCTGCCCACTGATTCACAATTTCGTACGCCGTTATCGGCGTGTCCGGGTTCATTCTCATGTCTAGCGGACCAGCCCAGCGGAATGAAAACCCGCGCTCAGGGCTATCCAGTTCCAGACTCGAGACGCCCAAGTCGGCGATCACTCCGTCCAGCGGAGGCAAGTTCAGCCCCGCCGCGACTTCGCCGATCTTCGAAAACTCCGAGTGCACCAGAACCACCTTGTCTTCGTACGGCTTCAACCGTTCCCGCGCGATTTCCAGCGCGCGCGGATCGCGATCAATCCCGACCAAGCGCCCTGTTGTGAGCCGCCGGGCAATTTCGATTGCGTGCCCTGCAGTTCCCGCTGTCGCGTCCACATAAGTCCCCTCGGGCCGTATGCGAAGCCACTCAATGACTTCTGCGGCCAGAACAGGCGTATGTAAAACGCTCAAAAGCTAAATGCCCAGTTCGTCCAGCGTCTTTTCGTCTTCCGCCGTTATAGGATTACGGTTCATTTGTTCCAGGAACCGGGCGTGATTCCAGACTTCCAGGTAGGTGAGGTGCCCCGAAACGTCCACCTCGCCCTTCATCTCCGCCGATTCCCTGAGTACAGGTGGAAGTAAAATGCGCCCCTGCCCATCCACCTCGACGATCTGACCGTAATAGTTGGTTCGCTCCAAAAACTTTTGCTTGGCCTTGTTGTGAGACGAGATTTTCGCGAGCTTCTTTTCCTTTTCTTCCCATACCTTCATCGGAAAAATCTGCGCGCGATCCCCTGCCATACTCGTCACGTAGAACTTGGTTCCGAGTTTGCGAAGTTGGACCAGGAAGTCGGCGGGAATCTTCACCCGTCCCTTCTCGTCCACCGTCGCCAGATAGTTGCCCCGCAGCATTTGCGCCCTTCAGAACTTCGCCCGGCGTGTTCGACCTTGGAATGATTCGCTCCTGGGTCTCTGCCACTGCCTGACATCCCCAACCACTGTTTCACATTATTCGCCACTACTGACCACTTCGTCCCACTTTGTGCCCCGATTGTAGTTTTGTTCTCAAAGTTGTCAAGCGGAATGTTTCAATTTTGAGAAAGTATTTTTGAATCGGCAGGATTCATGCGCAATGCAAATTTCACGGCCATAAAATGCAAGAAACCACAATCCCTAGTGGCCGCAATTGAACGCGTAGCGAGTGCTAGCGGTCGAGGTCGATCAAAACGATAAAATGTTTTGTAAGAGTTAACATCCGCGGTGCGAAAATTCCTTGTTCAGCGAGTCCAGAAGACGCAAGAGGGGTCAACAAGCCTACGGCAGAGGCGGATTTCCCATCGAATTGAGGTCGCGAACGATGGATTGTTCCTCAGGACTGAGGTTTCCCAAGAACGCCGGGTCACGCAGCGCCGCCTGTTGCTCCGCCGGAGACATCGCCTGCAACCGTCGCCAGTGGCCGATTACGCGTTGGCGGCGCTGGGGCGGCATCTGTTCCAGCTTCGGTACGATATCGTTCTGGAAGTGTTCGCGCTGCTCAGGTGTTGCCTGTTCGAGCATGCGCTCGGTCGCGCGGATTCGTTCCTTTTGCTCCGGCTGCAGGGCATCCCATTTCTGGAGATTTCCGATCACCTGCTGTTTCCTTGCAGGTGGTAGATTCTGAAAAGTTCGATTGTTCTGCATGAAGCGATCGCGATCTTCCGGACTCATGTCGCGCAGGTTCTCGACCCATTTCGGCGGAAGACCAACGAGCCCACGTTCTCCCGGTGGGCGGGCAGCCTTTTCCCGCCTCTGTTGTTGCGCCGCTTCCCGTTGTGCCTGCCGTTGTCTCCACAGCTCACCGTTCTGAGCCGAGGCAGGCTGAGCCAGAAGACCCGTGAGCAGCCCGAGACAGGTACCGAGGACGATGTTGCGACACTTCACCTATCTGCCTCCGTCAATCATTCGAGCTTGGCTCGTTCGGTTGTGCCTCGTCGGGTTGCGGTGACGACGTGGTGGAAGATTCCGATAGCGCATCGAACTTCGTCAGTACATCGTAGTTCTCAAGTACACCCAGATCCTTGATGGCGTCAAAGTCCTGGTCAGTTGACGGGCTGACGGCGACCGGACTGGGATTGGCTGGATTGCTCTGTGGCAATTTCGCCACCCAGACCGTTAGCGCGACGAGCATGGCCGCTGACAGCACCAAGCGCGCCTGCGGTGCAAACCATCCGAACCAGCTGTGGCTCGGCTCGGCGGCGACGCGTTGTCGCAACCGGGCGTCGAATCCAAACGAAGGTTCGACAGCCGGGACTTCCTCCATCACCTTCCAGAGCGCCCGAAACTCCTGGGCGCGGGTTCTACAAGCCGGGCAGCCTGCGAGATGCTGTTCCACGTCGCGGCGCTCGACTGGATTGGCTCGCTGGTCCAGATATGCGATCAAACCCTTTGAAATGTCCTCGCACGACTTCATGACGGCCTTCCTTCCTCTCCGCGTTGCGCCACGGGCTGGGTTACCAGAGGAGCCAGTTGCACGCGCAGAGTCTCGTAAGCGCGAAACAGCAGCGATTTTAGCGCGCCTTCCGAGCAATCCAAAATTCCCGCAATTTCCATGTAATCCATCTCTTCATACTTATGCAGCAAAACCGCCGCGCGTTGCTTTTCAGGAAGCGACCAAATCGCCCGGCGGATGATTTCGACGCGATCACGCTCGATCATGTGCTCGTCAATCCGCATCTGGGGCGCCGGCAATTCCATCGGCGCCGAATCTTCCCCGGCCGCAGGCGCATCGAGAGATACTGCCATTCTGCGGTGACGGTTATCGCGGACCGAATTGAGCGCCAGATTCGTTGCGATCCGGAACAGCCAAGTGGTGAACTTCGCGCTCGGGGTGTACTGTTTCCTCGCCCGGTAGACCCGCAGAAAAACTTCCTGCGCCAGATCCTCCGCCGTCGCCGTATCGCGTACCATGCGATTCAGGAAATTGACCAGCGGCGAGCGATACTTCTGCAATAGAAAGTCAAAGGACGCTTCGTCCCCTGCCTTCACGTCCAGCATCAGTTGGACGTCGCTTCTTGCCATGGCCTCCACAGTCTATCGAACACTACTCGGGCCTTAAAGTTGTGCGTCCGGGTCCGGTTCCAGATCCGGCAACGGGTCAGACTCGTGTGCCTGGAAAATCCGTTAAGTTACTCCATACAAATGGTTTAGGGATGACTATGCACCCAGGAGCCTACCCGAAGGCGCGTGCCGGGTTTACTCAAGCGGGCATCGTCCCAAGGGTCCGCACTCCCCCTTTGCCATTGCACTTAATCCCGATCCATCGTAATCAATTACTCCTTGAAGCTTAGCCCCACCACCAACCGCGCGCACCCCTCCGTACCTGCTATCACCGTTTGGTTCATGGCGGCAAGCACGGGCGTGATCGTCGCTAACATCTATTACATCCAGCCCCTTCTGGCAGATATCGCTCGCACGTTCGGCCTCAGTGTCACCAAGGTTGGTTCCGTTGCGATGCTTACACAAATTGGAACCGCTCTCGGCATGCTCCTATTCGTTCCTCTGGGAGACACCAAGGAGCGGCGGTCGCTGATCACGACGCTGCTAATCGTTGCTGCGCTTGCGCTCATGCTGGTTGCCACGGCCCGCAACGGCGTCTGGCTGGCCCTAGCTTGTTTCGTGGTTGGCGCGATGGGTTCGTCGGTTCACCTCTTCTTGCCGTTTGCAGCGCACCTGGCGGCGCCTGAGGAGCGCGGGCGGGTCGTCGGCTCGGTATTCAGCGGCATCCTACTGGGGATTCTGCTGGCTCGAACTTTCAGTGGAACCGTGGGCGCGCATTTGGGCTGGCGCGCGGTTTACGGCATCGCCAGTGTCTTGACCTTGAGCGTCGCGATTCTCGTTCAGTTTCTGCTCCCGCGTAGCAAGCCGGTTGCAGAGCTGACCTATCTGTCGCTGCTCAGATCGATGGTAAACCTGATTCGCGTTCACCCCGAGTTGCGTGAGTCTGCGTTCCTGGGCGCATCGCTGTTCTGCTGCTTTAGCGCGTTCTGGACGACTCTGGTGTTCTTGCTGGAAACACCGCCCTACCACTATGGCAGCCAGGCCGCAGGCCTGTTCGGCCTGGTGGGCGCGGCGGGTGCCGCAGGTGCCCCACTGGTCGGGCGTTTTACGGACAGCCACGGGCCGCGATTTGCCATAGGCGCGGCCTTGCTCGCGGTCCTCGCTTCCTACCTGGTGCTCTGGGGAACCGGAAAAACGCTTGTGGGCTTGATCGTGGGCGTGCTTTTGATGGACGTCGGTGTTCAAGCTGGCCATGTCGCCAATCAAGCCCGCATATACAGCCTCGCTCCTGATGCCCGAAGCCGGCTTAACATGTTCTACATGGTTTGCTATTTCGCCGGAGGAGCTGCCGGCTCATTCTTAGGTGCATATGCGTGGCGCATACGCGGCTGGACCGGCGTATGCGTATTCTGTCTCGGATTGATGCTCATGGCCCTGGTGCGATTCTCCGCGGGCCGCGCCACCGTCGCATCTCCCGCCCAACCAGATCCGCCTACGATGGTCTCCTAGGGACGCTGCCTCCAACGGTGATAGGTACCGCGCCAACGCGATCCTCCGCCTCTGGCCCTTATTGAACCCGGTGTGGTCGTGCCTACCGCCCAAATTGCCGCAGATGATGATCGGCGTGGAGGTAACCCCAGCGCAGCCATTCCTGGCGGGTCATTCCCCCAAAAAAGGGATGAGCGATCGAACGGTCACCTGACTCATCACAAAATCGATTGATCGCCGACAGCAATCCGGAACGGTCGGCCTCAAACTCAACTGGTGGGGTGCCTCCAACTCCCTGCTCAACTTCAGGGGGTGTGGGAGTGCCCTTGGGCCATTTCGCCGGCACCCGCAAGGCAATCCACTTAACGACCGTTCGCTTGAGAAATCCCGTCGCTGGACTCGCGTGCCTTTCGCCGAGCGCCAACCAGTAGGAATCGCAAAGGTGACAAACCATTTGATGTGCCGACATTTTTCCCCAAAGCCGGCGATCGGACGCTGTGATCGTCGATATGCGTCGAACAATCGCTTGCCGATCGGCGGCGGAATCAAGCGTTCGCATAAGCCGTCGAGATCCCCCGGTTATACGTGGAAAATTGCCTTAAGGCCCACCAGAATCGCGACGCCGAGAAAAACCAGGACCGCCATGCCCACGCCCGGCTCGCGATTCACTTCGGGAATCAGATCCGAAGCAGCCACATAGAGCGTAACACCCGCGGAAAACGGCAGTGCATCGGCCACCGCGTTTCGCAGCACGAACATCAGCGCCATGCCTGCCAGCGTCGCGGCTCCCAGAATGGCCGACGATGCAAACGCTGCCCCGCGGCTTTGTCCGCTCGCTAGCATCAGCGACGCAACCGTGAACCCTTCGGGAATCTTGTGTAGAAAGATTGCCACAAATATCACACCGCCCAGCCAGTTCGAGACCAGCAGCCCGGATGCAATCGCCACGCCGTCGAAAAACGTATGAATCACCAGCCCCAACAGAGCGGCATAGCTCGCGTGTGCGTGTGAAATTTCCTCGTGGTGAGTTTCTTCGCCGAAGTGAAAATGGGGAGCCAGTGTATGCTCGAAAAAGTGAACCAGAAAATACCCGGCCAGGACGATCACGAATACCGCGTTGGTGCTGTTGAAAAATAACGAGGATGCGTCGCTGCGAAGCTTCACCGATTCCGGAATCATTTCAATCATCGCGGTCGCGAGCATGAAGCCGGCGCCGAGTGCGATGAAGTACTTCAGGTAATGCCGCGACCATTGCCACCGGGTGATCAGTAGCCCGCCCAGCAAATTTGCCCCTGCCGCCACCACGCCCAGCAGCAACGCAAGCAACATTCGAGTTGTTTCCCCGGAAGCCATTTGCGGTGCCTGCTCGGCTATGGCGTCTCTATGTCTCCCTGCTCTGAGCTCCCGCGCATTCGCTGGGGCGAGCTCCTGGTCGTTCGAGCCTTCCTTGGCCCGCGGCCAAACGCGCGTGTTCGCATCTACCCGCCATGCCGGAACAAAATCACGTCACCGTCGTGCACAACGTACTCCTTGCCTTCCAGTCTCACCTGAGCCTTTTCGCGAGCCGCCGCGAAGCTGCCCGCCTTGAGCAGGTCCTCCCAATTCACCACATCGGCCTTGATGAAGTTCTTTTCGATATCACTGTGAATCGCACCGGCGGCCTTTTGCGCGTTCATGCCACGTTCGATCGTCCAAGCACGACATTCCGGCTCGCCGCAGGTGAGGAACGAAATCAACCCCAGCAGGCGATAGCTCGCCTGGATCAGCCGGTCGCGCCCAGATTCCGCGAGCCCGTAAGCCTTCATCATCTCGGCGGCTTCCGCATCTTCGAGGTCAGCAAGCTCCGCTTCAATTTTCCCGCAGAATGGAACGACCGCCGTTTGCGGCTTCGATGCCAGTTTTTCCAGATGGTATCTCTGGACCACGCGCTCGATCTCCGAGGCCTCTTCATCGCCCAGGTTCAGCACGTACAGCATGGGCTTGCGAGTAAGAAACATGAAACCGGTTAGCATCTTCATCTCTTCCGGCTTGAATTCCAGCTCGCGTAGCGGTGTTTCAGCCTCGAGCGCCAAACGGCAACGCGTCAGCAGCTGCAATTCGGTTTCGAGCACTGTCTCTTTCTTTTTCTTCAAATCCTTCTCGACCCGCTCGATTCGCTTCGCACACTGCTCGAGGTCGGTCAGGATCAGCTCTAAATCCACGTTCACGATATCGCGCAGTGCGTCTAGCGACCCAGCTTCGTGCGGCACCGCGGGATTCTCGAATAGCCGCACGACATGCGCCAGAGCGTCGGCCTCGCGAAGCGGGACAAGCGAAGCGGAGTTCTTCTCGCGATCCTTCTGCAAGCCGCCGATATCCACATATTCAATCGTCGCGTACGTTATTTTCTTGGGCTTGAACACTTCGGCAAGCTTCGCGACTCGCGCGTCCGGAACTCGCGCAATCCCCACGTGCGCCTGATTCGGGGCGCTTCGCGAGTCCACGCGCGCCCTCGTCAGAATCCGGAACAGACTGGTCTTCCCGACCTGAGGCAGTCCTATAATCCCCGTTTGCATGAGCGAGAGATACTAGCACAGCCCGAAGGCGGCGTCGGTTCCGACAGTTGAGTGTGCAGCGCCCCGCGACTACAATGAGCGATGCTGCCTATGAGCGAGTCCGGACTGACAATTCAAGTTTTCGGTACGCGCGGGTCAGCGGCGGCATACGCCATCCGCGACTTCCTGCAGCGGAGCGATGTGCCGTTCCAGTGGGTTGAGCTCGCAAGCAACGACCAGGTGCGGGCGCAAACTCATCTGACAGGCATCGATGATACGCGCCTGCCGCTCTGCGTTTTCTCCGACGGCACGCGTCTGGAACACCCCACCGTGCGGCAAATTACCGAAAAGCTCGGGTGGTTCCGGAACCCGAGGCGTTCGGAATACGACCTCGCGATCTACGGGGCTGGTCCGGCTGGTCTGAGCGCAGCCGTCTACGGCGCCTCCGAGGGACTGAAAACCGTCGTGATTGAACGTTCGGCTGTCGGTGGACAGGCGGGTAGCAGCTCCAGGATTGAAAATTACCTCGGCTTTCCCGATGGCATAACCGGTGCAGACCTCGCCGAGCGTGCCCGTGAACAGGCTTGCAGGTTCGGCGCGGAAATTCTGCTTTTACGCGAGGGCGTGCGCGGAGAATTTCTCCCCGGCAAGGGAGTCGGCTACTTGGCAGACGGGACCAAGATTATTACTCGCGCCACAGTGTGCGCTACCGGGGTCAATTACCGGCGGCTGAATCTGCCCGATGAGGACCGTCTCACGGGGACCGGAGTCTACTACGGCGCAGGGGCGAGCGAGGCTTCACTGTGTCGGGGTGAAACCGTGATCGTGGTAGGCGGCGGCAATTCAGCGGGTCAGGCTGTGATGCACTTCGCACCGTACGCCTCCAAGGTACTCATGGTCGTCCGCGGGGAATGTTTGAAGAAAACGCTCTCGGAGTATCTCGTCGATCGCGTCCGTTCCACGCCGAATGTCCAGGTTATGGTGTGCACCGAAGTCACTGCCTTGCAAGGAAACGAATCGTTAAATGCGGTGACACTGAGAGATTGCACCTCAGGAGAACAGCGCAGGATCGAATCGCGATGGCTATTCCTTTGCCTGGGCGGCACGCCTCAAACGCAGTGGGCTGCGGATGTAGGAATCGTGCGCGACGAGGAAGGGTATCTCGTCACCGGCCCGGATCTGCTGCGAAATGGCGGACGGCCGAAGAATTGGGAACACGACCGTGATCCGTACTTTATGGAGACGAGTATTCCCGGGATGTTTGCCGCCGGAGATGTGCGGCACGGCTCCATTAAGCGGTGCGCTTCAGCCGTAGGCGAAGGCGCAATGGCTGTCGCATTTGTTCATCGTTATCTAATGAACGGCTAGTCTGAACCAGCTATGAATTCAACAACGAGCAAGCTCGCCCTTCCGTTCGACCACCTGGAGGCCCATGTTCACCTCTCCAGAACCGACAAGCGCCTAGCAGGCGTAATCGAGCGAGTCGGCGAGTTTCAATTCAAACTCGACGAGTGCGACAGCGTGTACGAGTCCCTGCTTGAAGCCATTACCCACCAGAGCATCGCCGGCAAGGCGGCGCAGGTAATATTCGCCCGCATCGTGGCGCTCGGCTCCGGAGGCCGCTGCCCAACTCCTCATGAACTGCTCCGCGTGAGAAAACCGAAACTCCGCAAGGCAGGCCTCTCTCACGCAAAAATCGCGGCCGTCCGCGATCTCGCGCAGAAAACGATCGACGGCGTCGTGCCGACAATCGAAGCCGCCCAGAGTATGTCGGACCAGGAACTCATCGACCGGCTGATTTCGGTGCGTGGCATCGGCCCCTGGACCGTGGAAATGTTTCTCATTTTCCGGCTGGGACGTCCAGACGTCCTGCCGATTCACGATTATGGCGTACAGAAGGGCTATGCAATTACCTACGGTAAAAAGAGCATTCCGAAGCCGAAGGAGCTGCTGAAGTTTGGCGAGCGCTGGCGCCCCTACCGTAGTGTCGCGAGTTGGTACATGTGGCGTGCCGTACAGCTCGCCGGGTCTTCGGCCCGCAAAATCACAAAAGCCAAGCCAGGCACCAAAAAGCGCGCGGCAGCAAAGGGACGCATCGCACTCAAGAAAGTGGCGCTCAAGAAAACCTAAGCGCCCCGGCGTAGTGCCCGTCACCTCGGCCTATGGGGCAGAAGCGCGCCATATCGTAGCGGAGAATGTGTCGCGGGTTTTGTGGGTCATCCCGGTTGATACGATCTGACGGTCAGAAATAGCGCCACCAAACCGGTAACCAACACTCCGCCCTCGAGATCGACCGAAATCCCGTGCAACCTGTCGAACTCCGCGCGCCTGGCGTCACCAGCGGGTGTCGCATCAATCGACCCCACCTGCGCCCGTAATGCGTCCATTCGCGCTATCACGATTCGTTGCGAAGCAACCGTCAGCAGCAGCATCAGCGCCACGCCGAGCGCCGCCGGCCGTACCAACGCCCGTATCGAGCCGGCCAAACCAATAGCGGCGCCCAAATAGACCAGCGCGGCGATCAACCCCAGTTGATGCAGCCCTCCTAGTGTGAACCCCACCAGCAGCCCGGCCTGATCACGAGTGAGCACTGCAAACGCGCCGCGCGTCACGACCACGACAAAATAAACGATCGATCCCACCCACGTGCCTAATGCGAACACCTGAAAGAATCGCAAGATGTGGCTCATCAGTGAATTCCGCTAGAATGTTTTTGGGACTTGTGCGGGGACTCGGTTTTCATTTTGCCAGGGAAGTCAGGCGCCCGAACTGCTCTGCCTGCACCGAAAATGGTGGGCGACCAAGGACTTGAACCTTGGACCTCTCCCGTGTGAGGGGAGCGCTCTAACCACTGAGCTAGTCGCCCGCAGATCGTGTTCTTTGTAGCAGACTTTTTGTAGCAGAAGGGCCAGCGAATTGCAAACCGCGACCACCACTGTTAGCACCCGCCTTGCCGAGCTTCAGCGCTCGATTGCCCGCGTCGTCAAGGGTAAGGAAGACGTCATCCAGCTCGCTCTCACCACGCTACTTGCGCGGGGTCACCTGCTGATTGAAGACGTCCCCGGCGTTGGCAAGACGACTCTCGCGCAAGCACTCGCCCGCTCGTTCAATTGCTCGTTCCAGCGCATCCAGTTCACATCCGACTTGCTGCCGAGCGACGTCATTGGAGTCAGCGTTTATAATCCCTCGGCGCAGGAATTTGAATTCAAGCCTGGGCCGATCTTCGCCAACATCATCGTCGCCGACGAAATTAACCGCACCACCCCAAAAACGCAGTCGGCTTTACTCGAGGCCATGAACGAAGCTCAGATTACCGTGGACAATCACACGCACCCGCTGCCGCAGCCGTTTATGGTCCTCGCTACGCAGAACCCCATCGAGCACCATGGCACCTATCCCCTGCCTGAATCGCAGCTCGACCGTTTCCTAATGCGTATTCGCATGGGTTATCCGGCGCGTGCAAGCGAGAAAGAGATCATTCGCAATCATTCCGCCGCCGGGCACGCGGAACAGATCGCATCCGTGATGGATGCGGCCGACGTCGCCGCGATGCAGGAAGCTACGTCGCAGGTGAAGGTCGAGGAAAGCTTGCTCGATTACGCACTGGAAATTGTCGAACGCACGCGCACTACCGAACAGCTGAGTCTGGGTGTAAGCCCGCGCGGCACCGTGATGCTTCATCGCGCGGCCCAGGCGCGCGCGATTCTGAATGGCCGCGATTACTGCTTGCCCGACGACTTCAAGCGTCTCATTGTTCCCGTATTTGCGCATCGCGTCGTCGTGAGCTCGCGTTACGTCTCAACGCAAAAGAAATCGGAGCAGGCTGAAGCAATTCTTCGCGAAATACTCGAGACGACGCGCGTCCCGTTGTGAGTCGGGCACGACGCGGAGCCTGCAAACCGACCAAAGGTTCCTAGGGGTTCGAACCTGTAGCTCGGGCGTTTCGGCCGTCGCCCTTGGGGGCTCACCCTCTGAGGAATCCCTGTTGGGCCACCGCCGGAGCGAAAGTGCTGTCCTGCAGAATATGAGCACACAAGGCTCCATCGTCCTGCGCATGTGGCGCGGGCGCGACCGCGCCGGCTGGCGCAATTTCGGCATAGCCATGCTGGCGCTCGGCATCGCCTTCTTCATCGCGCTGTTTTCTGCCGCGGCCGCACAGGAAGGCCGCATCTGGCTTGCCGGAATCACCACGCTCCTTTCACTCGCAATCGCTGGCTGGGTAGCCGTCGCGATCGTGCCGTCCCTTGCTCGGCGCACAAGCCTTCGCTGGATCGCCTATCAGATCGATTACCGCCTTACTCGCGATGGCGTCATCTATCTCGCAGCGGTTTTCGTCCTGGTTCTTGCCGCCGTCAACACCGGCAACAACCTGCTTTTCCTGATTCTCGCTTGTTTGCTCGCTGGCATTCTTATTTCCGGGGTACTTTCACGCGTTGTGCTCACGGGGATCGAACTGAGGTTCGATTTACCCGAGCACATTTTCGCCGAGCAGCCCGTCCTTGCCGAGGTCGAACTGCGCAACGACAAACAGATCTGGCCTTCGTTCTCGCTCCGTGTCATCGGCGGCAAGAAAAAGTCCCCGGCCGAAATTCTCGCCCGGCCTGTTTATTTTCCATATATTCCGCACATGAGCGCAACGCGCCAGAAAGTCGAGCTGCGGTTCCCACGGCGCGGCGTTTACCGGCAGGATTCTTTCGGCATCCGGACGCGGTTTCCGTTTGGCTTCTTCGAAAAGACTCGGCAAGTGGACTCAAATCTGGAGATTGCGGTCTACCCGCGCGTCGAGCCGACCGACCAGTTCTACGAAGTCTTGCCGCTGCTCACCGGTGAAATGGCGAGCCACTTCCGAGGCCGCGGCCACGAGCTGCACTCGCTTCGCGATTATGTGACGACCGACAGCGCCCGCTTCGTGGACTGGAAGGTCTCGGCAAAGTCAGGCCGTCTGGTGGTTCGCGAATTCGCGCGCGAAGACGAGCGCCGCGTTATGCTCGTTCTCGATCCCTTTCTCGGACCGCCGCGCGCCGATCTCGGGCGGCTCGCCGAAGCCGAACACACGGAGCGCTTCGAGCGCGCCGTTTCTCTGGCTGCGTGCATTGCCTGGCACTTCCACGAGATCCACTCCGTCATGCAATTTCGAACCAACCGCTTTTCGACTCCGATGGCGCCCGCGGCGGAAATCATCTACCAGACACTGCGTGAGCTAGCGCTGGTTCAGGCCGATTCATCCGCAGCCGGAGGCGCTTTCCTCGACGAACTGGCGGGCGATTCCGAAATCTTCAAGATCATCATCACGGCGCGCGCCCAGCGCACCATACCCACCGGCCTTTGGTCCTCATCGTATTTACTGTTCATCGACCGCCTCTGAGAAATTACCGCCTTGCTGCTGTCGCGCGTCTTCGGCACCTCCCGTTTTTTTTCCGCCCGACCAAAGCCGCGCCGCCAGCACTCGCACCGTTCCGTGCGACAATACCGCCCGCATGCCACAGCAGCTCAATCCGCGCGCACTGCGCACCTTTCAGCTCCGGCTACTCAACTGGTTCCGCGCGCATCAACGCGCTCTCCCCTGGCGCGCAAACCGCGATCCCTACCGCATCTGGGTCGCCGAAGTCATGCTGCAGCAGACGCGCATAGCCGCCGTCCTGCCTTATTACCATCGCTTCCTGGAAGCATTTCCCACGGTCGGAACGCTCGCGCGTGCCCCTCTGGAAAAAGTTCTGAAACGATGGTCCGGACTCGGCTACTACAGTCGCGCGCGGAACCTGCATCGCGCCGCAAAGGAAATTGTGACCCGCTTCGGAGGCGAATTCCCGCGAACCCTTGAGACTGCTCTTGCGCTGCCCGGCGTCGGACGTTATACGGCCGCTGCCGTTCTGAGCATCGCCTACGATTACCCGCTTGCCGCCCTCGATGGCAACGTCGCCAGGGTCCTTGCACGCCTCGGCGCCATGCGCGGTGATCTTCGAGCGCCGCTCCGATGGCGGCAGCTCACCGCATCCGCCCAGTACCATCTCGCGCTTGCCGCGCCCGGCGATTGGAATCAGGCTCTGATGGAACTTGGCGAGACTGTCTGTACACCGCAGGTCCCGCGGTGTCCGGCGTGCCCCGTTTCGAGCTGGTGCCGCGCACGTATGCGCAACCTCACCGGCGAAATCCCCTCGCCTCGCCGCAAGAGGGCGTCTGTGAAGGTGCAGATCGCCGCGGCGATCCTGCGCGACCCGCGCGGGCGCACGATTCTTGTGCGCGACCCCGGAGCACATGACGATGTCTTGTTCTCGCGCATGTGGCAGTTCCCCGCCGTCGAGGTCGCGCGTCATCCTGAAGCGGAACTCGCCGCGCATCTGCATCACGTGTTAGATATCGACTCCACCTCGCTCCGTCTGGAACCGTTGCCGGCGGCGCGCCACGGTGTGACCTTCCGCAGCATCACGCTGCTGCCCTTTCTCGCCCGCGTATCGCGGCTCCCGAAACGCTCCCGCACCCGCGTCCTTCTACTGACGCGTCTTGCTCAACTTCCGGTCTCCAGTGCGACGCGCAAGATCGCGGCTGCGGTCGCACGACGGTAGAAAATCTGCCCGGGAACAGCGAAATCGGAATTTGAGCGGCTCGAGCCACCCGATTTTGGCCGGGTTTACACGTCGGCAAGGGCCAGAATGCCCGATTGCTCGCAACTTCTCGTGGCAACTCCACAACGTCCCAACCATTGGCCCTTTCGCGTCGTGCCTGCCGGCTCGCCCCCCGCGAGTGCTAGCATCTTAGGATGGCCTCCGCCGCGCAGACGACCGGGCCGCCGACCCTTCCGGCGGTTCAGCGATACTTCGAGGTCTCGCTCTTTCTGCTCGTCGCAACAGGTGTGTTGGCCATCGTTTCCACCGGCAAATTGGACATTGTCTCTGTCCTGATCCCGTCGATCGCGCTGATTTATAAAGGCATCCGCATGCACCGGGGGCGCGGTCCGGAAATCTCGGCACGCGTAGCGACGTGGCTCGTTCTAGGCTATTTCCTGTTTTTTCCTTTGGATCTGTGGGTATTTTCGCACGGCTTGGCCGAAGGAGCGCCGAATCCGCCACTGTACGCGGCACTGCTGTCCTCGATTCATTTGATTCTGTTCGCGACGCTGGTCCGGCTTTATTCGGCGCGCTCGAACCGCGACTATGCTTTTCTCGCGGTCCTCGCCGTCGCTTCGATGCTGGTTTCCGCAATTCTCACCGTCGAGACGGGCTTTCTGATCGCTCTTGCCATTTTCCTGGTGCTCTCGGTCTCCACGTTCGTCGCCCTGGAAATCCGCCGAAGTTCGGTGGGAGCTGATTCGCCTCCATGCGAAGCTGGCTCGCCGACGGCGCGCCGCTTGAATCGTGCTCTCGGACTCACCTCGCTCATGGTCGCCGGCGGTGTGCTCTTTTGCGGGATCTTGCTCTTCTTCATCATCCCGCGATTCACCGTGGGCTACCTCGGCTCACTGAGCCTCCAACCGAGCCTGCTGACCGGATTCAGCGACAATGTCGCGCTTGGGCAAATCGGCGAAATCAAGAAGAACACAGCCGTTGTCATGCGCATCCGCGTTGACGGTGATCCCGCTCGCGCTGTGGATATGCATTGGCGCGGGATCATCCTCACCAACTTCGACGGCCGCAACTGGACCACGCCCACGCAGGGACAGACCGTTCTGGAACCTAACGCCACGGGCGAGTACTATTTCGGGGGGCCTCCGCATGCGGGCGATCGTTTTAATCCGCTCCTCTATACGGTGTTGATGGAGCCGATCGCGACCGATGCGATCTTCATCGCTCCGCCCCTGGAAACGCTGCGCGGGAGATTTGGCGCCGACAGCATCCGGCCGGGCGGGCTACCCAACCACGGCTACTTGTTCATGGACCGCACGGGCTCCTTCTTCAATCCGTCGCATAACAATTCAAGAATCCGCTATCAAGGTACTGCGCGCCTTCCGCTCATCGCACCCGCCGATCTGCGTAAGGCTTCGCGGGATTATCCAGAAGAAGTCCGCGACACGTATTTGCAGCTTCCGCAGCTGGACTCTCGCGTCAAAAAACTCGCCGAGGACATTACGGCTCACTCGACCAGTGACTACGACAAGGCCGCCGATATCCGGCGCTACCTAATCGCGAACTACGCCTACACACTGAATCTCACCAGCGCGGGCAAGGATCCGCTGGCTTATTTCCTTTTTACGCGACGCGCCGGGCACTGCGAGTATTTCGCCACGGCAATGACCATCATGCTTCGTTCGGTCGGCGTTCCGGCGCGCTACGTCACCGGCTTTCTGCCGGGTGAGTACAACGACGTGGGCGGCGACTACATCATCCGCGGCAGCGATGCTCACGCATGGGTGGAAGTCTATTTTACCGGGTACGGCTGGCTGACCTTTGATCCGACTCCGCCGGGAAACGAAACGCGCGGCCTGTTTAGCCGGTTCGGTCTCTACTGGGACTGGTTTCAGTTGTCGTGGAACGAATGGGTGATCAACTACGATTTCTCTCATCAGCTGACGCTCGGAAGGAACGCGCGCGACTCCACGCGCAGTTGGAACGAACGCGCCCACGCGTTCTATCATCGCGAGCAGGAAAAGATGCTGCATGCGATCCTCGCGTTTGACCGCAGGACCGAAGCCTCCCCGTATTTCCTGCCTGTACTGCTCGTCTGTCTTCTGGCGCTGTTATTCGTTCTGCGTGGACGCTCGATGATTCGCTACGCTGTCGCGCGCTGGAGCCTGCGCGCACGACGCGGCGGCGATTTGACGGCGTCGCTTGCATCCCTGGAATACACAGAAATGCTGCGCCTTCTTGAAAAGCGCGGCTGGAAAAAATCTCCCTCTCAGACTCCGCTCGAATTCGCGTCGGCCATTCCCGTTCCGGAGCTGGCTGGGCCCATCGCCCAGTTGACCGACTTGTACCAATCTGCTCGGTTCGGCAATCACCACGAGCCGATTGATCAGATGTCGTCTCTGTTACGGCTAATCCGCGACGCCCTGCGAGTGCGCAAACCCTCACGAAGATAAAAACGGTCTTTCGAACGTGACGTGACTGTGAAACCTGTCCTGCGTCAAGCACAGACCGTGTGTCGTACCACGCGACGTTGCATCGAGCGCGCGCGACGCCGTGCGCCAGCTTTGGTCCAATCGACCGGCAAATAGGGAACAACCTCGCGCCGTGCTAGAATTGGTTGTTTCCCCGCGCTGTAAAAAGGCCACCTGAGATGCCGAAGGTCGGATTCGTTAGCCTGGGATGTCCGAAGAACCTCGTGGATAGCGAGGTCATGATGGGTATCCTCAAAGGCGCTGGCTACGAAATCACCGCTCGCGCGGGCGACGCGGACGTCCTGGTCGTGAATACCTGCAGCTTCATCGCGCCGGCGCAGCAGGAATCCGTGCAGTCCATCCTTGAAATGGCCGAGTACAAGAAATTTGGCCGCGCGCAGAAATTAATCGTCGCCGGCTGCATGGTCGAGCGCTACCGCAACGAAATCCGCGAGCAGATTCCGGAAGTAGACGCGGTGATCGGAACGGGCGAGGTGGAGAAAATCCTCGAAGTCTGCGAGGGCCAAATCCGGCCGGAGACGCCCTCCCCGGTTGCACCGACGTATCTCTATCACGACCTGACACCCCGCGTGCTGGCAACACCTCGCCACACTGCCTACGTCAAGATCAACGAGGGCTGCGATCATCCGTGTGCCTTCTGCATCATCCCGCAGCTGCGCGGCAAATTCCGCAGCCGGCGATTTGAATCGGTCGTGAGCGAAGTGCAGAATCTGGCCGCGGCAGGCGTCCGTGAAATCTCTTTGATTGGCCAGGATACGACCTACTATGGCGAGGATCTAGGATTACGCGACGGCTTGCCCAGTCTCCTGGAGCGTCTCGCGCAGGTCGAGGGACTCCACTGGATTCGTTTTCTCTATTGCTACCCGAATCGCGTGACGCCAAGGCTGCTTGAGACGATCGCGGCGTACCCGCGCCTGGCGAACTACCTCGATATCCCCCTGCAACACGCCAGCCGAAACGTGCTCGCGCGAATGAAACGCGGTTCACATGGCGGCGCGTTTCTTTCAATGCTTGAGAAAATCCGCAAGACGATTCCCGGGGTTTCCATCCGCACGTCTTTCATCGTGGGCTTTCCCGGCGAAACGGAACAGCATTTTCGCGAGCTGTGTGATTTCGTCCTGGCCGCGGAATTCGATTGGATGGGTGTCTTTTCCTACTCGGATGAGGATACGGCGAAAAGTTTTTCCCTGGACGGCAAGGTCGGCGCGAGCACGATCGAGCGCCGTAAGAACGCGCTGATGGCCCTTCAAAAAACAATTTCTAAAAGAAAACTGCGCCGCCAAGTTGGCCAGCGGTTACGCGTGATGCTGGAAGGGCCCTCGATGGACAATGAGCTCATCTGGGAGGCACGTCACGAAGGCATGGCTCCGGAGATAGACGGCAAGGTTTACATCACCGAATTCCAGGGTGTGAACGATGCCGCGGGCTTGCCGGCGCCCGGGACCCTCGCGACGGTCGAAATCACGGAAACGAAGGAATACGACCTGATCGGCCGTGTCGTTGAATTCGCAGCTCCGTCCATTGGCGCACAGGTTCCCCCCGCATCGAGAACCTTGTTCCCGATACTCGCATCCCGCTGAAATAGGTATAATCGCGGCGCTCGACCGGATCGGCATGCATCTCTGGGAGGTCCTCATGGCCGCGACACCGCCCCACAATCCCCCCTTTCGGGCAGATCACGTAGGCAGCCTTCTGCGTCCACCGGAACTTCACAAAGCGCGCCGGGACTATGCGGACGACAAAATCTCGGCGGCGGAGCTTCTATTGGCGGAGGACACCGCGATTCGCCGGGCCGTCGTGCTGCAGGAAGAGGCCGGACTTCAATCTATTACCGACGGAGAGTTTCGTCGCGACATTTTTTACGGCGACTTCTTTTGCAAAGGGCTTGGCGGCGCGACGATCTACGAGGAGATGGAGAAATTCTTTTTTATAGATCACGAGGGTCGCAAGATTCCGGTTCCCATCGCGAAAGTGACAGGCCGCATGAGATGGCTGGAACCGATTCACGTGGACGACTTCAAGTTCCTGCAGTCCCTCACGAAGCGAACTCCGAAGATTACGATCCCCTCGCCTGGCTTGATGTATTTCCCCTCGGGGCGTGACGGAGTAAGCAGCGAAGCGTATCCCGACCTCGATCTCCTTTGGGACGACTTGACTTTCGCATACCAGCACGAATTTCGTGCGCTCCACCAGGCCGGCTGCCGCTATATACAGATTGATGAGGTTCCCGTCGTCATGCTGGGCGACCCAAATTTCCGTGAGGGAGTGAAAGCGCGCGGAGACGATCCGGACTTTCTGTTAAATAAATTATATCCGGAGGTGATGAACCGCTGCATCGGGCGCCGCCCGCCTTCACTGCAATTGTCCATGCACATCTGCCGCGGAAACAATCAGAGCGCGTGGGTTTCGGCTGGCGGCTATGATCCCGTCGCGGATGTCGTATTCAATCAGCTGGACGTCAATTCGTATTTTCTGGAGTACGACACGGCTCGCTCGGGCACCTTCGAACCGCTGCGACTCGTGCCGAAGAACAAAACAGTAGTGCTCGGAATCGTCTCGAGCAAACTGGGCCAGCTGGAATCCAAGGATTCACTCAAGCGTCGAATCGACGAGGCCTCGAAATTCATCAGTCTCGATCAGCTCGCGCTGAGCCCGCAGTGCGGTTTCGCGAGCACGGCGCCCGGCAACCGACTCACCGAGCAGGAGCAGTTTGCGAAGCTGCGGCTGATCGTCGAGGTGGCACGCGAAGTTTGGGGCGAACGCGGGGCGAGCGCCGCGACCGCAGGTTGAACCGATGAGCTGGGATACGTGACGAATCTGGCGAAGATGTTTTTTCTTGGTGCGCTCCTTCTGATTTTGGGAGGACCTGCTCAAACTCAGCAGCGAGACGTGATCGTTACGACCGATTGTGGCGCGGACATAGATGATCAGTTCGCGATCGCCTACCTTCTCCTGTTACCGCAGCTCCATGTGAAGGGCATCGTCACAACGCATGCGCCGAGCCTTCCAAAACAGGCGGAATCATCCGCAGCTTGCGTCAAGGATGTTCTCGGTCGGCTGCGTCTGGCTTCTCCGCCTCCGGTCTTCGCAGGGTCCGACGGGCCGCTGAACGGCCGCAGCCCGCTGCACAATCCGGGAGTGGATTTCACCGTTAACACCTCGGGCAGCTACTCTTCGCGGAATCGTCTGGTGATCATCACGATCGGCGCGACCACCGATGTGGCGTCCGCCTTCCTGCAGGATCCGACTTTGGGGGAACGGGTCGAGGTCCTCACAATGGGTTTTGACTCGTGGCCAAAAGGAATGGATCCCTGGAACATCAAGAACGATCCTCTGGCGTATCAGGTGATCCTGGATTCGTCCGCACCGATCACAATCGGCGGTACCGAAGTCTGCCGAAAGCACCTGGAGCTGGACGACAGGGCTGCCGCGCGCCTTCTCCAAGGACACGGCGAATTCGCCGAGTGGCTCAACACCCTGTTCCAAAATTGGGTTACGCACAACGCTGACTTGGTGGCCAGCGTGGTGAGCCCGCAGCACTGGGTCATTTGGGACACGGTGGTGGTCGCACACCTGCTCGGTTTCACGACCGAGCGCACTTATCCGCGACCTTCTCTAGATCTTGGAGATCTTTCGTTCTCGTTTCCCAAGACTGGGAAAACCATTCGATGGATCACGTCCATTGATCAGGACCGGCTTTGGCCGGATTTCGTCCATCGCTTGGACAGCCTGAACAGAGCGGCAGCGAAAAAACCGGGCGACTTCGCACACGAAGATCGGGGCGACAAGGTGTCCGGCGCCACTGGCGTCAACTGGCGATGAACGCTAGAGTTGATACAGGGCCCAGTCCGGAGCGCGAGCCAGACCTGGCGCCTGACGGTGTGGTTCGACGAGCTACAACACTGCAACCGCTCCACCCCGAGAAAGACGCGACCGAGTGCCCTGTGCAATCCTGCCTCGCCTGATCGTGTCCACCCCGCGCCTTGCTGCGCAGCTGGAACCTTTGCGGTATGCTCTTCGCATGAAGGCGAACTGCCCGATCTGTCGGAAGCCTACCGAGTCCGAGACGGATGCTGATTTTCCATTTTGCAGCGAACGATGTCGTCTGATTGATCTCGGGAACTGGGCGAGTGAAAAATACGTTATCAGCGAGCCGGCTTTCGACGAATCCATGTTCGAGGACTTAGAACGCGACGCGACGCCGTCGGACGCAGACAGCAGCGAATGAGGATGACCGACCAGCAAGAACCGCCCGGTGCCGCTCGATTGCCGTCCGAATCGCCCTCGGTCATTGGGCGGAAGCCGCGCTTGGCACTGTTCGTCGCTACCGCTGGGGGTCTGGGTTATCTCCCGAAAGCGCCGGGAACCTGGGGGTCGATCGGCGGGGTCATCGTAGCGGTTTTGCCTTATGCATTGTTCAAAGTGCTCGCGCGAACTACTGGTTCTGGCGTTACGGTCAGCTTGCCCGGCCGTCCAGTCAGCCCGATTCTCATGCTTCAGATCCTGATCGCAGCGGTCGTCGCGATGGCTGGAGTCTGGAGTGCAACCCGGGCGGCGAACTTCTGGGGCCTAAAGGATCCTCAGAGGGTGGTGATCGACGAGGTGTCAGGACAACAGCTGGCCCTCACCTTCGGGTGCAGCGTCGGATCATGGTCGAGGGCGGCGCAAGTAATGAGCGCCCCTGGCCAGCACTCCGACATTCTTTTGGGGGCGGCTCTTAACTGGAAATATTTGTTGCTGGGTTTTATACTTTTCCGCGTATTTGATATTTGGAAGCCGTTTCCCGCGCGGCAGGCGGAATCGCTGCCGGGCGGCTGGGGAATCATGACCGATGATTGGGTCGCTGGCGTCTACGCGGCGATCGGGTTGTGGATCGCGCGGGCTGTGGGCTTGTGATCCGGGCCCGCCGCGAAGGGCGGAACAAAAGCGTGTGACGCAACCGGGGATGGCAATGTAATCATCGGTTTCGGCGGTAGCGAGCAGGGCGCGAGCAGCCCGTTTAGGGAACTGTGAGCTTCAATTGAAAATGAACGGCGTACCGAGGATCGAGAGCGTGAAGCCGAAGGCTGCACTGCCTGGCGGCGAGGTAGCGCTCGTGGGCAGTGGATTCGGGGCTAGAAACCACACGCGGCCCCAGGTGCAATTTGGGGCCTCTGAGGCCGTGGTGATGCTGGCTTCCGAAGATCGTTTGATCGCGAGCGTCCCCGAAGGCGCAACGGGCGGGGCGGTGCGCGTGAAGATGGGAAGTATCGAAAGCTCGCCGTTCCCAATCGCACTGGGAACCCAAATTGCCGACAATCTGCATCCGGTCGGCAATCCGGCAGTAGATTCAGTCGGAAACGTCTACGTCACGTTCAGCGGCCAGCGCGGGCAGAAAGTCCCCGTATCGCTCTACAAGGTTACGTCGAACCATGTCGTGAAACCCTACATCACCGACCTGATGAATCCGACCGGGCTCGCGATCGATCGCGACGGGTATCTTTTCGTTTCTTGCCGCCACGAAGGCACGATTCACCGCGTGTCGCCCGACGGCCATGCGATGCAATGGATCGAAGGTATGGGCGTCGCGACGGGGCTGGCTTTCGACAAGGCGGGCAACCTCTACGTGGGCGACCGCAGTGGCACGATTTTCAAAATCGGCCCCGACCGCGAGATTTTCGTATTCGCCACGCTCGAGCCATCGCTCGCAGCGTATCATCTCGCATTTAGCCCGGCAGGCGACCTGTTCGTATGCGGACCGACGACCTCGAGCTTCGAGCGAATACACCGGATCACTCCCGCAGGGGAGGTCGGCGTTTTTTTTCGCGGCCTGGGGCGCCCGCAAGGGCTTGCGTTTGATCGCCAAGGAAATCTCTATGTGGCAGCATCGCTGGGCGGCCGTCGCGGCATCGTTCGGTTGACACCAGAGGCGCAGCCGGAGCTTGTCCTGGGTGGGAGCAACATCGTTGGAGTCGCGCTGCTGCCAACGCATCGTGCGATGATCACAACACATAGTGCGCTTTACACGCTGGATTGGGATGTCGAGGGCCTTCCGCTGAACGGTTAGTTCGATCAATTCAGTTTTTGGCTCCCTTGCGCTGCTTCGGCTTCATCGAGTAAAACTCTTAAGACATGAAGGTTGAGATCATTGCGGTCGGATCCGAACTGCTTACGCCGTTTCGGCTCGACACCAATTCGCTATTCCTGACGGCGGAGTTGAATCAGGCTGGACTGCGTGTGGTGCACAAGTCCGTGGTTGGAGACAGACCGGACGAGATGCTCTCTTCATTCGCCCACGCTCTCGAGCGCGCCGATGTGGTCGTTTCGTCCGGCGGGCTGGGCCCGACTGACGATGACCGCACCCGTCAGACCGTGGCGGATCTTCTTGGACGAAAGCTCTACCGCGACGAAAACGTATTGCGGTCCATCCACGAAAGATTTCGCCGGTTTGGTCGCGCCATGCCGGAGATCAATGAGCGGCAGGCCATGGTGATCGAAGGCGCGACGGTGCTAAAAAATCCGCGCGGTACGGCGCCGGGACTCTGGCTCGAAGAGCGCGGGCATATCATCGTCCTGCTTCCCGGAGTGCCCCAGGAGCTTCGCGGGTTGATGGAGACTGAAGTGAAACCGCGGCTGCTGAATCTGGGGATCGCGGAGCGTCTCTACACCCGCGAACTGCGGATCTCGGGGATCTTCGAATCTGATGTCGAGCAGCGCGTATCGCCCCTGTACGCGCAGTACCCTGATACCGAGACGACCATCCTCGCGGCACCGACCGGCATTCAGCTTCACCCGCGCCTCTGGTCGAACAACCCGCTGAAAGCAGAAGCCAGACTCGATGAACTCGTCAAGCATATGTCGCTCGCGCTGGGAGAATACCTGGTTTCGACCCGCGGAGAATCGCTCGAGCAGATCGTCGCGCAATTGCTTACGGAAAATCGCGCAACGATTGCGGTGGCCGAGAGCTGCACGGGCGGCTTGTTAGCGGAAAGGCTGACGAGCCTGCCGGGCAGCTCGGCCTATTTCGTGGGCGGCGTTGTTTGCTACAGCAATGAAATGAAGACAAGCATGGTGGGAGTGCCCTCGGAGCTGATCGAGTCCAAGGGAGCGGTGAGCGCGGAGGTGGCACTCGCGCTGGCTTCGGGCATTCGCAAACGCACGGGAGCCACTCTTGGACTCGGGGTCACAGGAATTGCCGGCCCGAGCGGTGCCACGCCGGAAAAACCTGTCGGCCTTGTCCATATCAGCATCGCGGACGAGCGGGGGCAGCGCGAAATTCCAATTCAGCTGCCGGGCGACCGGGAGCGGATACGCCAGTTTTCGACTCAGCGGTCGCTCGACCTAGTGCGTCGATATTATCTGTACCCATCGCACGGACGAGCCTAATCATGCGGCTTTTTGTGGCCTTCGATCTCCCAGGCGAGATACGGCTGGCGCTGGGCGAACCGATCGCGCGATTGAAACCGCTTTGCCGCGCAGCGCGGTGGGCGCGACCCGAAGAAATGCACGTGACGCTGAAATTTATAGGTCACACAATCGCGGACCGTGACGCCGAGAAACTCGACGCTGCGCGCGCTGCACTGGGACAGGTACGTTCAAGCGGGGCCGTCGAGATCGAGTATCGTGGGGTGGGATTTTTCCCCGACGTTCGCCGCCCGCGTGTGGTTTGGTGCGGCGTGAAAGGATCCGCGCGTCTGGTGCAGCTTGCCGCCGATATCGAGAGGGTTTTGGAGCCGATCGGCATTCCGCGCGAACCGCGAGCGTTCGTCCCGCATCTGACCCTCGCCAGATTCAAGACGCCTGAGGGAGTGGATGCGCTGGTGCGCTCGGCAGCTGAGTGGGCGTCGCGCAATTTCGGATCGGCGAGCGAGACAGAATTTCACTTGTTCGAGAGCCTGTTGAAGCCAGGCGGCGCAGAATACCGGAAAATCGAAACCTATCCGTTCCTGGGGAATCCAGCGTGAATCCATACGGGCTGGTCGGTGTCGCCTATCTTCTGGGGTCGATTCCGTTCGGGCTGCTGCTGGTGAAGGCTCAGGGCGGGCCGGACATTCGCTCTATTGGCAGCGGCAACATCGGGGCGGCGAACGTAGCGCGCAACGCTGGGCCAATTGCAGGTGCTCTCACACTGCTGCTGGACGCAGGAAAGGGCTATCTGGCAGTTTGGCTGGCCGCGCGCGGGACCGGAGGCAACGCTCACTGGATCATGGCTGCGGCCGTAGCCGCTGTGATGGGTCACGTATTCCCGATGTGGCTGCGGTTCAGGGGTGGGAAGGGCGTGGCTACAAGCCTGGGGG
>DATNKU010000018.1:0-2218 GCA_035603235.1 Candidatus Cybelea sp. | reverse complement strand
AGCAGTGCGCTGCTGGCTCAGCAGTGCATACTCGTCCTGCACCTCCCGGCTCACCTTGTAGCGCTTGGCGACGATTTCCGCGGTGTCACCCATGCCCATGTACAACCCGGGCAATCGTTTCTGCAGTTCCGGGTGAGGATTGCCGGCAGCCGGCGTCATGCTGATACTCTCGACGCCGCCGCCAATCGCCGCCTCCACGCCCTCGCTGATGATCTGGTGCGAGGCCACAGCAATCGCCTGCAATGCCGACGAGCAAAACCGGTTTATGGTCGTGCCCGCGACCGAAGTGGGAAGGCCGGCCAGCATGGTGGAAGTGCGGGCGATGTTGTGACTCTGCGGGCCGTGTGGTTGTGCACATCCCAACACAACGTCGTCTATTTCGGCCGCGTCAAGCTGCGGCACCTTGCGCAGGACGTCCTTGATGCAATGTGCTGCCAGATCTTCGGGGCGGGTTATGTTGAACGAACCGCGGAACGATTTCGCCAGCCCGGTCCGTGAGCTGGCAACCACTACCGCTTCTCGCATATCTTCTCCCGCACAGACAATCGAACCCTACCAGCGAAATCCGCAACGCGTATCGTATCCCTGGCGATCGGGTTGCTAAGCTCGCCGTCGTGCTCTTATTTCCTAGGCGGTCACGTTCTTACGCCATCACGGCCTGCTCCCGGTTCAGCTCGGCGAAGGTTTTGCCCTCCTCGGCCAGACGCTTCAACACAGGGGCAGGTTCCCAGAGTTCGCCGTGCTGTTGATGAAATTCTGAGATGCGGCGGTAGACCTTATCCAGTCCCACGGTATCCGCATACCACATGGGACCGCCGCGATAGGCCGGGAATCCGTAGCCGTTTAGATAAATGATGTCGATGTCGACGGCGCGGCCTACGATGCCTTCCTCAAGAATGCGGGCGCCCTCATTCACCAGGGCATAGATACAGCGGTCTACGATCTCTTCGGATGAAAGCGTGCGTTGCGCGATGCCGGCTTCGCGGGCCCACCTGCGCACCATCTCGTCGACTTCAGGATCGAGAATCGGACGCCGGTTCTCGTCGTACTTGTACCAGCCCGCAGCGGTTTTCTGGCCGTAGCGCCCAAGTTCGCAGAGGCGGTCCTCCGCGAACGGCTGCCGCACTCCAGGCTTTTCAAGGTACTGGTACTCTTTACGGATACGCCAGCCCACGTCAAGGCCCGCCAGATCGCCAGTAGCCATGGGCCCCATCGCCATACCGAAGTCGAACAGCGCCTTGTCCACGGCTTCGATACTGGCGCCTTCCTCCACCAGGAACTGCGCTTCACGGCGATAGGGGCCGAACATGCGGTTTCCCACAAAGCCCCGGCAGTTGCCGACGAGCACCCCGACTTTTCCCAGTTTCTTAGAGAGTTGCATGCAGGTCGCGATCACTTCTTTGCTGCTCGCTTTGCCGCGCACGATCTCGAGCAGGCGCATAATATTCGCCGGGCTGAAAAAATGCGTGCCAATGACGGCACCGCGTCGCGAAGTGGCTGAGGCTATCTCGTCGATGTCGAGGGTTGATGTGTTACTCGCCAGGATTGCGCCTGGCCGGCACACGCGATCCAACTGGCCGAAGACTTCTTTCTTGAGCGCCATGCCCTCGAACACGGCCTCGACGACCATATCGACCTTGCCGAAATCGTCGTAGCTGAGCGTCGGCTTGATGAGTTGCAGGCGTTCATCCACGAATTGCTGCGTAAGCCGGCCGCGTTTAACCGAACTCTGATAGTTCTTCTGGATGGTGGCCAGTCCGCGATGAAGAGCCGGCTCGTCGGCCTCCTTCAGCAACACGGGAAATCCGGCGTTGGCAAATGCGATGGCAATTCCAGCGCCCATGGTTCCGGCACCGACTACCGCCACCGATTTCACCGGGGTGATCACGGTCTCTTTCGGAATGTCCGCGACCTTGGCTACTTCACGCTCGCCGAAGAAGGCATGAATGAGGGCCTTCGATTGATCCGAGAACAGGCACTCGCCGAACAGTTTTTGTTCCACCTGGCATCCTTCTTCAAAAGAGAGCCTGGTGGCGGCTTCAACCGCATCGATGGCCGCAAGCGGTGCCATCATGCCACGCTGTTTGGTGTGAGCCTTTTCGCGCGCGCGAGCGAAGACCGCTGCGTTCTGCTCGGGAACGCCGAGTTTATCTTTTTCGTTCCGCTCGCGAGTTTTGCGCAGTGGTTTCGCAGCGATGTCGCGGGAGAAAGCTATGGC
>DATNKU010000027.1:0-22157 GCA_035603235.1 Candidatus Cybelea sp. | reverse complement strand
AGCAGTGGCGCAAGTTCATCGCCGAAGAGCGCAACTCGCCGGAATCGCTTGAGCACATCATCGGAGTCCCGGCTGCCGACGTCAGCGCGGCCGCCCGCCTCTACGCAACCGGGGGCAACGCGGCGATCTATTACGGCCTTGGTGTCACCGAACACAGTCAGGGCTCGACAATGGTAATGGGCATGGCCAATCTCGCCATGGCGACCGGCAACATGGGCAGGAAAGGCGTGGGGATCAGTCCCCTGCGGGGACAAAATAACGTCCAGGGTTCCTGCGACATGGGCTCATTCCCGCACGAATTCCCCGGATACCGGCACGTCTCAGACTCCGCCGTGCGCGAGCAATTCGAAAAAGCGTGGCACGTGAGCCTGCAATCCGAGCCTGGGTTGCGCATTCCGAACATGATTGACGCAGCCGTGGACGGAACATTCAAGGGCATCTATGTTCAGGGCGAAGACATCGTTCAGTCCGACCCGAACACGCAGCATATC
Source organism: Candidatus Cybelea sp. (assembly GCA_035603235.1). GTDB lineage: Bacteria > Acidobacteriota > Terriglobia > Acidiferrales > UBA7541 > Palsa-295. The sequence continues at coordinate 21,666 of DATNKU010000027.1, read as the reverse complement.
TCGACGGGTCTGGCGGCCATGGAGTGCGTCGTGGTCCAGGACCTGTTCCTGAACGAAACCGCGAGTTATGCCCACGTGTTTCTGCCGGGATCATCTTTCCTTGAAAAAGACGGAACCTTCACGAATGCGGAGCGGCGCATCAGCCGTGTGCGCAAGGCGATCGAACCACTAGGCGGTCTGGCCGATTGGGAAGCCACGATGGCGCTTTCCAACGCGATGGGATACCCGATGCACTACAGCCATCCCTCGGAAATCATGGATGAGATCGCGCGGCTGACTCCTACTTTCGCGGGCGTCAGCTTTGAAAAGATCGATCAACTGGGCAGCGTGCAGTGGCCGTGCAACGACAAGGCGCCGGAAGGAACGCCGGTGATGCATATTGGAGGTTTCGTCCGCGGGAAGGGCATGTTCATGATCACCGAATTCGTCCCCACCGACGAACGGACGTCGGGACGATTCCCGCTGATCCTGACTACCGGCCGCATCCTTTCGCAGTACAACGTCGGAGCACAAACCCGCCGCACGGACAACAACGTCTGGCACGACATGGACGTGCTCGAAATTCATCCGTCCGACGCGGAGAACCGCGGCATCAAGGAAGGCGATCTGGTTTCACTTGCCAGCCGCGCCGGTGACATCACGCTGCCTGCCCGCATCTCGGAGCGAATGCAGCCGGGCGTCGTCTACACAACCTTCCACCACGCCATGACCGGTGCCAACGTCGTCACCACCGAGTTCTCCGACTGGGCCACAAATTGCCCGGAGTACAAAGTGACGGCCGTCCAGGTGCAGCTCGCAAGACACATGTCCGAGTGGCAGGAGCATTACCTCGAAACGCGCAAGCAGACCACGCGAATCGAAAAAGAATCCACCGCGAACGACTAAGCCATGGAAGTCGACAACATGGTCCACATGGCGAACCAGATTGCCGCGTTTTTCTCCAGTTATCCGACCGAGCAGGCCGTGGCCGGTGTCGCCGACCATCTGCAGAAATTCTGGGAGCCCCGCATGCGCAAACAGATCACCCAGTATGTCGCGGACGGGGGCGCCGGTCTGCATGATCTCGCGATCGAAGCCGTAAAGCGATTGCACTAGATCGAATGCCGAGGCGACAAGCTAGAGCGTCGAGTGCGCCGCGCAGAATTCGATCACGCGGGCCTCGGACCAGAATCGCTCCTCCCCACTTTCCTTGGAGATGAACCCGCAATGGCCACCGTGGAGCGGCGCGGCCATCTGAATGTTGGGGTTTTCGCGGATGGCCTCGTGCTCGAAAGTTGAAAATGGCACGAACGGATCGTCCTGCGCGGTCAGAATCAGCGTCGGCACCGTTATGGCAGCGAGCACATGCATGGCGCTTGATCGTGCGTAATAGTCATTCGCGCTTGCGAAACCGCAGAACCGCGCAGTGATCATCTCGTCGAAATCACGAACCGAACCGATCAAGTCCAGGCCATCCAGGGGATAGAGGCCCCCGAACATAAGTGCCTTGCGCCTCATCCGGGTCTTCAACCGACGGACGAAGTGTGCGTTGTAGACGAAATTCCGCGGCTGGCAAAGCGCGTCCGCGCAAGCTGCCAGATCCAGGCAGGGAGCAACGGCCACGACTCCGCGCAGTTCCTTCGGCGCCGCATCGCCGAATTCGCCCGCCATCTTCAGCACCAGGTTGCCGCCCATTGAGTATCCGGCGAAAAAGATTTCCTGCAGCCGGTCCTTTTCAACCAGTTCGAGCACGACTGCGCGAAGGTCGCCGCTGCGGCCGGAGTGATACAGCGTCGGCGTCAAATGCTCGGTGCCGCCGCAATTGCGCTGGTTCAGCCGCACGACATTGAAACCCGCTACAGTGGCTTTTTCGGCGCAACCCAGCATGTATCCGGAATCACTCGACCCCTCCAGGCCATGCAGCACCACGAGTGTGGGGTGCACGTGCGGGTCAGACTGCCAGTGGCAGTCGGCGCGCAGTCGGGTTCCCTGCTCCACTTCAAACAGCCTCGGCGATGCGGCCGGCAGTTGGGGAAACTTTCTCGGCCAGAAAGCAGCTGCGATGGTCATCAGGTGCGTATTGCGAAGGGAGCGGTGTGGCAGGAAGGCTTTCACTACGTTCTATGGTAGGTACTCAGCGGGTTTCGCGCAACTGCGCGCGGTTCGGCCTAAGCTGCGGACCCCGTGTGAATGTCAGATACGCTACCCGAAAACACGCATCCATACCCACTCGATTAAGTTCACGCCGGCGAAACCCGCAGTCAGATAGACCGCCAGGTAAAGAACCAGGAATGCTCCGGCAGTGATCGAGTCCCTTGCTAGAAGTTTCTTGGGTCTCGGTACCCAGACTCGCACTACCTCGGCGTGAGACCGGGTGGGGATCGGTGTCAACAAAGTACCAGCGTGAGTGGCTAATCCGGCCGGGTCGCTCATGCAGGCAGTGTAGGCGCTCATGGGGAGCCTATCCAATTCAAGTTTCCGCTCGAAAGAATCACGTTTCTATATGGGTTTTGCTGGTCACCGCCCAGATGTGAGGCGCCGCGATACCAGGCCAGGTCTTGGGCCTTCGCCGGACGCTGCGACGCGTGCCATGGCTCCGCAACGACCTGTCCCGGGGACCGTTTGTGGCCTGCCCCACGTCCTTGCATTCATCTGCCGTTCTGCCTAAAATGGTCTTTCGATGCATGATTGTCGTCCTCTACAAGAGAAACTCCTTCGAGCCCGGCGGACCTCGCTGGGCTTTTTTGTTTTCAGGGCCGGCAGCCATACACCCTTCGCAATCGCACAGGGCCATCAGGAGAGAGAATGATTGACGGACCTATCCTCGAAGCGCTTACGTTTGACGACGTGCTGCTGTTACCGGGAAAGTCTTCGGTGCTGCCGACGCAGACCGACACACGCACGTGCTTGTCTCGCAAAATCGCGCTCAACATCCCGATCGTTGCCGCGGCCATGGACACCGTCACCGACGCTCGCCTGGCCATCGCGATTGCGCGCCACGGCGGCATTGGGTTCGTGCACCGGAATATGACTATCGAGCGACAGGCCGAGGAAATTGACCGCGTGAAGCGCTCTGAGAGCGGAATGATCGTCGATCCGGTCACCATTGGGCCGGAGATGTCCGTGCGCCAGGCGCTGGACATCATGAACAAATACAAGGTCTCCGGGCTTCCAGTCACCCGCGGACAGCGATTGGTCGGCATCCTGACGAACCGCGATCTGCGTTTCGAGCGCAACCTGGACCAGCCCGTCAGCAACATCATGACCAAGGAAAGTCTCGTCACCGTACCGGTGGGCACAACTCTTGAGGAGGCCGAACGCATTCTCCAGCGCCACCGCATTGAAAAACTCCTCGTCGTGGACAAGGACTTCAACCTCAAAGGCCTCATCACCGTCAAGGACATCCAGAAGAAACTCGAGTTCCCCAGCGCGACGAAAGACGAGCAGGGCCGCTTGCGGGTCGGAGCTGCCATCGGCGCAACCGGAGATTTTCTGGAACGCGCCCAGGAAATGGCGCGAGAAAAAGTGGATGTGCTGGCCATTGACACGGCCCACGGCCACGCGACCAGAGTGATGGACGCAATCCGGGCTGTAAAACAGAAACTGCCGGAGATGCAGCTCATCGCCGGCAACGTAGCGACCGCCGAAGGCACCCGCGACCTGATATCACTCGGCGTGGACGGCCTCAAGGTCGGCATCGGGCCGGGCTCGATCTGCACCACCCGCATCGTTACCGGAGCGGGCGTGCCGCAGATCACGGCAGTTACCGAATGCGCGCGGGCGGCCCAAGGCAGCGGCGTTCCGTTGATCGCCGATGGCGGCATTAAATTTTCGGGGGACATCACCAAGGCGATCGCCGCCGGTGCATCGGCGGTCATGATTGGCAGCCTGTTTGCCGGCACAGAAGAATCGCCGGGCGAAACGATTCTGTACCAGGGCCGCACTTTCAAATCCTATCGCGGCATGGGCTCGCTTGGCGCAATGGAGGCCGGCTCGGCCGATCGTTACGCCCAGGAGAGCGCCGAGCGCGGCAAGTCGGTCCCGGAGGGTATCGAGGGCCAGGTACCCTACAAGGGTCCCCTCGCCGGGCTTGTGGATCAGCTTGTCGGCGGGCTGCGCAGCGGCATGGGCTACTGCGGCGTGCAGAACCTGAAGGAGTTGCAGGAGCGGAGCAGGTTCATCCGTATCTCATCGGCTGGTTTGCGCGAAAGTCACGTTCACGACGTAATCATTACCCGCGAAGCTCCCAACTACAGGCTCGAGTAATGGTCCTCGACCGGACCGAGGGATCCTAGAGTGAGCTGGCTGAAGACGTGGTGGCCGGCGCTGGCCTGGGCCGTCGTTATATCAGGGTTCTCGACCGCCGTATTCACCTCGGAACACACCAGCCGGGTCATCATTCCGATCCTGCACTGGCTTTTACCACACGCCTCAAGGAGCACTCTGAACCGGATTCACTACCTGATCCGCAAGTGCGCTCACTTCACTGAATATTTCATTCTGAGTGTGCTGGTTCTGCGCGGGATTCGCGCCGGAAGACCGGGCTCGCGTTTCGCCTGGGCGCTGGCGGCCATTGCGATCGTCGCCTGCTATGCTTCGCTTGATGAGTTGCACCAGCATTTTGTGCCCGGCCGCACTGCCGCAGTCAGCGACGTTCTGATCGATACCAGCGGAGGAATCGCAGCGCAGGCAGTCATGGCGTTATTGTTGCTGTGGGGTCACGTGCGGCAACGGCAGAAGGAACGACCGGCTGCTCAAAGCGGCGTCTGAAAAGAAAGAAAGTCCCGGGCAGCCCCGGGACTTTCCTGCGTTTCTTGACCAAACAGCCCAGAATGAAATACACCCCGCAGCGGTAACCTACTTTGCCGCGACGGCTTCCTCCTCTTCTTTCTCTTCCGGAGCTCCCTCGGCCGCACCCTTGCGCGGCTTTCGATCTTTTTTCTTCAGCTCCGAGCCGATGAATTCCAGAATCGCCAGCTCCGCGCCGTCTCCGATGCGCCATCCGGTGCGGATAATCCGGGTGTAACCACCGGGACGATCGGCGAAGCGCGGGGCGAGATCGGCAAACAGCTTCTTGGTGGCATCCTGGGTCATCAGGAACGCAGCTGCCTGACGGCGCGAATGGAGCGAATCCCGCTTGCCGAGCGTAATCATTTTTTCGGCAATAGGACGCGCCGCCTTCGCGCGGAGGATGGTGGTGTGGATGCGCTCCTTCTCGATGAGATTGGTCACGAGATTACGAAGCACAGCCCGGCGATGCGCGGGCTGCTTGCCGAGTTTGGAGCCTGATCTAAGGTGTCTCATTGTTCGGTACCTGGCAGTCTAGAACAACTAGATGGCCGTAGTTTCCTCCGGCGGTGGAGGAGCGGTCTGGCTTGGAAGCGGCGGCCAGATCACGCGGCCGTGATCGTCAAACTTCATTCCGAGGCTCAAACCCATCTTGTGCAGGATGTCTTTGATTTCGTTGAGCGACTTCCGGCCGAAATTCTTGGTCTTGAGCATTTCGGATTCGGTCTTCTGGACCAGCTCGCGCAAGTTCTGAATATTGGCGTTCTTCAGGCAATTGTAGGAGCGCACCGAAAGCTCAAGCTCTTCGACGGATCGGTCAAGGAACTCAAGGCGCGGGTCCGCATAGTTCTCGACGGCCTCCTCGGGAAGCTCCGGCTGTTCCTCAAAGTTGATGAAGATGCTCATATGGTCCTTAATGAGCTTCGAGGCAAGGCCGATGGAATCTTGGGGGGTGATCGCCGCATTGGTCCAGACTTCCAGAGTCAGCTTCTCGTAGTCGGTCATTTGACCCAGGCGCGCCGCCTCAACGGCATAGTTCACCTTGCGCACCGGCGAATGAACGGAATCAATCGGGATGTAGCCGATGGGCAGATCTTCGTCAAAGTTGCGGTCGGCAGCCACATAGCCGCGGCCGTTCTTGACGCGCAACTCGAGTTCGAGCTTGCCGCCCTCACTCACCGTCGCGATGTAGATGTTCTTGTCGAGCACGGCGATATCGGCGTCTTCCTCGATCTTCGCAGACGTCACCGGTCCCGGAACATCCACGGTGAGCGTGAGTGTTTTCGACTGGTCCGTGTTCAGCTTGAGCGGGACCTGCTTCAGGTTCAAGATGATATCGGTTGCGTCCTCGACCACGCCGGGAATTGGCGAAAATTCGTGCAGGACACCCTCGATTTTTACCGCGGTAATAGCGGCACCCTCAATCGAGCTCAATAGCGCGCGCCGCAGGGCGTTTCCAACTGTTGTTCCCCAACCGCGCTCAAACGGCTGCGCGGAGAATTTTCCGTACTTGTCGGTAAGCGTCTCGGGTTCCGCCGCCAACCGCTTTGGTTTCTGAAAGCCTTTCCACATGGTTGCCCTTCCTCCCGGTCCGCCCAGAGCGGACCTCCGAACATTTCGAAAGAAAACGGTAAATCCGGAACTACTTCGAGTACAACTCGACGATGAGCTGCTCGTTCATCGGCGGCGTCTGGACGTCTTCGCGTCGCGGCATGGCTACAACACGCGCCTTGAAGTTTGCGCGGTCGACGTCCAGCCACGGCGCAATTCCCTGGCTCTGTGCGAGATTGCGCGCCTCGAGCACCATCGCGTTTTCGTGCATCTTGTCCTTGAGCGCCACTTCATCCCCCACCTGTACCAGATAGCTGGGGATATTCACCTTTTGGCCCTTGACCCGGATGTGGCCGTGCAGCACGAGCTGGCGAGCCTGCGACCGCGACCCGGCGAGGCCCGAGCGATATACCACGTTGTCCAGGCGCCGTTCGAGCATGACCATCAAGTTCGACCCTGTCGGGCCCTTGGTGCGCTCCGCCTTTTCAAAATAGTTGCGGAACTGCCGCTCGAGCAACCCGTAAGTGCGCTTGACCTTCTGCTTTTCGCGCAGCTGGATGCCATAGCCGACCATCTTCGGCCGACGAGCCTGGCCGTGTTGTCCGGGAACAAAGTTGCGCTTCTCGATCGCGCATTTTTCCGTAAAACACCGGAGGCCTTTCAAGAAGAGCTTTTGCCCTTCCCGACGGCACAGCCGGCAAACCGCTTCACGATGTCTTGCCAAGTGCTTATCTCCTTTTTCCGCAACCGCGATTCCCGAGGGCGCAGGCCACAGCCTAAATCTTCCAGGCCGGCGCGTGACCCCCCTTACAAATTCGCGCTACAACTCGCCGTTGAAACTAGACGCGGCGGCGTTTGGGAGGACGGCAACCATTGTGTGGCACCGGTGTGACGTCTTTGATCGCATTGATGTGCAGCCCCGATGACGCCAGCGCCCGCACCGCCGACTCGCGTCCTGCTCCCGGACCCTTAACCCGAACTTCCACCGACTTCATCCCGTACTGGTCGCGCGCAACACCCGCCGCCGTCATCGCCGCCTGCTGGGCGGCGTAGGGCGTGCCCTTGCGCGATCCCTTGAAGCCGGAGGAACCCGCCGAGGCCCAACTCACCACGCGGCCATCGGGATCGGTGAGCGTGATGATCGTGTTGTTAAAAGTCGCCTGGATGCACACCAGGCCGTGCGGCACGATCCGCTTTTCCTTCTTCTTGCGAAATTCCTTTTTTCGTTTCGTCGGCTTCGCCGCTGCTCCCGGAGCTGCGGCCGCTGCGTCTTTCGTTTCTTTTGCCAATGTAAGTTCCTCTCGTGTGCTTCCAGCGGGGCGCAGCAACCAGAGCCCCGACAAAATCTACTTGCGAGCCATGGTCTTCTTCTTCGCGGCGACCGCACCCTTGCGCGGGCCCTTACGGGTGCGCGCGTTGGTATGCGTCCGCTGGCCCCGCACGGGAAGATTCCGGCGATGGCGCAGCCCGCGATAACACTGGATTTCGATCAAGCGCCGCACATTCATCTGCATCTCTTTGCGGAGATCACCCTCCACGCCGCCCTCGGCTTCGATCGCTGCGCGCAGGCGTGTTACCTCTTCTTCGGTGAGATCCTTGATCTTCTTTGTCGCATCCACATTCGCCTTTTCAGAGAGCGAACGCGCCCGCTGCTGCCCGATGCCGTAGATTGCCGTGAGACCGACCCAGAGCCGCTTATTCGGCGGAAGGTCCACTCCTGCAATGCGTGCCATATCGATTTCCTCCCTGGGTTGCCTGCTAGCCCTGACGCTGGCGGTGTTTCGGGTTTACACAGATCACGCGCACTACACCGCGCCGATGAACGATCTTGCACTTCATACAGATTTTCTTGACCGACGCTCGAACCTTCATAGAGTCGACTCCATTTCTCGCCTGCCGCGACTGCTCGCGGTCTCCTACTTGTACCGGTACACGATGCGGCCCCGCGTCAGATCGTAGGGCGAAAGCTCGACTGCCACGCGGTCACCGGCCAGAATGCGGATGAAGTTCTTTCTCATCTTTCCCGAAATGTGCGCAAGCACCTGATGCTTGTTTTCGAGTTCGACGCGAAACATCGCATTCGGGAGCGGCTCAATCACGACAGCCATCACTTCAATGGCATCTTCTTTCCCGCTGCCCTCAGCCGACTTCTTTTTTTCCTGCAGTGGCCTTCTCGCCATGCGCTCCCTGTCATGGGGCGCAGCAAGCAGCGCCCCGGCAAAACTCTCAACGACTCAAAATTACCAGCACGGCCCGGTAGCCTCTCGCGGCCGGGTCAGAATCCACGGCCCATTGCTCGTGACTGCAACCGTATGCTCAAAATGCGCCGAATCGCTACCGTCGGTCGTAACCGCCGTCCAATCGTCGTCCAGGACGCGAACGCCCGGCCCGCCGGAGTTCACCATCGGCTCAATCGCGAGAACCATGCCTTCCTGCAGGCGCGGTCCCTGGCCTGCCGCCCCATAGTTCGGAACCTGCGGCTCTTCGTGCATCTTGGTGCCGATGCCATGGCCCACGAATTCCCGCACGACCGAGAAACCGTTGCCCTCCACCCACTGCTGGACAGCCGCCGAGACATCGCCAAGCCGGTTGCCCGGCCTGACCTTCTCGATCGCGTGATCCAGCGACTCGCGGGTGATGCGCAGCAACTTTTCGCGTCCCGGCGCGATCTTCCCGACAGGAACGGTCAGCGCCGCATCTCCGAAATAACCTTCCAGCTCAACCCCAAAATCCATCGAAAGAATATCGCCTTCGCGCACGCGCCGGGAAGGTGACGGGATTCCGTGCACGACCTCTTGGTTGATCGAGGTGCACACCGATCCCGGGTAACCCCGGTAGCCCTTGAACGCCGGGCGGGCCCGATGTTCGACCGTGTAGGCCTCGGCAAACTCATCAAGTTCTTTCGTCGACAGGCCCGGCCGGACCATCGCACGCATCTTCTCAAGGGCGCCCCAAACGATCAGCCCCGCGCGATGCATCTTCTCGAGCTCGGCCGGCGATTTACAGATGACCATTCCGCCCTTCCGCGCGCTTTACAATCTCGCCGAGCGCACGGCTTACTTCGTCCATGCTCGCCGACGCATCCACCACATGGAGTACGCCTTGTCGGCGGTAATACTCTGTGAGCGGCTTGGTTGCCCGCTCGTACGCTGCCAGTCGCTGCTTCACGACTTCGGCCGTATCATCTACGCGCTGCACCAGCTTGCCACCGTCGTGATCGCATACCCCGTCCACTTTCGGCGGCAGTTCGTATACGTTGTAAATCTCGCCGCCCACGCTGCACGTCCGACGGCCGGTAAGGCGTCTCAGCAGCTTGTCTTCGCCGACTGCCAGATCAACGACGACCGGCTTGCCAAACCCCGAGAGCTCCAGGATTCGATCCAGACCCTCGGCCTGCGGCAGCGTCCGCGGAAACCCGTCGAACAGACAACCGGCGGCACAATCAGGTTCTGCCAGCCGCTGCTCAATCATCCTCATCACCAGATCATCGGAGACCAACTCGCCCCGCTGCATGATTGGTGCGACGACCTTGCCAAGATCGGTGCCGCGACGGACCGCATCGCGCAACATGTCGCCGGTCGAAAGATGCGGCACGCCCGAGAGCTTGGCAATCCGCATCGCCTGCGTGCCCTTGCCCGCTCCCGGCGGTCCCAAAAAAATGAACGCACGTTTGATGGCCATGGTCACCGTCGGGCCCGTGCTATCAACCGCGCCGACTGCGTACGCGACCCTTGCGAACAAACCCTTCGTAATTGCGCATCACGAGCTGAGCCTCGAGCTGCTGTACGGTGTCCATGGCGACTCCCACCACGATGAGCAGCGAGGTGCCGCCGAAATAGAACTGCACGCCCAGGCCGTCCAGAACAAACCGCCACATGTGACTGTCAAACCAGTTTCCACCCATCCACACGGGCAAGTGCTGCAAATGAATTCCGGAAATCATCCATTCCGGCAGCAGGCACACGATTGCAAGATAAATGCCACCGACCAGCGTGAGCCGCGACAGGATGCGGTTGATATACTCAGAAGTGTTCCGCCCGGGACGGATTCCGGGAACAAAACCCCCGTTTTTCCTCATGTTGTCCGCAAGCTCCGTGGGATTGAAAATAATGCCCACGTAAAAAAAAGCAAAGAACACGATGAGGGTGACGTAGACAACCGTGTACAACGGCTCGCCCCAGCTGATCATCTTCCCGAAACTCTGGATGTGCGAAGACCGGTTCCCGAAAATCAGCGCAAAGGTCTGCGGTGCAGTCAATAGCGAGCTCGCGAAAATCGGAGGAATGACCCCTCCGGAATTCACGCGCAGCGGCAGGTAGGTCATCTGCCCACCCATCACCTTGCGCCCCATCACCCGCTTGGCATACTGCACCGGAATCCGACGCTGGCCGCCCTCCACAAAAACGATAAACGCGACCACCGCAATCATCAGCGCGAGCAGGCCCAGGACGGCGATGGGCGTAAACGACCCCCATTGCTCAGTCTTGATCTTGCCCCAGAGATCGGACACCGCCGGCGGAAGGCCGACGACGATTCCTGTGAAAATGATGAGCGACATTCCGTTGCCAATGCCGCGGTCGCTGATCTGTTCGCCAAGCCACATGATGAATGCCGATCCGGTCGTCAGCGTAAGCATCGTCATCAAAATAAACCGCACGCCGGGATGGTAGACCAGCGATTGCCCCTGCATGCCCTGCGCTTCCAGCGTGCGCGCGATGGCAAACGACTGAAAGGCGCTGAGCACGATGGTCAGATAGCGCGTGTACTGCGTGATCTTGCGCCGGCCGAGCTCGCCCTCTTTCTGCAGGCGTTCCAGATACGGCCACACGACCACCAGCAACTGCAGCACGATTGACGAAGTGATGTACGGCATGATGCCGAGAGCAAAAATCGTCAAGCGGCGGAGATTCCCTCCGCTGAAAAGATTGAAAATTCCCAGCGCCGACCCCTGGTACTGCTTGAACAGCTGTTCCAGGAGATCGGTATTGATTCCCGGCGTGGGGATGTAGCTGCCAAGGCGATACACCGCGAGCAAGGCCAGAGCAAACAGGACGCGTTTGCGCAGGTCTGGCGTGCTGAAAATGTTTCGAAAGGCTTCGAGCAGCTTTCTCATTTCAAGACTTCGATCGTCCCTCCGGCTCGCGCGATTTTTTCCTCCGCCGACTTGCTGAATGCGTGCGCGCGGACCGTCAATGCAATCTTCAGTTCGCCGTCACCCAGAATTTTCACGCGATCCCGAACGGCACGGACAATGCCGCGGGTGTTCAGCGTCTCGGGCGAGACCGTGTCGCCGGCGGCAAAAGCGTTGTTCAGGCTTTCGACGTTGACGACTGCGAACGATTTCGGAAACGGACTCGAAAAGCCGCGCTTTGGCAGACGCCGGTGGAGGGGCATCTGTCCGCCCTCAAATCCCGGACGGCGGGAATAGCCGCGGCGGGACTGCTGGCCCTTGTTGCCCGCGCCCGCTGTCTTTCCAAGCTTGGAACCCATGCCGCGACCCACGCGCACCTTTCGATGGCGCGAGCCGCGCGGCGGCTTCAGAGTTGAGAGTGTCGGTGCTTTAGCCATTGCTCGCTAGTCCTCGATCCTAACCAAATGATGAACTTTTGCGATCATGCCGCGAACCTCTGGCGTGTCCGGATGCTCGATCACCTGCTGCATCCGGCGGAAGCCCAAGCCGCGAATGGTCTGCCGCATGTCTCGCGGGCAGCCAATGAAGCTGACCACCCACTTGATTTTCAACGTCCCAGATTTCTTCTTGGTTGTCGCCATAAGCCTTCGGCCCTCGATCGGCCCTTCACCGAATGATTCTATAAAAAACGGCTAGGACGCCGGTTCTTCGGTTCCTCTGCCGCGCGATTCTGCGACGCGCGCCGCATCCTTTAAATGCAACAGGGCGTCGAACGTTGCCTTGATTACGTTGTGCGGATTCGAAGTGCCCAGCGACTTGGTGAGCACGTTTTGAATACCCGCAACCTCCATCACCGCGCGCACCGGACCGCCGGCGATCACCCCGGTGCCTTCTGGCGCGGGTTTCAGCAGAACCTGGCCCGAACCATAGCAACCCAGCACCTGATGCGGGATCGTCGAACCCTTTAGGTTCAGCTTCACCATATTTTTCTTCGCCTGCTCGATCGCTTTGCGGATGGCCATGGGGACTTCGCGTGCCTTACCCATGCCAAAACCTGCGTGGCCGCCCTGATCGCCCACCACGACCAGCGCCGAGAAACTGAGATTCTTGCCGCCCTTCACGACCTTCGTGACGCGGTTGATCGATACCACTTGATCTTTCAGGTTGGCCTGGTTGGCTTGAACGATGCGGCGAACCGAAAGCGTATCCTTGAGCTCTTGTTTCGACATGGTTTTCAGAACTGCAGGCCCGCCTCACGGGCAGCTTCAGCTAGCGCTTGCACGCGGCCGTGATACTGGTAGCCACCGCGATCGAACACAACTTTTTCGACGCCCTTGGCGCGGGCGCGTTCGGCAATGGCCTTGCCGACAACTTTGGAAGCGGCGATGTTGCCGCCTCCTTTGATTGTGGCGCGCACTTCCTTGTCAAGCGAACTAGCGGAAACCAGGGTTCGACCTGAACCATCATCGATCACCTGCGCACGAATATGGCGGCTCGAACGGTGCACGCACAGCCGCGGCCGGTCGGACGTGCCGGCAATCCTCTTGCGCATCCGCACATGTATCCTGCGGCGGTGCGCCTCGCGCGATAATCTTCGGACCGGAGCTGCCACGCTGGTTCTCCTTTTCCTGCCGCTCTAGGCGGCCGCCGTCTTGGCGCCGGCCTTGCCGGCCTTCTTCTTCAGGCGCTCGCCGGTGATGCGGACACCCTTTTGCTTGTATGGATCGGGCGGGCGCAGCCTGCGCAGGTTGGCCGCAACCTGGCCGACCTGATTCTTATCCGCGCCGGTGACGGTCATGTGCGTCTGCTTCTCGATGGCGATCTGTATCCCTTCGGGAATCGGGAACTCGATTGGATGCGAGTAGCCGAGCAAAAGGACCACGTTCTTGCCTTTGACCTCGGCGCGATAGCCGACACCCACGATATCGAGATCCTTCTTGAAGCCCTGGGTGACGCCGGTAACTGCATTCGCGACTAGCGCCCGCGCCAGTCCATGCAACGCGCGATATTGTTCGGCTTCGCGCTTGGCGACCAGCGTACCGTCTTTTTGCTCGAACGTGATTCCGTGGGGTACGCCGACGGTCATCTTCCCCTTCGGGCCCTGCACGTCGACTGACCCGTCCTTGATCTGGATCTTCACGCCGGACGGCAAAGGAATTATCTTGTTTCCAATTCTCGACATGGCTCTATGAAAACCTCGTTTACCAGACTTCGCACAAAAGTTCGCCGCCAACGCCTTCTTTTCGCGCCGACTGGCCGGTCATCAACCCTCGTGGCGTTGACAGGATCGCAATCCCCATGCCGCCCACGACCGGGCGAATACCCGCCTTGCCGATGTAACGCCGCGAACCGGGACGCGAAACGCGCTTCAAATCGGTGATCACGCTATGGCGGTCCGGGGTATATCGCAAAAAGACGCGCAGCGTCTTCTTGCCCTTCTCCTCGACAACTTTGAAATTCGCGAGATAGCCCTCTTCCTTCAGGATTCGCGACAGTTCAATCTTCATTTTCGAAGAAGGCATCTCCACGCGAGGATGCTTGGCGAGTGCGCCGTTGCGAATCCGCGTCAGAAAATCGGCAATGGGATCGGTAGTCATTCTCTCTTCCTTACCAGCTGGCCTTCACAACGCCGGGTATTTCTCCCTTGAGCGCCAGGCCGCGGAAACAGATACGACACATCTGGAACTTCCTGAGCGTACCGCGCGCGCGCCCGCAGATCCGGCAGCGATTCCGCTGGCGAACCTTGAACTTCAGTTTGCGCTTCGTCTTCGCGATCTGACTGGTTCGAGCCATGCTCTTTGATTCTCCTTACGCCGCGCCCTGGGCGCGGAAGGGCACGCCCAAGAGCTTCAGCAGCTCGCGCCCCTCTTCATCGCTGCGGGCCGTCGTTGTGATCGTGATGTTCATGCCCTTGATCTTGTCCACGCGCGTGTAATCGATTTCCGGGAACACCAGCTGGTCCTTCAAACCCAGCGTATAGTTCCCGCGGCCGTCGAACGAATTCGGCGGCAGACCCTTGAAATCCCTGACTCGCGGAAAAACAATCGCCGAAAGCCTGTCGAGAAACTCATACATCCGCTCGCCACGCAGCGTGACCATGCACCCGATGGGCATGCCCTTGCGAATCTTGAAGTTCGCGATGGATTTCTTCGCTCGCGTGATCACCGGCTTTTGTCCGGCGATCTGGCCGAGCTCAATTGCCGCCGTATCGAGCAGCTTCACGTTCTGGCTGGCTTCGCCCAGGCCGATGTTCAGCGTTACTTTCGAAACGCGCGGCACAGCCATGGTGTTCTTGTACCCGAACCGCTTTGCCAGCGCGGGGACCGTTTCCGTACGGTACTTTTCGTGTAGTCGGCTAGCCATCTCTGATTTGCCTCGACTCCTAGGTCTCAAACGTCGTGTTGCACCGGCGGCATACGCGAACCTTGGTGCCGTCGGGTAAAGCCGTATGCCCGACGCGCGTGTGCTTCCCGCATCCGGGACAGATAAGCATCACGTTCGAAATATGTATCGGGCCTTCCTTGTCGAGAATGCCGCCGCGCACATTCTTCGACGGGTTCGGTCGCGTGTGCTTCTTCATGATATTGGCATGTTCTACGGTGACGCGGCGCTTTGCGCGGTTGACCGAAAGCACCTTACCGGTCTTACCCTTGGACCGGCCCGCCATGACTTTCACCATGTCCCCGTGGCGTACGCCCAAAATCTCGACTTTTTCGTTTGTCTCTCTCTTTGGCATGGCTACCACACTTCCGGAGCAAGCGAGACGATCTTGGTAAACTTCTTGTCGCGCAGCTCGCGGGCCACCGGCCCGAAAACGCGCGTCCCGATCGGTTCGTTCGCATCGTTGATCAGTACCGCTGCATTGTCGTCAAACCGGATGTAGGTCCCGTCCTTCCGGCGCTGCTCTTTTCTGGTGCGCACCACGACCGCACGCACGACCACGCCCTTCTTGACCTGGCCGTCCGGAGTCGCTTCCTTCACCGCCGCTGTAATGACGTCTCCCAAGCCGGCCGTCAAACCCGCGTCCCCTCCCAACGGAAGGATGCATGTGATCTGGCGGGCGCCCGAATTATCGGCCACCGTCAGCCATGTCCTCATCTGAACCATGTTCGTGCTCCCTTAACCTTTGCTGCGGGCTCAGCCCACGCGGGTTGAGCGCTGCAAAACTTCCTTGAGTCTCCACCGCTTCAGCTTCGACAGCGGGCGGGTGGAAACAATCCGCACCGTGTCCCCGACGCGCGCCTCGCCGGTTTCATCATGCGCGTAGTACTTTTTCGCCGACCGAACGACGCGGTGATACAGCGGGTGCTGCGTTGCGCGCCGTACCTTGACGACGATGGTCTTCTGCATTTTCGAGCTGGTCACCACACCTACCAGCTCCTGCCTGGTTCCGCGTTGCTGGGCGCTTTCCGGAGCCGCCTGTGTTTCGTTTGCCATTAGGCCTTCCTCAGTTCAATTGCGCGCAGCAGCGTCTTCACCCGCGCGAGATCCTTTCGCGCTTCCCTCATCTTCTTCAGCCCTTCGGCCTGACCGGCGGAAATCTGAAAGCGCAACCGAAAAACCTGTTCAGCAAGCTCGCGCTGCTGCAGTTCAAGCTCGTTTGCGTTCATCTCCCGGTACTTCTCCACTCTGCGGGCCATTAGAGTTCCTCCGCCCGGGTGACGAACTTGGTTCGGATCGGCAGCTTGTTGGCTGCAAGCTCCATGGCTTCGGTCGCCGCCGCCAGATCCACGCCGGCCATCTCAAACATGATGCGCCCCGGTTTCACGACCGCCACCCAGTGTTCCGGTGGACCCTTGCCCTTGCCCATGCGCGTTTCGGCCGGTTTCTTAGTGAACGGCTTGTCCGGAAAAACCCGGATCCAGAGTTTGCCGCCGCGCTTGATGAAACGCGTGATTGCGACGCGCGACGCTTCGATTTGGCGATCGGTGATCCAGGCCGGTTCCATGGCCTTGAGTCCGTAGTCGCCAAACGCCAGCGCGCCGCCGCGCCACGCCTTTCCAGTGCGCCGGCCGCGCTGCTGCTTGCGGTACTTCACCTTCTTCGGCATCAACATAATGGTCGGCCCGTTTCCTTAGACTTCCGCGCTCGCCGCAGCCTTCGCGCGTTGCGGTACTTTTTCACCCTGATAGACCCAGCACTTCACGCCAATCAAGCCGTAGGTTGTGTGCGCCTCGGCTGTTCCGAAATCAATATCGGCGCGCAGTGTTTGCAGCGGTAACCGCCCCTGCAGGTACCATTCCTTGCGCGCGATTTCTGCGCCGTTCAGACGTCCGGCGACGCGCACCTTGATTCCCTTGCACCCGAAACGCAGGGCCGAATCAACCGCCTTGCGCATCGCGCGTCGAAACGCAACGCGCTTTTCAAGCTGCAGCGCAATGGATTCGGCAACCAGCGTGGCATCGAGCTCCGGGCGATGAACTTCCTGTATGTCGATGTGCACTTCGCGCTTGGTGCGCTTCTGAACTTCGCCCTTCAGCTTGTCGATTTCCGAACCCTTCCGCCCGATAATGATTCCCGGCCGGGCTGTGTAGATCCGGACGACAAGCTTGTTCGCGGCGCGTTCGATATCAATTCCACTGATGCCAGCGGACCGCAGCCGGTCCTTCAATTGCTTGCGCAGGGCCACGTCTTCATGCAACAGGTCCGCGTAGTCTTTCTTGGCGAACCAGCGCGATTTCCAGCCCTTGTTGTAACCCAGCCGAAACCCGTACGGATGTGTTTTCTGCCCCAAAACTCCCTCCTACTTCTTCTGCGCTTCCTTCGCGCGCTTCTCGATTGCCTTGCGAGCCTTCCGCACGGCGCCCTTCACGCCCTTTGACGCTGCCGCTTCGGCCGCAGCCGCAGCAGCCCGGTCAGCCGCCGCGCGGTGATGCTCAGCGACCTGCACAACGATATGGCTGGTTCGCTTCTGATAACGGAATCCACGGCCCATCGGCGCCGGCCGCATCCTCTTCCATCGCGGACCCTCGTTGACGCAGCAGCTCGTTACGAACAGCGCATCCACGTCAAGCGACGCCCCCGCATCGTCGGCCTTGCGCTCGGCGTTTGCGATCGCGCTGCGCAGCGTCTTTTCGATTTCCTTGGCCACGCGCTTCTTGGTGAAGCGCAGGGTTTCAAGCGCATCTTCGGCGCGCTGGCCGCGAATCAGGTCTATGACCAGTCGCGCCTTTTGCGGCGAAACACGTACGAACCGCGTGTTCGCAAACCCCTCGATCTGACCCTGTAATTCCGTAGCTGTTGCCATGGTCGGTTGCCCTACCTATCCCTTTCCGCCAGAACCCGCACCGCCCGGACCTGCGGGTGCGCCCGCAGGAGCCGCTGCCGCTGCCGCCCTCTCGAGCGCAACCTTTACGCCGTGGCCTTTGAAACTGCGCGTCGGAGAAAATTCGCCGAGCTTGTGTCCCACCATCTGCTCGGTGATATATACGGGAATGAACTTCCTGCCGTTGTGGACCGCGATCGTGTGACCGACCATATCGGGCAGAATCGTCGAACGGCGCGACCAGGTCTTCACAACCTTCTTTTCATTCCGAGTATTCATCGCGGTCACCTTTTCTTGCAGGTGGCCATCGATGAAGGGACCCTTTTTAAGTGAGCGCGGCATCGGTCTGTTTACTCCTCCATCCGGCGCAGCTTCACCCACTGCGCGCGGCGAAGCTTGCGGAATCCTCGCACCGGACCCGATACGCGATGCGATTTCGGGCAGAACGGACACACAAACCGCGTCCCCTGTGCGTTCGGGATGGTTTCGACGATCACGGCCCAGCCTGGCCGGCAAATGCGATACAAAACCTGAGGGGCCGGTCCGAGTTTTGACACCGCCTTGACGACCGGCTTCGCTGCCGACTTAGCCGCCACTTTTGCCGCCGGTTTCACAGCGCGCCGCCTCAGGCCCTTTTGCGCCTGCGTCGTGCGCCGTGGTGTCCGCCGAGATGTTCGCGTAGCTGTCATAAGGGTGCTCTCAATTACCCGCCGCGTCGGGTTCATTTTTAAAACTCCCATCCATCCTGCGAAGGACCCCTCAGGTTGAGCGACCTGAGTTGCATCTAAGGCTTGCGCCGTTCTACGATCATCCGGTCGCTCTTCCGCTTCTTGCGCGTCTTGGCTCCCAGGGTCGGAAAACCCCACGGGGTTTGCGGGTGATTGCCCTTCACGCGACCTTCTCCGCCGCCGTGCGGGTGATCCACCGGATTCATCGCCACGCCGCGCACCGTAGGACGCTTGCCATGCCATCGCGTGCGGCCGGCCTTTCCGTACGTCACATTTTCGTGATCCAGATTTCCGAGCTGGCCGACCGTAGCCATGCAATCCACGCTGAATTTCCTGACTTCTCCGGACGGCAGCTTGACCAGCGCAAAATCGCCTTCCTTGCTCAGAAGCTGGGCGGCTCCGCCCGCTGCACGAACCACTTGCGCTCCCTTGCCGGGAAAAAGTTCAAGGTTGTGGACCATCGTGCCCGGGGGAATGTGGCGGATCGTCAAAGCGTTCCCCGGAAGAATGTCCGCGCCCTCTCCGTTCTGCACCGTCATTCCGACTTCCAGACCGATCGGCTGCAGGATGTATCGTTTCTCGCCGTCCGCGTAGTGTAATAGCGCGATACGCGCCGAACGGTTCGGGTCGTATTCGATCGAGGCCACCTTCGCCGGAATTCCGGTCTTCTCGCGCCGAAAATCAATCGACCGGAATCGCCGCGCGTGGCCGCCGCCGCGGTGCCAGGAAGTGACTTCTCCGTGGGAGTTGCGGCCGCCGGTGCGCTTTTTTGACTCCGTCAAAGACTTCTCCGGCGTTTCCTTGGTGATCTCGCTCTTGTCGAGCATCGTCAGGAATCGCCGCGACGGTGTGTATGGTCTGAATGTTTTTAGAGCCATCGTTCCCTCTTGCCTTCGACTGGGCGCCGCCGCCCCATCTGCCACGCCGAATCTACAGATTCTCGGCGTACTCGATCATTTTTTCGCCCGGTGCGAGCTTCACGTATGCCTTCTTCCAGTCGCTCCGGAAGCCTTCGGCGCGTCCCCGGCGGCGAAACTTGCCGTGGTAAATCGCAGTCCGCACCTTATCCACCTTCACTTTGAAAATTCGCTGCACTGCTTCCTTGATTTCCGTTTTCGTAGCGTCGTGTACGACCTCAAATACGACGGTGTGCTGCGTCTCCTTTACACCAAGTCCCTTCTCGGTGATGATCGGACGCCGGATCACTTCGTAGAGTCTGGTTGCCATGAACTAATCCTTTTTTGCCTTGGGTTTCGCCTTCGGCTTGGCACTCTTGGCGGCCGCGGCCTTTTTCGGCGCCTTTGGCGCAACTGCCTTTTTAACGCCGGCCTTTGCTGGCGACGCCTTCTTTTCCTCAGCGGCGGCTTCGGGCTGAATCGGCTGGTCAGACTTGACGAGCGAAAGTGTCCGGCTCAATTTTTCAGCGGCCTCTCTCGATAGCATCACCCGGTCATGCCGCATCAGATCGTAGGGGCCAAGAGATCTCGCCGGTACCAGTGTCACGCCTTCCAGATTGCGACTCGCGCGTTCCAGGTTCACGTTCGCGTCGGTTGCGACCAGCAGAATGGTTCGGGTCTCGCCATCTAGTTTCGAAAGAGCCTGGCGAAACGGCTTGGTCTTGTGCGAATCAAGCGTCCAGCCGTCCACGACGGTCATTTTCTCTTCGGCCAACTTGGAGGACAGAGCCGAGCGCAGCGCTCCCACGATCATTTTCTTCGGCAGCGCATAGTCATATTTTCGAGGCACCGGACCGTGCACCGTACCACCGTGTCGCCATAGCGGCGACCGGATCGAACCGATGCGCGCGCGTCCGGTACCCTTCTGCTTCCAGAGCTTTCGGCCCGCGCCGCTGACTTCGCTCTTGTCCTTCGTCTTGTGCGTACCTGAGCGCTTTCCTGCAAGGAAGTGGCGCACGGTCTCGTGCAGAAGGTTCTGGTTCACCTTTGCCGAGAACACGTCGTCGGCCAGCTCAACCGTGCCGACCTTCTTACCTTCCAGATTTCTCACGTCCACAACGGGCATTGTCGTCTCTCTCGTTTAGCGAATCTTTTTGGCTTTGCGGATGATGATGTAGCTTCCAGCCGGTCCAGCGACGGAACCGCGCACGAGCAACAGATTCTCGTCCGAATCAATTTTCACGACGCGCAAATTCTGCGCCGTCTTGCGCTCGTTTCCCATGTGCCCCGGAAAATGCTGGCCCTTCCATACGCGGGACGGAAACGAACTGGCACCGATGCCTCCTGGCGCGCGATGAAACATCGAACCGTGCGATGCTTCTCCGCCGCGATAGTGCCAGCGCTTCACACCGCCCTGAAACCCCTTGCCCTTACTGATGCCGCTGACGTCCACGTACTCGCCGACCTTGAATCCATCGACGAGGACGCGGTCGCCGACCTTGGTCTCATCCTTGGAATCTTCAATGCGCATTTCGCCGACGTACCTCATCGGAGCAACGTTGGCCTTCTTGAAATGGCCGGTCATGGCCTTGTTTACACGCTGCGGCTTGATGAATTCGACCAGGCCAAGCTGCACGGCTTCGTAGCCATCCTTTTCCTTCGTCCTGCGCTGCGTGACCACGCACGGCCCCGCCTGTAAAACCGTGCACGGTACCGCTGTGCCGTCGTCGGCAAAGACCTGCGTCATCCCCAGCTTGATCCCGAGTATTCCGTTGACTCCCATGTCTGTCGCTCTTTCCTTCTCGCCTCCGCCCGAAACGGGCGGGAATGAACTCCGGCCCGTAGTCTTACTTGGCGCTGTGTTCGCGCCCAAACGCCTTGATTTCGACGTCCACGCCCGGCGGTAAATCCAGCTTCATCAGCGCGTCCACCGTATCCGGGGTGGGCTCGAGGATGTCGATCAGCCTCTTGTGCGTGCGCATTTCAAATTGCTCGCGAGACTTCTTGTCGACGTGAGGTGACCGCAGAACCGTCCAGCGATTGATCACGGTTGGCAGCGGAATCGGACCTGCCACGTCCGCACCGGTGCGCTTGGCTGTATCCACGATTTCCCGGGTGGACTGATCCAGGATGCGGTGATCATATGCTTTCAAACGAATCCGAATTTTTTCGCCGTTGGACATGATCTACTCGACGATCTCGGCGACGGCGCCTGCGCCAACCGTATGGCCGCCTTCGCGAATCGCAAACCGCAATCCCTTTTCCAGCGCGACCGGCGTTATCAGCGTGATCTCCGCCGACACGTTGTCTCCCGGCATCACCATCTCC
>DATNKU010000041.1:0-21135 GCA_035603235.1 Candidatus Cybelea sp. | reverse complement strand
GTGCTCGCCGCCACCGCCGTTTTGATCTTTATCGCCGTCGGAGGCCGTTACCTGGTGCCCGCCGACACGCCGCGATTCACGGCGCACCTCGTCCAGACAAACTTCGCGCAAGCCTACGAGTACCCGGCCGACTGGATCGAGGTGCATGCGGGTGATCTCGATGAGCTCGCGCAAATCAGCGTGGATGCCGCGCGCAGAATTCCCGGTCTGATCGTGTGGCCCGAGTCGCCGGCGCCGTTCAGCTTGCAGGACGCCGTGTTCGCCAGGCGGGCGCGCCAGATTGCCCAGCTATCGGGCTCGGATTTTCTGGTCGGCGCGGAGGACTGGAAACGGGACCTGGCAGGGAAGCCGGTTGCCACCAACAGCGCCATCCTTTTGAACCCGTCAGGTGAACGCGTTTTCACCTATGACAAAATTCATCTCGTACCGTTCGGCGAATATGTCCCGCTCCGGAGGTGGCTTGGTTTCACCGGCAAGCTCACGGCAGATCTCGGTGATTTTACGCCGGGTTCGGTCTATGGCGTGGGCAGGCTGCCCGAAGGACGTTTCGGTTCGTTCATCTGCTACGAGGCGGTTTTTCCCGACGCGGTGCGGCGGTTTACCGCAGGCGGCGCCGAGCTGCTGATCAATATTTCAAATGATGGTTGGTTCGGGCGCTCCGCGGCTCCGGCGCAACATTTAATGATGGCGCGGGTGCGGGCGGTTGAAAACCGTCGATGGCTTCTGCGGGACACCAATAACGGGTACACCGTTTCCGTCGATCCCTACGGCCGAGTCGTCGCGCAGCTTTCAACCGACATTCGAGGCGAACTCGACGCCCCCTATGATTTTCGCAGCGACCAGACTCTCTATGTGCGCCTGGGCGACTGGTTCCCGTGGCTGTGCGTCGTTGTATCCATCTTTCTGATCGGAACGACCGTGGCGAAGCCGGGTTGGCAAAGGAATCTGCGGGACGCCGTCGCCTCAAGCCCTGGCGTAGCGGGTGGTTCGGATTGCTAAGCTGCCACGCGGTACTCGCTCTTAACCAGGCCGCTCGGATAGTGCTGGGTTGCGACGTGAATCAGCCGCAGGTCACATGGAAGCGCGCCGAACAGGGGGACTCCTTCGCCGATGAGCACGGGAACTCGGGTGATAATCAGGCGCTGAATCAGGCCCGCGCGCAGGAACCGTTGAATCGTGATGCCTCCATCGACATAGAGGTGGTCGGCTCCGCTCGCAGCCAGTTTCTGCACGATCTCAGCGGGAGGCCCGGACATCTGTTCGACAAACCCTCCGCGCACTCCCGACAAGTCAACGGGCCGGCTGCTCAACACGACCACGCGTTTGTCGCCGTAGGGCCACGTGTCAAAGGCCAGAACCGTCTCGAAGGTCTTGCGGCCGATTACCAGCGCATCAATACTTGAGATGAACTCGTCATAGCCGTGGGGTTCGCCGCCGCTTTCGGGCAGGAAGTCGAGATCGCCGTTCGGTCTGGCAATGAACCCGTCGACGCTGGTGCCGATAAACACAGATACGGTCATCGTAGAATCCTCGTTTGCGGACGCCGGCAACTCCGGCGCCACTTTCCGCCGCCCCGTAGGATAAATCAAAATCGCTACCGGCGCGCATCTGAGGGCAAGTGGCTTTGGGTCAAGTTTCGATTTTCTATTTTCACGTTTCCTGTGTAGGATTTAGGAATGGCTGAACACATCGAGGACCTGCAGAAACGCTACGACGAGCTTCAGAAACGCATGGGACTCGTGCGGAGTTATCTTTGACTCCGAGTCTGCCCGCAACCAGATCGCCGAACTCGAACTGAAAATCAACGCTCCGGAATTCTGGCAGGACCAGGAAAAGGCCCAGTCGCTGTTGCAGCAGCGCAAGCTCCTTGAAGAGCGCGCGAACGCCGATGCCGCCCTCACCGGCAAAGCCAGCGATCTGGAAACCTACTTCCATCTGGCACGCGAAGAATCCAATAGCGAGCAGCGCGATTCGATCCTGGAAGATCTAGCGAAAGAACTCGCCGGCGTCGATACTTATCTCGCCGGGCTTGAGACGAAGACATTGATGGCTGGCGAAAGCGACGCCATGAATGCAATCGTGACCATAAAACCGGGCGCAGGCGGGACAGAATCCCAAGACTGGGCCGAAATGCTCCTGCGCATGTATCTCCGCTGGGCGGAACAGAAGGGGATGAAGGCCACCATCCTTGATTCGACTCCTGGCGAAGAGGCCGGCATCAAGTCCGCAACCGTGCAGGTTGAAGGCGAGAACGCATTCGGAATGCTTGCCGGGGAAAGTGGCGTGCATCGGCTGGTCCGTATTTCACCGTTTGACCAGCAGGCCCGCCGCCACACGTCGTTCGCTTCGGTCTTCGTGATCCCGGAAATCGACGACCGCATCGATATTGTCGTGAAACCAGAGGACCTTCGCATCGACACGTTCCGCGCCGGCGGCCACGGTGGCCAGAACGTCAACAAGGTTGAATCCGCCGTGCGGTTTACGCACCTACCGACAGGCATTGTCGTGCAGTGCCAGAACGAGCGCAGCCAGCACAAGAACCGCGAAATCGCGATGAGAGTCCTTCGGTCGCGGCTCTATGAGATGGAGCTTGAAAAGCGGCGCGGGGACCAGCGCAAGCTCGACGCCACGAAGTCGGATATTAGCTTTGGAAGCCAGATCCGCTCCTACGTGATGCAGCCCTATCAGATGATCAAGGACCATCGCACGAAGATCGAGCGCGGCGACATCCAAAAAGTCCTCGATGGAGATCTTGACCCGTTCATCCGCGCCTACCTGCTCTACCGTCGAGACGCCGCCTAGCGGAATCCCGTCGGCTTTGCCCTGCGTCCGTCAACGACGGAAGCTTGCCCTACCCTCGCGGCCGATCTCTTAAAGGAGCCTCAGCCCTTCTTTGCTAGGCTTCGTATGTAGCCGACGAGCCCTTTGATCTGGTCGTCGGTGATCTTGCCTTTGTAAGCCGGCATCTTCGTTCCTTTGCCGCCCGTGATGCTGTCGTTCAACTGGGCGTCGGTTTGTTTCTGGACCTCATCGGCCCGCAGGTCCGTCACCCCCAGTTGCTTTCCGGTGGCACTACTGCCGCTGCCGTCCGGCGAGTGGCATACGGCGCATTTCGACTTGAACAGAGCGCCCGCATCCGGCGCTTGCGACGGTGTGGGGACAGCCAGCATCAGAGCGGCCAGCAGTGGCACAGCGGACCATCTTCCGAGCATGCGATCCTTCATCTCATCCCTCCTGTTTCTAAGCTCTCTGTGCCTTAGAAAGCATATCGGACCGAGAACGTCGCGTTGCTTCCGTTAAAGTCCTCGAGACGAATCGCCGCAAGTCCGAACGGATTGGTCGCCCCGGTTTCGTTGAACCCGTAATAATTCCAGGACATCTTGTAGGTGAAACCCTTGTACACATCGATTGCGATTGATCCGTACGGCCTTTGGTAATCGAAATCCAGAGTTCCAGATGGCGTCAGAGGATTCAGGAAAGTTGTGTTGCCGCGGACGAAGCTGCCGCCATAGCCCACCGTCGCCGTCACTCGCTTGACGGGTTTCCAGATCACCGTCGAGTGAGCGAAATGGTCCGTGCTGCCGTAGATCGATAGCGCTCCAAGGGGGGACGACGCACCGGCAATCGGGCACGCCGCCCCCGTCGGGAGCATCGGGACACCTGGAGGGAACGCCGACAAAGGAAGAGCAGCCGGTGGAGGCGTGGGGTTCGCAGAAGTTGTGGAGTAAGGAAAGCAGACCAGCGATTGGGTGTAGACGTTCCAGTAGTTGTACCCGAAATCGATTGAGAGGCGCGGATTCGCGGTCAGTATGGTCGCGAAGCTGAACGAACGGTCGTGCTCGAGGTTGTTCACCGTAAAGACGTTGTCGCGGTTCTCATGAATTTCAACTGCGCCGTCGACGACCGCCCACGGCCGCGGCTTGTAGTTCGCCTGGATCTTGTAGGACTGTACTTGCCGGGGATCGATGCGCGTGTAGGAGTTGTCGTTATAACCGAACTCGAAATCGCTCGTGATCCGCAGGGCATCGACCGGACGCACGACGACCCCCAGGAGCAGGGCACTTTCGTTGATCGTGGTGATGCTCCGAGTCGGGCTCGGCGCCGCAGGGGCGACAAAAGTCACCGAGCCGTCCGGGTTCAGCGTGCAACCGGCGGGCAACGCGCCGGTGACTTCGGTGCAGCTGCCGCGCGCAGCGAGGAAATCATTGGCCGCAGTCGCCGTGCCGGTTGCACCGCCCGGAAAATAGATCAAGCCAGAGTCGTTGGTGTCGCTGAACTGGGCGATCGTTCGGTTCGTGTAGAGATAGCCGATGTGGGCCATCACGCGCCTGTTCAGGTCGTATTCGACCTCCAGGGTGTTCGATTTCAGGTTCTGGCCCAGAAATGACGACGCAAGCCCGGTGATTACGTCGGCGGCAGAGGTTGTCAAGTGCTGCGGACATGTCACCGCATTGGAAGCCAGAGGACAATTGACTGGGTTGAAGATTGCTTCGCTCTGTTGCAGGCCGGCGAGTCCCGGAAAGCCGGTGCCGAAAATATTCGTTTCGTCGAGCTCCCACATCCCCGGAATGCGCCAGTTGTCGTAGCGGAACGAATCCAAGATTCGTAGCTTGTCGGTTAGGGCGTACACGCCTGACCAATTCGCATTCACCGAGACGCGCTTTGCGTCCGCCGGCCCACCGGTCGTGCTGCCGCGCTCGGCGGTTCGCGCCGTCCATCCGTCCACGGTCTCGAGAAAATTCGGGATCTGGTTGTTGCTGCTGCTGTAGCCTGCCGAACCTGACATCTCGAAATTCTTGAAGTAATTCGATTGGAAACGGAATCGCTCGGTCGGCATAAAGTTTCGCGGGCTCCCCACCTGGCTGTAGGACAGAAACCCGTTGCAGGTGGGATTGGCCGTGTTTGGCGTGCCCGTCACGATCGGAGCCGCGCAGGGAAGAACTTCCGAAGGCGTCTGCGTGCTCCATATATTTCCCAGGTCAACCGGCGTACCGTTTGGCGTCCCTACGCCCGAGGGATTTGCCAGGACGAATCCGAAATTCTGAGGGTTCGCTATCGGATTATCGCTTACCGCATTATCCTGCCTGAAATAACTGAGGAACTGGTCGTAGGAGATGGTCGTCCGAGGAAGGATCTTGAAGTCGACTCCCACGCGATAGGCATTGGTTGTGTAACTGTAATTTTCATTAAAGTCCGATATCGTTCCCCCATCCGTGGTGAAGAATCCGGGGCCCTCGTCGCGGTTACGGGAATACCCTAATCGAACTTGCACTGCCGAATTCGGAAGCAGGGTAAGGTCGTAATCCTGCATGCGGCGAACAAGGTCCTGCGCATGGGGTGAATTGTTGATCGCGACGGCCGGCGACGAGCAGTAGGCAGGCGCGCCTTGAGGGAATGCCGCCGTCGGCGGACCCACATAGCAGCCTGTCGTCAGAGAGCCCGGCGGGTTTAGCGCAGCCGGATTGAGCGGATTCGCCAGCAGGTTATAGTCCCAGAAATTCTTGTCACGCCGGAACAGCACACGAAAGTCATACAGCTTGTTTTTCCCGATGCGCAGGCGGGTTACGTCGTTTGGATCTCCGCCATAACCGAAGTTGCTGAAGCTCAAGTCATCAAACAGCAGTCCCTTATGGTCCAGTGAATGCATCTCGAGCGTGTAGTCAAACAAACGAACGCCCGACCCCAGGTTCTCAAACGTATCGTAGGTGTCCTTGTTGCCGTTGATTTCACTTGCGCGATATCCGAATTCGACGGATTGGTGAACGTTGTAGTTCCCCGAATCGATTCCCTTGGATTCCGTAAGGTCGTCCTGGGCGCGAGCCGCTGGCGAAGCGACGAGCAGCATTCCAGCGATCGCAAAATAGGCCGCGCGAGCCCGCACGCTACTTGTGTGCCGTCCGCGCTTTGAAGATCTCATGCCCCGGTCACCGTCTGGTCGCCTTCCATATCCTCAGATTGAAAAAAGTTCATCGCGCGCCCTATTTGAAGAACGTCGCGTCGAAATTCGAGCCGTGAATCTGCGAGTGACACAACAGGCAGGACTGAAACAGGCTTGCCTGATTGTGGAAC
Organism: Candidatus Cybelea sp.; assembly: GCA_035603235.1. Taxonomy (GTDB): domain Bacteria; phylum Acidobacteriota; class Terriglobia; order Acidiferrales; family UBA7541; genus Palsa-295. Next base: position 15,066 of record DATNKU010000041.1, on the reverse strand, counting down.
GACGGGGCTCCCGGCGCGGAGCTGAAGGTCGATGTCGTGTGGCACTGCAGGCAAAGCAGGTTGACGTTGCTGAGCTTCAGCATGTGGGGATTCGGTCCGCCGTGGGTCAAGTGGCACGATTGGCATCCATCCACCTTGATGGGCGCATGCTCGAAGACAAACGGACCCTGCTTGTCGATGTGACATTTAAAGCAGACCGCGTCCTGCGTCGATGACGTCCGGACCTGTTTCGGGCCCACGGTTCCGTGGGGATTATGGCAGTCGCTGCACTGGATCAGCCCTTCGTTCACGCGATGGTGGAAAGGCATGTCGAACTGTGCTTTTTGTTGAAGGTGGCAGGTGTAGCAAAGCTCAGGCTGGGCCTTTATGAGCAGGAACTCCGACTCTTTGGCGTGGTGCGGCGAGTGGCAGGAGACGCAACTGACGTCATTTTTTGAATGTTCTGAATTGATCGCATTCATATGCTGGGTGCCGCCTGCATGGCAGACCAGGCAGCGCTGATTGATGTCTTTGGTTGAGGCAGTCTCGAACCTGAAAATCTTGGTGACATCGCCGCCACCGGCGACGTGTGCGTCCCCCGGGCCATGGCAATCCTCGCAGCCGTGTTTTGCGATACCGCCCTGCTGGTATGTCTGCTTCCAGTGCGGACTCTTCTCCCAACCGTTGTAAAGGTCTTCGTGGCAGGTCTTGCAAACCTCCGCTCCTAGATATCCGGTCGGAACAGTCTCAGGTTTCGGTGAGGCGGGCGGGGCCTGTGCGGCGGGCGGGGATTTGTCGGTGCTGGCGGGTTTCGCTTGGGGCAACGCGAAAGCGAGAGCGGGTAGAAGAGCCCCCGCGATCGTGAGCGCAAGGACTCTTGCCGTCCTGACGTGCAGCACCCGGCTGCTCTGGCCGGTTTCAGACGAGGCGTTCCTGCCGGCGAGGGCGGAGAATGCAACTCCCGATTTGTCTATCTCTGGCACCCTAGAGAGCTCTTGAAGCTTTCCGACACGGGATTACGGCGTGTTCCGGTTGCTGCAGGGTTGCCGACGGTTCAGCTATCAAATGCTTGAAGATTTTCTTGTTAAGGTCAGCTGGTCTTGCCCTTGCAACCCGGGTGGCCGCACGCACAGTCAATGTCCGGGGTCTTTTCCATTGCCTCGCACTGCGCACTGCAGTACTTGCCCGAAGCCGGCACACACGAACAGACCGGATGCGCACACTTTTTGGCTGGCTCACTCGTCATTTCGTTTCTCCTGGTAGCGGATCACAAACGGGCGATCCGAGACGGTATGATAGGATGGCGCCAAAGGGCGTTTCTGTATAAAAAGGAACACATCTGAATTTGGTCTAAAGCGGGTTAGGCACTGACTTTCAGGCCGCTATTGCCCCATTCAGCCTCGATTTAAGGCCTTTCCATGCATGCGATTGACAACTCCCACACCACATGCTAGCGTCGGTATCTCAGACAGGATTCAGGGCGTAATTTAGGCAGCCGACCTGCGTCTTAACACCTCCGGAGGGCACTGTTTTGGCACATTCCGACGAGAAGTTCCTATTTACTTCGGAGTCCGTTTCCGAGGGCCATCCAGACAAAATCGCCGACCAGATTTCTGACGCCGTATTGGACACGGTGTTGAAGGTTGACCCCATGGGCCGCGTCGGCTGCGAAACGCTTTTGACCACGGGCCTTGTGGTTATCGCCGGTGAGATCACGATCAAGAAGGAACACCGTGGCGTTCTTGACTACGACACAATCGCCCGCGGCGTGATCAACGATATTGGCTACAACCGCGGCAAGTACGGCTTTGACTCCGAAACGTGCGCCGTGATGTCGGCGGTGAAAGGCCAGTCGCCGGACATCGCGATGGGCGTCGACACCGGTGGCGCAGGCGACCAGGGCATGATGTTCGGCTACGCCTGTGACGAAACTCCCGAACTGATGCCCATGCCGATCCAGCTGGCACATCAGCTGATGCAAAAGCACGCCCTAGTCCGCAAGAACGGCGAAGTTGATTTCTTCCGGCCCGACGCAAAGTCCCAAGTCTCGATTGAATACGTCGGCGGACGTCCGCTGCGCGTCGACACAGTCGTCATCTCGACCCAACACAGCGACAAGGTTTCCCAGAGCGACTTGCGCGAAGCGGTCATCGAGAAAGTCATCAAGCCCGTCCTGCCCGCGAAAATGTTCGACAAGACCACCAAGATTCATGTCAACCCAACCGGCCGCTTTGTCACCGGCGGGCCCATGGGCGACGCCGGTCTGACCGGGCGCAAAATTATCGTGGACACCTACGGCGGCTACGGGCGTCATGGCGGAGGCGCGTTCTCCGGCAAAGACCCCTCAAAGGTCGACCGTTCCGCGTGCTATATGGCGCGCTACGTGGCCAAGAATATCGTCGCCGCGGGCCTTGCCCGCAAGGTCGAAGTTCAACTCGCCTATGCCATCGGCGTGGCCGAGCCGGTTTCGGTCATGGCGGACACATTTGGGACGGGTACGATCCCCGACCATCAGATCACCGAACTGATTCGCGCAATTTTCAAGCTGACGCCGAAAGCCATCATCGAGACACTGGATCTGCGGCGCCCGATTTACCGTCCGACGGCTGCGTACGGCCACTTCGGCCGGACCGGTCCGGGGTTCACCTGGGAACGCACAGACAAGGCCGACGCCATCCGCAAGGAAGCGGCGTCGCGCGGCTCCGTCGTGGGGTCTCGCGCTTAGTTTTCGTCCCCAATCAAAATTCAAAGGGAGTCTCTAGTGGATACAGCCGTCAAGGTAAAAGGTGACGTGAAGGACATGGCCCTTGCCGAACAGGGCAAGCGCAAGATCGAATGGGCCAATCAGCACATGCCAGTGTTGCAGTTGATCCGCAAGCGTTTCATCAAGGAACAACCGCTCAAGGGCATTCGCATGGCGGCCTGTCTCCACGTCACGACTGAGACGGCTAACCTTGCCATCACGCTGCGCGACGGCGGGGCCGATCTGGTTGTCTGCGGCTCGAATCCTCTTTCCACGCAGGACGACACGGCAGCGTCTCTGATCAAGGACTATGGAATTCCGACCTACGCAATCAAGGGCGAAGACAACGCTACCTATTACGCCCATATAAGCGCAGCCCTTGACCACAGACCCCAAATCACCATGGACGACGGGGCGGACCTCGTCACTCAGCTGCTCACCAAGCGGACCAATCAGATCCCGGATGTGATCGGCGGCACGGAGGAAACCACTACCGGCGTTATTCGTCTCCGCGCCATGTCCAAAGACGGCACGCTCAAGTTTCCGGTCATTGCGGTCAACGACGCGCTCACCAAGCACTTCTTTGACAATCGCTACGGCACGGGTCAGTCGACGCTTGATGGCATCATTCGTGCCACGAACCTGCTGCTCGCCGGCCTGAAACTGGTGGTCGCAGGGTACGGTTGGTGCGGACGCGGCGTCGCCATGCGCGCCAAAGGTATGGGAGCCGATGTCATCGTCACTGAAATTGATCCGACCAAGGCCATCGAAGCGGTGATGGACGGATTCCGCGTGATGCCCATGAACGAGGCGTCCAAGATTGGCGACATCTTCGTCACCGTCACCGGCAACAAGGCCGTCCTGGCCCACGAACATTTTGAAAGAATGAAGGACGGCGCGGTGATCAGCAACTCCGGCCATTTCAATGTGGAAATCGACATCCCTGCCCTGGAAAAACTTTCCAGCAGCAGGAAAGAGGCTCGGCCTTTCGTCGAGGAGTTTTTGATGAAGGACGGCCGGAGGATCTATCTGCTTGGCGAAGGCCGGCTGATTAATCTCGCGGCGGCCGAGGGGCATCCAGCTTCCGTGATGGACATGAGCTTTGCGAACCAGGCGCTCTCCGCCGAATATATGGTCAAGAACGCCAAGGATCTCAAGGCGCAGGTTTATTCCGTCCCCGATCACCTGGACAAGCACATCGCCAAACTCAAGCTTGATTCGATGAACGTGCTGATCGACAAACTCACCCCAGAGCAGGAACACTACCTCGCGTCCTGGGACGAAGGCACGTAGACTCGTAATTTCCAAGACAGAAACTTCGAAACCAGGAAAGCCCCGCGTCTTCTGCCGCGGGGTTTTTTCTTTTCCGGCAGACTTTGACCGCGCACGCGTGTGCAAGGAGGCCATGATGCAAGAATTCTGGTACGACGCTGGCGGCGTTCGGCTCTACGCCATGCAACGCGGCAGTGGCCGTGCAATCATAATGCTCCACGGGGGAGGCGCTGATCATCGTGCGTGTCTGGCCGTTGTCGCTCCATTCCGCGCGGGCTACCGTGTGATTGCGCCGGATCTACGCAGCAGCGGAAGATCGTGGTGTGGCGATCGGCTGACCTGGGATCGGCTGGCCGAGGACGTCCGTGCCTTGATAGACCATATTGGCGCAGGCCGCGCGGTGGTCGGCGGAATGTCTATGGGTACTGGAGTGGCATTGCGGTTCGCGCGCCGGTTTGCCGAGCGGACGGCGGGCCTGGTCCTACTCGCACCCGTCTATCGTGGCCGAGAGCTGGGACTCACGGAATATCAAGCGGCAACATTCGCGTCGCTCGGTCCCGCCCTTGCGAGCGCGCCCAAGCAGGGCATTGAGGCGTTCCGTCCGCTTTACCAAACGTCGCCCGCGATGGAGGCGTACTTCGACGGCATGATCGGTTCGCTCGACCTCGGAAGCTTTATAGCGACGAATCAGTTCATGGCGTCTGGCGCTCAACCGTTTGACTCGGTTCGGGACCTGGAATCGATTGCCGTCCCCGCACTGCTCGTGCGGGGAAACGATCCTATGCACGCCCCTGAAATCTCCGACCTATACGCCGCCAGGTTGCGGCGATGCAGTACGGTCGATCTGTCGGGGAAGACCGACGAGGAAAGCCGCAACGCCGCGATCGCTGCGGCAATTGAAGAGTTTTGCCAGAAGTCTGCGGTCTGGTGATCGGAGGACAACCGGAGGCTTCTGCTGCGACCGTGCCGGGAACAAACTCGGCTGGGACCGACATCGCGGATCATTTGAGCGTTCATACCGCTCAGGACTTCAGACCTGAGGCACGTGCTGGTAGAATCCACGCGATCATGGATCGTCGCTTGAGCGGCCTAGCGTTGGTTTGCATGCTCCTGGTGGGAAACGGCCCGCGTGCATCAAGGGCTGTCGCGTCACAGCACACGCCGCCCGCAGCGAGCGCGCCCGAGTCCCCGACCTCATCGCTCGCCGATTCGCAGGAGCTTCGCTTTACGGGCGAAGTCGTCCGGGACCAAGCGTTTACCCGAGACGTTGGCCACAACCTTACGTTCCGGCTGACTCCTGCGACGTCCGACGAGGGCGGGGGTTGGGTCATCGAAATGCTTCCTCCGGTCGAGCCCTCCGATGATCCGATTGAATTTGCTGCCATCGCCACGCCTCCCTATCACGCATACAACGATCGCTACCTCGCGGCGGCGTTTGGATACTCGGCGAAGGAGGCCGTCCAGGCAACGACGCGCAGATTCAACTTCGTACAATCCGTTACCGACGAGCATCTGGCGGACGAAGTTGTAAATGCCGCGCTGTACCCGAGCACAGTTCCCGAGGCCGACAAGAGCCGTATCGCTGCCGAGGCGGCCGCCCTAAAGCTCGGGACGGGGCAGCTTCGCATCCTGCGCTCGCGGCTTACGCAGGGCAAGGACGGGTCTCCGGACTCGATTTCCTGGGTTAAATTCGAAGTCATATTGAATTTCTCTTCCGGTCTCACCCTGCAGCAGGTACTTGGCCCGAAACCGACTCCCGCTCGACGTTAGGTTCTCTGGTGTATACTCGCCGCATCAAAACGCTTGGTTCGCAATCCCCGACAAAGGAATTTCTTCGTGACCGACAGTGGTCGAACTCAGGCGGTCGCCGCGCCTTCGGCTTTTGAGAACATTTCCGGCATCATCCGCGGTTTTTGGGAAAGTCGCGCGCTGGCAATCGCCGCGGAGCTCGAGGTTGCCGATCAGCTTTCCGGCGGGCCGCTGGCAGTGGATACGCTGGCCGAACGCACAAAAACGCATTCCCCCAGCTTGTTCCGTCTGCTGAGGGCTCTTGAGAGCATCGGCGTTTTCACACAGGTTTCGCCGCGCGTGTTTGCCAATACGCCGTCAAGCGCCGTGCTGCGCCGAAATGTACCGGGATCGCAGTGGGCATTTGTGCGCGCGGTTCTTTCCCCGGGATTCGGCCAGTACGAATCATGGTCAGAGATGAAGTACTGCGTTCAGACCGGCAAGACCGGATTACAGAAAATATACGGCGGTGACAGCACTTGGGATTTTTTTCAGGGCCGGCCGGAAGCATGGGCGGTCTTCAACGAATCCATGCGTTCGGCGAGCGCCGCGATTTCGCCGGCCGTTGCTGCCGCCTACGACTGGAGTAGATTTCCGCTCATCGCCGATATTGGCGGAGGAATCGGTTCGCAATTGGTCGCGATTCTGGACGACAACGCTTCCTGCCGGGGAATGCTCTTCGATCAGCCGAGCGTCGTCGCAGGTGCGATACCGCACGACAGGATGGAGTGCGTGGCCGGCGATTTCTTCAAGACCGTTCCCGCAAACGCAGACGCCTACACGATGCGCTGGATCATCCATGACTGGCCCGACGAGGAAGCGGCCGCGATTCTGGGCACTGTTCGCAGGGCAATGAAACCGGACTCCCGCCTTGTGCTCATCGAAGAAATCGTTCCGGAGAGCTCCGAGGCTTCCTGGGCGAAGTGGCTTGACCTTCACATGCTTGCGGTCGCGGGAGGGCGCGAACGCACCGCCGCCGAATACAAGGACCTCTACGCCACTGCCGGCTTCGATCTTGAACGAACCATTCCCACCGGCGCGGGCTCGAGCCTGATCTTCGGCCGCCCGCGCCCCTGAGGCACTGCTGAATCTAGAAGTGGCCGCCGGCGGCCGAAGACGCCGAACTTGCGGCCAGACCCTTCGCATCGTCGACGAGCTTGGCCATTGCGTCGTCGAAGTTCTTGTCCCGGTTGCCTTGCAAGAGTGCGGGTCTCACGTGCTCAATCAAGACCCGCAGTAGCTCATGCGTCTTGATGTCCACGATTGCCAACCGAAAGCGCGGGTCCGAGTCTGCATTGCCGTTGACCTCCCTGACGGAATGGGATCCCGCAGGAGGACACGCAAAGCTGATCTCGAGTGCCAGATCGGAGTCGGCAGGTGCAGCGGTCACGCCGTACCGTCCCCAGGCCTTCATTGCCGCGTAGAACTCGTTGTAGGCCCGGTCGGCGTCCCCACTGAAACCAACAGCGCCCGCGGGGTTGCATTCCGCTCCGGCGTTGGAGATGAACGCGGTCTTGGCGGTCATGATTTCCGAGGGCACCGGACCAGGAGCCACGGTCGCGTTCTTTTCCGGTCGCGCACCCGGAGCTGGGATCGCTCCGGTCAGAATGATAATCCCCATAAAAAGGGTTCCGAGTAAAAGAAATCTCCTCATAGAACCTCCTTCTGAGTGGATCTCCGAGTTGGACGTCTGACTCACCCTCGAGTGTGCATCGCCTCGAAATATTTACACAACCTCACCCTTGCGCTGTGACTGTTTTCCACTAAGATGGTCCTGTGATTTTCTGCCGAGTCTGACGAGCGTGCGGGAATAATTTTATTCAACACCGAATTCAAGGGGCGAAGGGTCGGCAATGATGCAAGATCTGGCCAATGCGGCGATCGAAACGGCGAAGCGTCGCGGCGCTTCCTACGCCGACGTTCGCGTGATGGACGTTCGCCACCGTGATATTTCAACCAAGAACGGACAGGTCGGCACGCTCGCCGAGGCGGAGTCGCTCGGAATCGGTATTCGCGTGATCGCCGGGGGCGCGTGGGGATTCTCGTCGACCGACCGCCTCACGAGCGAAGGGGTCCAGGCCTGCGCGGCGGAGGCCGTGGCCATTGCCAAGGCGTCCGCGCTTGCGAAACGCGAAAACGTGTCCCTCGCGCCCGAACCAACCCACGTGGACACATGGCAGAACCCGTTTCTGAAGGACCCTTTTCGGATTCCTGTCGAGCAACAGATCGATCTCTTGCTCGCCGCGGACAAAGAAATGCGCCGCGTGAAAGGCGTCACCGTCGCCGAAGGCTCCATGTCATTCCGTCGAATCGAGCAGTTGTTTGCGTCGAGTGCGGGCTCTTCAATCCATCAAATCAAAATGCAATCCGGCGCGGGAATCGTCGCCACGAGTTTCGAGGGCACGGAAATCCAGAAACGCTCCTATCCCAACAGCTTCGGCGGCCAGCACATGTTGCGCGGCTACGAGCTCATCGAGGAAATGGACCTGGTTGGAAATGCCGGGCGCATCGCCGAACAGTGCGTCGCGCTGCATTCCGCCGCGCAGTGCCCGGAAGGCCAGCAGTCGATCATCCTTGACAGCTCACAACTGGGCCTGCAGATTCACGAATCCGTCGGCCACCCGATCGAACTTGACCGTGTCCTCGGGATGGAAGCGAATTTCGCGGGCATGAGCTTCTTGACCACAGAGAAACTGCGCAAATTGAAGTACGGCTCCGACATCGTCAACGTAGTCGCCGACGCGCGCCTGGAGCACGGGCCGGGTCTGGGCACGTTTGCCTACGACGACGAGGGTGTTCCGGCGCAGTGCACGCCGATCATCACCAACGGCCTGTTCACCGGGTACCTCAGTAGCCGCGAAACTGCCTCGTCCATCGGTGAGAAGCGCTCCGGAGGCACAATGCGCTGCGAAAGCTGGAACCGCCTGCCCATGATTCGCATGACCAACATCAGCATCAATCCCGGCACCTGGAAGTATGAAGACCTGATCGCCGATACCGACGACGCGATCCTGATGGAGACGAACCGCTCCTGGTCCATTGACGACAAGCGATATCATTTCCAGTTTTCTACGGAAATCGGCTGGGAGATCAAGGGGGGTAAGCGAGGTCGCATGATCAAGAATCCCAGCTACAGCGGGATCACCACGGAATTCTGGAACAGTTGCGACGCCATTTGTTCGCGGAACTATTGGACGCTGTGGGGCACTCCCAACTGTGGCAAGGGCCAGCCCCAGCAGGTGATGGGCACCGGACATGGCGCGTCCCCGGCACGCTTCCGCAATATCAAGGTTGGCGTCGCCTTCGCGAAATAATCGGAGAACCATGGCCAACCAGAACGCACACTTGTCGTTCGCCGAGCTTGAACGCATCGCTGAGAAGATCCTCAAGCTGAGCGCAGCCGAAGAAACGGAAGTTGACGTCAGCGCCTCAACCGATGCGTTGACGCGTTTCGCCAATAACACGATTCATCAAAACGTCGCCGAGCACTCACTAGGCATTTCCGTCCGAGCGGTTGTGAACGGCCGCACCGCGCGCGCTTCCACAAACAAGACGGACGAGGAATCGCTTCGCCGTGTCGTCGCGTCGGCCGTAACCCTCGCCCGGAACCAGCCTGAAAATCCGGACCTCTTGCCGCTGCTGGGCAAGCAGAAATATCAGAAGGTCTCGCGATTTTTCTCAGCCACGGCTGAAACGTCGCCCCAGGACCGCGCCAAGGCTGTGACCCGCGTGTGCAAGCTGGCAGACAAGCACAAGCAGACGGCCGCCGGCATTTTTGCGAGCGGCTCGGCCAGCTCCGTAATGGCGAATTCCAAGGGCCTTCGCGCGCGCTACGAGAATACTCACTCGGAATTCTCGGTCACGATCCTGGAGGAAAATTCTTCGGGCTGGGCCAAGTCCAATTCGCCCGATATCCGCAAGCTCGACACCGAGGAGCTCGCCGAGCGCGCTGCCGCCGCGGCAGCCGGGTCCCGTGCGCCGCGCGAAATTCCGGCGGGTCGATACACCACGATCCTGAGTCCTTCGGCTGTGCTCGATCTGGTTGGTTTCCTGTTCTACGATTTTGCGGGCACAGCGGTCCACGACAAACGCTCCTGCTTGACGGGCCGGTTGGGGAAGAAATTGTTCGGCGACAACATTACAATCTGGGACGACGCATATCATCCGCTGCAGAGCGGCGCGCCGTACGATGGGGAAGGAGTGCCACGGCAGAAAGTCCTGCTGGTCGAACGCGGGGTTCCCAAAAACCTGGTCTACTCGCGGGCTACCGCCAAAAAAATGAAAGCGAAGCCCACCGGGCATGGTTTTTTGCTGCCGAATGAATACGGCGAAGCGCCGATGAACCTTGTTTTTTCAGGCGGTGACAAGTCGACGGATGAAATGATCCGCACGACCGAGCGCGGCATTCTGGTTACGCGCCTGTGGTACATCCGCGAGGTGGATCCCTACGAGAAAATCCTGACGGGAATGACGCGCGACGGAACGTTTCTGATCGAAAACGGCCGGGTCACCGGGGGCGTGCGGAATTTCCGCTTCAACCAGAGCGTGATCGAGATGCTATCAAATGTCGACATGCTGGGCCCGGCGGTGCGCGCGGCCGGCGAGGAATCCTTCGAGATGGTCGTGCCGCCGATGAAGGTTCGCGATTTCCACTTCAGCGAAGTGACGAAATTCTAGGTCCGCTCTGAAACCCGCAGTCGGGCGTCTTTCTGAGTGAGGCCACGGACAGGCCTATGCACCGGTTTCGGCAGCCGGAGGCTCCATTAATCTGTGAACTGAAGGCTTGAAATCGCGCGGGCGATGACATTTTCCTGTATCTGCACCAGATCGTTGTCGGCCCGCGTCATGCCAAAGATGGTGTAGAGTTTTGCGCCGCGCTGCACGAGTACGACTACTCCGGACCAATCGTGCTGGTCCACACTCCCGCGAAACGTATGTTCCGTAGCTGCGGCACCGGACACCATGATCTGTTTTTCATCGAGTGCGCGAAAATTTTCCATAACGTCGCGTAGACGGCGCTCAGTCGTGTCCATGTCCGTCGCAAGCGATTTCCCGGCCGGTTCCTGGCCGATCAGCAAATAGGTTGTGTCGTCACCGGTGCCCATGGCGGCGATCGCGCCTGGCATCACAGCCGGCGCGGTCGCAATAACGTCCCAGTCCGGGGGCTTATACATGTGGAAGCGATACGTTTCGTTCGTGTAAGTGTTTCCGTTCACGGCTTCGCGAATCGGAGCCGGTACCGGAGGGCTGGGCGGCAAAGTACGTGCCGCAGAAACGGGCATGGCCGGGACTTGTGCGGCAGCTGGCGGAGCAGACTTCGCGACCGCCGGGGCAGGAGGCGCCGTTCTGACAGCCGGCATTGCCGGCGGCGCGGCCTTAGCAACTGGCACAGCAGCCGGGGGGGGCGGCGCGGCTGAGACGGACTCTGGTTTCACTTCTACAGCGGGCGGCGTTTTGTCGGCAGCCGGTTCGGGCTTCTTGTCCGCAGACGCCGTAGCCGGTGCGGAAATTCCGATCGAGACGACCTGATCCTTCTGCACGACTGCGTAGCCGTAGCTCGTCTTCACTTTGAACGAATTTGCTTCGTAACCGACGATCGTTCCGGAAATGGTGGATCCGTCTTTGAGTTTCAGATCATCGGCGCGCAGCGACCGGGGCGCAAGTAGCAAGGCGGAGGTTATTGCGCACACCGGCAAAAGGAGCCGAGCGCTCCCCAGAGCTGAAATTTCCCGCTTCATGTGCTCCAGTATGGCTTTGTGTTATCGGGCGGGCAAGCCCGTCCGCTGCGCCGTTGCCGGGTTAGTCAGCATCAACGTTTCCGGCGAGGGTGGGAACGCGTGCGGCGAGTTTTCGGCTTGATTGGAGATGTCCGAACCGAGGTCCGACCAGATGCAGGTGTCGATGCCGGGTCTGTTTTCGCGTGGAGCGCAAGGAGCTTGAGTCGTAACTCCTCAAACTCGCCTTCCAACACGCGAAATTCCGCTGCGGCGCCGCTGAGGTTGCCCAGGCGTCCCATGGCCTGCAGATTGCGGGCAGTGCCAGCCGCTTTCTGCGCGCCGATCAGTGCAAGAGAACCCTTGAGCGAGTGGGCAACTGTAGCGAGAGTCTCCGCGTCTTTGGTTGAAGCGGCCCGGCGGAGCGAGGCAAGTTTTTTGGGTGTGTCGGACAGGAATGTCTTCACGACCAACCTTGCAATCGTTTCGTTCCCGCCTGTCGCTCGGCGAAGCGTCTCCGCCAAATTATCGGGAGGCAGATCGGGAGCTGCGGAATTGACTTGCTCGGATGAGGGGGCAGCCTGCCGGCGTGCGAGTGCCGCAAGAAGGCTGAAGAGCTCCGCCGCGCGAACGGGCTTTGCCAGGAACGCGTCCATCCCGGCGGCCAGGCAGCGCTGTTCATCTTCGTCGGTCGAATTCCCAGAAATTCCCACGATGATGGGGCGCTTCTGTCCGGGAGCGATTGTCTGGAGAATTGCCCGTGTGGCCTCGAGGCCGCTCATTCCGGGCATCTCTTCATCCATCAGCACAATCTCGAAGGTGTCTTTGGCAATCGCAGCAAGCGACTCGCGCCCGCCAGGCACGGCTGTCACCGAGTGTCCCCCGTGACGCAGGAGCTCGGTCAGAAGCTCGCGATTTCCCGCGTCGTCATCGGCTACGAGGATATGCATAGTGGTTTTGGTCCGGCGCTGGGGACGAGACCGCGCGCAGCGGGGGCCAGTAAACAGCATCATCCGGTGGATAGGTTGCTGCAAGGACTATTCTTGCCACCTGACAGCGAGATGTAACTGAGCAGAATCCGGCAGAGGGTGCCTTAGCGATCAAGAAATGCACGAAGTCGCGCATGCCCCGCGCGGCTGACGGGTAGCTGCACGCCGCCTGAGAGCACCGCGACGTGTGTATCTTTACCAAATGGCTCGATTTTGACCACACGCTCGAGGTTGACAATGTAGGAACGGTGAATCCGGAGAAACCGCGACGGATCGAGTGCGGCCTCCAGGCTCGAGATCGTTTGCTGCTTCAGGTGTTTCTTGCCGCTGGATACCAGGGCGACATAATCGTCCTGAGCTTCGGCATAATCCAGTTTCGCGACCGGAATGATGAACACGCTTGTGCCGTCGCGCACAGGAATGCGGTCCAGATAGTGTGCCGGCGGCCGCGCACTCGCCGCGAGCTCCATCGCCGGAAGCGGCACCGACGTCAGCTTGCCGGAAAGCCGTTCCTTGGCCCGCGCCAGCGCCGCGTCGAATCGCTCGGCGCTGATCGGCTTCAGTAGGTAGTCCACGGCGTGAACTTCAAAGGCGCGGATGGCAAACGTATCGTAGGCGGTCACAAAGACGACGGCTCGATTCGCGCCGATCAATTCCAGTACCTCGAAGCCGTCAAGTTTGGGCATCTGAATGTCGAGAAACAGAAGATCCGGTTCGAGTTCGCTTGCGCATTTTACGGCCTCGAATCCATTGGCGCATTCGGCGACCACTTCGATTTCCGGATGCGCGGACAGAAATTCCCGCAGCATTTGTCGGGCCAGATCTTCGTCGTCCACGATCAGCGTACGGATTCTCTTGTTCGATTCCGGGGTCACGATACGCGCTCCTTTATTTCAACCGGCAAACTGATCGCGACGCGGAAACAGGATCCGTCAACGCTGGTGGCGAACCTGGCGCGGTTTCCGTACCGCGCTTCCAGCCGTTGCCGCACATTTGCCAGCCCCACGCCGCTTTTGCGCCGCGGCGGAGCCTCGGGATCGAACAGGTTTTCAACTACGATCGAGAGCTCGCCGTCGCGGCGCTCTGCCGAGAGTTTGATCCAACCGCCTTCGATCAGATTCGCGATCCCGTGGCCGACGGCGTTTTCAATCAGCGGCTGAAGCAGCAACGGCGGCACTTGCGCGTCGAGAGTTTCGGCCTCAATTTGTTCTTCCATCTGCAGGCGCGCGCCGTAGCGGATCTTTTCGACCGCAAGGAAGGCGTGAATCAGCGAGATTTCTTCCGAGAGCGGAATCGCAGCTTTTTCGCCAAGGCCCAGCGTCCGCCTCAGAAAGTCGCCCAGCAGGATACACATCTCGCGGGCCTTGGGGGCGTCGGAGGCCGTGAGCGCGCTGATGGAATTCAAGCTGTTGAAAAGGAAGTGCGGATTGACCTGAGCTTTGAGCGCGCGCAGTTCCGCCTCCCGTGCAAGGACACTCGCCTGCATCACGCGTGCCTCGGCCTCCCGCGAGGCTTCTACAGCCAGCAGCACGTAGTGAAATCCGACCGCCAGCAGGTACAGCAGTACGCCGGTGGCAAACAGCAGAGGGTAGTCCCGCGACAACCGCGCGTCGATTCCGCGAAAATCCTCCAGGCCCGCGAGCATTCGGCCCAGAATCCTGGCTGCGACGAGCCATACTGCGCTCGCCACCACGGCTCCCGCCACGTGGGTGAACAGGAACCGCGACAATCCAGATCGCTCAAGCGGGGTGGCCATGCACGGATACCACGCCGCCAGGCAAACGAAGGCGTACAACAGACACAAGACAATCGCGACGGTTGTCGCCTCAAGCCAGCCCAATCCGCCTGGGAGGGCCAGCAAATAAGTCAGCATTCCCGCAAGGGGAATCCAGCCAAGCAGGTAGAGCAGGAGGCGGCGGAGTTGGGCAAGAATCGGATGCATGGGTAGGAGTCAGTTCTTGATGGCCAGGCCCCCGAAAATCGCCACGCCCTTGATGACGAGTCTTTTCGGTTGCGGCAGGGGCGAGCCATTCGGAGCAGTCGCACCGGGGCCGGTCCGGTCAGGGTGGGCGGTATGATCGTTGCAACCTCCAAAGATCCCCACCGTTTCCATGATCACCTCCCAATGCCCAGGAACGCGAATTTCTCCGCCGCCGAAGATGGTCACAACTTCAATTTCGACTTCGCTGCCCTGGATATCGGATTCTCGAAGGTCAACGTCGAAGCCACCGAAAATGTTGACGATTTCTCCGCCGACAAAATTCTTGCTGATGATGCGGCGGCGCCTGCCCCAAAAGATATTCACCTCGTTCAATAGTGGCGCCGACGAGTCGGACCAGTTACCGGCACTGTGAAAGGAATCGTGTACACGCTCACCGAACTCATCCATGCGGTGATGGAAATCGTCCCAGGGGTTCGCTGACCGGCGCGAATTGTCCCCGCGGCCCCCGGCGAAATTCGACTGCATCGGAGCCGGGCCAGGAGCGAAGGGCGCATAGTTCGATGGGCCAGAGGGTCCGGGTGGAGCTGCTGTGGCCGGTCCTGGCGGCACCCCGGGCGGCGCCGTTGGCGGTATGTCGGG
>DATNKU010000032.1:0-67121 GCA_035603235.1 Candidatus Cybelea sp. | reverse complement strand
CGGAGACTACCTTGACGCGTCGCTCATGCCGGATACGGCGGAAATCCTGCTGCCGCCAGCCTCGCGTGCGTTCGTCGACAAAATCCGCGTCGAGAATTTGACGATCGCGGGCGCGTCGCAAACGCTGGACGGGATTCGCTGGCGCAATGTGACGTTCGTCGGTACGCGCCTGCGCTACGAGGGCGGGGAACTTGACCTGCAGAATGTGCGGTTCGTTCGATGCCGCTTCGGTTTTCCACCCGACGCCCTGGGCGCGGCTTTGGCCAACGCCATCGCCGCGGGCCACAAGACGTTCTCAGTCGATTAGCTTTACTGGCCGTGATGAAACAGACGCGCAGAAATGCTGGGCCAAAATTCATTGTAGGCATTGCTGGCCATGCGCGCGCCGAATCCTTCAATTGTCCGGATTGCCGCGTCTTCGTTGTCGGCTTGGCTATTGGGGCGCCAAGTGTTCGACAGGAAGTTGCTGCCGGGAATGGCTATGTAGCGAGCGTAGGCCGGGTGGTAGTTTCCATCGCGCCCGCGAGCGACGAAAGTCAGCCAGACCACATTCTTTAAGCGCGCTCCAAAGGTTTCGTCCGGCACGCGAAAATAGCGAGGATCTTCTCCCCAGAACGAGCCCAGCGTGGCCTCCATGGTGTTACTAACCGCCGCGCCCGCTACCAGAATGCCCGCCCGCTTCCCGAAGCCGTCCCAGTGGGGTCCATCCACTTTGGGGTAGTTGTCCGCCGTCTCCACGCCGGCGTACACTGCGTCACCCAACAAACGCTGCGGCTCGATCGTATTCGTCAGGACCCAGTCCACGCGCTGGCCCGCGGTGATCGGTTCGTAAAGCGCATTCTGCAGCTGATTGTTGGGACCCGGCGGAGGGGGAGGCGGGGTCTGTTGTTCGGTCTGGCTCGAGCTACCGGTCTGCCCGGGTTGGGTGTTGTTAGCAGGTGATGACGAATTCGGCGGCGGTGCAGTGCTCCCCGCTCCGGTGGCTCCCTGCGCGCGAGCGGTTGCGGCGCCCGCCAGAAACAACGCGAGCGTCAGCGCGCAGACGGCAGATCGAATCGCAACTCGCATCGTCTTCACAACTACTCCTGGTCCCGCATGCTCGCGCCCGAAGCGCGGAAAAAAAGATTAACAGTTCTCCCGCAGCAGTGGAATCACTTCTTTCCTGTATGCCATCGGTTCCGCGCATTTGTTGTCGAATTACGTCGGGGATAACGGGTAGGGACGCGCGGGCCGCGTTTTGTCGGAGGAATGGAGCGCGAAGCAACGGTTTCGCGGGACGACCTTATTTAAGGACAAGACTATTGCTGGAATTCAACGGTGAGGACGACATGCTTTGCGACTGGCCTGCCGGCCGATTGCGCAGGTTTAAACAGCCAAAGCCCAACCGCCTGTTCTGCCGCATGTTGAAGCTCGCGAGGTCCAGACAGCACTTTCGTCTGCGCGACGTCTCCCTTTTCGTCGATGACGACATCGAGCGTAACGACTCCGCTTACGTCGAGACCCTTCGCCCAGGGTGGAAGCGTCGGTTGAGGCTGCGACAGAATTCTTATTGGAACGTTGCCGACCGTGTTTGCCTCGATCGCGTTTCGATGTCTGGGTTGTCCGGATGCGACCTCTCCGGAGTCGACTTGCACCGATTTCGCGGCGGCAAGCTTCGCAGGCGCAGCCACCGCCACTGGCGGCGTCGGAATCGGTGATCCTGCCACTGCTGCTGGCGGAACGGCTGCGACGGCAGCGGCTGATCCCGGTGACGGAGGGGCGGGCGTGGGCGCTGCCGCTGCCGCGGGTTTCACTTGGGGCGCGGTCGCTACAGGCTGACTTTTTTCAGGGAAAAATACAGGACGCAGTGTGTGGCACAGGAAGCCGAGTGCAACTGCGACTACGACGCCAGCACCAATCTGGGTGAAGATCGCGTTCCGTCCGTAAGTGAGCTTGTGAATCAGTTCGGTTGTTGCGAATAGGGCTTTCTGTTTTGCTGAGAGAACAACTTTCTGTTCGGTGACGGGCAGAGCTTCCGGTGGGACGTCCTCGACGTTCTTTGTTGCCGCGTCCCGCTGGTTCTTTTCCAGCTGCTTTTCTTTTATCGCCACGAACTTGGCGAATCTTGCCTCGCGTGCCATCAAAGCGGCGAGATGCCTTTCGTCCTGTGTCTGTTCATTCCCTGCACCACTTTCCGAATGCGGCTGGGCGCCAGGGACGTCCGATGATGGCGGCAGGGCGGCGCCGGCCATTTGCTTGAGGGCGGCATCGATCTGCTCACCGGTCGGCTCGGTCTGCTCCGTGCCTGGGAGCGGCTCGACCGTCACGGGGGAAGTTTCCGGAACCATCTGATGCGCCGGAACGAGTTCTTCACGGAGAGAAACGACAGGTTGTTTCGCCGGTGGGGTCACGGCGGGCAACTGGATTTTGGACGCGGTCTCGCTCATCATCGCGAGCGTGTCTTCGGACGGAGCCTCCGGAGGCTGTTTCGGTTCTTGATCTTCGGTCGCGGCTTGGGGGAGCTCCGGACTCAAGGCAGACGGCGGTGCGTCGGCAAGCCAGAAATCAGGGTCAGCGGTGGTAAATTCCAGCTCCGTGTGACCCACCTCACCTACCGGAGGGGCCTCGAGGACCTTGCTCAGGATCTCTCGCCTGTTTTGTTCGTTATGGATGAGAACAGCCTGTCCGACTGCGAGTCTGGCCCGCAGATTCAGCAGGGCGCCGTTGTCGAATACAAGGATCGTCGTCGCGTTCTCGGTGAATAGCTCGCGCCGGCCGGTGCCGTCGTCGGGCTTGGCCCCTTTGAGGACGAGCGGAACCTCCAGGGCCTGTGCCTGTGCAATCCGCGCAGCATCAGGCATAGGTTTTGGTCCCGATTACCGGAATTCGTGACATTTCCAAGCGTCCCCCCGGACGAGAACCCACCCTAGGGCGCGCGTTTGCGCCCGCGGGACGGTTCTACCTCTATCCTGTCGCCGATGCGGGTTCGTTACAATAGGTTAGAGGTACTAGTGTGGGGTTAAGAGCAACAAGTGCCCGGGAGGTCACGGCCGGCTGGCTGAGAGCGCTCAGGGGAGGGGTAGCTGCTGCGTCATGCAATGAACGGTGCCAAGCCCCAGGACAAGGTCGCGACAGTAGACCGGTGCAATCGCCCGATCCGGGAACAGTCCGGCAAGCTTATCAAGCGCGATGCGGTCAGCCGGGTCGTTGAAAGTTGGGACCAGCACGATTTTGTTCGCGATGTAAAAGTTCGCGTAGCTTGCCGGGAGACGCTGGCCGTCAAAGACGACCGCCTCCGGCATGGGAAGCGTCTCAACGCGCAGCGCGTTGCCGTCCTGATCCTTCATGCTCCGCAGCAGAGCCAGATTTTCCGCCAGCGGCTCGTAATTGGCATCCGCGGAATCGTCGGCGAACGCGGTCACGACCGTCGATGCGTTCACGAATCGCGCAAGATCATCCACATGCCCGTGCGTGTCATCTCCCGCGATCCCTTTGTGCAGCCAAAGCACATTTGTGACACCAAGATAGCGGCGAAAGACTTCGGCATAATCATCGCGCGTGAATCCGGGATTCCGTTCCTGCACGGCGCTCAGCAGGCATTCCTCGGTCGCAAGAAGTGTTCCGCGTCCGTTTACGTCAATCGAGCCGCCCTCGAGCACCACTCGCCGCCCCTGATGCATCGGGAGAATCACGCTATCGGGGTTGTCAGCCTTCGGCGCCCGCGCGCTCGTCCGTCCCGCCGCCTCGCGACCTTGGGCCCGGCTCACCTGCTTGGCGTGAGGCCGCCCATCGAGCTGGCCAGCGAGCCGCGCGACGACCTTTGCGTCCTTCTTGTAATCTTCGTATTTTGCCCAGCCGTTGAATCCGAAATTCAACAGCGCGGTTCTTTGCTGAGCGTTGTCTTTCGTCACGACTGCGATGGGACCGGAGTCACGCATCCACCCGCGGTCGGTGGGGACGTCGAAAAACGTAATGGCGTCCAAGTCGGCTCCGGATTTTCGCAGCATCTCCTTCACGCGTGATCTGGCAGCGTGGTTCTCGACCAGCAGATTGACGCGCTCGACGCGTGTCAGATGCCTCACGATTTCCGCAAAGGCCCACGGGATCGGCGCGAATTTGCCCGGCCAGTCGGTGAGCTCGTGGGGCCATCCGAGCCAGGTCGCCTCATGCGGCTCCCATTCGGCAGGCATGCGAAGATTCAATTCGTTCAGCAATTTCGCGTGGCCTCGCCTGTCGGGGCTGCTCCGGCGCACTCAGACACCCCGAGGTTACGTCGCAGGGTGGCCAGGGGCGCCCAGGCCTCGTGCAAGGTTGGCGACGGTGGGTAGGTGTTCACTTGCCGAGCCAACGGCTGAGGATCGGTTGGTACGCATCCACGCGCCGGTCGCGCAGGAAAGGCCAATTGCGGCGGGTTTCCTCGCTTTTCGAGGAATCGCATTCGACCACGAGGATTTCTTCCTTGTCTTGCGCGGCCTCGGCCACCACTTGTCCGAACGGGTCGGCGACAAAGGAATTGCCCCAGAACTCAAGCCCGGTATCACCTGTCGCGTCCCCGCCCTCAAAGCCCACCCGGTTTACGACCGCGACATAGACTCCGTTCGCGATGGCGTGACTGCGCTGAATCGTTTTCCAGGCGTCGAGCTGCGCTGCGCCGAATTCCGCTTTCTCTGCCGGATGCCAGCCGATGCTCGTGGGATAGAAAATTACCTGCGCACCACCAAGCGCCACCGCCCGCGAGCCCTCCGGGTACCATTGATCCCAGCAGATCTGCACGCCGATGCGGCCGCAGTGTACGTCGAACGCCGGAAAACCGAGGTCACCCGGGGTGAAGTAAAACTTCTCGTAGTACAGAGGGTCGTCCGGGATGTGCATCTTGCGATATCTGCCCAGGAACGATCCGTCGGCGTCAATCACCGCGCAGGTGTTGTGGTACAGGCCCGGGGCGCGGCGCTCGAACAGGGAAGCGACGATTGCGATTTTGGTCTCGCGCGCAACGGTCGCGAGCACGTCGGTCGTGGGCCCGGGAAGAGGTTCGGCAAGATTAAAAAGGTCGGGGTTTTCTGTGCGGCAGAAATATTGGCTGTGAAACAGCTCGTCCATGCAGACGACTTGTGCGCCTCGCTTGGCGGCTTCGCGTATCTTCTCGACCGCGCGGGCGAGATTCTCCGCCGCATCCTTGGTTGAGCGCATCTGTACGAGCCCCAATACGAATTTGTCATTCATCTGCGACATCGTACCACGCGCGAAAGGCGCTCGAAATGTCTTCGTGGGGACGAGCACGGCGACGCGTGGATGCGGTTATCAGGACGCGCGGACGAGCGCGATGGAGCGTATTTGAAAAACGGCTGTTCCCGACGGGGCCAGGCGGGTGTGCGGATTACTACAGCGTGCGCTCGATATTGTTATTCGCCACCCGCGAACTGCCGTATACGCTTTTCAGCGTTGGAGGAGGCGCGACCAAGCGGACCACGTGCTGGAGCCGCTCGGGCTGGAACGGCTTGGCCATGCAGACCACGGCGCCAAGTTGATGGCTCGCCGAATAATCGGCTGGCTGCGCAGAGCGCGTCAGCAGAATGACCGGCACGCGCTGCAGGCGTTCGTTGCGCTTGATGATCAGGCAAAGGTCGTGTCCGGACATGTCGGTTGCCTCGACTTCGGCAATGAACACGGAAGGCACGGTCGTGCGCAGCACTTCGAGCGCTTCCTGTGCGGTCGCCACGATGACTACGGTATATCCGTCCTGACTCAGCATGTTGCGCATGATTTCAGCAGTCCTCGAGTCGGGCTCGACCGCGAGCACGACCGACTGGGCCTTCGCCATAGTCGGCATTCCGGAGGAGGACGCGACCGCGGCGATTCCGGGACCCAGAGCTCCCTTGCGATCGGTCTTCGCTTCCACCCTGGCAGCTTGAAATTGCACGGCAACGCTGAATTTTCCGCCCGGCTGCTCGGCCACTCGCACGATGTCGGCGATTTGCGCGGTGTTGATCGCCTGCGCGGCGGTAGAAAAGGGAAAGATAACGCTGAGCTGCTGGCCCTTCCAATAGCCGGCGTGCTTCGCCGTAAATAGCAGGCCGTCGCGCGACACGTCAATGCTGGTGCAGATTTCTTCGAACGGCTCCGGTGAGTTGATCGCTTTCACGTGAACGAGCGCGGAAATCTTCGCGCGGCGTCTGCGGCGTCGCTCGATCGCGCTGGCCTGAGCCTTCGCGGCCGCGTCTGCTTTTGCCTTTTCTTCCATCGTCGGAACTGTCGAGCTCATGCCTTCACCTCAGAGTTTGTTGCGGGTCACACCTGTTGCAAAGGACCGCCGAGTGGTTTCCCCCGCTGTCATCAATGTACCGGCCCCGTCCATCACGCGAAATAGTACGTTGGTTACAATTTCCGGCGTTTCCCCGTTCGCGCACAGTCCATAACCCTCCTGTTCACAGCGCCTTCCGGGTATTCTTCTGGACCTGTAGTGCATTTCGCGCACTACAAGGCCCCCATGGGACACACGAGTCCCGTTGCCGACACGCATACGACCTCGCATCAATCGGTCGTGCCATCCTCTGCCTTGACGTCAATGTCCCTGGCGAGACATGATTGCGACATTGGAGACAATCATGCGGAAATTAGTCGTTTTCAATAACGTGACGCTGGATGGTTATTTCGTCGATGCGCAGGGTGATATGCGCTGGGCTCACAACCCCAAGCCTGACCCGGAGTGGGACGCGTTCGTCGGAGCGAATGCAGGCGCGGGAGGCGCCCTCGTATTTGGGAGGGTCACATATGAACTGATGGCGAGCTATTGGCCCACGCCGATGGCGGCACAAAATACGCCTTCGGTTGCCGAGGGGATGAATGGGTCCGAGAAAATCGTGTTTTCAAGAACGCTTGAGGCGGTGTCGTGGAGCAACACGAAACTGGTGAAGAGCGATCCTGGGGCGGAGATACGAAAATTGAAGAATGAACCCGGGGGAGGCATGTGCGTTTTGGGCAGCGGCACCATCGTTGCGCAATTGGCGGAGCAGGGCTTGGTCGACGAGTACAATCTCGTGGTGGTACCAGTCGTTCTGGGTAAAGGCCGCACGATGTTCGATGGCGTCAAGAAGAAGCTCGGTATGAAGCCGACCAAGACCCGGGCGTTCGCCAACGGGAACGTGCTGCTGTGCTATGAGCCTGTCGCGTAAAGCAGCGAACGGCGGCGGCATTCAAGGCGCCTGGATTCCGCGCGGTGAGCGACGGTTAACGGTCTTGCGCGGGCAAAAAAAGGGGCGACCTCGCGGCCGCCCCTAATCGTCAGTGAATCGTTCGACGTCCGGAATTTATTTCTTTTCGCCACCTTTTGTACCGCCACCACCGTTGGGATGCGCATCGGTTTTGGCGTTGTGCTTGTCGTTGTAGATCTGCCGGCTCTCCTTATTCTGCTGATGCTCGATCTGGTTGTGCTCGGCGCCGGTCAGATGACCGCCATTTTCAGCACGATCGGTACGCGCCTCGTTATGGATGGCAGTTTCGTTGTGCTCGATGTGCGAAGTTTCACCCGGAGTGAGTTGTCCCGAGCGAACTCCCTGATTGATCCGATTCTGCTGGCGATCCTGACGAGCATTCACGCCCATTCCCTCCGGGTGGGACGGTGTTCCGTGGTTTACCGCGGCGTAGTTGCTGCGGTCGACCCGGGCGGCCTGCTGATGCGAGACCTGATCCGGAGTGCGCCCGAAATGCTGCTCATTCATCGCGGCACGTTCGCCGGCAGTCGGCGCGGCGCGTACGCCGCCCTCGCCATTGAAGCTATAGTGGTTGACGGTCGTGTTGTTGATCACGGTGCGATCTTCATAAACGCCGTGGAAGCCGGCGCCCACATGCCACGCAGCGGTGTTGTACATGAAGTGTCCGCCGTCCCAGCGTCCGCCGTAGAATCCGACACCGCCGTAGCCGAAGCCGTAATTAATCCCGCCATAGAATCCAACGTGCGGTCCCCAATAGCCCCCGTGCCAGCCGTAGGCTCCGCCCACGAATCCCCAGTAGCCGGGTGTCCAAAGCAGACCCGGATGCGGTGGCGCAACCCAAAGGCCGGGAGTCCAGAAGTAGCCCCCAGGACCGTAAGCCCAGTAGCCGGGCGTCCAAAGAAATCCCTCAGTGGGGCAGGGGGGTTGCTCATAGACCGGCAGAGCCGGCGGGGCCACCGTAATCGCGACACCGACGCCAACCTGAGCGTGCGATACCGCGGGAATGGCGAAGAGCAAAGCAAAGAACACAAGATAGCGAGCCCTCTGGAACGTTCGCATGTAGGAAATCCTCCGTTTTTCTGGCCCCCCTCCCACCGCACCCAAAGCGGCAGGACACAGGCAGGCTAATTATGCCGAGTATGATACAAAATCCGGATTTGGCAGCCACAAAATATGCGCGGCCTTATCCAACTCATCAAACCCGCCAGGTTCGAAAAAGCTTCGCTCAGATATGACCCACGGGCAGGCCTCGGGAGCATGCATTGGCACGCAGGAGGGCAACGGTTCAGCGTGATTCGATGAAGCGCAGGGTGTTCAGGCGAAGGGCATGTGGAGCGCTGAGGTTCGCCCACACCGCCTGCCAGGTAGCAAGCGTAGAGAAAAACCGAGCACGTTCGAAATTGCCGCCGCAGCGACGTGCGTTACTTGGGGTTCGTGAAAATCGGACGGCTGGCCATCCGAATCTCGTGCGCGCTGGGCTGCTTTTTCTTGGGCTTCTTTGTTTCGCGCTTCTTTGCGTCTTTGTTTCCCACGCGCTAAGTGTGCCACGGACGCTCAATGTTGGCTAGGGCTCCTTGGTATATTGACCTCCTCCGACGACCGGCGTAACATCCGAGGGTGTTGGGAGAAAAGCTGGGATTTTGGAGGTCGACATGAAAGCAGCGGCGAAGATCTCTTTCCCGGTAGTCGGCGCCTTCGCGACGGCGGGATTCTGTGCAATGACAGGCCTACTGTTGGCGCTGGCATTCGTCGCTCCCGCAGCTCGCGCCCAAGATGATCTTGCAGCTGTGGACCCAACCGTGCCCGTTTTGGCACCTGCGCCGCCGATCGTCGCGCCCGATGCCGTGCTGAAGATGGTGCAGGACAGGGATCCGGGTGTTGCAATCGTGGACACGCAGCCGACCGATGGTTACGCCGAGGGACACATTCCCGGCGCCATTAGCTATCCCTGGGTAATGCGCGTGAAGACCTTTCCGATCAGCCTGCCGCGCAACAAGACGCTGATCATGTACGGTTCGTGTCCGCACGACACGGAGGACCTGATTCGCCAGCTCGCAGAATTCGGTTATACCAACATCAAAGTGATGGACGGCGGCTGGTACAAGTGGGTTGCTCTAAAGTATCCCACGGCCGGGAGCGGCACTAACCCGTCGCAGCCGCCCGCAGCTGGACAGATGGATTCCGCGCAGAACAAATCCGAAAAGCCGGTCACTCCTTAAGCCAACCTGAGTTTCCTGTGAGTGCGTCACCGTGGCGACAGCCGCGGGTGAAGGTGGGAAGTGCGGAGAAGCGAATTGTGACCGGACCGACGGGGGAATCGATCGCGCGACTTCTACTGCTCGATCTCAATCTTCGCGTAGCTGATTCTCACCTGTTCAACCTCCTCGTGGGTTCCACCGCCAGTGTCGCCCGCGCGGATGGACAGGATCGTCGCGTCGTACAATTTATATCGTGCGACGGGTTCGCCGCCCGGCGACGTCACGACGATGTCAATCTCCGGATAGTGCTGGTGGCTTGTCGAGGCTCCCAGCAGCGCGAGAGATGATCGGTCCCTGTCCTTTACAATGACCACGGGTTTGTGTACGACCTTCTCGCCGCCCGCGCCGGGAGCTGCTTCGTCCGCCATGGCGGCGATTTGCGGCGCAGACGGCATCGTCGTTGTCTGAAGCAAAATCCAGCCGTTGAATCTCGGGTCGGTCGACTCTCCGGCGACCTGCCCATGCGAGGTGAGCACGCGCATGTATCCACCGTTTTGCGCGCGCGCCGTTGTGCCGGACAGAAAGCACGTGCTGAGGATTAGGATTGGCGCAGCGATTCCCAGCGCCCGACGCACGATCGCGCGACCGGGCGATTGCGGCCCGCCAGCATCTGCCGCCATCCGAGTTCCTCGTTTGTCCTGCGTAGTCATACAGCTCCTCCGACCGAGACGGTTAACTCAATTGTCTTACGAATCCTCGGGCTTGCAACCTCGGCGTGATCGGAGTGCTACGCGAAATGCACGCATTCGCGGGGACCTCGTGGGACTTGGTTGCGGGCCGGGCAGAACCGCTCAAAGGAGGAGAAACGCTCCTGCTTCTCGATCGGCACGCCGTTGTGTTGCCGTACGGTTCGAGCCTTGGCCACGCGGCGAGACACTTCCCAAGCCTTAAGGAAGCGTCGCCTGTTGCTTGATAACGTCGAGAATGATCTGCAAGCCGCGGCTACCGTTGATGGGGTTGCCACTCGAATCTACAGCGCTCGCCACAACGTTCATCGTAGTTGTAGCGATAGGGGTCGCCGTGGACGTGGTTGCGTTGCCTTTCTTGCCACAGGCGGCGAGGGCGGCTCCGAAAAGGATTACCAGCGCGAGCGCGACGCGCCCCCAATTTGCGCGCCGCCCAAAAGCCATCGGCCAGGCGCTCGACGCGCCGAGGCCAAGCATCGCAAGAACTGCCAATAGAGCAGGGAATTGCGGAGCGTGCTCGGTCCTGTTTGTCACGATTTGCAATATCCCAATAGGCCCGCGGGTAGCAGGCGCCGCAGACGCCGCCGGGCTGTTACACGGGTTCGTGATTGGCGGTGTCAGCGTGGTGGCCGTCGAAGTCGCAATCACAACTTTGAACGGAACAGCTCCTCCGACCACCGGCGTGATCGGGCACGGTGCGAAGTCACAGGTGGTAAATTCGGGCAGATTTGGGGGGCACACGAGCGTCACGGTTTCGCCATTTTGACCGAACACCCCGTCGGCAATCAGCTGCGCCATGTAGGTGGCCGAGTTGCCTTGTGAAACGGTAACTTCCTGCGACTGACCGGCCACGATGACCATGTTGAAATCGTCGCCTGTGCCAGAGAGATTTATGGCCGCGATGTCGCCGGCGGTATCGGTCACAACAACCGAGCCTTGCTGGAATCCCGTGACTAGCGGCGTGAACGCTACATTGATCGTGCACGATGCGTTGGCTGCAAGCGTCGTTGCGCAGCTCGTTCCAGTGACAGAGAAGTTTACAGGCGGGGGCGGCGGTTGAGTCGTATTGAGCGGCGGTGTAATCGTGAGCCCGGTCACCTGCGCCCCGGAAGTATTTGTAACCGTGTACGCGGTCGACGAGGTGCTGCCTGAGGTCGGCTGGTTGCAGTAACCAAAGAAATTCAATCGCGCGCAGGCGGCGGGATTGGACCCGGGCGCACTGGAGTTGAACGCCAGACCGCTGGTCGTGTTGCCCGCGAGGTACACGAGCGTCGTATCACCCTCGGCGTCGGTCGCCGTTAACTCCGCCGAACGCAGTCCTGCTAATTTCGGGGTGAACTCAACGTCGACGGCGCAATTGGCGCTTGCCGCAAGCGCACCCGTGCAAGTCGTGGTCGCGATCGTGAAATCCCCGGATCCAAATTCGGACGAAAGTCCGGGGATCGCCGCAAGCGAGAGGATTATGCCACTCTCCGGGGCTGCTGCGGTCAGCGTAAAGGTCACCGGGGCGCTTGCGCCTCCGACTGGTTGCGGGCAATACGTGTACGCGTTGTCCGCCAAGGCGCATGAATTGCCCGGCGTCGCAATTGCAAGGTTCTTGCCCGTGCCCGCGATATTGAAGGTCAGGGTGTCACCGCCAGCGTCGGTCACGGTCACAGCGGCCGTACGTAGACCGGCGACGGTGGGAGAGAACGCGAGGCCGATCTGGCACTGTTGGTTAGCCGCCAGACTTCCCGTACACGAGTTGCTGGTGATCGTGAAATCACCTGGAGCAAAGCTGGTTGCAAGGCCGGGAACTTGACCGAGTGAAACGGACAGACCACTGACTGCCGCGGAGGCGCTGACAACGAAGCTCTCTGTCGGACCTTGCGCGCCGGGGATCTGATCGCAGAAAGTATAGGCGGGACCGAGCGGGCAGCCGCCCGTCGACTGAGCCTGCGATAACACGAGATTACTCGGTCCGCTAGCCGCGGAAACTGTGGCGACCTGAGTCAGGCGCGCAGCCGCAAATGCCGCCAACACCGTAAATGTTACCGCGCAAATTGCCAGCAGTCGCCGCACCAAGTTCCCCCTCATTGCAAAAGGATTCGACGCTTTGGATTCACAAGCAGGCGTACGGGTTGCGTCCAAGCCGCTCATCATACCAGTGGCGAATGACCTGTTGCTAGTGGCTATAAAAACGCATTCGCCGTTGCGGTTGGGGTGTCCACACCGGGGGGCAGCGTCCGTCAGTTTGGTGCATATGCTATAAGGGTTTGGCATGACTGGCATGCACGAGTTTTTCCTAGGCAAATCCGTGCTCATTACCGGTGCATCTTCAGGCATCGGGGAGGAGCTGGCCTGGCAATTGGCACAAGCCGGGGCGCAGCTGACGCTTGCCGCGCGCCGCGCCGATCGCTTGGAGAGTCTTGCGCAGAAAATCACCAGCGCCGGTCGCTCGCGTCCGGTGGTCGCCGAATGCGATGTGACGCGGGACGGCGATCTTGAGCGGGCCGTAGCGGACGCCTTGCACGCCTTCGGAAAGCTGGACGTGGTATTCGCCAATGCGGGGTTCGGAGTGGTCGCCCCGCTGAAAAAACTCACGCTTGAGGATTACCGCCGGCAATTTGAAACAAATGTTTTCGGCGTGCTGCGGACGATTTACGCCGCGTTGCCCGAGCTTGAGCGTAGCGGCGGGAACCTCGCAATCGTCTCAAGCGTTTCGGGATGGATCTCGACCCCGGGTGCCTCGCCGTATTCGATGAGCAAGTTCGCGCTCCGCGCACTCGCAAGTGCGATCACCGAGGAGCTCCGGCCCGCCGGAATCAAGGTGACCATACTCAGCCCGGGATTCGTCGCAAGCGACATCCGCCGCACCGACAATCTGGGCCGACTGCACGCCGATTCGCCGGACCCGATTCCGGCCTGGATGGTGGTGAGTGCGCCGACGGCGGTGCGCGAGATTCTGCGCTGCGTGGCCCGTGGCAAGCGGGAGAGGATCATTACCGGGCACGGAAAGGTGATTGTTGCCGTCGAACGCTTCGCGCCATGGCTGCTGCGTGCCCTCACCAGGCGAATGGCCGTCATCCGCACCAAAGACGACACCCGCAAGTGGTAGTACATAACCAATGGCCTGTGGATTTCTTTCGCTACCGGTAGGCGCCCAGCGACACGCCTTGGTCCGACGTTACTTGAGCGTGGCCGCGAAAAGTGCCGTGAGCTTGCCGAACGCGCGCTCGGCTTCTGGCTTTTTGTACACCTGGCTGCCTTCGTCTGGCACGGTCCATCCATGGAGTGCGTCGTATACTTCGCTTTGATACTTGCCGCCCCACGCGGCGAGCGCTGCGTCAAACTTGTCGATCGCAGGTTGCGGCATCGAGTGGTCGTTCGTCGCGTGTCCGAAGTAGAGCTGTGCCTTCACGCGGGGCAGACTCAGGTGCGGGCTGGTTGGATCGTCGATGAACAGGCGTCCACCGTGGAATGAGGCGATCGCGCCGACCCGATCAGGGCGCGCGGCCGCGGTACGCAGCGCCATCGCGCCCGTAAAACAGTAGCCAACTGCTCCCATCAGCGCCGCGCTTACCGAGCTCTGCGTCGCCAGATAGTTTATGTAGGTTGACGCGTCAGTTTCCATTGCCTCCGGAGGCATCGGTCCAGTGAGCTCGCCGAAGCGTTTGATGGTGCGTTCATCACCGGCAAAATTCGGTTTGAAATCGAAAACCGGGGTACGCGCCGTGCGATAGAACGGATTCGGCAGCAGCACTGTGTATCCGGCCTCAGCCAGACGCCGGGCCATCGCCCGATGGGAGGGGCGAATACCGACAATGTCCGGGTAATGAATCGCGCCCGGGCGGCGCCGTCCATCTTCCGCCTCAAATAGCACCGCGTCGCACACGCCGTCCGCCATGCGAATCTCAATATCCTTTTCGAGCATGCTTCCTCCTCAGATCCATCGGCTTCCCGTTCGACTATGCGACTACCCCATCGAAATACTCGACGCGAATATCATCCAACAGCGCCCGAATCCTCGAAAAATAAATTTTCCCGTGCGGCGAAGACTGGTGCGCGTCCAATGCCTCCGCATCGCGATACTGCTCGTGCACGATGTAGGATCGCGGGTCTGTGCGCGACTTCAGAAGGGAATACAGCAGGCAACCTGGCTCGCGGTCGTGCATCGATTTTCGAAGCTCGCTGAACAGCGATTCGAATTCGCGCTCGCATCCGTCCTTGACCAGAATTACCTTTAGCCCGCCAACCATCAAACGCTCTCCCTTCCATCCGCGGGTGCGTGATGCCGCGCCGCACAGGCTACCACAACCGCGCTACCGGCAGGTCTCGCGAAATCGCGCAATTACAGCCTGCCCGAACCTCAATTCGCGCACGCTGGCAGCAGTTTTGCGAATCACTCAAGCGATGCGCTTGGCGGCGAACACTACGACGGGCGAGCCGTCGGCGGTAAATGCAGAATCGGGCGGACGTCGCAAAGTCTCACCCAACGCGCGCCCATAGATCTCCGTGCCGTCACCATCAAAACCTGCTCGCAGGCTTTGCCAGACGCGCCACTGGGGATGGGTCACGTGGTATTCAACCGAGCCTGCGTTGCGGTGCGCGGAATAGCCCCAATAATGCTCGGTGATGAATTGCTCCATGCTTCCGTCGGCTGGGTGAGCGGCCTCGCCCGCTGCCTCGGAATACAGCCGCGCCCAGCCGCTCTTCGTCCGCCATTCGTACTGGGCGGATGTGCGCGTGGCGTCAGAGGTAATTCGATGCCGCATCGGATAGCGGCTGTAATTTTCGCCGTAGGCCAACCGCGCCAGCATCACCACCGCGCGTTTCGGGACAATTTCGCGAATGAAAACCACACTGCGGCGGATGTCACCGTTTTCGCGGCGCCTCACGTAGAAACGGAGATTGACCTCTTCAAAATTCGAATGGAAGGGAACTGGTAACACTCCGAAAAGTTTCGTGTGCAGGAACTGAAATCCTACAAGGCTGACGAGCGTACGCCCATCGTGGGCGTCGAGCTCCGTTCCCGCTGGAACGTACTCTCGCAGGAGGCGGGGATCTACCTCGTAGTTCAGCATCACGAGGTTGCGCCACTCTGCCGAGAGAAATATCCTTGCTTCGTTGCTGCCGTGGCTCATGACCCCGGATGCGCTTCGGTCACTCCGTCGCTGGCAAATACTGCGCCAGGAAATCGGCCAATACCTTGCGCGTGATCTGTGCGCCCAGGTCGCCCCACGCCGCATCGTAAGCGTGGTCGCCGTACGGCACGGACAACAGCACGTTGGGCACGCCCGCGGCATTCAATTTGTCGACTGTCTCGACGTGTCCGGCAAACGGAACCAGGTGATCGACTGCTCCAGCCGCAATGAGGGTCGGCGGCAGACCCTGCCGCACGTGAAACACCGGTGACGCCACTTGGTACCTGTCGGGGTATTGCCCAGGCGACCCGCCGAGGTAGCCCGTGTTCAGCGTTCGCGCACCAAACGGGGGTAATCCCGTGTTGAGGTTCCAGGCCATCGCTAAGTCATCCGGCGGATATAGGGCGAAGACCGCTTTCGGCTGCGGCACTGCTCCGCCGCAATCTGAGGTCACCGTTCCGTCACCCAAACCATACGCGACCTGCATGGCAAGTCCGCCGCCGGCCGATTGTCCGGTGATAAGCATTCGATCCGGTGAGATGTGATAGTCGCTTGCATGCGACGCAACCCAGCCGACTGCGCAGGCCACATCCGGCGCTGCTAGATTCCAGGTCACCGGCGGATCCAGGCGGTAGTCGACATCAAACACGGTGTAACCGCGCGACGCAAGCCAGCGGTCCCAGTTCCGCCCGTCGCTGCGCTTGCCTGCTGAAAACCCACCGCCGTGAATCATGACCACAGGGGCTGAGAGCGACGCCGACGCGCCGGTCGAACTACCCGGCAGGTATATGTCGAGGTACAGGCTCGTGCCGTCTACCGTTGCAAACAGCTGGGTCTGATCCGGCATTGCTCTCGGGCCCGGCGCGGCCACGCGAAGGTGTGCCGCCCAGGAGATAGGCGCGCCATAGCGATATGCGGTGCGCGCAAGCACGAGAACTGGAATGGCGGCGCCGACGGTCGCGGCCATTGCGAGCCACAGGATGGCGGTCGTTGCACTACGCCCGCCAAGGCGCTTCGCCCAGAGCGCCAGCGCGATGCCGGCGAGGCCCGCAAGAAAAACGTGGGCCGTCAAAAATGATTCGAACACGCATCCGATCGTGGCGATCAGGCGAGCAGGAGGGAAGAGCGCGCCGACCACAATAACTGCCACGGGCAGCGTTACAACGACGGCCAGAAAGGTCACAAAGCGTCGCCCCCGAGTTCGCCCGGATCCCGTGACCCCTGCGTTCCCGTTCGGCTTAACGACATCTTGGCTATTCATGCCGCGCATAGTAACACTGCCCGCGGGAATCGACGTTGTTTCGGGCCTCACAGAAGAACCCGGATTGCCTGGACTTGCGGGTCGAAGTAGGCCGAAACGCCGTCGGTAATCACTTCTGCGAATGAATATTATGTTTACTTTGACCACGGCGGTAAATTACAGAACCATAAGATGTTGCCTCGACACGAGGGATTATGCGTTGTCCGGGCCCGCTTGAATTACATGTATCGACGTCTCACGGGCGAATCAGAGCCGAGACTAAGACAAGGACGCCGTCTCGGCCAAGACGACCTGTGCCGCAACAGTCTGCTTGTCTAGTTCGGTGACCCCGCGTCCCAAGATAATCAAACGATGGAACAGAAACCCTAAGGCAATCCTGTTCAATTCCGGGTTTCGAACATTGTAAAAAACAATCGACGCCAGCTCTGGGACGTGGATCAACTTAAAGTAACGACATTCACCACCGTAATACTCTCCGTGTTCTCCCATGAACAGGTAGGAAACTCGCCCAAATTGTCCAGATCGTATGGGATTGACGGAAAAAGATCTCGCGCTGCACGCCTCGGCATCCCACATTACTCTTCGTTCGGCAATCCATTCCGCAAGCAGGAGTAGAACCAACAGCGGCGGGTACTGACAAACAAGAAACGCCAGATACGCGTGCCGCGACGTGAAGATCCAATTCAGGAAGCTGAATTTTTCGGGGCCTCCGGCTGCGAAGAAGACGAGAAAAGCCACCGCCAGGAACGTCGGCACAAACAGCAACCAGAGTCTCGTAAGTTCGACCCTTACCGCGAGCAGGTCTTTCTCCATGGTCTGGCGTCGATCCGGGACAGTGACTCGCACGCTAGTCCGCACGTAGAACACTTCCCTGCGGGGATGCATCAGGAAACCAGTTACAGCGGCGGTGATCATGGCGAACGCTATTAGGCCTTCGAAGAAAGCCTCAAACGGGGTGAACAATAACACCGCGGCAAGAAGCGCGACGCCGAGCAGTACGGCTCGTGAGATTATTTCCATTCTCGATTCCGTAAGTTCAGAAATAATAGCAATAATTGCACGTCGAAGCGGAGGCGTTTTGTCGGAATTGCCCCACTCTGTTGCCCGCGCGCAAACCGAAAACAGGGCCTGGTCGTATCTTTTGATGCCGGCCTCCGGCCGATGAGTTTCGAAGTGAAACTCCGACGGGTCGTGTATTCTCGACAGTCCCTGGACCCCGATATGTCGTGACAGCAATCTGACGGGGAGCGATCTGAACACGCAACTCCGCCACTAAGTAGTGCGCGGTTAGATTCTGGATCAGTATTCTGGATTGGGAGAGAGCACAGCACATCGTGGGAACGCCTCCATATATGTGGATGGGATTTAGCGTTGCCGTTGTCGCGGCGATTGCTTTGGACCTCGGTATATTCCACCGCGAGGCGCGTCGGATCGCGCTAAAGGAGGCGCTTGCAGAAAGCGCCGGTTGGATTGGGCTCGCGCTGGCCTTTAGTCTTTGGGTGTCCGTCTCCATGGGCCATCGCGCGGGCCTTGAATTCTTGACCAGTTACGTGGTTGAGAAATCGTTGAGCATCGACAACATTTTCGTCTTTCTGCTGATTTTTGAAGGGTTCGCAGTTCCCTCCCAGTCGCAGCACAAAGTTCTCTACTGCGGCGTTGTCGGCGCATTGGTGATGAGGGCAATCTTCGTATTTGGGGGTGTGGCGCTGCTCAACCGCTTCCACTTCGTTCTTTTTGTGTTCGGCGCGATCCTGATTGTGAGCGCGGTGGTAATGCTTTGGCCTGGCGGGCGCACGATTCGACCGGAGCGAAATTGGCTGGTTCGGGTTGTACGACGCGTCATGCCCGTGACGCCGGATTATGAGGGTGAACATTTCTTCGTGCGGCAAGCCGGGAAATACTATGGGACACCGCTGCTGCTGGCAGTTGTCGCTATCGAGGCCACCGACATTTTGTTCGCTGTTGACTCCGTGCCGGCGGTACTAGCGATCACGCGCGACACTTTTCTTGCATACTCCTCGAACGTATTTGCCATTCTCGGGTTGCGCGCGCTCTACTTCGCCCTGGCAGATCTGCTTCCGCGATTCCGGTTTATGCGGCCGGGGCTTGCGGCGATTCTGCTGTTTACAGGAGCAAAGATGCTTGCGAGCGAACGAATTCCGATTTCTACCGGAGTCTCACTCGGTGTGATCCTGGGTATCCTGACAGTGATGGCAGGCGCTTCCGCGTTGTGGCCAGAAAAGAAGAGAACCCAACTCTAAACTCGAAGAGACAGTTCCCTTCCCAAAATTCCACCGAGATCACAGCCAGCGTGCCCGGGAGCCGCAATCAATGGGGTGACACGCTGTGAATCTCGGCGATGTAGCCGCCCGGGAATTCCACAATCGAAGTCGACCCCGTGTCCGTGGTGTACGGGGGCGACAGGATCTTCGCGCCGGACGCCTTTGCCTTCTCAAGCGTGGCGCCCAGATCGCGCACCTCGTACCCGGTGACTTCACGGCCGAACGGATACGGCAGATGGCCATCGGTCACCAGGACCTGCATGTTGCCGAACAGCGATGTGATCCGAATGCGGCGATAGGATGCTTGCGGGAGTCCGATCGCGCCTGCGTCGGCCTGTTTGTCGTCTGCGACCACCTTGCCGTGAGCGAATCGCACGAAATCATTTACGAAAATATCGGCTTCGTCTCGCGAGATGTAGACCCGGTTGTCGGGAACCGCCTCAAGCGGTGCGTAGTTGGGCTGGGTGAAATGCCAATACAGTTGCATCTTCACGCCGCCGGGCCACTGGATGACGGCATCTTTTCCGATCGGGTCGTTGAACGGTTCGACGATTACCTCGGCTCCGGCAGAACGAGCTGCCTGGATCGCGCGGTCGATATCCGTAACCAGATATCCGGTGCGTTCCTCTCCGAACGGAAACGGCACGGGCGTTTGGTAGGCGAAGACCGACAGCATTCCAACAAGAGTAGACACGAACCGGAATTCAGTCTTGCTTGGGACCGGCAGGACATTTACTACCGACGTTTTCGATGGTTGGCCGCCGAACGTGGCTGTGAAGCTGTTCACGAAGGCATCCAAATCCCCGGGCGCGACATAGACATGTGTTGAGTCATACTGCGGCCCGACGGCAACACCTGCGTCGCTTGCGGCCGTTGTCTGGCCGCTCGGAGGCGAGGCTGCGAAGGGAAGCAGGAGCGCCGCGAGCGCAACCGCGCAGGCAAGGCGGAATGCGTAAAGTCTGCTGCAATACTGCATCTGGCGAGACTTCCCTTCCCTGTTCGTGTTGTTGTCGAACAAGCGGACCAATGATAACCGAGAATTGCCCGAGATGATGGGGCCCCCGGGCTTTCCACTGCATCAGAAAACCCGGGGCACCCGACGTTTATGCAGAAGCTGTTGTTGCGGCGCCCTTGAAAAACGCCAGCAAATCGGCATTGATCACGTCCGCGTTGGTCGCGGGCATTCCGTGCGGAAAGCCCTTATAGACCTTCAGCGTTGCGTGCTTGAGTATCTTTGCCGACATCGGACCTGCGGCGGCGATTGGCACGATCTGATCGTCATCTCCGTGCATAACCAGCACGGGAATATCGATCTTCTTCAGGTCTTCGGTAAAGTCGGTCTCCGAGAACGCCTTGATGCAATCATAGTGGGCCTTCACTCCTCCCAGCATGCCCTGCAACCACCAGTGCTCCCGAATCCCTTCGGAGATTTTCGCGCCAGGACGGTTGTAGCCATAAAAAGGGAGTGTGATGTCCTGATAGAACTGGGCCCGGTTGGCCGCAAGCGCCGCCCTGAGGCCATCAAAAACCGAAATAGGGGCGCCTAGGGGGTTCTTTTCGGTCTTCAGCATGAGCGGTGGCACGGCGCTGATCAGCGCGGCCTTGGCGACACGCTTCGTACCGTGGCGACCCAGGTAGCGCGCGACCTCACCGCCGCCGGTTGAGTGCCCAACCATGATTGCGTCCTTGAGATTGAGTTTTTCAAATAGCACGGCAAGATCGTCCGCATAGGTATCCATGTCGTTGCCGTCCCAAGTCTGAGTCGAGCGTCCATGACCTCGCCGGTCGTGCGCGATGACGCGATAGCCAAGCTGCCCGAAGTACAGCATCTGCCCGTCCCAGTCGTCCCCGCTCAGTGGCCAGCCGTGTGAGAAAACGATCGGCTGCCCTGTTCCCCAATCCTTGTAATAAATCTCTATGCCGTCTTTCGTTGTAACTGTTGCCATGGTTAGCTCCTTTTCCGATCGGATGTGCTCGAGCCAAGAACGCGTGCGTGAACGCCCGACAACGCATGCGGATTATACCCGACATGCTCGGAGGGAAACGTTACGTCCCGGTTATAACTCGGCCTACGAATCCGGCGCGAGTCTCGGAGTTCGAGGCAGGAACCAGCATTGGGGATCGCGTCTTGCGGCCGCAAGCAGATCAGCACATCTAGGGATCAAAACAGGAATTTCAGGGCGAACTGGATTACGCGCGGATCCTCACGCGTTTTGAGGATCTGGCCGAAAGTGAGGTCGCTGAAGTTGCCGTCAGGATTGGCAAACTGAGTGTGGTTCCAGGCATTGTAAAACTCGGAGCGGAACTCAGACGACCACCGTTCTCCGATAGGCGTGTGCTTAACCAGGGCAATGTCCGTGTTGCTGATTGGCGGCCCGCAGCAGAGCGAGTGAGGCATGTTCCCGAAAGTGCCGGGAGCGGGATCGCTGATGTTGTTTGAAGTAAACCAGAGGTTTCCATTCGTTTTCGGATTCACGAACTGCACCTTGCCGGTAACCTCGGGCGTGTTGGCATCCTCGAAAAAGTAACTGCTCTCGAGTTCAAGGTCATCCTGAGTCTGGACGCGAATCGGGAAGCCGCTCTGATAAGTGATGATGGCCGATGCTGCCCAACCATTGATGAGCTTGCCCGAAATGCCATCGTGCTTGGGAATAGGAATCTCCCAGTAGGGACTGAAGACAAATCGATTGCGTGCATCGACAAGCGACAGTCCGCGCGTGGCATTGAAGTTCAGAGGGTTCAACTCGTTTTCAAACGAGGCGCCCTGGTCAATCGCCTTGCTGAAGGTGTAGGAAGCCTGAAACAGCAAACCATTCGAGAGGCTGCGTTCGACAGAAATCTGCAAACCGTTGTAATTGGAGTTGGCGATGGTGTCCTCGGAGAAAATGTTGCTGAAAACCGGCACGCCGTCAGGCGGACAGCCGATGCCGGTCGTGGGCTGGCAGATCGGCGAGGAATACGGTCGCAGTCCGACCAGGGTAATTGCTGGCGACGCTGGACCTCCGGCTACCGAAGAAACCGAACCGTAGGGTAAGTGGAGGTTGAAGCCGGCCGGAAGCGAGCCCGCCGGCAGGTCGTAGGCTGAATCCGAATCAAACGGCCCGCAAGAATATGCGGAACTAAGAGCCGGGTTCGCGTTTGGGTTCGGTGCGCCGCTGGCCAAAAGAGGTGAGTAATAGGTCGACACGGCTTCCAGATTCAGGCAGGTCTGGGCATTGCCCGGGTCGAGGTCATGAATCGCCAGCAGATGATGGTCCTGTGTGCCGACGTAGGCGATCCGAAGCAGCGTGTCCTTGGACAGCTGCCGTTCGATCGTGAGGTTGTACTGCTCGGCGTACTGCGCTCTCAGGTGCGGCTGGAACTCGCCTGCCAGCAGGATCGGCCGGAATTGCGACCAGTCGACGCACCCATTGGGACCGCCCGGCGTATCGGACGCACACGGAGTCTTGGGCGTTTGCTGAATGATGCCGCCGTACGGATTGGGGAACGGCGAGCCACCCGACTGGGGCTCAAACGGCAGATTGAACAACGTATTCGCGAGTGTCGTGCTCCCGCCAAACGGAGGTTCTGCGCTGAACTGCTCAAGGACCAGCTGCTCGATCGGGTTGTAGAAGATGCCGTAGCCGGCTCGTACGCTCGACTTGCCGGGGCCGCCGGTGAGTCTTGAAAGCCAGCCGCTGGTCCACCCAGGGCTCCAAGCAAGGCCGATGCGGGGAGCAAATCCCTTGTAGTACGTGCTGGTGAGTCCGCGAGGGACGCCTTTGTCTCCCGGGAACACCAGACCGTAGGGGAAGATTGAGTCGCTGCCGCTGCCGGGACCGCAATTCCCTGCCGGAAGTCCGGTTTCTGCTGAGCTTTCCTGCGACATCCAGCACGGATATTGGGTAGTTGCTTCGCCCGGGCGGAAAGTCTGGAGACGATTGCCGGTGTCGTAGTACGGCGTGTTCAGTTCCCAACGCAGCCCGTAGTTGAGAGTGACGTTGGTTTTGATCTTCCAGCTATCCTGCGCGAACAGATACAGCGCGCTGTTGCGGTCGTCCTGGCCTTGCGCTGCGCCCTGTGTGTAACCGCTCGTTGTGCCGAGAAAGTAGTCCGGGTAGGCGCTGGTGAAACCAACGTCGTTGGTCGTGGGATTGTCGCAATTCGACCCGGTTGGCGAGGCGACGGGAAATGGCGGATTGGCGTTCGAGGGAGCGCAGAGATTACTATCGCTGAGAAAACTTTCAAAGCCGTTAATGTTGTAGTACAGAAACTGATCAAAGCGCTGACGCCTCACATCCACGCCGAGCTTCATCGTGTGTTTGGAGAATGCCCTGGTGTAATTGTCCGTCCATTGGAACGTGTTGCCGGTTTGGGGAAGCTCGCCTTCGTTGTTGTTCCCGATCGAAAACCCGCCGTCAACCAGAATGCTCGGTACGCCCTGGCGCCCGGGAATGTCAGAGGTGATTCCTGCGGTTGGATTGCCTGGATCGGCGAAGCACATCGAGGGGTCGAAACCTGGGCCACAGGAGTCGTGAACGCTCGCAAGAATATTCACGGGGTGATCCAGATGGCCCTGGCCCTCCCGGAAATAGTTGAAGCGGAGCTCATTCACGGCGTTCGCGCCGAGCGTCCAGGTATGGCCCAGATTCCACTGCTGGGTGCGCGTCTTGAAGTTTGCGCCGAATCCCGGAACGTTTGCTCCGGCGGCCTGGAAGGTCGTAAACGGATCGGTGTTGTTGTCGTCTTCAAAGTAGTAATAGGCAGTGAATTGCTGTGAGTTTGTGATTTTGTGGTCTAGGCGAATCGTGAATTGATCCTGGCGCTCGGGTTCTTCGCCGATCGAGGAACAGGCCTGCGGATCGGCGCAGGCGTTGGCGAACGGGGCAACCCACTGGTTGTAAACCGCCTCGGCAGCAGGGTCAAAGCAGGCAGTGGGGATGATGTTACCCGGAAAGATGTTCGCGAACAGGGTGCCTGCGGTAATCGCGCCGCCGCCAATGGCGGTCACAGCCTGCTGGCAGGTCGTAGTGGGAGTGTTCGGGTTGCTGGTGCGGCCTGCGAGCAAACCTGCGAACGCCGGGTCAACCAGGGTGCCGACGAAAGGCGGGCCCGTGGCGCTGAAGTCCCCGTTCTGCTCTGATTGGGTCGGGTAAACGACCGTGCCGTCGTCGATTCCCTTGCGCAGGCGGTTGCCTTCGTAGGAGCCGAAGATGAAGGTCCGGTCCTTCTTGATCGGGCCTCCCAGGGTCGCGCCAAACTGGTTCTGCTTGTAGTCCAGGACGTAGGGATCGAAATAACCGCGCGTATTGAGGACGTCGTTGCGCAGAAATTCGTAGAAATCACCGTGAAGATCATTGGTACCGGATTTGGTGACGACGTTGACGATCGAGCCCGAGTTGCGGCCATATTCGGCGTCAAAAGTATTGGTCAGGACACGAAATTCCTCGATGGCGTCGGGCGAAGGCTGTATCGCGGGGCCATTGGCGAAGATGTCGTTGCCGTCGCCTCCGTTGACCGTGTAGTTGTTCGAGCGGCCGCGGCCTCCATTGACCGACACGACGCCTGCATTGTCGCTTCCATAGAAAAGATCTGCTCCGACCTGCGACTGCACACCGGGCTGAAGCTGCAGCAGTTGATAGGTGTCACGAGTGCTGAGCGGAAGTTCCCGGACCGAGGTTTCCGACATCACCGCGCCAATCTGCGTGCTGGTGGTCTCAACCTGTGTGGCACTCGCCTGGACGGTGACGGTTTCCGACTCTCCGCCGATTTCAAGCGCGATGTCGAGGACGGCTACGTGACCGATGGTGACCACGACGTCGCGGGCAGCGTAGTTCTTGAAGCTCTTGGCATGAACGGCGATTTCATAGGTGCCGACGGCGAGCTCGGGAATTTCAAAGCTTCCGTCCGACGATGTGGTCACCGAACGCACCGTGTCGGTGCCGGTGAGTGTTGCGGTGATATTCGCGCCGGGAATCAGAGCGCCTGAGGGATCGCGCACTTCGCCGCGAATCGCGCCCGTGGTTTGCGCGGCTGCTGCACCGGCCCAGAGCGCGATCGCACACGCCATCGCCAGGACGTGCTTCGAGCGAAATGCGAATCCGAATCCATGCCTACGGACTGGTTTAGGCAATTCGTCCACTGCCCCGGACACTCCGCTTCCAAAGTGAATCTGGAATAACAATCTGTCGGGCGGTATCGACGACCGAGCGGTCTTCAATACAAAACCCACGCAACAGTGGCGCACATAATACGTGGTTATGCCGAGAAGGAAAGTGGTATTTTGGATTTCTGCAAAAAAAAGAGCCCGAACAGCAAAACACCCGGGAGGAGGACCCGGGTGTTTGCCTTCTTTACTCCCCGCCAGGGAGAAACGCCACTGAGAGAGAAACTCGTTGTTTAATGTCGGTTCGACAAGCTCATGTTGTGGATGCCTGAAAACAGGTACATCCCGGTGCTGGCCGTCTGCGGAACCCACCAGCTGCGGCGGATGAAACTGTTGTTGCTGCGCTGCATGCGGCGAGCGGCGTAATCCAGGATGACCGGACCGA
The DNA here is from genome assembly GCA_035603235.1 of Candidatus Cybelea sp. Taxonomy (GTDB): domain Bacteria; phylum Acidobacteriota; class Terriglobia; order Acidiferrales; family UBA7541; genus Palsa-295. The sequence goes on along the minus strand of DATNKU010000032.1, from coordinate 41,791 downwards.
CCTGGATCGCGGCATAAAGTCCCGGAGAATGCGAAAAGGGTCGCAGGAAAGGGTCGGCTTCGATCGCGCCAGTCCCGATGGCCTGCCGGGTTGAATAGGCGTCAAACGCTGCAGCGCTGTGCTGCGCAATCGACAGGAGCAGCCAATTTCGGCGCGGGTACTGCGTCGCGGAGATCACCTGATCGGGCTTTGCCGAGGGAGAGTCCGGGAGGCGGATGCTTGAAAGCTCCTGGGAGTTCCGCGCGGCAGTCTCAAGGGAAGCTACAGTCAGCGTGCCTGCTACCGCTCGATCTGGATCGTCCTGTGCAGATGCTGAAGTGGTAGAGAGTTTCGCTTGGTCGGGCCTGACTTCCCCGGCGATTGGCGCGGGGGCTGATTTCGCAGCGGGAACCATCGATCCGGGGTCAACATCGGTAGGAGCGGCGATGGCTGGGGCGAACTGAAAAAACAGTGCTGCGATGGCCAACATCATGAAAGGGAGAATCTCCTTTTGCGACTCGCAGGGAAGAAGTGCACGGGCAGTACCATGACACCCTAAATGTAACTGCCCTATTTTCAGCAAAGGCCAGCGCGCAAGCCGATCTTCGAGGGAAACTAGCCGGCCAAGTACAGCGGCGGTGGAAGCGCTTTTCCACTATTTGCCAAGAAACTCGAAATTCAGGCGAAACTCCCAGTACTTGCCTATCAACCAATTTATTTTCATTGTTTTGAAACGGCAGGAAGCTCGGGAGTTCTGAACCGCCGAATCAATTTATAGAGGAGACTGCGCGGAGGCTTGCGCGAGCCGCCTCGATTGTTCGGTCGATGTCCTCGTCCGTATGGGCCGCGGATACGAACAGAGCTTCGAACTGCGATGGCGGCAGGAGAATTCCGCGTGCCAGCATTCCGCGGAAAAAGGCCGCGAATCGAGCCGTGTTGGATCGCTTGGCCCCGGCATAATCGCGGACCGGTGACGGGACAAAAAACAGTGTAAGCAGCGAGCCCGAGATATTGATTTCACCAAGCACGCCGGACTCGGCGAGTGCGGCGCGAAGCCCCGCAGCCAGCCGGGCGGCCTTCGCATTGAGCGCGGGATAGAAACCGGGCGCCTCAAGCAGCGGCAAAGTCGCAAGTCCGGCGCGCATCGCAAGCGGATTGCCGGAAAGCGTCCCCGCCTGATAGACGCTCCCTAGAGGCGCTACGGTTTCCATGAGTTCTCGACGTCCGCCGTAGGCTGCAACCGGCAGGCCGCCGCCTATGATCTTGCCGAGTACGGTGATATCGGGACGGACCCCGAATGAAATCTCGGCGCCGCCGTAGGCCAGGCGGAAACCGGTTATGACCTCGTCGAAAATAAGAAGGGCCTGATCGGCCTCGGTCGTGCGCCGAAGCGCTGCAAGAAATTCAGGCGCAGGGGACACGACTCCCATGTTGGCGGCGACTGGTTCGACAATAACGGCCGCGATCTTGCCTTTATGCTGCGAGAAAATTCGCTCGACCGCGGCGATATCGCCAAAAGGAGCGTTGAGCGTAAGTTGTGCAAGCGCCTGGGGAACGCCCGGGCTCGATGAAATCCCGAGGGTCGCGAGGCCGGAGCCGGCTTCCACAAGGAAACTATCGGCGTGGCCGTGGTAGCCGCCCTCAAACTTGAGAATCAGGTCCCGCCCGGTGAACGCGCGCGCGACGCGCACAGCAGACATCGTCGCCTCGGTGCCTGAGCTGACGAAACGAATACGCTCGATCGAACCGACGGCGCCGGCAATCCGTTCGCCGAGCTCGATCTCAAGCGGCGAGGTCATCCCGTAGCTTGTCCCGCGAGCGGCTTGCTCCGCGACGGCCCGTACAACGTCGGGATGGGCGTGGCCTAAAATGAGCGCGCCCCAGGAGCAGACGTAGTCAATGAATTCGCGTCCCTCAACGTCCCACAGCCGCGACCCCGCACCGCGCTCGATAATGAGCGGTGTTCCGCCAACCGCCCGGAATGCACGGACCGGGCTATTCACGCCGCCGACGAGAATTTTCTGGGCGCGGGAAAACAGATCAGACGAGTTGCTCACAGGGAAATCATATTACGGATGGCGGGAGAGAAAGACAAAATCAGACCACCTTCCGGTGGAAGAACTCGCGGGGGGCCGACGGTTAGGCAACCGCAAACCCTAGCACTTGCCGAGCCAGCGGGCGACGTCTTTGGCGTGATAGGTGAGGACTGTGGACGCGCCGGCGCGCTGGATGCTGGTCATGATCTCAAGCACTATGCGCTGCTCGTCAATCCAGCCGTTGCGGGCGGCCGCTTTCACCATCGAATATTCAGCGCTGACGTTGTAGGCGGCGACAGGCACGTCGAACCGCTCGCGGACGCGGGCGATGATGTCCAGATACGGCAGGGCGGGCTTGACCATGATGATGTCCGCACCTTCCTCGAGGTCGAGCTCCACTTCCCTGAGCGCTTCGCGGGCATTGGCGGGATCCATCTGGTAGCTGCGGCGATCCCCGAATTGGGGCGTGGACTGCGCGGCTTCGCGGAAAGGACCGTAAAACGCGGAGCAGTACTTCGCAGCATAAGAGAGAATGGCGACGTCGGAGAATTTGTTTTCGTCAAGCTTCTGGCGGATGGCTGCCACGCGGCCATCCATCATATCGGAAGGCGCGACGACGTCCGCGCCCGCACGGACGTGCGAAAGCGCTGCGTCGGCGAGAAGCGCGATACTGGGATCATTCAGGACTTCGCCGTCCTTTATGACACCGCAGTGGCCGTGGCTGGTGTATTCGCACAGGCAGACATCGGTAATCACCACGAGATCGAGCTTGGCTTTGCGGATCGCTTCAATTGACCGCTGGACGGCGGCTGTTGGAGAGGCGGCCTCGCTGCCGGTCTCATCCTTCTTCTCGGGCAGCCCGAAAAGAATCACCGCCGGGATTCCCAGCCCTGCGACTTCCCGGCACTCCTCGACGATTTGATCGGGTGATTGCTGAAAGACGCCGGGCATGGAGCTGACTTCGGTGCGAACGTTGTTTCCCGGACACGCGAACATGGGATAGACCAGGCCGCTCGTCGAGAGCCTGGTCTCGCGCACCAGACCGCGCAATCGCTCGGTGCGGCGCAGGCGGCGGGGACGATGAGTCGGGAAAGTCACGGTTGCCTCGCATGGCCGGGCCGCTCGAGATAATACTTCGCGATGGCGTCGGCAAGGCCCGTAGCGGACGCTTCCTCGGCTTCGATGTGCACGCGAACGCCTGACTCGCGCATAGCCTTGGCGGTTGTGGGTCCGATCGCGGCGAACTGGACGCGTTCGGCGAGCTTCGCGAGTTCGCCTGGGCCAAGAAAGCTATCCAGATTGTGGAAGGCCGAGGGGCTTGCGAAAATAGTGACATCAATCTCGGCGGCGCGAATACGGTCCAGGGCGGACTGGTCCGGTGCTTCGGGCGCAACGGTCCGGTAGGCAACGACATCGGTAACCTGCGCGCCACCTTCGCGCAGAGCGATCGCCAGGTGGTCCCCCGCGCGATCGCTTTGCGGCAGAAATACCCTCCGGCCTGTGAACGCGTCTCGCAATTCCTTCGCAAGAGAATGCGCCGTGTGATTGGTCGCGACGTAGTTCACATGAAATCCTTGCAGCTTGGCCGCTTCCTCCGTTGCCGGGCCGACGGCCGCAACCTGGCGAACAACCGGCGGAATGCCGGCTTGTTCGAGGCGCAGTGCGACAAATCGTACCGCATTCTGGCTTGTGAACAGTACCCAGTCAAACGTACGGAGTTGGGCGAGCGCACGGTCGAGCGCCTTTGAATCTTCAGGGGACTCAAACGCGACCGCGGGCAAGGCTACGATTTCGGCGCCCATGTGTTCGAGTGTGCGGATTAGCTCTCCGGCCTGATCGGGCGCGCGCGTAACGACGATCCGTTTGCCTTCCAGTGGTTTTGCAGAAGCGTCAATCATGTTTGTCCAACCGTTCTTCCCGCGAGGCGCAGAATTCTCGCCGCGCCCGCCTCGAGGAGAATTTGGCCCAGCCGCTTCCCTGCCCCGGAAGGATCCGACACCGGGCCGCGGTGTTCGCGCCGCGCCGATTCGGTACCGTCCGCTGAAAAAACGCCGGCTTCGAGATGCAATTCGCCGCCTAGGAGACGAGCCCAGGCACCCAGCGGCACCTGGCATCCGCCCTGCAGTTCATGCAGAAGAGCGCGCTCGGCCGTGACGCAGGCGCGCGACTCGGCGTCGTCAAGAGTTGCGACGAGAGCCTGGGTCGAGGGGTCGTCCGCGCGGGTTTCGATTCCCAGCGCGCCCTGACCGACCGCCGGCAGCATGACATCAGCATTCATGATCTGGGTGACTCGGGAAGTCGCACCGAGGCGGTTCACACCGGCAACGGCCAGGACAATCGCATCGAACTCGCCGGCATCGAGTTTTTTCAGGCGCGTGTCCACGTTCCCGCGCAGATCAACCGCTTCAAGATCGGGGCGATTGTGGCGAAGCTGGGCCTGGCGGCGCAAACTGCTCGTGCCGATGCGGGCGCCGGGCGGAAGTCCTTTCAGGCTGCGACCGCTTCGCGAAACCAGGCAATCGCGCGGGTCTTCGCGCCGCGTGATCGCCCCAAACGCAAGGCCTGTCGGAATCTCCGTAGGGACATCCTTCATGCTGTGGACTGCGAGATCGATCTTGTCCTCAAGCAGGGCGTCTTCGAGTTCCTTGATGAAGATTCCCTTCCCTCCCGATTCCGCGCCAATCTGCTCGTTGATCTGCGCGACAGGTGCGGATTGCATGCGATCGCCTGAAGTGCGTATGCGAATGATCTCGGTCTCAACGCCGCCCAGTTTCGCGAGGCGATCGGCGATATGGTTGGCCTGCCAGAGCGCGAGTGTGCTACCGCGCGTTCCGATCCGCAGCCGGCTCACTCCCCGCTCCCGCCTTTTCCGCCCTTGTCGGTATCGCGGTCGATCCCGAACAGGTGGCGGAGAGCTTCAATTGCGCCCAGGCGGCCGCGCATTTCGCGGGCGTTGCGCAGGCGCTCGGCGGGCTCGTCGAGAACGCGCTCGATCAGTTCCTCGGTGATGCTGGAAAGGCGCTCGCGCTCCTGGGGTGAAAGGTTGTTCATCTCGCCCAGCCGCTCCCGCAGCAGCACCTCGCGGTGCTTGCGAAATCGGCCGCGGAGATCCTCCACGATCGACCCAGTCTCAAGTGCCGTGCGCCAGGCTTCAAATTTCGCAACGTGTTCGGTGATCAACGCTTCGGCACGCGGGAGTTCGGCCTCGCGCGCGCGCTTGTTCTGCTCGACGATCTCGCCCAGGTCGTCGATATTGTAAAGATACAGGTTATAAAGTCCGGCGGACTCTGAAGCGACATTGCGCGGGACGCCGAGATCGACCACGAAGACGGGCCGGCCGCCACGGGCGGCAATCGAGCGTTCAAGCATTTCCCGCGACACGACTACGCCAGTTGAGCCAACCGAAGTGACGATGATGTCGGGCGCCGCGAGGGCAGTCTCGAGCGCGTCCCAGGCGACCGCTTCCCCACCCATGCGCTGGGCGAGATCTGCCGCGCGGTCCTGTGAACGGTTGACGACGCGCAAGCTGCCGATATGGCGATTGCGGAGATGCTCGACGACTTGCTCGGCAACTGCCCCTGCGCCCAAGATCAGAGCGGCGCGGCCTTTGAGATTGCCGAACACTCGCTCGGCGAGCTTTACGCCTGCCAATGAAACAGACATCGGCCGCGCGCCAACCTCGGTTTCCGCGCGAACGCGTTTGCCGACTTCCAGTGCGCCCTGAAAGGCGCGGTTGAGTATCGGGCCGGTTGAACCGTGGTCGAGCGCCTGGCCATACGCCGTGCGAAGTTGGCCCAGGATTTCGGCTTCACCGAGCAGCATCGAATCAAGGCCCGCAGCCACGCGATAAAGATGGCGGACGGCCTCGGTTCCCTCCCAGCGGTACAGACGGCCTTGCAGCTCGGCACGCGAAATGCGGTGGAACGACGTGAGGAACTCTTCCATTTCTTCGGTGACTGCAGAACCTGCGGCTGCGGGCACGCCGTACAGCTCGCTGCGGTTGCACGTGGAGAGAACGACAGCTTCCTCGAGGATGCCCCGGCGACGGAGCTCGCCTGCGGCATCGAGCGCTTGTTCACCGGTGAAGGCGACGCGTTCGCGGAGCTCGACCGGTGCCGTGCGATGGTTGCAGCCAATCAGCGCGACGCGTATGCCGCCTGGTGCGCGACCTGTGGCGGGGCTATTCGAGTTGGAAGCCGTAGCCATTACAAGAAGCGGTGAAACCTTGTGAGATACAAGTTCACCAGGGTATAGCTGAACAGAACAATCGCGAAATTGAGTGTGCAGACCAAAGCAGCCCTTGCGCCGCGCCAACCCGAGGTGCGCGACAGCATCAGGTAGGCGATGTAGACGCCGACAATCAGGAGCGTGACGATCACCTTTGGGTCGGCCCAGGAATACATACCCGTCAGGCGATGCTCCCATACCAGGCCACTGGCAACGCCGAACACCAGGGCCACCAGGCCGATGAAAACGCTGCTGCGCGACATACGATCCAGCACGTCGAGCGCGGGAAATCGCCAGAAGGCTGTGCCGGCACGGTGGGAGCGCAACACGCGGTCCTGCACCAGGTAGACAAGGCTAAGAACGAAGGACAGCGCGAAGGCGGCGTAGGCCCAGATATTCAGTGTTATGTGGAAGGCGAAAAGCGGACCGCGCGCAGGTGGCGGGGATGGTATCTGATGAGGCGCGAGCCAGCCCAGGACGGCCATCCAGACGACCAGGAGGAGGGTCACAAAGGCGCCCACCGAGCGCTGGCGATGAAAGAGCTCGACTCCCAGATAGGTGATTCCCAAGAGCCAGGCGAAAAGGGACATTGAGCCGTAAAGATCGTCGTACGGGATAGCGTGCGTGCTCATTGAGCGGTGGAGCAAGGCGAAATAATGGAGCGCGATGCCGCCTGCGAGTAGTAGCGTCGCAAGACGCCCAAGCCACACGTCCGGGGCGTAGAGAAGCCGCGCGTAGCATAGAAAGCTCGCGGCGTAGAGTGCGAGGCTCAGATAGCCCATTTGATTTGGCATGGAAACCGTCTGGACCGGTCAAGCGATTATACCGCCAATCGGGGCCCAGACTACTGTCCCTACGGACAATGCGGGGTGCAAGGGGCTTCTGCTATGATGCTCAAGATTCGCGTATTCCGATGACGCAGCCCGCCGAAAATACGAAAGAACTGTTTCTGAATGCCTGCCGGTTCCAGCCGACCGACCGTGTGCCGGTCTGGATCATGCGCCAGGCCGGGCGCTATCTCCCGGAGTATCAGGCAGTACGGGCCCGGCATACGTTCCTTGAGATCTGCAAGACGCCCCAGCTCGCAGCCGAGGTGTCAATCCAGCCGCATCGCGTGCTGGGCGTCGATGCGATCATCGTCTTCTCCGATATTTTGATCGTGGCCGAGGCCATGGGGCTGCCGCTCGACGTGCCCGACTCCGGGCCGGTACTGTCAAACCCCGTGCGCGATCTCGCGGCGGTCAGCAAGCTGCGCGATTTTGACCCGGAGCAGGAAACGCGGTTCGTCGGTGACGCCATACGCGCGATTTGCAAAGTGGCTGGTCCGAGGGTACCGGTCGTCGGGTTCGCAGCTGCGCCATGGACACTTGCCTGCTATATGATCGAGGGGCAAACGCGCGGGGATATTTCCCGGGCGAAACAGATGTTGCGAGACGAGCCGCAACTCGTGCGCGAGCTGCTTGCGCGAATCGCCCGGGCGACCGCGGGATATTTGAAAGCGCAGATCGCCGCGGGCGCAGCTGTTGTGCAGCTGTTTGACACCTGGGCCGGTAAGCTCTCAACCGAGGAATACGACGCGTTCGAGCTCCCGGCAACGCAGATGATTCTTGATGCGCTGGCTGCGGAGCGAGCGCCGAAGATTCTGTTCGCCAAAGGATCGGCGCGGCACCTGGAGAGCATGGCGAAATCGGGAGCGGACGTGCTGAGCGTGGACTGGAACACCGATCTTGCCCAGGCGCGAAAAACGCTTGGCACTCGCGTTGCGCTGCAAGGGAACGTGGACCCGTCGATTCTGCTTGGCCCGATCGAGGAAATTCGCAGGGCTGCGCGAGGGGCAATCGAGAAGACCGGCGGCGCAGGGCACATACTCAATCTCGGGCACGGGATCCTGCCGACGACGCCGGTTGAGAACGCGCGGGCGTTTGTGCAGGCAGGAAAGACGGCGCTCGTGGTGGCGCGCTCGTGAGCGACGTGAAAACCAATCCGGGCGATAGGCTCGAGGTCGCATCTGTCTCAGAGGACCTGCTCGAAAAGTACAACCGGCCGGGTCCGCGATACACCAGCTATCCAACCGCACCGGTCTGGAAGGACGACTTCGGACCAGGCGACCTTGAGGAGTCCTACACGCGGGCAGACGCGCTTGCGACGCCTGTGTCGCTTTACATGCATCTTCCCTTCTGCGAAAGTCTGTGCCTTTTCTGCGCGTGCAACGTCTCGATTCAGAAGGACAAGAGCGTCGCCGTTCCCTACCTCTCGGCGCTGAAGCACGAAATCGAACACGTGGCGGGGTTGGTATCGAAGAAGCGGCCTGTCGTTCAATTTCACTGGGGCGGCGGTACCCCGACGTACCTGACGCCGGAGCAGATGGAAGATCTGTTCGGCCACGCGTTTGAACGGTTTGGGTTCGAGCGGGACGCCGAAATCGGAATTGAAGTGGATCCGCGGGTTACCAGCCGCGCGCACCTGGAATCTCTCCGGCGGCTCGGATTCAACCGGCTCAGCATGGGCATTCAGGATTTCCAGCCCAAGGTGCAGGAGACCATCCGCCGCATCCAGCCGTACGAGATGACACGTGACCTGATACTTGCGTCGCGTGAGCTCGGTTTTGAGAGCCTCAGCGTTGACCTAATTTACGGGCTGCCCTACCAGACCGCGGCCACGTTTCAGGCGACGATTGACCAGGTGCTCACGCTCGCACCGAACCGCGTAGCCATGTTCAGCTACGCGCATGTCCCCTGGTTGCGCAAGCAGCAAGGCGCGTTCGCGACGCATCTCCCAGAAGGCCGTGAGAAATTCCAGATTTTTCGCGTGGGTCTGGAGCGATTTATCGACGCGGGCTATCTCTACATCGGGATGGACCATTTCGCACTGCCTGATGACGAACTCGCGACCGCCCAGAACGATCGCACGTTGCATCGAAATTTCATGGGCTACACCACCAAAGCGGGCGCAGACCTCTATGGAATGGGGGTGAGCGCGATCAGTTCGGTGGGGGACGCCTACGCGCAAAATCGCCGGGAGGTCCCGGCCTACCAGACGGCCGTCGCCGAGCGCGGCATCGCGACCATGCGCGGCTACCGGCTTTCACCGGACGACCTGATCCGCCGCGCCGTGATTGGCCGCCTGCTCTGCCATACCGTTATCTCCAAGCGCGAGGTCGAGCGCGAATTCTCGATTTCCTTCGACGAGTACTTCGCCACGGAGCTCGGGCGGCTCACAGACCCATCCGCTGACGGACTGGTGATTCTGGGTCGCGATGAAATTCGGGTCACGCCGATTGGGCGCATATTCATCCGCAACATCGCCATGGTATTTGACCGCTATATTGAGGAACAGAAGATGGACCAGAAGCCCCTGTTTTCAAAGACGCTGTGAGCATCCGGATTACTCCATGAATCCTCAAGTTGTCGTAATCGGCGGCGGAATCTCCGGGCTTTCCTGCGCGTACCGGTTTTGGCAGCTGGGCGTGCCGGTCGCGCTGCTCGAGGCCGATGATCATGTCGGTGGTCTGATTGGCACGGTCGAGCAGGATGGGTTTCTGTTCGAAACCGGACCGCAGAGTTTTCAGGGCACCGATTCGCTCCTGGATCTGATCAGGGAGCTGGGACTGGAGGTCGATCTCTGCCAGGCTGATCCGCGTGCGCCGAGATACATCGTGCGCCAGGGGCGGCTGCGCGAGCTTCCCATCTCGCCGCACGGGATGTTGCGCAGTTCCCTGTTGGGTATGGGATCGCGGTGGAAACTTGCGACCGAGGCCCTGCGGAAGACTAAGCCGCCGACCGAGGAAGAGTCGGTCGCGCAGTTCGTGCGGCGCAAGTTCGGCCACGAGATTCTGGAGTATCTGGTCTCGCCGTTCGTTTCCGGCGTATACGCGGGCGATCCGGAGAAACTGAGCCTGCGGGCCGCATTTCCGCCGCTCGATGAATGGGAGCGCACCTACGGCAGCGTCCTGCGAGGGGCTATGAAATCCCGGCCCGCGAAAGGCGCGGGGCAAGCCCGGCCTCCGCTCTGCTCGTTCCATCACGGCATGGCGATGCTCACGCAAACCATGGCTGCAAAGCTGGGTGAAAGTGTCAGGCTGGGTGCGTGCGTAGAATCGGTAGTCGGAGGGGGCCGCGACGCCGGATATCAGATTCGTTTCACGCAAAAAGGACACACCGAAACAATCGATGCGCGCGCCGTGGTGATTGCGACTCCTGCTTACACCGCGTCCCACCTGGTCGCGACGCTATCGGCGCCGCTCGCACGCACGCTATCGGGAATCGCCTATGCCGGGATGGCTGTGGTTGGCGCGGGGTATCACGCGAAGCAGGTCGGCACCGTCATGAACGGCTTCGGGGTTCTCATCCCAAGGGCCGAGAAGTTTCGCACGCTCGGCATCGTATGGAATTCTTCGCTGTTTCCGGATCGGAGTGGTGAAGGGCGCACTACGCTGACGAGTTTTGTGGGCGGTGCGACCGACCCGGAGATCGTCGAGAAGAGCGACGAAGAAATCCTTGCGATCGTCCAGGATGAAAACGCGCGGATTCTCGGAATTACCGGACAGCCCATCGTTTCACGCGTCTGGAAGCATCCCAAGGCGTTGCCGCAATATAACCTTGGCCACGGCCACAATGTCGAGGTGGTCCGAGAAACCGAGCGCGCGATTCCGGGCCTGTATTTTGTGGGCAACTACCTGGAGGGCCCATCGATTGGCAAATGCGTCGATACTGGCTCGCAGGCCGCAGAGTCTGTGCGAGCCTATTTGCGCGGGGGCATCACGAAATCCGCGTAAGCGCCTCGCGTGACGAGGTGCCCGGTGCTTGCACTCGGGCCCAACCCCGCTATAATGCTCGTGATTCCGTCATGCCCAACCTACAGAAGACCCGCCGAGAGCTGCTTGAACAATTCGTTGCCCAGAAACCGGCCGACGCCTTTGCGAGATACGGACTGGCGCTTGAGTGCGTGAAGCTGGGGGATGATTCGGCCGCAGCCGGCCACTTCCGCGAGCTCCTGGTGGCCAATCCCGGTTATTCCGCGGGATATTTCCAGTTCGGCCAGCTCCTGTCGCGTCTCGGGCAGCTCGATGAGGCGCGGAAACTGTTGTCCGACGGTATCGTCGTCGCACAAAAGGCCGGAGATATGCACGCGCGGGACGAAATGCAGGCGGCGCTCTCGCTTCTGGGCTGATCCCGCATCGCAGTCGAGACAGCAATCAATGCAGAGACCAAGCCGCATTCCCCTGTTTCCGCTCGATCTAGTGCTTCTGCCGGGCGCCGAACTCCCCCTCCACATTTTCGAGCCGCGCTACAAGCTGATGGTCCGGCACTGCCTCGAGGAACGACTGGAATTTGGCATGATTCTCGCGACGGGTGAGTCGATCGCCGGGGTCGGGTGCACTGCCGAGATTGTCGAGAAGATCAGAGACTATCCCGACGGGCGAATGGATATTCTCACCAAGGGCAGGCTGGCCTTTCACCTGACGGAACTGCTGGATGAGAAGGAATACTACGAGGGGACAGTTGAATATCTGACGGATGCGCCTCAGACGGCCGATCTCGATCAGGATGCACAACTTATCCAGATCTTCGAGAGATGCCACACGCTTCTTTTCAAACAACCGTGGGCGGACTCCTCCGAACATGAGCCTGGAACTCTGGCATACCGCATGGCGGCGCTCCTGCCGATGGAGCTTGAAAGGAAGCAGGCGCTGCTTGAGATGCGTTCGCAGCACGCGCGGCGCGAGTCCGTGCTTCGCTGGATGGAGAGATTCCTGCCAAAACTCGTGGCGCTTGAGCGCGTTCGCGAGCGTGCCGGCGGCAATGGCCATACCCTGAACTGAACCCGTTGCCACGAAGCCGGGCAACGCTCTTGCCCGTCGACCAATCCAAATTATGCCTGTGCGTTGCGTTCCATTATACTGTCGAGGTCGCATGGAAGGTGATCGCGCTTCTCACCCTCACGAGGAACTGGTGACTGAATGAGTCCACAACCGAAAAATCTGGGCGAGCTTCGCCGCAGTCCCTGGTCGGAAGACAAGTTCGGCTCGCGTACCGTCCGCCAGGAACTTCGCGAGAATCTACTGCAGAGGCTCGAAAAGGGCGAACCGATCTTCTCAGGCGTCCACGGCTACGACGACACGGTGATACCGCAGATCACCAATGCCGTGCTCTCGAGACATCATTTCATACTGCTCGGCTTGCGAGGACAGGCCAAGTCGCGGATTCTGCGCGGCCTGGTGGGTTTTCTCGATGCCCAGATTCCGGTGGTAGCCGGCTGCGAGATCAATGACAACCCGTATCGCCCGATCTGCCGCGCCTGCCGCGAACGAATCGCCGCAGAGGGCGATGCGACGCCGATCTCCTGGCTTGGGCGCGAGCAGCGATACGTCGAAAAACTTGCGACGCCCGACGTGACGATTGCGGACATGATCGGAGACGTGGACCCGATCAAGGCCGCACGCGGGGGCCGAAATCTCTCAGACGAGCTGACGATCCACTACGGGCTGCTGCCCCGCGCCAACCGCGGGATATTTGCCATCAACGAGCTCCCGGATCTGGCGGGAAAAATTCAGGTCGGTTTGTTCAACATCATGCAGGAAGGCGACATCCAGATTAAGGGGTATCCGGTGCGGATGGCGCTGGACGTGTTGCTGGTCTTCACGGCAAATCCCGAGGATTACACGGCGCGGGGAAAAATCATCACTCCGCTGAAAGACCGCGTGGGTTCGGAGATTCGTACGCACTACCCGGCGACGCTTGCCGAGGGTATGGCTATCACTGCGCAGGAATCCTGGACCAATCGCGAAGGCAAGCGCCGGGTCCAGGTTCCGGACTACGTTCGCGAGATCGTCGAGGAAGTAGCATTTCAGGCGCGCGAGGACAAGCGTGTGGACCGCCGGTCGGGCGTGAGCCAGCGCCTTCCGATCAGCACGCTTGAAAACGTGCTTAGCAGCGCGGAACAGCGCGCGGTGCGCAGCCGTGACTCCGCCGTGGTTGCGCGCGTAGCCGACGTCTATGCCGCCATCCCCTCGATGACCGGCAAGTTCGAGCTCGAGTACGAGGGCGAGATGCGCGGCGCCGACAACATTGCGCGGGAGCTGATTCGCGCGGCGGTCGGGAAAACTTTCACCAAATATTTCAGGGACGTGAACTTTCAGGCGGTCGTGCAGTGGTTTGAAATCGGCGGCGAACTGAAGGTCCCGGCCAACGCCGCAAGCACGGAGCTGCTGAACCAGCTGAAGAAGATCCAGGGTCTGTTCGAGCACCTGGAGGTTCTGGGAGTGCGCTCGAAGGACGATGCGGCCCTCCAGTCAAGCGCTGCCGAGTTCATTCTTGAAGGGCTCTGGGCGCATAAGCGCGTGAACCGCAGCGAAGAGCGCGGGTTCTTTGCGGAGACGCGCAAGACGCCTGAGCCGCGTGAACCGCGCGAGCCTTCCGGCCGCATGCCCAGGCGTCAGTTCAACTGATGAGCGGCGAAGACAGACGCAGATGAAATACACAAAATATTCGCGGTACGCGCCGGGCGCAGCAGACGACATCGATCTGCAGGAGCTCATGAACCGGCTCTCGGATTTCTTCCTGCAGAGCGGCTTTGAATCGCAGTACGGCTTCCACGAGCTTGACCTTGAGCGCTCGCGCGAGCAGCACATGGACCAGCTGCGGGAAGCGATTCTGCGGGCCCTGCAGGAAGGCGACCTGATTCCGCCTGAGCTGCTCGAAAAGCTGCAGCAGAATCCCGACCTCTCCCAAAACCAGGAACTCCGCGACCTGATCGATCAGATCCTTGAGCGCATGGAAGAAGAAGGTCTGATTACCCAGCAGCAGTCAGCGCGGGTCACTCCTCCGCCTTCTGAGACGCCTGGAGGGCAGATTGGCCGCGACCAGCCCAATGTTGAGGCCCGCTTTGAAATCACCGACAAGGCGCTGGACTTCCTGGGCTTCAAGACGCTGAAAGACTTGCTCGCCTCGCTCGGCAAGAGCAGCTTCGGCCGTCACGACACGCGAGACCTTGCAACCGGGGTTGAGTCCGGTGGAAGCTCAAAACCCTACGAGTTCGGCGACACCCTGAACATGGACATCAGCGGGACGCTTTTTAACGCTGTCCAGCGCAACGGCGCGACGCTCCCAATTGAGCTGGATTATCCGGACCTGATGGTCCACCAGTGCGAATACCAAAGCTCCTGCGCGACGGTGCTGATGCTGGATTGCAGCCACAGCATGATCCTGTATGGCGAGGACCGGTTCACGCCGGCCAAGCGCGTGGCGCTGGCGCTCTCGCACCTGATCCGGACGCAGTATCCGGGCGATTCCCTGCACTGCGTGCTATTTCACGACAGCGCCGAGGAGATTCCGATCGGCAAGCTCGCCCGCGTACAAGTTGGTCCGTATTACACGAACACTCGGGAAGGCCTGCGGCTCGCCCAGCGGATTCTGTCCCGCCAGAAGAAGGACATGCGCCAGATCATCATGATCACCGACGGAAAACCTTCTGCGCTGACGCTTGAGGACGGTCGGATTTACAAGAACGCGTTTGGCCTGGATCCGCTGGTCGTCACGCAGACCATGGAAGAAGTCGCCAAGTGCAAGCGCGCCGGAGTCCTGATCAACACGTTCATGCTCGCAAGCGACTACAGCCTGGTGCAGTTCGTGCAGAAAGTCACCGAACTTTGCCGCGGCAAAGCCTACTTCACCACGCCTTACACACTGGGTCAGTATCTGCTGATGGACTACGTGGGACGCAAGACCCGCAATATCCACTAGGTCGAAGGCAGCCGGAATTACTCCTCGACAGTAGGGTCCACGAGTCGTTTCTTGTATTTCGGGGGCTTGTCTCGCTTGTTGGGTATGGTTCTGCCGGGTGGCGGCAGACCGGCGCCGAGGCGAGCGCGACGGCGCGCTTCCGTTGATACCTTCCACTTCGATTTCTTTTTTCGTGCCATGGATTCGCGTCAGGATTGTAAACCCAAATCGCATCCGACAGCAGGGCTGTCAGCCTTTCGGCGAGGCCGCGGCAAATTTCTTGCGAGCCAGGTCGAGCAGCTTGGCATCGGTGCAGACTTCGTAGTAGGCGCGCGTGCCCTGCGCGCCGATCTTTCCGCCGGGCAGCAGTTGGCGGACGAATCCCTTGCGCACCACGATCGGCTCAATCGATTCCCCCAGCGGGACTTCCCCGAAATAGAGCTGTGCGCGCTCCTTGCCCCAGGGCATCGGGAAATTGCCGCCCATGGGCGAAAGCGCAATTTCGGCGCTGAGTTTCTGGAAACCCTCCTCGTTCAGCACGATTCCGTTGAGGTTGTAGCGTACCAGCAGCTCTTCGCTTTCATCGTCGGCGGCGTCATCCATCAGCGTCTGGAGCAGGAAAATGTTGAACGGCGAGGGATTGGTCTGAAACAGGCGTTTCGCCATTTTGGCGCAGCTCGACAGCCGGTCAGAAAGATTCAGGGCGCGAGAAATCATGATCTTGGAATCGGCGTCTTCCCAGAGCGAAGGAGCGGAATCCTGAAACGCGACTCCCACACCCAGTTCAAGGGGCGGAAGGTCGGCGGACTTGGCGCGGATGTTGTAGGCAGCCATGACAGCCAGAATCTCGCGTGCTAGCACGCAGGCGCGTGCGACGGCCCGGCGGGTTGCGCGGGTCGATTCGGTTTCATAGATCGCAAGGATGATGGCATCGCCTTCGATAAAGACCTTGGCGGCCCCGTAGCGCTCAAGCATCCGCTTTACCGGTTCGTGCAGGTTCATGCTGAAATGCGAAGCCGGATTCATGCCCCGCGCAAGCAAGTCCTTGGTCATGCTGGTCGAGCCCCGGACATCGGCCTTGATGACGACGTGATTGATCACCGGGTCGTCTGCCGGCCGGTTTTCGTCCGGGTGCAGGAATTCGTAGAGACTTTTGTTCGATCGCGAAAGCTCCCGGGCACGCTCGGAATGAACCAGGTTGATGCGCTCCATCCAGGCGGTGACCTGCTGGTAATTGCGGCGGTCGCGCCGCAGGCGCATGAGATCCTCGGCGAATTGAAGGCCCACGCTCAAGGTCTCTTCGGTTGTACGGCGGCGGATCGAGCGGCAAGCTTCCTCGAGCTTCTTCATCGAGACCTTGCGGGCCGGGAACTTTTCCAGTATTTGGGCCACCCGCTTGGTCTCTTCGCGCTGCACCAGCGCCTTCTTCAGTTGCTGCAAGTGGACCGGTGGGCAGTAGTCCGCTGAAATCTTGCGCATTTCGTAGCTGGCGAGAACGTGAAACAGCAGGTCGCGCTCCTCGAGCCTGTGAACCCATTCCTCGAGCAGCTTCGCGCGCGTATCGGCGGTTGAGTCGTCGGCTGAGGGGGCGTCGCCAGGCACAGCCTGCGTGTCAAAGAGCCGATGGGCGTTGGCTGGCTGGTTCAGGTAGTCGCCCAAGCGGTTTTGCAGCTCTTCGGTCAGGAATTCCAGGCGCTGTTTTGCGGCCACAATCTGAGGGTCGAGATCCTCGAGCTTTTTATCAAGCGAAGCAGATTTCCGTCGCAGGTCATCCATCTCGCCCTGCGACTCGGCCGTGGTGGCCGATTTGCGCTTGAAAAGCGACGGGAACGAGCGGTCGCCGTCTCCGGCGCGGGAGGTGGCTTCCTCAAGCTCCGCTTCGACGCGCGCGTGCTCGGACCTGAGCAGACGTGCCTGTTCGAGGAGGCGCTCATGTACATTGCGGGCCTTAGACAGTTCTTCGGCGCTGTCGCCAGCGAGCACATAGTCGCGCACGAAATCCAGAAGCAGCGCGTCAAAAGTCTCGAAGCGGTCCGGATCGTTCACGAAATTGCCGAGCAGGACGTAGTGTTCGAGGAAAAACTGGTCGTCGTTACCGCCCTCAACGAACAGGAACCGGTTCTGCAGCAGCGGATAGGCCTCAGGAAAGTCGTCGCCGAAAAGAGCGCGCCTGGTCTTTGAGATCGTACCTTCTTCTGCCTCGCGCCAGATTCGGCAGAGCGTCTCGCCTACCTGCCGGATCACGTTCTTGCGGTCCGCCTGAAGTTCGGCGATTCTGGAACGCATGACGTGCGCCTGCTCGCTGTGCTCAAACAGCTCGCCTCGCCCGCGGATCCAGTCCTTGCCCTCGACCAGAATGCTTGAGAACTGGTTGCCGGTTTCCTGACTGATAAATTTCAGCAAAGCCAGGTGGTGGAGGACGTCGGTTTCAACTGATTGCAGGAATTTCGCCCTGGTTACCGACTCCTGCAGAATCTCGGTCAGCATTTTGCGAAACGCGGCATGCTCGGGCGAGCTCGGTTGCTTGCGGTCCTTGTCCTTTCCATACAGCACGTTGACATTCACGGCCTGGCGGACCAGCTCTCCCAGGTACTTGCGCGTGAATTCGACAAAGCGAGGGCTGAGGAAAACGTCATAATGGATGTTGTCGATCCCGAGGGTCAGGTTGGTCAGCCGGATCTCAGCGGTGTAGGGCTCAAGCTTCATCCGCGCAGGGTGGACTGACGTGGTCACGATGTGTGTTTCCGGCATCGTAGGCTAGACGGGAGCGAGCTTTTACTTTAGCTGAGGCGTGAAGCCAGGCGCAATGGAACGGCGCGTAAGTGTTACTGTACGGAGTCGGGACCGGGCCTGCGAAGTCACGCCTTGAGGTCGAACGGTATGGACGCCGAAAACCCCGCAAAGGGCACATTCGATGAACCTTCGGCTGCGCCCGGCGCCGATGAAACGCTGGAATTTCGCACCCTGTCCTCACCACCGGGCGAAGCAGACCAAGGCCCCTGTCTTTATTTGGGGCCAAGCGGCCAGCGTTGCAATCGTCGCGCACTCGAGGGCGGGTTTTGCGCAATCCACCGGCCGGGAGCGGCGAGCCTTCCCAAGGCGGCGGTTTCCAAGCGTACGCTCGCCGCTATTCTTGGCGCCCTGGGCATTCTGTGGCCGTTTCTTGCCGACATCGTGCGCGAGATCATGCGCTTCATCCATCCGCACTGACAGACCGGCTGCCTCGAACGAAGATGGCGCCGAATTCCGGGTTTACGGGTAAAATGTCGAGTCATGTCAAAGCTGCTTCAGGGCAAAACCGCAATTGTTCTCGGTGTATGGAACAAATGGAGCATCGCCTATGCGATCGCGCATGCGTTTGCGCGCGAGGGCGCAAAGCTCCTGCTCACC
This sequence comes from Candidatus Cybelea sp., assembly GCA_035603235.1. Lineage (GTDB taxonomy): Bacteria > Acidobacteriota > Terriglobia > Acidiferrales > UBA7541 > Palsa-295. The sequence goes on along the minus strand of DATNKU010000032.1, from coordinate 23,439 downwards.
TATCAAAACGAGCGCGCCAAGCCGGCGGTCGAGGATTTGGGGCGTGAACTTGGCGTCGCAGGGTTTTTCCCGTGCGAGGTGCAGGAGCAGTCTGATATCGATCGGATGGCCGTGTCGCTTGAGGCTGCAGGACATCGGCCCGATATCGTCGTGCACAGTCTTGCGGCGGCGAAACACGAGGAGCTGAACCAGCCGTTCCTGCAGACGTCGCGGGAGGGTTTTCAGCTGGCGCTCGACGTCAGCGCCTATTCCCTGGTTGCGATTTCCAAGGCCCTTTCCCCGCTGATGACCAGCGGCGGCGCAATCATGACGCTGACCTATCTGGGGTCCACGCGCGTGGTAACCAACTACAACGTCATGGGGGTCGCCAAGGCTGCGCTTGAGGCCGAGGTGAAATATCTGGCAAGCGAGCTCGGGCCCAGCAAAATCCGCGTCAATGCCATATCGGCGGGTGCGATCAAGACGATTTCAGCGCGCGGCGTGAAGGACCTTTCCAAGATGCTGGAGGTTTCCGCGCAGCGGGCGCCGCTGCGTCGCAATACCGACATCGCAGAAGTCGCCGATGCGGCGGTGTTTCTGGGGAGTGACCTGGGGCGCGGCGTTACCGGGAATGTGATTTACGTCGACGCCGGATTCCAGATTATGGGTCTGTAGGCGCTGGTGTCAGCCCCGCACCGAGCATCGATGCGGGGTCCTCGATTGAAATTTCGCGCGTATCTTCTGCGATGTGCTCGAGATGAATCCGCACGACCGGCCAGCCGATACGCCACGTAAGCTTCTCGGGCCACTCAACGATCACGACCGCCTGCTCGGCGAACACATCCTCCAGACCCAGCGTCTCAAGATCGTGGACATCGGTGATGCGGTAAAGGTCGACGTGGTAGACCCGGACGCCGCGGTCGTATTTATGGACCAGGGTGAAGGTCGGGCTGGTCACTTCGTCTTCGCTTGCGGCGTCGAGGCCCCGCGCTATGCCCTTTGTGAGTGTGGTCTTCCCTGCCCCAAGATCTCCGGACAGCAAAACCAGAACCGGGGGCTTGAGTTGCGAGCCGATTTCACGCCCCCTCCGGATCGTCTCTTCAAAGGAATGCGTGAACATCTTTGAGTTAGCCACGGCCGCACGCGGAATAGAACGACTGGTAAGCGCGAGGGATAGCATGGATCAGATCCGATGCCATGAGCGGCGCCTCCCCGCTATCTCGATAGGGGATGTCGGCCGCGAGGCCATGAAGGTATACGCCGAAGGCGAGCAGGCGCTGCCAATCGGCGGTGCCGAACTGCGCGGTTAGTCCGGCAAGCATGCCGGTCAGCACGTCCCCCGTGCCACCTGTGGCCATTCCAGGGTTACCGGTCGAGTTGATGTAGGCGAGCCCTCCGGGGGCTGCGATGACGGTCCCGCTGCCCTTCAGAATCACGATGGCGTTCCAGTCGGCGGCAGTTTGAAGCGCGATTTCTACGCGCCGTGCCTGGACATCCCTGGCCGTCGCGCCCAGCAGTCGCGCCATTTCGCCTGGATGCGGCGTGACGCAAAGAACTCCATCGGGATGATTCAGATCCGGCGCATGGCCCGCAAATGCATTCAAGCCATCCGCATCGAGGATGATCGGAACGGATCGATTCCCGACGACCGTGCGCACAAATTGCCGCGTCTCGGCGTTGGTTGAAAGACCGGGTCCGATCGCAAGCGCCCGCTTGCCCTTCCGCAGCGTCGCGAAGAGACTGCCCTCAAGGCATCTCGCTGAGACGGTTCCCGCGGTGGTCGCGGCCAGGGGTTCGGTCATGATCTCCGGCGTGTGGGCGGCAACGATCGGAAGCACGGGTTCGGGCGTTGCCACGGTGACAAGTCCGGCTCCGGAACGCAGCGCCGCCCAGGACGACAGGACTGCGGCGCCGCTCTTCCCTAGCGATCCTGCTACGACCAGGGCGTGCCCATAATCCCCCTTGTTGCCTGCGGCCTTGCGCCCAACCGCGAACCCTGCGAATTCGGAGGGTTCGCTCCAGCGCAGCCCGAGCTTGCCGATCTCCTCGATCAACGCGGCCGGCGAGCCGATTTGCCGGACGACAAGCTCGCCCACGTAGGAACCGCCCGGCCCGAGAACCATTCCGGGCTTGGGAGCTGTGAAGGTAATCGTGAAGTCGGCGACGATGGCAGCGCCTTGAACGTCGCCGGTATCGGCATGCAAACCGGACGGAATATCTACAGAAACAACACTCGAGCCTGGCACGAGGGCATTCACACCGAGAATCACTTCGCGCAAGCGGCCCTCGATGGGACCTCGCACCCCGGTTCCGAGCAGGGCGTCGACGATGATCCCGTCGGGCGCGAGCGGCATCCAATCGCCCGCGCCAGTCCCCCGGTCAACAACAAGCTTGCCCAGTTTTTTCCAGCGTTTGAGGTTGGTCGAAGCGTCGCCCTTCACTTCGCGCGGATCGCCGATGAAGTAGACGACCGGCTTTGCACCCATTTTTACGAGGTGGCGGGCAGCGACGAAGCCGTCGCCGCCATTATTTCCCTTGCCGCACAGAACCACGACGCGCCGATGCGCCAAATCCGAAAAGCGCGACTGAATGAATTCAGCGACACTGCGCCCTGCGTTTTCCATCAGGGTCAGGCTGGGGACGCGGTGGCGCGCCGTTGTCAGGCGATCCACTTCTTTCATTTCCGCTGCGGTAAGAATTTTCATAGCGAAGAGTTGGGGCCCGACCGAAAGATCCAGACGGGGCCAGTATAAGGCCTTTGCATGGATTCCTGGGTAGCCGCGCGAGAGCCCGGTCCTCCAACCCGTCCCAGCGGCGGACCGTGTCGGTCGGCGGCCAAGCTAGCCCATTCGTGCGACGACGACGGTCATGTCATCTGCCTGTTCCGGTGTGCCGGCCCACTGTTCGGCGGCCGAAATGAGGTTCTCGGCGATGCGTGCGGCGCGGGCATCGCGCAGGCGGAGCACTTCAGCATTTAAGCGCTCCATTCCAAATTCCTCGCCGTACACGCTTTCAGGTTCGGTCAGGCCGTCGCTGAAAGCCACCAGAAGCGTTCCCGGCCCAACCGAAAGAGTGCTTTCCGTATAGACAGATTCTTCAAACATCCCGACGACGGTTCCGCCTTGGTCAAGAGACTTGACCGATCCACGCTCCACAAAGAATGGGGCCAGGTGACCGGCGTTGGTGTAGGTAAGCGTTTTGGCTTGTGAGTCGTAGACGGCGTAGAAAAGCGTGGCGTAGCGGTCGTCCGACGTGTTCCTGAACAGATGCTTGTTCAGCCGGGAGACGATCTCGGCTGAGCCGGCGCTCGCTTCAAGCGACGCCGTGCTTCGCAGTGCCGCCTGCAGGCTGGCCATCAGGAGCGCGGCGAAGATGCCCTTGCCGCTGATGTCGGCGAGTGCGATGCCCACGCGGGTGCCGTCGAGCGGGATGAAATCGTAATAGTCGCCGCTTACCACGCGGGCGGGCCGACAGATGCCGGCAAGCTCCAGACCCGGAAGCGACGGAATCGTACGTGGGAAAAGCTGCTGCTGAACCTCGCGGGCGATTTCGACTTCGTTCTCGAGGCGCTGGCGCTCGCGCTGCCCCTCGATGAGTTCGGAGATCGAGCTCGTCATTTCGTTGAACGACTCACCGAGCGCTCCGAGCTGGTCGCGATTGGCGACGCGCACGCGATGGCCGAAATCACCGCGGCGGACGTGCAGCGTGGCGTCGTACAGATCGCCTACCGAGCGTGTGATCGTGCGGGTCAGCACTGTGCCGGTCGCAAGCGCCGCAATTTCCAGGACCAGGAATATCAGGCCGGCCGCGGCAAGGATCGCGATGAGATAGGGTCCCAGCGCACCCATGGAGTTGAACAGACCCTGATTCACCAATACGGGACGCAGCCAGAACGAAGCCAGAACCGGCGCCTTCGGCGCGTCCCGCCCCGGCTCTTCGATGTGGAAGACGTCAAAGGTCGAACTTCCGTGGAAATGCGGGTCAAACCAACCTCGGGTGGAAGGCAGGGTGCGTTTGGAGCTCGCGATCTGCTCGCCGGGGACGAAAGGCTTGTCATTGATCTCGATTGAGAAAGCGCGCGTCGCTCCCGGCGCGAGCGGCCGCATCAGAATCATTTGAATCGGTCCCAACTCCTCGGGAAAGTCGTCGAGGACTTCCGAGGTCATCGGTGCGATCACCAGCACGGTGAAGGAACCGGCGGGTACGCTCCGACGCTGTGCCGCGACGAAGGACAGCTGATCCTGGTAAGCCACCATGCGCGCAAAGCGTTTTCCGTCTGTGGTCGCAAGCAACGGCTGCCCGCGGTTCACCGAAACGGTTAGCCCCGGCCATTCGGTTTGCTCGTCCGCAATCAAACCGGCGATCACCGGTCGGGATAGCACGCTTGGGCTGACGGGAACCTTCATTTGGGAGGCTTCCCGTTCGATTGCGCCAGCGATCGTATCCGCGTCGGTATCGATCACGTTGGTACGCGACTCGACCGCGTCATTGAGCAGGTGCGCGCCGAGCTGAAGATAGAAAAGATAGGTGGCGATCCCGATCATGCTCACCAGCAGGACGACGGGAACGACAGCCATGAACAGGTAGGCGACGATGAGGCGGTTTCGCAGACTCCAGAGCACCCGCGTGCGGACGAATGGAACCAGCCGCAGAACAAAGTAGACCACCGCTGCGAAGCACAGAAACCCCAAAAGCGTCGAAAACCGGGGGGCGGCACCGAAGGCGCGCGCCGTGCGTGCGACGATGTAGACGACGAGAATCCCCAGGGACACGCGGTCAAGCGGCGTCGTGCGCCTGAGGAAGTACCAGAATCGTCGCGCGGAGAAGGGCGTCATGGGAGCCGGCTTCGAACTACGCGGCACGCAGCAACCCGCGTACGCCTATCGAGAGCCAAGTTGGGAATTTATCACGGATTAACGCGCGGTGCGGTCGCCCTTCTGGACCAGACTGTGTTGACGGCTGTAGCAGAAGTAGATCACCAGACCGATCACGAGCCAGATGATTAACCGGGCCCAGTTGATCCATCCGAGCTTGTACATCATGTAGCCGTTGAACACGATGCCAAGCAGCGGAACCAGCGGAACCCAGGGTGTGCGAAATGGCCGCGCCTGGCTGGGATTGGTGCGGCGCAGAACCATGACAGCGATGCATACGATCACGAACGCGAGCAGCGTGCCAATGTTCACCATTTTTCCGATATCGTCGATCGGGACCAGGCTTCCGACGATGGCTGCAAGAAAACCCACGAGTATCGTGCTCTTGTAGGGTGTACGAAACCTGGGATGGATTGCGGCAAAAAACTTCCGCGGGAGAAGGCCGTCGCAGGCCATGGCATAGAGCACGCGTGTCTGGCCAAGCAGCATTACCAGCATCACGCTGGTAAGGCCGGCAAGTGCCCCTGCCGTGATCAGATAGGACGCCTGGGTAAGTCCGCGGTCCATGAACGCGACGGCCAGCGGCGCCTCCACGTTGATTTCCCGCCACGGCACCATACCCGTGAGTACGGCCGCGACCAGAATATAGAGAACCGTGCAAACCAGAAGCGAGACGATCAGTCCGATGGGCAGGTCGCGCTGAGGATTCTTGGCTTCCTGGGCCGTTGTTGAGACTGCGTCAAACCCGATATACGCAAAAAAGATGTAGGCGGCTCCCGCCCCAATGCCTGAAAAACCCATGGGCGCAAACGAAGCCCAGTCATGACCCCAGTTCGACCGATGCACGTAATGCACGCCGAGAATGATGACGAACAAGACGACGGAGACTTTGATGATCACGATCGTCGAATTGAATGCCGCGCTTTCCTTGATTCCCACGACAAGAATCGCGGTAATGACCATAGCGATCAGGAATGCGGGAAGATTGAAGCCGATCTCGACACCGAACATGTGCGGAGCGCCGACCAGATCGTGCGCGCGTTGAATCAGTTCCGGAGACTGGCCGGCCATCATATCGCCGACCTTGTTCAGGAACGCCTGCGTCGTGGTTACCAGATCGGGATTTGCGGCGTGGGCCATCTGCCGGGCGACAATATTTTCTGCCGTGCGCAGTGCCGTCCAGCGGTCATAGGCGAGCCAAAGCGGCATCTTGAGCCCGAAGATGTTCAGGAACTCGATGAAATGGTTTGACCAGCCGGAGGAGACCGTACTTGCGCCCATGGCGTATTCAAGCGTGAGGTCCCAGCCGATAATCCACGCAAGAAACTCTCCCAGAGCGGCGTACGCGTAGGTGTAAGCGCTGCCAGCAAGAGGGATCATGGCGGCGAATTCGGCATAGCATAGCCCTGCGAAAGCGCAGCCCATTCCGGAAATTACAAAGGAAAGCATCAAGCCGGGTCCGGCGTATTGCGCGCCCAAGCCCGAGAGAACAAATATTCCTGCGCCGATCACCGCGCCGACTCCGAGCGCCGTCAGTGAAATCGGTCCGAGCGTGCGTTTGAGAGAATGAGCGCCGACTTCCTTGGCCTCATTCAGCAGCCAGTCCATCGGTTTACATGCGAATAACGAATTGGCCATTCCCAAAAACCCTCCCAGTTAGGACTTCACTGGCTGCTTTGCCCCAAGCTTCCACAGGCCGTAGACCGGCAGTCCGACGAGAACGATGATCAGGCCGGGCCAAGTGTACTGCGGTTTATATCGCAACAACTGGATTTCAAGAAACCCCGCTATCAGAATGTAGAGCGCAGGCAGGACGGGATAGCCGATCGCGCGGTAAGGACGCGGCATGTCGGGGCGTCTCCAGCGCAGGATAAACAGGCCCGCGAGCGTCAGGATATAGAAAAGCAATTGAGCGAATATCAGGAAATCGAGCAATTGACCGTAGGTTCCTGAAAGACAGAGCGCTGATGCCCAGATGCATTGCGCGACGAGTGCGACCGCAGGAACGTGGTTGCGGTTGACCGTACCCACGGACCTGAAGAACAGGCCGTCCTTCGCCATGGCGTAATATATCCGCGCGCCGGCAAGAATCAACCCATTGTTGCAGCCAAAGGTGGAAACCAGGATCGCAACCGCCATAACGATCGCGCCCGCCGGCCCGAAAATTACTTCTGCGACCGCTGTCGCGACCCGGCTCTCGGCGGCAAATTCGATGCCCCGCGCAATCGCCGTCGCGCCGTGCGGATCGCCCGCAAGCGGCAAAACGCGCAGATACGCGACATTTGCCAGGGTATACAGAAAAACAACGATTGCGGTGCCCAGGGCGAGCGAAACCGGGAGATTGCGCCCTGGATTTTTCACTTCGGCTGCGGTGAACGTAATGCTGTTCCACGCGTCCATGGAAAAAAGCGAACCCACCATGGCAACCCCCACCAGTGTGATCGTCGCAATCATCCACGTCGGAGCGTCGGGGGGATAGGGATGCAGTGTGGACCACCCGGCATTCCGCCAGAAGCCGGTGAAGTTCACGTTACGGGCAATCGTGGTCGAAAACAGCACGCCCAGCAGGACCAGGCCGGCAAGCGAGATCGTCTTTGCTACCGTAAAGACATTCTGGACGATTTTTCCAAGTCGCAAGCCGCGCGTATTGATCCAGGTGAGCAGGACGATGGAAAGAATTGCCAGAAGATTCTGCCTGTTCAGGCCCACGTTGTAGGGTCCGAGCTGCCCGAACCACAGGTTCCAGGGCCCGAGCGTGGCGATCTTCCATATCCAGTGGGAAGCGGAAAACCAAGGCGCGATCACTCCTGAAAACTTGGCGAAGGCGATGGCCACCGCAGCAATCGTCGCAGTCTGAATGACCAGGAGCATGCTCCAGCCGTAAAGAAAGCCGAAAACCTGCCCGCAGGATTCTCGGAGGTAGACATACTGGCCGCCCGCGTGAGGCATGGCCGCGGCGAGCTCGCCGAAGCTGAGTGCGCCGATCAGCGTGATTAATCCGGAAGCGAGCCAGACGACCAGCAGAAGTCCCGGGCTCTGGACCTGGTGTGCGATGTCGGCTGAAACGATGAAAATCCCGGAGCCGATCATCGAGCCGACGACGATCATCGTCGAATCAAACAGGCCGAGTCCTTTGACCAGTTCGCCCGAGGACCGAGCGGCGGGGTTATCGATGACTTGTCGGCTGTCTGCCATCTGGGCCAATCAATGGTGTGGCGCCTAGCCGCGGACTGTCCGCGACCGTTCCGCTATGGCCAGGAATTCCCTGGCCCGCATTCCGGGATCGGGCGCAGCAAGAAGGTCCCGGATAACGGCAATCGAATCTGCGCCGGCGCGGAACACGTCCGCGGCCGACGCGATTGCAATGCCGCCTATGGCCACCAGCGGTTTCCGGGTCAGCCCGCGTGCCGCGCGAAGGAATTCCAGTCCGACCACCGGGTCGGGATTCTCCTTCGTGGCTGTAGGGAAAATAGGTCCCACGGCAATATAGTCCACCGAAGTGAGGTCGGCCTCGCGCAATTGCTTAAGATTGTGTGTCGAAACGCCTACCCAGCGCGAGGGTCCGCAAATCCTCCGGGCTTCCTCGGGGGGGAGATCTTCCTGGCCCACGTGGACGCCGCCGCAACCGGTCATCGCTGCGATGTCGGGCCGATCGTTGAGGATGAATCGGCCACCACGGGCGAGCGACAGTGCCTGCAGCTCGCTTGCCTGGGAATAGAGTTGCGCTGGAGACGAGCGTTTGTCGCGGAGCTGCATCAATTGCACACCCGCGTCGAACAATGTGCCGGCAACGGTCGCAAGGGGCAGGGGCGCGACCTCGGGATCAAGGATGGCGTACAGAGCCGGGAACAATCGCTGCCTCCCAGGGTGCCGGGTGCGGACAGGCGAGCTTCCGGCGAAGGATACTACTTTTCCCTCGCCGCAGTGAGGCGATCCAGAAAATGGGTGTCGAACTTCCCGGCGATGAAATCAGGCTCGGCGAGGATGCGCTTGTGCAGAGGGATGGTGGTCTTGATGCCTTCGACAACGAAGCCGTCGAGCGCCCCGTGCATGCGCGCAATCGCTTCGGCGCGGTCGCGGCCGTGCGCGACCAGCTTCGCGACCAGCGAGTCGTAGTAAGGCGGCACGACAGCATCGGCGTACACAGCGGTGTCGACGCGAATCCCGGGTCCGCCGGGAACGCGAAACGCCGTGATTCGTCCCGGCGAGGGCACAAACGTTTCCGGATCCTCGGCGTTGATGCGGCACTCGATCGCGTGGCCCCGGAAATTGAATGGGCCGACAGCGTCTTCCAGGCGGGCTCCGGCCGCGATTCGAATCTGAGCCTTTACCAGGTCCACCTGCGTGACCATCTCGGTCACCGGATGCTCCACCTGAATTCGCGCGTTCATCTCGATGAAATACAGGTTCCCGGATGCATCCCGCAGAAATTCGACTGTACCGGCGTTGGAGTAGCCGAGCTTGCTCAGTGCCTCGACGACCTGCTTCCCGATCCGCTCACGCGTTGCAGCGTCAAGTGCGGTCGACGGGGATTCCTCCAGGACCTTCTGATGGCGGCGCTGCAGCGAACATTCGCGTTCGCCGAGATGAATAACGCTCCCGTGCTTGTCGCCGAGCACCTGAAACTCGATGTGCCTCGGGTGCTCGATCAGTTTTTCCATGTATACAGCCGGGCTGCCGAAGGCCTGCTGCGCCTCGGTTCGTGCAGTCTGATATGCGGGGATCAGCTCGCGTTTGGTCCGCACCATACGCATGCCGCGCCCGCCGCCTCCCTCGACCGCCTTGATCATCACCGGGAGTCCGATTTCAGCTGCGACTCTTTTGGCCGCGGCTTCGTCCGGAACGGCGCCGTCACTGCCCGGGATGATGGGCAGGCCGGCTGCGCCCATTTCGGCGCGCGCGCGGTCCTTTTCGCCCATCATCCGGATCATGGCGGGCGAGGGCCCGATGAAGGTGATGTGCGAGGCTTCGCAGACTTCGGCAAAATTCGCGTTCTCTGAAAGGAATCCGTATCCGGGGTGAATGGCATCGACGTTCGCTATCTCAGCGGCGCTGATTACCTGCGGAATGTTCAGGTAGCTGTCGGCGCTGCGTGGCGGCCCGATGCAGATGGCCTCATCCGCAAAGCGCACGTGAAGGGCGTGGCGATCGGCCTCGGAATACACCGCCACGGTCCGGACATCGAGTTCCTTGCAGGCGGAAAGGACGCGGAGCGCGATTTCACCGCGATTGGCTACGAGAATTTTTCGAAACATGGCGTCTGGGACTCGATTCGCATGCAGCGGGGACTGCCAGGACCTAGCCGGCTCAGACGGCAACCGGCGAAAAAGCTACTTCTTGGCGCGCGCCCGAATGCCGAACAGCGACTCGCCGTATTCGACCGGCTTGCCGTTCTCAACGAACACCTGTACGACTTCGCCAGCGACATCGGACTCGATTTCATTCATCAGCTTCATGGCCTCGATAATGCAGAGCACCTGGCCCGGCTCGACGCGTGCACCGACCGAGACAAACGCATCCGCGGTGGGACTGGGTGAGGCATAAAAGGTGCCCACAATGGGCGATTTGATCACGTGGACGTCTGATGCCGGCGGGGCGGCTGCGTGGCCCGCCGCAGGCCGCGGTGCTTCGGCAACGGGGCTGTGGGAGGTCGGAGGCGGCTCCCAAGCTTGAGTTCGGGGAGCGGCCGAGGCACCGAACGAAGCTTTCTTGAGTCGGAGATGTACTCCGCCGCGCGTGTATTCAAATTCTTCCAGGCCATGCTCTTCCATAAATGCTAGTAGGCGCTTGGCCTCACTCAGGTCCACGCCGCCGGAGGGGGTTGCGCCCGCAGGTTTAGGTTTCGATTTCTTCGCCATTTTTAGAGTTCGATAAAGTCTCGGGGCGCAGTCGTCAGATCAACGGCCCCTCTGGAGGTGACCACAACGTCGTCCTCGATGCGGATGCCCCCAAACCCCTCAAGGTACACGCCAGGTTCGACTGTCAGGACCATCCCCGCCTCAAGAATCGTCCCCTCACCCTTGCCCAGCCGGGGCATCTCGTGCACTTCCAGGCCTAACCCGTGGCCTGTGCTGTGGGTAAAATACCGGTCCAGCTTGGCCGTCTTTAAGGCGTTTCGCGTGGCCCGATCGACGTCACCGGACGTTACTCCCGGGCGAATGGCCTGCTTCCCCGCCTCCTGCGCCTCCAGGACGGCAGCGTAGAGGCTTTTGACCTTCCGCGACGCCTTCCCCACAAATACTGAACGGGTTAGGTCGCTGCAATAGCCGGCGAGTATAGCACCCTGATCCAGCACGACCAATTCGTTTTTCCCGATCAGCTTTGAGGTTGGCCGGGCATGTGCCCAGGCCGATCGCTCTCCGCTTGCGACGATGGTTTCAAAGGAGTTCCCCGACCCGCCCAGGCGCTTGATTTCGTAGTCGATTGAGGCTGCGACTGAAAGCTCGGTGACCCCGGCGTGAATCTTGCCCTGCACCCGGCGGAATACGGCGCTGATGATGTCCGCGGCGTCCTGAAGAATAGCCAGCTCACCAGCGTCTTTTATGGCCCGAAGCTTCTCGACCGCGCCTTTATCACTCGCCCACCGCACCCGACTGCCCGACCCCTGGTCAAGCGCCTGTTTCTGGGCGATTGTGACCTGACTTGAGGAATAGCCCACACGGGAGCGCCCCCTGCGGGCGCGCAGCACCTCGGCTGCTGCACGGATAAGCCCATGCTTGCAGATCTGCACACGCGCGCCCGAGACCTCCTGGCGCGTCTGGAACGTGTACCTGCTGTCGGTAAACAGCGTCGCTTGCGACGAATCGACCAGAAGCAGTCCGGCACTCCCGGTGAAACCGCACAGATACCTAATGTTGGGAAGATGCGTCACCAGGAGGGCGTCGACGCCGAGGCCGGAAAAGGAAAGCCGGAGCCGGCCCAGTCTTGCTTCGGGCCCGCTCCGGCTCAGGTTTCGTTTCCCCGGCTGTTTCGCCACGCTGTCAGACTACTAGCTAGCTTGGCAGAATGCGAGGAGTCAGGAAGAACAGCAGCTCCTGAGAAGTGGAGTTGACGGTCGTGTGCTTGAACAGATTGCCCAGTATCGGCACGCTGCCGACAAACGGTACTTGTTGAATGTTCGTCGTCTGCTGCGTCACGATGATGCCGCCGATAACCACGGTCGCGCCGTCGTTCACTGTGACCTTGGTTTCAGCCGCCTGGGTGTCGATAGCAGGGATGCCCTGCACGCGTGGGATGGAGCCATCGATCTGGTCGTTTTCAACCGTAACGTCCATATAGACTGTGCCGTCTGCGGTGATTTGCGGAGTCACGTCGAGTTCAAGGACGGCGTCCACGAACTGGACCGAGACGGTGTTGTTGACGATCGTCTGGACCGGAATCTTGGTTCCCTGCTTGACGGTCGCCTTTTCGTTATTCTGCGTGATCACCTTGGGCTTTGAAAGCAGCTTGCCAACGCCCCGCTGTTCGGCTGCCGTGATGATCATATCCAGGGCAAAGTTCGCAGACGAAAAGGCGTACTGAATACCGCTGGTCGGGACGCTCGCCGGGAGGTTTGATGCGAGCGGCATCGTGTTGCCTGAGGACGCTCCGCTGCTGCTCACGACAACTGGCGGTGTAGGCAGCCCCGGACCTCGGGTGATCGGGCTAGTGCCTACGCCTCCGGTGCCTCCAACCACGTTACTGCGGCTGGGATTGGCTCCCGCAAAGCCGAACTGGGTACCGATTTCGCGCGAGAAGGAGCGGTTTGCTTCAACTACGCGGGCTTCGATTTCCACCTGCTGCGACTTCCGGTCAAGCTGCCGGATGAGGTTGTCCATAACCGGGAGCGTGGTCGGGATATCGCGAATAATCAGGGTGTTGGACCTGTCGTCGGCGATGATATCTCCGCGGGACGAAAGGAATTTCTTGAGTGTGACCGCAAGCGCCGTTGCCTTAGCGTAGCTTAGGACGCGCGTGGTGGTAACAACCTCGGCTGACTCGGCGACAGCCTTCGCGAGGTCGCGGTTCTCGTCCGCTTCTTTCCTCAGAGTGTCCTTGGTAGCCAGGCGGAGAACATTTCCGTCAAGCTGTTTGTCGAGATCGTTGTTCTTCAGCACGATGTCCAGTGCCTGGTCCCACGGCACATCATCGAGAACGATCGTGAGGTTGCCCTTCACGCCCGGGTCCACGACGACGTTCAGGCCGCTGATCTCATGGATCAGCCGGAAGAAGTCGCGCAAATCGACGTCCTTCAGGTTGACCGAAATCGGTTCACCGGAATACTTGCCTACGGGCGCAACTGTCGTTGCTCCCGGAGTTTGAGCAATCGGTGCCGGTGCGGCTTCAGGTGCAGGAGCAGCCGCGGCAACTGGCGCCGGAGCCGGAGCGGGAGCCGGTGCGGTATTGGAAGCAGTTTCGATCGCTTCCTTCACAGGAGCTGCCACCGGGGTTGCAAGCGCGGCCGAGGTCTGGGTCATAGAAGCCGGTAGAGCTGCGGCCGGTGCAGGAATTTCGCCAGGCGCTGTTGATGCCCGGACTGCCTCGGATTTCGTGGTTACCGTTGACGCAGAATCGGCGGGCTGCGCCGCGGCTGCGGCTGCGCCTTTGGCCTCAAAAGAAACGGTCACAGTGCTTCCGTCGCCCTTGATGTTGTAGCGGGCCGGTTCGCGGAGATCAATAACGACTCTGGAAATCTCTGGCGTAAATTGAGCCAGCCGGATTTCACGGACCGGATCAAGGTTGCTCGCGATCTGCTTCTCACTGGTGGTCAGGTGCGAACCGGCGAAATCGAGCACAAGTCGGTCCGGATTCTGCAGTTGAATCGAATGATAGGTCAGCGGACCCGAACCTGAAATGCTGACCTCGGTCGAGGCTCCGTTTTGCTCCAGATGCACCTGGCGAATCGCCTGGTGGGCCGAAGGAGTTGAGGCCGAAGCTTTGGCGGAAACGGGCACGAGAGTCGCGTTCGTAGTCGCAGGCACGGAGCTGTCCGCAGAGGGGACGATCCCCGCACGCGAGACGAGCAAGGTAAGGTCTTCGCTACCCTGCCGTTCCAGCTTCGGCTCAACGCCCTCGGCAAGCAGGATCTCAAGCCGAACGACTGGCTTTGCGCCCGAGGAATAGGTAATCAGGCGGTAGCTCTTCACCAGGTCCGATGCGACCACGCGCGCGCCCGCCGGATCTGCAGCGGACACACCGGTCAGATCGAGCACGTAGAGGCTCGCGCTGGGGCGATAGGTCGAGTATTCAAACGGAGCATTGGCGTCCGCTTGCAAGCGGACTGCGCCGTCGTTGACCACCGCCTTCACGTGAACCACCGGCGCATCACTCGCCCGTAGCGCTCCATTTGTCAAAATTAGACCGGCCGCAAGCAGCGCGCCCAGTCCCAACGCCCTCCGTAGGATCCTCATTGCTGCTCTCCTGCACTCGCGTAGATTCGCTTCGTCACCATGCGCTCGACCGGTTTACCGAAAGCGTCCTTCGAATTCTCTTTAAACGTGACTCCATCCAGCCCAATCTTTTCGACATCACCGTCATAGAGCCGGTCGCCTTCCCGGATGAAGTACACACTCTGCTCCGGATTGGAAACCACCGCGATCATTGCATTACCCGAACGCACGGCGCCGTCGACGCGCACCGTGGCGATTACCAGGCCGGCTTTCCCTGGGGGCAGGTGCTGACCGGTATCTTTCTTGTCGTTGATCAGCGGCGCGAACGGGTCGCGTTTGCCGACCGCTTCGATCTTGTCCCCCGGAGCTTGCGCGCCTGCGCCTGCCGCCGGGGCGGTTTTGGCGTGTTGCGCCGCCTTGGCCACTTTGCGCGGTTTCGCAGGTTTGGGACTCTGGGCTTTCATGGCCATGGCGGGTGCGTCTTGCGCCCACGCTCCAGTTGCGAGCGGAAGGGCCAGGGCCACTACAGCGAGCAGCTTTGCGGATGTGTTTGCCATATTCATCGTCATCGCCCTACTTTTTTGCCGGCGCTGGGGCCGCATTTTGTTCCGCCGAATTCGTGAAGAAGGTGGTGATCGTAAATGTCCCGTTCACAGACGCTCCGGGGGCCATGTGGAACTTCGTGCCTCCAGCTGGCAGAGACGCGAGTTTCAGGTCGCCCACGTTGATGATCCGCGACAGGCGTCCCAGCCTTGAGAAGAAATCAAGGACCGCGTAATAAGGGCCGTCGGCCTCAATTGCGAAAGGCATTTCAAAGTAGTAGGGCTTTTGCGCAACGGCGCCCGCGGTGAGTGAGCGGATCGCGACGCCCGAGGTGATGGCGGCACGCTGGACCATCAGGATGAACTGATCGGTCTCTTTGTCCTCAGGGACGATTGTTTGCAGGGTTGCGAGCTGCTTTTGCAGCGCATCCATTTCGGTTTGCAGCTCTGCGCGCCGCTGTTTGTACACGCGAAGGTTCTGTACATCGGACTCAAGCGGTTTGACTTCGGCCTGCGCAGCCTCAAGCTGTGTTCGGACAGTCGCCAGCGGCAAACCCGGGATATAGAGTCCGGCCAGAACCAGGACGATCGTCAATCCCACATAGAGCAGGGCTTGCAGCGGCCAGGGCCAGTCTCGGAAAGATGTTGCCATGGCTTAGCTCCTTCCCTTGGCCGCCGGTTGCGGGGACTGCGGTGTACCGACAGATTCGGGTTTCGCCGGACCGCCTGTCGCAGGAGCAATGGCGACGGTCATCGTGAAGCCATAGGTCTCGACGCCAGGCAAGAGGTCGTTCTCTTTGGCGCTCTTTATTTCTACCTGGTTGAAATAGCCCGATTTCTTCAATTCCGTGATGAAATTGGCGACAGCGTTGATCGATCCCGCCTCACCCTGCAATTCCAGGGTGTCGCCCTTGCGGTCCAGAGAGGTAAGCCAGAGCGAGTCGATTCGGACGACGGTGTTGGCAACCATCTGGAGCATGTCCTGCGCGCCGCTGCGGTTGCGCTGCAGCGTCTCGATCACGTCGATGCGCTGCTGCAGAGCGCTCTTCTCGCTCTCGAAGCGGTCCACATCGAGCTTGATCTGTTGCAGGCTGGCCTTTTCCGCCTTCAGGGCAGCGATGCGCTTGTTGGTCTCGTCCAGCTGACTTTTCTGCTGGTAGTAGACGATTCCCAGAATGACGACCGCGAGCCCGATCGCCACGGCTGCGAACAGAATCTGTACAGTGGCTTCCAGCGGCACGGCTTGCTTGGCGGCCTTAGGACGAGTTTGGCCGAGTAAGTTAATCCGGATCATAGCGTGTCAAAGCTCCTCAGCGCCAGGCCGACGGCGATTGCCAGGCGCGGCGCCAACTCGCGAAGCTGGGTTTCATCGTGACGCCCTGGATTGATTGCCACCTTGCGAAATGGATAGAGCTCCTCGACCGGCATGGCGAATTCTTCCTTCAGCAGGTCGAGCAGTCCGGGAACCCGCGCAGTTCCCCCGGCAACAACGATTCGGCGGATGTTCTCGCCGCTGGCCGTCGCGCGGAAGAAATCAAACGTCTTCTGGATTTCCAGGATCAAAATATCCGAGACCGAGCGCAGGATGGCCGAACGCTGCTCTTCGCTGACTCCCGCCAGGGTTCCGCCCATTTTCAGTTTTTCGGCGTCTTCGAAGCTCAGGTCGAGTTCTTTCTGCAGTGCATCGGTATACTGATTGCCTCCGACTGAGACGTCGCGAGTGAACAGTGGCGTCCATCCGCGGATGATGTTGATGTTCATCACGCTCGCGCCGACATTCAAAAGAGCCACGACCTGCGAAGGATCCGGTTCGTAGTTCACTTCAAAGCTGTTTTGCAGGGCAAAGGCATCGATGTCGACCACAACCGGGGTCTTGCCGGCCTGCGCGAGAACGTTTGTGTGGTTCAGGATCTTGTCTTTCTTGACCGCCACCAGCAGGACATCCATCTGATTTTCGGTTGCTTCCAGCAGCTGGTAGCTCAGATTGACGTCGGCGATGTCGAACGGGATGTGCTGGCTCGCTTCGGCCTGTATCCGGTCAAAGAGCTCCTCTTCGGTCATCAGGGGCATGCTTACCCGCTTGACGATCACCGAATGGCCCGACACGGACGTGGCCACGTCTTTCACCTTGATCTTCTGCGCGTCGAATATCGAAATGATCTTTTCCGCCACCGAAGGCGCGTCCATGATGGCGCCGTCCACGACGGTGTCCTGGGACAGAGGCTCCAGGCCATAGCTCACCAGCTCATAGCCGTCTTTTACCTTCTTCAATTCGACGGCCTTCACCGAACTTGAGCCAATGTCCAGGCCAATTAACGCTTTTGATTTACCCAGATTAAACATCGTGTGGCCCCTCGCTTCTTGCTCCGCGCCGTTTTACAGGGCGGATTCCACATAGCTTTACCGAGTCGCGCGCCGTTTCAGGAAAACCCCGCTGCCCTTGGGTTCTGGTGCTCCCCAACCCCTTTGGGGATCGATCCGGTGAGCGCAGGCCGGTAGTACTGATAGACCCGGTACGCTCTCCTTGAATCGTTTATTGCATCCGCAACTCACAGTGTCAACCCACATGTTAGGTGCGTGTGCTTTTGGTAAAACCCGGCCCGGGGTACAGGAAGGGCCGAAAACGCAGGGAAATCAGGGGAACACGGGGTTTGGAAGGGGTTTGGGACCTACGCTTTGTGTTTGCCCTGGACAATCTTTAATTGTTTCCAGATTGAATCGATGCGCCGTTTTGTGTCTGCATCCATTTTGATCTCGTCGGGCCAGCGCCCGGCAAAGCCTTCCTCGGGCCATTTGCGGGTCGCATCGATCCCCATCTTCGAGCCAAAGTCCTGACGCCTGGCAGCATGGTCAAGCGTGTCGACGGGACCGAGCACGAAAGCAATATCGCGCTCCGGATCGATCGCGCACAGTGCCTTCCAGACTACTTCGCGCGAATCCTGCACGTTGACGTCGTGGTCCACGATCACCACGACCTTCGTAAACATGGCCTGGCCGAGCGACCAGATCGCATTCATTGTTTTCCGAGCGTGTCCCGGATAGCTCTTGCGGATGGACACGATCATCAGATTCTGAAAAATACCTTCGGCCGGCATAGCCACATCGACGATCTCGGGATGCTGCATCTTCATGACCGGCAGAAACACCCGCTCGATCATGTGGCCGATAAAATAGTCCTCTTGCGGTGGAGGCCCGACGATGGTCGTGAGATATACGGGATCTTTGCGGTGGGTCACGCAATCGACGTGAAATACCGGGTACTCGCCTTCCAGCGAGTAGAAGCCGGTGTGGTCACCGAACGGACCTTCGGTTCGCATCTCTCCGAGTTCGACATGACCCTCGAGTACGATCTCGGCGTTTGCCGGAACTTCAAGATCGACTGTCTTGCATGCCACCAGCTCGACAGGATCGTTGCGCAGGAAGCCCGAAAAAAGAAATTCGTCCATGTCGGGCGGTACCGGCAGAATGCCGCTGAAGCATGTGGCGGGGTCCGCGCCGATGGCCACGGCCACCTCGAGCCGTCCGCCTTGCTCCCGGGAACGCGCGCTCCGGTAATGTTCGGCGCCGTGCTTTTGGGTCTGCCAGTGCATCCCCGTCGTTTTGTGATCGAACACCTGCATGCGATAGCAGCCCACGTTTCGCTTGCCGGTCTCGGGATTCTTGGTAATGACCATGGGCCAGGTGATGTAGCGGCCGCCGTCTTGCGGCCAGCACTGCAGGATCGGGAAATCAAAAAGCGAGAAACCTTCGGTGCGCACGACTTCCTGGCACTCGCCGCTCCGCACGGTTTTCGGGAAGACATTGCCAAGCTCGGCGAGTTTCGGCAGCATCTTCACTTTGTCGAGCAGCCCTTGCGGCGACTGCATGTCGAGAATGGATGAGATGCGCCCGGCGATCTCATCAAGCGAATCGACTTCCAAGGCCAAATTCATGCGCCGCTCGGTGCCAACAAGATTGGTGACCGCCGGAATTCGCGATCCTCGGGGATGCTCAAAAAGCAGCGCCGGGCCTCCGGCCTTGACCGCGCGATCAGAGACCTCCGTGATCTCGAGGACCGGATCGATTTCAGCCGAAATCCGCTGGAGCTCGCCTTCCTTCTCCAGTTTTTTTAGAAAATCCCGCAAATTTCCGTAAGCCACTTCCCCTCCCTGATCCGCTTGAGCGGCCCACTTTAGCACGGAGCGTTGTGCGCAACGAATCGCTGAATCCTTCTTGGCCAAAGCGCGGAAGGTGCGATCTCGAGGCTGGTCACCGGAACGAGGGAATATAGACGAGTCGTTCAGAGCGAGCGCGAGCGTTTTGCATTCTTGCCTGGCGCGCGGCGGCGGTGGTATTCTGCGTTTGGATTTGAGGCTGAGCGGGCGTCGTACAAAGGCAGTACAGGAGCTTCCCAAGCTCACCTAGTGAACCCTAACACGCTGATCTGGCGGCGTTGAACTGCGGCAAGCCGTCCTCTAGTTGGAAAATCGTGGAAAATGGCGCAGCTCTGAGCACAGAAGGTCGCCTGTGAATACCGTCGAACATATTTCCCCTGCGCGGTGGCTGTGCTAACGAAGACTTGGCCTCAGTCGAGAAGATGAAATTGCACGTCGTCGATAATCGACTTGAGCGGAATCCCCATCTTTCTCGAAAATTTCAAAAAGTCGAACCACATGGACGGATAATCGTGGGATTCGTTCAAGCCAACGGTTTCACTCGGACCCTCACCTTCCCATACCTGCGCGAAACCGTGGCGCTCCAGAATCTGGATCAAACGCGAAATCTCACCCTGATCAAAATTGCATGACTCGGCTAATTCGACAAAAGGTAGCTCAGGACGCTGTCCGCGTCTCCTAACCGACCCGGCGCGCTCTACAATGATTCTGACAAGTACCCGAGCGTTTTTCGGAAGATTTTGTAGCCGTGACGCCAGACCGTTTAACAATTTTGCGCTGTCCTCCAGCTCATGATCGTCAAGACCCCAAGCAAGCACTTCGTTTAGACGTTTCAACGATCGCGCCTTGCGACTCTCCGTCTTGGCGGTCACGTCCTCCAATACCCGAACCATAGCAACTGCAGGATCGGAAAACATTGTCTCGTGATTCACCTTCATATCTTTGAGCTTGCTCACGGAATATTGCTCTACATCATTTGTGATCACATGGTGTCCATGACACATGAGCATCAGGTTTTCGAACGCCCGCCTTTGTTCATTTGTCATGAAACGGTTGAACCTCTCGCCCCCCGGTTCCGCAGCCTCAATGTGGCAGAGCTGACCAACAAAATGGCCGGCCAAATCGATCATTAGTTCTCGGCAACCCGGGAACGCACATACATTCCCTGAAGTGAGGAACAAACGCCGCAACGTCTCGGGGAGCGGTTGCAGTCGCTTCGCCTTTTCAGCTTGTCTGGCCATCCTGCGTCCCTTCCGCGGCCATGTTGCAAGCAATCTACTTTCACCGAACGCGAGAATCGCTTTAGGGCAGCTCCGCTTCGCGTAGCTTCTGCCGAACTGAACGAAAAACACCGTCGAATTCCGGCAAAATCGACATTTGGTGCGCCAATCGAGCTATCCACAGCGCCCGAAGTCGAGCCTCTTTTGCTGCGACAGCGCTCTGAATGCCCACAAACAGCTTGTCGCGAAAGCGCAGCTTCTCCCGAATTCCGTCATGAACCAACAGGAGATCTACGCCACCCTCAGTTGTGAGATACCACAGATCATAGAGATCTCTTGGTTCAGTTCGTGCCGCGTCCATGAGCGCGACTATTTTTTCGATGGCAATTTCAGCCAGGGAATAAATGGTGATTGCGCGTCCTTCCGGCACATCCTCGAATTCCGGATACGATCGTAGGACGACACGCTCCTCACATGGTCGAGTTATATGTTCAGTGATTGTTATGTCGACTTTGACTGAGTTTTCACCGGGCAACGGCCCGGTGTACCTCAGATAGAACGTGTGGCTATTCGTATGCCCGTGCCGGTCGAGTCGGTCGAATGCAAACGCGATTCCCGAAGCGTTGCGGATCTCGGCGTACAAGGTTTCTAGGTGTTTTAGAATTTCCTCGAGCTCTATCGGCTGGAGTAGCGTGAAATCGAGATCTTCGGAAAACCGATAGTTGTCAAAGTAACAGCGCTTTAGCGCTGTCCCACCTTTGAAAGCGAGAATCGGCTTCAAGGGAGATCGCGCGAGCATCGCTAAGAACCATGCCAGACAGTAGTCACGCTCAAGTACCGCCTCCGGAATGCGCCGGCCGCCTTCGCGAGCAAGCCTATTTGAGAGAATCGAGATCTTTCGCTGTGGGATCATGTCTGCCTGATAGATTCCAGCTCATCAGCCGAGACGTTCAGTCGTAAACGCCAACGTCCCGTGTACGGACCACTCTTGCCGAGAACGGGATCCAACAGGTCGTATGTTCGGGTCAACCCATCGCGTAGTCGATCTAAATCAGCGGACGTTCCAAGGCCGTACAATTCAAGGAGGTAGCCAAGTCTGCGCTTTACTGCACCCACCTTCAGCCGCGTTGCATACTGGACGAGTTTCTTCGTTTTGACGTCTTCGTGTCTCATCCACAGACCTCTTGCCACCTCGGCGATCCCGCCACAATATTCAGGGCGTCTTAGGCCGTCAACCACGGTCCGCTCAATATCGCTCACGATGATCTGATCCTGCTTCGTGACCCAGTGTGGCTGCGTACCGAAGATTTCTTCCGGCTTAACAGATATGAACTTGTAGCCCGTCGAGTGAAGGACGCGATTCGTAATCCTCTTGGAAGCGGACACGATGACTTCGAGCCGCGGCTGAGTTACCATTCGATGTAATTCCATAGCTGTTGAGTGAGACAGATAATATGGTGCGCCGCCAACGAGCGCGCGCGCGACTAGATAAGGGTTGCCCGCGTACTCCCGCTCACTTCCAAGTTCTGAGGGAACGAGCGTGAACAACCCTGGCTTCAGGCGCGAGACCAATCCACGATCCACGGCCTTTCGAAGGAGGCTACGCAGTGAATTTGCGCTTAGGCCCGTAAGTTCCTGGGCGTTCGATAACGTGAACGTAGTCTGGCTGCGGTCATAGAGTGCGGCGATAAGCCGGGCGGATCGACTTCCCGCCGTCTTAGCGGGCGAACGAAGTTGCTTTGTCATGGTGTTTTTCCACGACTAGCTTAGCTCTTGTCATATTACATGTAAAGAGTGTGCCCTGACAGGGCACGAATGTGACATCCAATATGATTCCAATGCCTTCTGCCTGAACCACCCTGCCAATCGCCCCGATAAAGGAAGGCAAGGTATATATACCTTGCCTTCCAAAACGAAGCCTTCTTGCTCTCTTTCCGGACTGCTTGGTATGTATACCAAGCAGTCCGGTTTGACGATCACGGTCAAATGCCCAAATCCGACATCGACGCCGCCCTCTTGAAACGGTACTTCGAGACCAACTTCGATCGCGCGTTCACATTTTCCGATCTGGAATCCATCTTCAACGAACACACCCACTTGTGGAATTTACCTCGCAGCATGACAGCTCAAATCTTCGTTAAGATGCTTCTCAGCAAAACCAAGCTGAGAGAACTCCGACTTCGTTCATCTGATTACCCAACACTCTTGCGATACACCTGGGGAACCCACGCATCGCCCGTGTCCGTCGCCCTGTCGGTAAAGAATGGCGCGTTCTTCTCCCACGCCTCCGCCATGTGGATCCATGGACTAAATCCAAATCACAAGAACATTTTCGTCAACAAAGAACAATCTGAAAAACGTCGGAATTCAGGTCAGCTCTCGCAGGAAGCCATCCATCGCGCTTTTCGGAACCAACAAAGACGATCAAGACTAGCCTACAAATACCGCGACTCTACCATCACGGTGCTGAGCGGGAAGCACACGGGCCGTCTAGAAGTCGAAGTCGCCAAGGCACCATCGGGCCATAACCTCTATGTGACATCCTTGGAGAGGACCCTCGTCGACATCACTGTCCGGCCGGGATACGCCGGAGGTGTTCCTGCTGTGCTCGAAGCTTTCAGACTTGCCAGGAACCGGGCATCCGTCAAAAAACTCATGGAACTCCTGACGAAGCTCGACTACATATATCCCTACCACCAATCGATTGGCTTCTACCTCTCACGTGCTGGCTATTCCGAGGAAGATCAACTCATAGCGAGAGGGAGCGGCCTAGAGCTCGACTTTTATCTCTGCCACGGTCTTGACGATCCGACATTCGATCAAAACTGGAGGATTTTTTTTCCACCAACTTTACGCTAGGCCGCAGGCACACGCTCTTCACGACAATTCGCCAAGCGTTCTCTGGCATCTGCGCAGACTCACGGAGCAACCAGTCTTTTGAACGCGACGCTCTCCACAAAACTTGCGAAGCCTTCGTTGTACTGTTCGACTACCGCGTGGCCGCAATCGAAGATGGGAACTTTCCGGGATGAATCCTACTGTCCTTCGTCGGCGAATGGGTCACAGTTCTGCTGCGATGACGGCGCGATACACCGGAGAAATTCCACTCGAACTGGGGCGGGCGGCGTTTTCCAGCATGGGAATGGAAAATATGGAAAATGCCGTCTGTAAGATTTCCTGTTGAAAGTGGGGATAAAAAGAAAGAGGGTGTCTCCCAACGACTCTGCCTTGGCGGGCAGAAAGGAGACACCCCATGTCATCAGATGACGGGAGATTAGCATTACAGGAAGTGGTGGAACAAG
>DATNKU010000028.1:0-27859 GCA_035603235.1 Candidatus Cybelea sp. | reverse complement strand
TCGCAGCCGTCACCAGTTCGCTTGAGCTCATGGTTGCGGTACGACCGACATTTCACTCGCCCGCACTGCTCGCCAAACAGGCAGCCAACATCGATCACATCAGCGGCGGCAGGCTGTCGCTCAACGTCGTCTCCTCCTGGTGGGCGGACGAAGCCAAGCAGTATGGAGTCCACTTCGAACAGCATGATGACCGCTACGGGCGTACTGCGGAATGGCTGAAAGTCGTGAATGGCGTCTGGACTGAGGAACGCTTTTCGTTCTCCGGAAAGCACTATCGGGTGGAAAACACGGCACTGGCTCCAAAGCCGGTGACGAAACCAAGGCCTGCGCTTTATGCCGGAGGGGAGTCAGAAGCCGCCAAGGACCTGATCGCTCGCTCCTGCGATGCCTATGTAATGCACGGAGACCCTCCGGACGCAATTCGCTTGAAAATCGCTGACATGACTCGGCGCCGCCTCCAACTGGAGCAGCCGCCGCTCAAGTTTGGGGTCGCCGCCTATGCAATCGTGCGCGATACCACTGAGGAAGCAAATGCGGAGTTGCGGCGGATCACAGATGTAAAGCAGAACGCCGCAGGATTCCAGAATTATCAGCAATGGCTCGCCGGTACCCAGCTGGAGCGAAGAGTTTCACTTGAAGAGTACTCGGTTTCCAACCGTGGACTCCGGTCGGGCCTGGTCGGCACTCCGGACCAGGTCAAGACTCAGATCGCCGAGTTCGAGCGAGCCGGCGTGGACCTCTTGTTGTTGCAGTTCAGTCCGCAGCTCCAGGAGATGGAGCGTTTCTCCGACCAGATCATTCCAAAGCAGTCCCGTCCAGTGCCTGCCGATGGGCCGCCGCGCGCAAATCCGTACCAATCCTTGACCGGGCAACTGCAATCCCGCAGCGGTTCACCTACGCACGACCCGTGAACCAGGGCCCGGGGTATAGCGCTGGGCCCGCGCAGCTCACATGCCGGCCCATCGCGGAGCCGCCAAAGGATTTGACGCGAAGCAGTGCCGATGCGATAATTTCTCGCTTTTGTTCGTCCGTTGAAGTGTGTGTCGCAGCGGCGGACTGCACGCCGTAAATCGCAAAAACAACCAGGAGATTGGCCGCAGTACCTTTCCTTCACGATGGAAATCGCACACCAGCTCGGCAAACTGTTCCTCGGTGCTCTGCCGACCGTCGTCGTCGTTCTGCTCTTTTATTTGTTCCTGCGCTGGGCGTTTTTCGGGCCAATTCAGAAGGCGATGGCGGAGCGAAACGCCCGCATCGACGGAGCGCGCGCGGAGGCGGCCGCAGCCGAGGCCGGCGCGAAGCAGGAGATGGATTCCTATCATGACGCGCTGCGCAAGGCGCGTGCAGAAATCTATGCCGAGCAGGAACTGGCGCGGCAGGAAGCCAACGATAACCGCGCCAAGCTGCTGAAGGCGATGCGTTCGCGCTCACAGGAAGACGTGAACGCGGCCAAGAAAAGAATTGCGGCGGAGCTCGCCTCGGCTCGAGCCCAGGTGGAAAGTGAAACGCC
This sequence comes from Candidatus Cybelea sp., assembly GCA_035603235.1. Lineage (GTDB taxonomy): Bacteria > Acidobacteriota > Terriglobia > Acidiferrales > UBA7541 > Palsa-295. The sequence goes on along the minus strand of DATNKU010000028.1, from coordinate 26,349 downwards.
GGCTCTCGCCGGCCAGATCGTTCGCGCCATACTCGACAAGCCGTCGACCTTGCGAGGCGGTTCCGGCAGGGGTTCTGGAAGATGAACACCGCCGCCCGGTTTTCCCTGGGATTACTCGCGCGTTTTGGCGTGTTTTTCGCTCTCTCGGCCGCGCCAATCCTCGCCCAGGAGAGCAAGCCGTCGCCTGCCGACTCTCCCGTCGGCCAGGTATTCCGCTGGATCAATTTCGCCATCGTTCTGGGCCTGCTGATCTATGGTCTCAGGAAGGCGCTCCCCTACTTCCGAACGCACGCAGAGGAAATCTCGCAGAAGATTGCTGAAGGCGCGCGGGCGCGCGAAGCCGCCGAGAAGCGGCGCAGCGAAGCGCAGGCCAAGCTCGCAAACATCGGCACCGACGTCGCCGAAATGCGCCTGGAGGCCAAGCGTGCGGCGGCGCTCGAGGCTGAGCGAGTTCGCACATTGGCCCGGGCTGAGGCCGACAACATCGAGCGTGCCGCGCAGGCCGAAATTGCCGCGACGGAGCGCGCAGCGCGCCTGGAACTAAAGGCGCTGGCCGCGCGGTTGGCCATTGAGCGCGCCGAAGCCCTGCTGCGACAGGAGCTGACTCCCAAGGTGGAAACCGCGCGCTTTGGCGCATTCGTTGTGGAGCTGGAAGGCGGTGCGAATTGAACGGCGCGGTTTCGACCCGGTATGCGGCGGCACTCGCCGACGTGGCGCTGGAACAGAAGAACGCCGAGCGTGTGAAGGGTGATCTCGCCGCCTTCACGAACGCCTACGATTCATCGGCCGATCTGCGAATTTCGCTTGAAAGCCCCGCGGTGAGCCGCGAGGCGAAACTGCAGGTCGTCCAGAAGGTCGCCGCGCGGATGGACCTGACGCCTGCGGTGCGGAATTTCATCAGCCTGCTCGTGGATAATCGCCGTACGGAAATGCTGGGCGAGATTCAGCAGGCTTTCCAGCTGGAATTGAATGCGCGGCTTGGCATCGCCGAAGTCGATGTGACCTCGTCGCGTGAGTTGAGCGCCGAGGAGCGAAAGAAGCTGACCGCAGCGCTTGAAAAGCGCAGCGGAAAAAAGATCGAAGCGCGCTTCCACGAGGACGAGTCTCTTGTGGGCGGCGCCGTCGTGCGCGTCGGCTCAACCGTATACGACGGTTCGGTACGCGAGCAATTGAGCCGGTTGCGCGAGCAGCTGGAAGCGGAATAGGAGCCCCGGATGGCGAATATCAAGGCTGACGAGATCACAAAGATACTGCGCGAGCAGATCGAGAACTATCAGCAGACGGTTGCAGTGGAGGAGGTCGGCTCGGTCATTTCCGTCGGCGATGGTATCGCGCGCGTTCACGGCCTGGACCGGTGCATGTCCGGCGAAATGCTGGAATTCCCGCACGGCGTATTCGGCATCGCGCTGAACCTTGAAGAAGATCAGGTTGGCACTGTGCTGCTGGGCGACTATACCCAGATTCGCGAAGGTGACACTGTAAAGCGCACGAACAGAATTATGTCCGTGCCGGTGGGCGAGGGCATGATCGGCCGGGTGGTGGATCCGCTCGGGCAACCGCTGGACGGAAAGGGGCCGGTAGGGACCGACCAGCGCAACCCTCTGGAACGTATTGCCCCGGGCGTAGTCGATCGCCAGCCTGTGCGCGAACCGGTGCAGACCGGGATCAAGGCCATAGACTCGATGATCCCGATCGGACGCGGCCAGCGCGAATTGATCATCGGGGATCGCCAGACCGGCAAGACCGCCATCATCCTCGACACGATTTTGAATCAAAAGGGCGGGGACATGATTTGCATCTACTGCGCGATTGGGCAGAAGCGCTCGACGGTCGCGCAGGTAGTAAAAACACTGACGGACCACGGCGCGATGGAGTACAGCATCGTTGTGGCTGCGACGGCGAGCGAACCTGCGACGATGCAGTACATCGCGCCGTTCGCCGCGGCAGCTATGGGCGAGTATTTCCGCGATACCAAGCGCCACGCGATCTGTTTCTACGACGATCTTTCAAAACACGCGCAGTCCTACCGCGAGATTTCGCTCCTGTTGCGGCGGCCACCGGGCCGCGAAGCGTTTCCTGGTGACGTTTTCTTCCTGCACTCGCGCTTGCTGGAACGCGCAGCGAAACTCAATGACAAGCTGGGCGCGGGCTCGCTTACCGCGTTGCCGGTAATCGAAACGCAGGCCGGCGACGTTTCGGCCTACATTCCGACCAACGTGATCTCGATCACAGACGGCCAGATTTATCTGGAAGCGGACCTGTTCAATGCCGGCATTCGCCCCGCGATCAACGCGGGCATTTCCGTGAGCCGCGTGGGAGGCAACGCCCAGATCAAGGCCATGCGCCAAGTGGCCGGCACGTTGCGGCTGGACATGGCGCAGTATCGCGACCTTGCGGCGTTCGCGCAGTTCGGCACCGATCAGCTGGACAAGACCACGCAAGCCCAGTTAGCGCGCGGACAACGCCTGATGGAAATCCTGAAACAGGATCAATACCAGCCGCTTCCGGTGGAGAAGCAGGTCCTGCTGATATTCGCAAGCGCCAACAAATACCTGGACGATATTGCGGTATCCGAGTGCGGGCGATTCGAACGCGAGCTGTATCCGTTTATCGAAGCCAACTACGGCGGCCTGCTGAAAACCATCCGCGAGAAAAAGGCGCTGGACGACGCCGTGCGAGCGGACGCGAAAACCGCGCTCGATGCGTTCAAGGAGCGCTTCCTGCAGACCGCCGGGGCGGCTGCGGCGGCTAACTAAAGCTGGCTCAGTTCTTTTCATGCCCACACTTCTGGATTATCGGCGCCGTATTCGCTCGGTGAAGAGCACGCAGCAGATCACCCGGGCGATGAAGTTTATTTCCGCCGCAAAACTGCGGCGTGCCCAGGAAGGGGTGTTTGCAGCGCGACCGTATGCCAGCGAGATTTTGCGCGTCATGCGCTCGGCTGCGGCTCGCATGGAATCTGCAGCGCATCCGCTGCTTGAGCGGCGTCCCGAGGAGAGAATTCTCGTTGTCGTACTGACCGGCGATCGCAGCCTTGCCGGGGCGTTCAACACGAACGTCATTCGACGAGCGGTCCTGTTCATCCAGGAGAACTCGTCGAAGAAAGCGCAGATGATCGCAATCGGCAAAAAGGGCCGGGATACGCTGCGCAAGCGCGGATGGCAAATTGCGGGAGAGTATCTCAACGTGTCCGCCAAGGTGGACTTCTCGATCGCGAAGGAGATCGCCGGGCGGATCGCGCAGATGTACGCAGCCCGCGAGGTGGATGCCGTATACGCGGTGTATAACGAGTTCAAGAATGTCATGGTTCAGAAGCTCCGCACGGCGAAGCTGTTGCCGATCGATCCGGCGGTTCTCGAATCCGACACGAAGGGGGAGACTGGCGCATCCGGCGGCGTTCGCGACGAACATGGGGATGCGCTTCCGACGGATCTTTCGGCCTCCGGCAAATCGCAGCTCGTGGATTACATCTACGAAGAGCCGGTCGAGGAGATTTTCGGCGGCCTGGTGCCTCGCTATCTGGAGGCGGAAGTTTACCGAATTCTGCTGGAATCGGCGGCAGCGGAGCACGCCGCGCGCATGACGGCAATGGATTCGGCCACGCGGAACGCCTCAGATCTGATTGAGGCGCTTACGCTCGACATGAACAAGATCCGCCAGGCCAGCATCACGAAGGAATTGATCGAAATCGTCAGCGGAGCGGCCTCCGCCCAGTCATAAGACATTCAGCAGCGACAGGAGAAAGTCAGAATGGCAACGGACAAGAACAAGATCGGGCACGTGACCGAAGTCATTGGCCCTGTGGTGGACGTTCAGTTCGAAGAAGGCCACCTGCCACGAATCCATAATGCGGTGCGCATTCAAAGCGAAGGGTTCGATATCCCCGAGCCGCTCGATATCATCGCCGAAGTGGAGCAGCATTTGGGAGAAGGCCGCGTCCGCTGCGTGGCGATGAAACCTTCTGAAGGACTGGTCCGCGGCATGAAGGCCGAAGATCTGGGAGAGCCGATCTCGGTACCGGTCGGCCGCGGGACGCTCGGCCGCGTACTTAACGTCGTAGGCGAGCCGGTCGATGGCCTGGGACCGGTAAAGACCGACAAGCGCTATCCCATTCACAGAGCGGCGCCATCCCTGGAAGATCAGTCCACCACCCTGGAAATGTTCGAAACCGGCATCAAGGTCGTGGACCTGCTTGAGCCCTACCTGAAGGGCGGCAAGATCGGACTGTTCGGCGGAGCGGGCGTCGGAAAAACCGTGCTGATTCAGGAATTGATCAACAACGTCGCAATGAAGCACGGTGGCGTTTCCGTATTTGCCGGGGTCGGCGAGCGTACGCGCGAGGGAAACGACCTGTGGCTCGAGTTCCAGGAGTCGGGAGTTATCATTCCCGGCAATTCGGAAAAATCGCGCTGCGCCCTGATCTACGGGCAGATGACTGAACCGCCCGGCGCGCGCCTTCGCGTGGGATTGACCGGCCTGACGGTCGCCGAATATTTCCGCGACGAGGAACATCTTGACGTGCTTCTGTTTATCGACAACATCTTCCGATTCGTGCAGGCCGGATCAGAGGTTTCGGCATTGCTCGGCCGCATGCCTTCGGCCGTGGGTTATCAGCCGAACCTCAACACCGAAATCGGAGAACTGCAGGAACGGATCACGTCGACAAAGCACGGTTCGATTACATCGGTGCAGGCGATTTACGTGCCGGCGGACGATTATACCGATCCCGCGCCGGCCGGAACGTTTACGCACCTGGACGCCACCACGAACCTCAGCCGGCAGATTGTCGAGCGGGGAATTTATCCCGCCGTGGATCCGCTGGCGAGCTTTTCGCGTATTCTCGACCCGCGCATCCTGGGCCAGGAGCACTACGCCGTCGCGCGCGCGGTGAAGTCGGTGCTCCAGCGCTACAAGGAACTGCAGGACATCATCGCCATTCTCGGAATTGAGGAGCTTTCTGACGACGATAAGCAGACCGTGGCGCGCGCGCGCAAGGTCGAACGATTCCTTTCGCAGCCGTTCTTCGTTGCCGCGCAGTTCACCGGCATCGAGGGAAAGTACGTGAAGATCGAAGACACTATTCGCGGCTTCAAGGAGATCGTCGAGGGAAAGCACGACGACCTGCCGGAGCAGGCGTTTTACATGGTGGGCGGAATCGAAGAAGCGCGGGAGAAAGCCGAGAAAATGGCGGCGACCGCGTAGCCCCGGCGCACGCCTCGCACCAGGATCAAATCAATGTTGCCTGAATCGATCGAACTACAAATTGTTACGCCGGAGCGGCACGTTCTACAGGAGACCGTGCAGTCCGTCGAGATACCCGGCAAGGAGGGCTACCTTGGCGTACTGCCGGGGCACGCCCCGCTGATCACGGAACTTGGCGTTGGGATCCTGGCATATCGCAAGGGCTCAGAGAACCGCTTCCTCACCGTCATCAACGGCTATGCCGAAGTGCTACCGGACCGCGTAATTGTTCTCGCCGAGATTTCCGAGCGCGCCGAGGAAATTGACGTCGGGCGCAGCCGGGCGGCGCACGATCGAGCACAGGCCGAACTGGCAAGAGCAGGCGTTGGCAGTGAAGAGTGGCAGCGCGAGAAGCTTGCGCTGGATCGCGCCCTGATCCGCATGCAGGCGGCGGGCCGTATCGGTATGTCCGACGGCGCACAACACTAGTATGGACCTTCAGGCTCGATCGAATGTCTGCATCTGGTTACCCCACAATGAACTCCGGCCCTTCCCGTTCCATCCGATAACTGGCACGATGAAGTCAGCTCCCGGCTGGTTACCCTGATGGCTTGGAAGACGAGAATGGCTGAACTTACAATCTACGGCACGAAGTGGTGTGGCGATTGCCGCCGCGCGAAACAGTTCTTGCGCGAGCGCGGAGTCGCATTTCGCGAAGTGAATATTGACGAGACGCCGGATGCAGAAAAACTTGTCCTGCGCGTAAACAACGGACTTCGAAAGGTCCCCACGCTCGAGCTCGACGGCCGCTATTTCGCGTGCAGCCCGTTTGATCCCTACCAGCTTGCCGAAGAATTACAGATCCCGCTGAATCCGTAGACTTGCGACCGGTGAATGGAGCGCCTGGGCTCGTGATCCGCAGCACTGTTCCGCTTCTGTTCGCTCCTCGCCGAACCGTTGTCACGGTCCCTAAGTCAGACCAGCGCCACGGGTCATGACTCCTGCGACGCGCAGGTCCGGGGTCAGCGCGACAAGATCGGCATCGGCGCCTACGGCGATGATTCCCTTCTTGCCCGCAAGGCCGAGCCGCCTGGCGGGTAGAACCGTGGCCATGCGTACGGCTTCTTGGAGCGGCACGCCGATCCCAACCAGATAGCGCAGGGCTCGATCCAGCGTTAGAGTGCTGCCGGCGAGTTTCCCTTCAGAATTTCGCGCAACTCCATCCTTGACCATTACTTCGAAATTCCCGAGCCGATACCTTCCATCGTGCATTCCCGTGGCGGCGATTCCGTCGCTCACCAGCACCACGGCGTCGAATCCCTTGCACCCGAGCAGAACCTGTATGGCCGGGCCGGCGACATGCACGCCATCGGCGATGATTTCAGCCGTCACCTCCGGGTCGGTGAGGATCGCGCCCACGACGCCGGGATCGCGATGGCTGAACGGCCGCATGGCGTTGAACATATGGACGGCGTGCCGGGCGCCGGCCTGAATCGCCGCGCGCCCTTGTTCGTAGTCTGCGTCGGTATGGCCAATGGCGGCTACGATCTTGGCCGCGACAGCGTACTCAATCAGCTTGTCTGCGCCCGGAACTTCCGGTGCGATCGTGACAATTTTCACGAGTCCATCCGCAGCTTCCAGAAACTTTTGGAGGGTTGCTGTGGAAGGCTGAGCGATTGCGTCCGGCGGATGTACCCCCCGACGCGCGTGGCTGATGAATGGTCCCTCGAGGTGAATTCCGACGAACTCGGCCGCAAGCCGGGCATCGTCCTGAATCTCGTTCAACTGCTCCTGGCTGCGAATGTAGTGGGCAATGCCCTCCAGGCTGTGGCAGGTATCCTCGATCGACGCGGTGACGGTGGTGGCGACAAGCGACGTGGTGCCGTGGCGCGCGACAGTCGCCGCGATGCGGTCCAGCGCGAGCGTTGTGCCTTCCATCACGTCGTGGCCGCCCGCACCGTGGATGTGCACATCGACGAATCCGGGGACGACGGTCATCTCGGCCGCGACGTAATCGACCGCATTGGCAGGCACGCGGATTTCGTCGCGATGTCCGAGCGCAGCGATCCGGCCGGCCTCGACGAGGATGACGGCGTCGTTGATCTGCTCGTCAGGCGTCAGGATCGTGCCGGCATGGATAACGGTGGTTTGCATTGTCCAGGTGCTTGTATCTGGAGCTACCTGAGAATGCTACCGGAAGCGGAGGTCAAAATCACAGCGGAGCTTGCATCCGTGTGCTTCTTGGTTACAATCGAGTGGCACTCAAATCGGGAGGGCCGAGCAATGTCATACGACAAGCGTTACGTGGCGCAGAAGCGCCAGCGGCGTCGACGAAAAACAGCCAAAGCGAAAGTGAAGCTCTACGAGCAGGGGAAGATTCCGCACGACAAACTGCCTTCGCTTGCCAAGAAGTTTCTGACCCGCAAACTGCGGGCGCTCAGCAAAGCGGAATAGTTCGAGACGCAAAAAAGGGCGTCCCGGTCGACCGGGACGCCCTTTTTTTGTTTCATCGGCCGCTCCCGCCAGGGGGACGGCAACCGGTGAGGTTAGTTTCCGGCGGCCTGCGCGTGTGCTCCACCCGCCTTGGGCACACTCAGGTAACCGACGATCTTATCCTTGCCGATCGCGTTGACAACAAACTCGAGCGGCGCGCGGCTGCCATTCTGGAAGAAATACAGCGGCTCGTTGGCCGACAGATTCTTCTTTTCATGGAGCTGATCGTCAACGAAGATGCTCACCGAATACTGGCTCTTCTTGGAGTTGACGCCGCGGAGCTCAACCATCAGGCTGCCCACTTTTTCGCGGGTGTTCTTCTTGTCGATGGTGAACTCATAGTAATCGCGCTCGCCCAGACGGCGAAGCTCTTCGACTTCGTCGTGGTTCTTCGCGATCAGCGTGCCGAACTCGCCGCGGGTCATGTTCAGGCTGTCCTTGGTCGCATCGAGGTCGGTCTTGACGCCGGTGACGTCGGTGCCCAACTTATTGACGTCATCAACGCTCGCCTTCGCTGCCAACTGACCATTTACGTTGTTTGTGAGATCGTTCAGTTGCTGCGCATCTTCGTCCTTGATCTTCTTGGTCTGCATGCGTGCGCGGCCGAGCTCTGATTCCGTCAACTTCATCTTGTCAGTCACCACACTGAGTTCGCCCTGAAGCTGCGCGTTGGTGTCCTCTGCCTTCGCAAGCCTCTGGTTCGTCACATCGTCATTCTGCGAGACTTGCCGTGTCTGTGCCGCCAGCGCCTGCTGAAGCGCATTGGCGCGATTCGAAGCTGCCCAACCCACACCGAGTGCTGCAAGAGATACGATGGCAAGAACCACCACGACTAAACTCACCCATCGCGGGGCGGCCCCTTCCTGCGCTACCACTACCGGTTGTTCGTCAATCATTTTCGTTTCCTCCGTGGGAACCCCTTGCTGAGGCTCATAAAAGCACGCCCGGAACCAAACCGGCGTTTCTGGGGCATCTCTCGGAAGGGGTTATAAATGAATGACATACAGAGGGATCGAGGCCGGCCGTACGGTCCTGCACCGGAGCTTACCCTGCAAATTTTACGCAGATTTAATGGTTTCTGCGCAGTTGCAAAGTAGGTACTGAAAGGAGCGGCGCGGCAGGCATCTGGGGGACTGGCCCGCGGACATGGGAACAAAAACAGCTCAGTCGCCAGGGCCGCAAACGCAACGCAATTACCGCGTGATAGTCATGTTCTGCAGGCGCGCAATGCGATCAGCAAGCGGCGGATGCGTGCTGAATAGATTGGAGAGGAATTGGCCACCATTGAGCGGCGCCACAATACAGAGCGCTGATGTGGACGGCGGAATGTCCATTGGGATTCTCTTGTTGTAGGCGCCGAGCTTCTCAAGCGCACGGACCAGACCATACGGGTGCCCGACCATCTGTGCGCCGGATGCGTCCGCTTGATATTCGCGCTGACGGGAAATGCCGAGCTGAAGCAGCATCGCTGCGAGCGGCCCCAGGATCAGCATTAAAATGGCCGTGAGCCCGCCACCTTCGCGGTCACGATCGCGTCCGCCGCCAAACCAGAATCCCATCCGTGCGATAAACGTAACGGCGCCGGCAATTGTGGCGGCGATCGAAGAAGTCAGGATATCGTAGTTGCGCACATGAGAGAGTTCATGCGCAATCACCCCCTCGAGTTCCTCGTCGTCCATCAACTCCATCAAGCCGGCCGTAACAGCAACCGAAGCATGGTTCGGGTTTCGGCCGGTCGCAAAGGCGTTTGGGGCCGACTGGGGGATCATATAGAGCTTGGGGACCGGCAGATTCGCCTTCGCGGCCAGCCGCTCCATAACCGCATAGAGGCGCGGCGACTGCTCACGGCTGATCGGCTGCGCACCACTTGACATCAGAGCGATTTTATCCGAGAAAAAATAGGCCGTGCCGTTCATGAGAATCGCAAAGCCCAGCGCGAGCGTCATGCCGTTGCGACCGCCGTAGGCTTCGCCGGCAAACAGCAGCAACAGAGTCAATGCCGTCAGCAGGAATGCAGTCTTGAATGTCTTCATGGTCCTTGTCCCTTGCGCGGTTTTAGGCGGCGCCTGCCTTCGCATGTTCGCGCTTGAACTTCATTTCTCCGGTCTTCGAGTCAGCGTCCGCGACGATGGTGTCGCCCGGTCCTACCTCGCCGTCGAGCAGTCTCATCGCCAGAGGATCCTGGATCAAGCGCTGGATGGCTCGCTTCATCGGCCGCGCGCCATAAGCCGGATCGTAGCCCTCGCGGAACAGCAGCACCTTGGCGGCGGGCGTGAGAGTTAGGGCCACGTTTTTCTCGGCCACTCTCTTCATGAACGAATCCATCTGCAAATCGATGATGCGCTCGATCTGCTCCTTGCCGAGGGGGCTGAACATCACGATGTCGTCAATCCGGTTCAGGAATTCCGGACGAAATGTTTCTCGGAGCGCGCTCATGGCTTCCTCGCGCGCCTTCTTCGGGTCCTTGCCGGCAAGCTCGAATATGGCCGTCGAACCGACGTTGGACGTCATGATAATCACGGTGTTCCGGAAATCCACCTTGCGGCCCTTGCCGTCGGTGAGATGACCGTCATCGAGAATCTGCAGCAGGACATTGAAGACGTCCGGATGGGCCTTCTCGATTTCATCCAACAACACGACCGAGTACGGACGGCGGCGGACCTGTTCGGTGAGCTGTCCACCTTCCTCGTAGCCGACATAGCCGGGAGGCGCACCGATCATCCGTGCGACCGAGTGCTTCTCCATGTACTCGGACATATCGAGTCGCACGATCGCGCGTTCGTCGTCGAACAGAAATTCGGCAAGTGCGCGAGCTAGTTCAGTCTTTCCCACACCGGTCGGCCCGAGAAACAAGAACGACCCGATGGGGCGATGGGGATCGCTCAGTCCAGAACGGCTGCGGCGAATCGCATTGGCCACGCTTGCCAACGCTGCATCCTGGCCCACGACGCGCAGGCGGAGCCGGTCTTCCATATGGATGAGTTTCTCGACCTCGCCCTCGAGCAGCCGGCCGACGGGTATCCCGGTCCATTTGCTCACGATTTTCGCGATCTCTTCCTCGCCGACCTCCTCCTTGAGCATCGGATGGTCTTTTTGCATCGCCGCAAGGTGGTCCTGAGCGTTTTTCAGTTCTTTTTCTGCCGCAGAAAGCTTCCCGTAGCGAATCTCGGCGACTCGCGAAAGTTCGCCCGCTCGCTCGAAGCGCAGCTCTTCGGCCTTCAGGCGCTCGATTTCTTCCTTTTGCTTCCGGATGCGGCCAATGGCTTCCTTTTCAGTCTGCCAATGGGCCTTCAAACCGTTGGACTGTTCGCGCAGCGCCGAGAGTTCACGCTCAAGCTGAGTGGTGCGTTCGCGGGAGTGGGCGTCAGATTCCTTCCGCAGCGCCTGGCGTTCGATTTCCAGTTGCATGATGCGGCGCTCGATCAAGTCTATTTCGGTCGGGAGCGAATCGATTTCCATGCGCAGGCCCGCAGCGGCTTCGTCCACCAGGTCGATGGCCTTGTCCGGGAGGAAACGGTCGGTGATGTAGCGCTGCGACAGTATGGCCGCAGCGACAATTGCGGCGTCCTTGATACGCACGCCGTGGTGCACTTCATAGCGTTCCTTGAGGCCACGCAAAATCGCGATGGTGTCCTCAATGGAAGGCTCACCGATCTGGACAGGCTGGAAGCGGCGTTCCAGTGCAGGGTCCTTTTCGATGTACTTCCGATATTCATTCAGGGTGGTCGCGCCGATGGCCCGCAGCTCCCCGCGGGCAAGCGCCGGCTTCAGCATGTTCGAGGCGTCCATCGAGCCTTCCGCTGCTCCTGCACCCACCAGCGTATGCAGCTCGTCGATGAACAGAATAATCTGGCCCTCGGATTCGGTAACTTCCTTCAACACGGCTTTTAGCCGGTCTTCAAACTCACCGCGGTACTTCGCGCCTGCAACCAGCGCAGCGAGATCCAGCGCCACGATACGCTTCGGTTTCAGAACCTCCGGGACATCGCCGGCGATGATTCGCTGGGCAAGGCCTTCAACGATAGCTGTCTTACCTACTCCCGGTTCGCCGATCAGCACAGGATTGTTCTTCGTGCGCCGGGCCAAAATCTGCATCACGCGGCGGATCTCCTCGTCGCGGCCAATCACCGGATCAAGCTTGCCCCGGCGAGCGGCGTCGGTGAGGTCGCGGGCGTACTGCTCGATTGCGCGATAGGTGGATTCCGGATTCTGAGATGTAACTCGATGACTGCCGCGGATGGTGGCCATCGCTTGCAGGATGGCATCGTGGCTCGCGCCGTGGCGCGCGAGCAACTGGCCCGCCGGGTCGCGGTCCGCGCCGGCAACAGCCAGCAAAATGTGTTCGGTTGAGACGTACTCGTCTTTCAGTCGCTGGGCTTCGTCAAAGGCCTTCTCGAGGACGCTGTTGGAAGCGCGGCTCAGGGATTGCTCGGCGCCGCCAGACACCTTCGGAAGTCGCTCGATTTGTTTCTCGATCTCGCTTGTGAGCGTTGCAGGAGATACTCCGAGTTTTTCAAGCAGAGGGGGCACGACGCCATCGCCCTGGGTCGTCAGCGCCCAAAGCAGATGGATCGGCTCGATCTGCTGCTGACCGGAGCGCGCGCCCATTTCCTGAGCGGCCTGGAGGGCCTCTTGGCCCTTCACTGTCAATTTGTCAAAGCGCAGCATATTCAAAGTCTCTCACTTTTTTAATGTACAAGAAACAGCGGGGGCTGAAGGCGCATGCCGCCAGCCCCGCGCCTGGAAGGGGTGTTAGTTTTGGCCGTTTGTTACGTTAACCTTTATCTGCTTGGGTTTCGACTCGGCGCGCTTTGGCAGCTCGACGGTCAAAACGCCGTTCTTGTAGTCGGCCTTGATCGCTTCGCTGTTCACGGTATTCGGTAGGCTGAAGCTGCGGCTGAACGAACCGTAGGTGCGCTCGACTCGCAGATAGTTTTCCTCTTCCACCTTCTTTTCGAACTTCCGTTCACCGCGAATTGTCAGCGTGTTGTTCTCGATCCGAACGTCGAGGTCTTTCTCGCTGACGTCGGGAAGATCGGCCTTCACGACCAGCTCATTCTCGGTCTCGTAGATGTCCACGGCCGGCGCCCAAGTAGTCAAAGCCGAGTTATCTGAGCGACCCGGAAACGAACTCTCGAAAAGCCGGTTGACCTGTTCCTGCAAACCGGAGAGGCCGTGATGTGTGTCCCAACGGGTGACTAAACTCACTGTCGTATCCTCCTGGATAATTTAGCGCTACATTAGCGCACACGCATAATATTATCTTAGTGTATTAATGTCAAGTATATTTGACACACAATAAGGCTATTACATTCAATCGATTAGATCAGTCCAGGACCTTAATTATCATACACTTCAGGTAATGTGTTTCCGGCATCGTGAGCAGAATGGGATGATCCTGGGCCTGCGTTCTCCGTTCGACAACGGCCACGTTCCGGCGCGCGTCGGTTGCCGCCTCGGCAATGATCTGAAGGAACAACGGCTCGGTGATGTGGTAGGAGCAGGAGCATGTAATCAGATAGCCGCCCGGCTTCAGGAGCTTCAGAGCGCGGAGATTGATTTCCTTGTATCCCCGGCGAGCGGCCGGTATGCTGTCGCGATTCTTGGCAAAGGCCGGGGGATCGAGAATCACCATCTGAAAGCGGCGACCAGCCTCGTCATATTCCTTGAGGAGATCAAACGTATTTCCTTCCCGGAAGTAAACGTTCGAAATTGAGTTCAACTGCAGGTTCCTACGGGCCGCTTCGACGGCTGCCTGCGCCATGTCGATCGCCTCGACCTGCGCGCACCGGTCTGCAACCGTGAGCGCGAATCCACCCTGGTAGCTGAAACAGTCCAGTACATCTCCGGAAGCGTAACGCCGCGCGGCCCAATGATTTTCGCGCTGGTCTAGAAAAGAACCGGTTTTCTGCCCCTTTGCTGGGTCGCATACAAACGTCACACCGTTTTCCTTGATCAGAACCTCTGGCGGAACGTCTCCATGAAGGACGCTGACTCGCTGTTCCAGCCCCTCGAGCAGCCGCACTTTGGGATCGTTCCGCTCGACGACGCCTTTCGGCGCAAACTGATCCACGAGGATCTCGACGAATAAATTTTTCAAGCGATCGCTGGACTGGCTGAGTGTCTGCAGAACAAAATAATCGCCGTAGCGGTCAACGATCAGCGACGGGAGCAGATCGGCTTCTCCGTAGACCACCCTGCAGGCGTCGGAGTTCTCAACCACCAATTCGCGGTAGGTCGCCGCCCGGCGAATTCGCGCCGCAAAAAATGCGCGATCGATGGGAACATCCTCGCGGGTCAGAAGGCGAATGGAGATTTGGGACTTGTCACTATAGAAGGCGCGCCCAAGGAGGTTGCCGCGTTCGTCGCTCAGCCCAACTACCGCGCCTGCGTCGGCTTGGGCCGAGCGAACGTCGCTGCGATAGACCCATAGGTGGCCCAGGCGAAGGCGTTCAACGCCCCGCGGGGTGATCACTACAGATCCCTCTGTCGCTGGCCTTGGGGTTGCCATGGATAGAAGCCTGCTTGATCTAGGTGTCCTTGCGTCTTCTAGTCGGCCGCGCGACGCCTCTGCTGCTCGGTTTGACTGCACTGTGTCCCATGATTCGCCGCTCAGCCGCCGCCGCTGGAAGCCAACTTCCGCTTCCGGTGAAGTTTCACGGCGGACGACCGGAGGGTCTCGGGAACATTCTTGTTGGCCGTAAGTTTCACCAGGTCGGTCGCGGTCAGCCTCGGGAACAGATGGAGCGAGACGTCAAGCGGAGTTTTCGGGTTGTTGACGAGATTCCGTACGACCGAGTAATTCTTCATGAATGCGCGAGTCAGCGCGATTGCGCGAAGAATCTCGCCCGTCAGGTTGGTCATCGAGGAAAAAGCCTCGACTTCGGTATCGGTAAGCCGAGGGGACTGCAGCACGCACCTCTGCACCAATTTATTCGGGTCCTTGATCAACAGCATCCGCTCGCTGCGGCCGCCCTTGAGGGCCAGCGTAAGACGCTGGACCACATTCATGTGAGTGACCTTCTGCATGAGGGATTCGCGTTGCGTCGGATCGGGCTCGGCTTCCGCGGCGGCTTCGGCAATTTCGGCGGCCGCGACGGCCCCCTTTTTCATGTCCTCAAGCAACTCGCGCTGTTCTGCACTCGCTCCCGGACATGCCACCACGGCGATGATCAGCTGCGGATCGGATGCGAATCGCTCCAAATTATCGAGCAGCGACTGGACTCCGGCTGGGGTCAGATGATTCGCCAAGCGCGCGACATAGGCGGTGGGGCACGCCGTGCTCTTCGCCAGCGCGTCAGCCATACCCTGTTTCTCAGCCAGGTTATCGGCGCAGTAGGTGAAAAAGCGCACATCCGTGTCGGCCCGAGCCGACGCAGCGAGAAAGGACTCAAGCGGCTGCGTCAGCAGGGCATTCTGGGCGCGATCTGCGATTCCGGGATCGGCGTCGGTTGCCAACACCGCGAGCAGCTCGGCGCGATCCTCCGGAGCCAGCTGCACGCCGGCTGAGCAGACGGCCATCTTTTGTTCAGAACGCGCATGTCCGGAACAGATTTGCGCGCGAAGTTCGGCGCTAATGGGATCCTCCTGTCGCGGAATTCAAATTGTTTCGCGTCAACGTAACGCTCCCGGGCTGCCCCGGCGCTCCGATCGGCGGCATGGTTTGGCCATTGAGTTCAAGCAACAGAGCGCCGGATTCACTCGACGTAATTTCGAAACTGTCGTGCGCATCAAACTGGCTCACGTCGTTCGGCTGCACTGTGTCATCGAACACGACCTTGCCATCGGCGATGACCTTCACAGCCGCCGGCTTGGCGGCCTGGATCCTTAGAGCGAGACCGGCAGGCGTGGCTGGGGAGGCTCCCTGGGTCACAGGCTCGTCGCCAGAAAATCCGGTCCGGGCTCCCGCGCGGGCAGTCAAGAAACGCGCGTGAAGCCGCGCAGCCACTCCGGCACCGTAGCGATGGTATCCAACGACTCCGCCAACGACGATCAAGGCGATTGCCACCACCACGGCTGCTGCCGGGCGCCAATTCCGAGGCATCTTATGGGGACGCTGGGTGACGACGTGGGCCTGGGCCCCGCTTGCGGTCCCCAGCGCATACTCGGCGACGAGGCTATCCTCGTCGAGCCCCAAGAAACGCGCAATCGAACGGATGAAGCCGCGGTTGAAAACCCCGCCAGGGAGCTGATCCCATTGCTCGGTTTCAATGGCTTCAAGAAATCGCGTGCTGATGCGCGTGGCGGCTGCGATCTCGTCAAGTGAAACTCCACGCATTTCACGTTCACGCCGAAGGTGTTCGCCGAAAGGTATCGAAGACATCCGCTGGGACCAACAAAAATATAGGCGTCGGTTGGTGGGGTGTCAATGCTGGCCGGGAACTAATGAGGGCAGGGCGGCCATTGGCCTTTCGGCAATCGACGCGGAATGCACGTTGCGGCGGATGAAAATGGTTCACTATAATGGTAAATGTTGGTTCCCGACTCCCAAGACGCTAAGCCGCACACCGCCGCAGAGCGATTGCGGCGAGCTGCGGACTCCAAGTCCTTTGACGGCGTGGAACGCCGCCGAAACCCCGACGTCGAACCTCCGATTGTCGAACCCACCGAAGTAAACGTTTTCCATGAGCTTGGCAAGGCGCTCACCTCGTCCCTGCAGCTCGATCAGGTGTTGCGCACGATCATGGAAAAAATCAACGAAGTCCTGCGTCCCGATACCTGGTCGCTGTTGCTGATGGACCTCGACAAGCACGAGCTTTACTTTCAGATCGCGACCGGCGCGGGCGCCGACGCGCTCAAGGACGTGCGTATCAAGGTCGGGCAGGGACTCGCGGGCTGGGTAGCGGAGTCCGGTGAAGCGGTGGTGGTTGCTGACACAAGCAAGGATTCGCGATTTTTCGGTCAAGTGGACTTGAAGACAAAGGTGGCGACCCGTTCGATCGTTGCCGTGCCGGTTCGCTTCCGCGACCAGTGCCTCGGTGTGATCGAGCTTATCAACTGCATCGGCCCGGAAGGTTTCAGCGCGCGCGATCTGGCACTGCTCGAGGCGCTTGCCGACTACGCCGCGATCGCCATCGAAAATGCCCGGCACGTTCAGCGGATTCACGAACTCACCATCACCGACGACTGTACGAGTCTGTACAACGCGCGGCACCTGAATTTCATGCTGGACACCGAGATCTACCGCTCGCACCGGTACGCGTTTGAGTTTTCCCTGATCTTTATTGACCTCGACCGCTTCAAGAACGTGAACGATACGCACGGACACCTGGTGGGTTCGAAACTTCTTGCCGAAATCGGAGAGGCAGTGAAAGAGAAGTGCCGGCTGATTGATCTTGCGTTCCGCTACGGCGGAGACGAATTTGTCGTCCTTCTGCCTCAAACATCCAAGGAAAATGCGCTTGGCGTGGCGCACCGCCTTCACAAGCTGATCCGCGAGACCGTATGGCTGAAGGAAACCGGCCTCGACGTGCACGTCACTGCAAGCGTCGGCGTGGCAGCGTATCCCACCGATTCGCGAACCAAAGCCGAGCTTCTGCACCTGGCCGACGAGGCGATGTACCTTGTCAAGAACACGTCGCGTGACAGCGTGGCCGCAGCAGGCATCGGCATGCTTCCTACCCGCTGAGTATCCGAGCGTCTCAGGCTTCCCAATTTCAAGCGGTACCGCAGTGATTCCTCCCGGAAGTAGCCCGCGAACGGTCCCTGCGATGTGCTATCCGCTGTCGCCTACTGGTTGTGGGGATAGCGGATAGGCACGCGAAAAAGGGACCACCCTTCTCTTGTAGGCGCCACAGGGGGAACAACAGAAGATGCGGCCCGACACGACTGTGATGTGTAGACTCTACTTTTCGTCGTCGAAAAACAGGAGCTCGGCTGGGTCTTGGAATCTTTCTCCAAGTCTAGCCGATTCGCTCCCGCCGCCAGAGATGACGGGTGTAGCGTTGGGGCGGGGAAAAGTGATACACACTTTTTTGCGCCACGATATGACGCGGATGCGCGATCGTCGGCGACACCATCCACAGCGTGGATCCCATGAAAATTGCTCGCATCGCGCTCGTCTTCATCCTTTCCGTTTCGTCAATTGCCGCGCAAAGCCAGCCGGGCGGAAAGCCATCCCAGAAACCGACGCTGCCGTATTGTCCGAGCCTCGACGTCAGCTCGATGGACCCGTCAGTGAAGCCGTGCGTGAATTTTTATCAGTACTCGTGCGGCGGGTGGCGAAAGAACAATCCCATACCGAACGACGAGACTCGATGGTCCGTCTACGGGAAGCTATATGAAGACAATCTGGAGCTACTGCGCGAGCTTCTCGAGCAAGCCGCGTCTTCCAGTGAGCCACGCGACAACGTCAAGCAGGAAGCCGGCGATTTCTACGGCGCCTGCATGAACCAGGCCACTGTGGAAAAGCGGGGAATCAGTCCGATTGAGCCTCAGTTGCGGGAGATAGACGATCTGCAGTCCACGAGGGGCCTGGCACCGCTCGTTGCGCGACTTCAGCTCGCCTATGGCGGCGCGATCCTTTTCCGCGGCGGTTCGCGGCAGGATTTCGACAATTCCGAGGAGCAGATCGCGGCGATCGCACAGGGCGGACTCGGATTACCGGATCGCGATTACTACGTTGCGCAGGACGACAAGTCGAAACAGATTCGTGGGCGATATGTGGAACACGTGCAAAAGGTCTTCGAACTAATAGATGAAAGCGCGGCAGACGCCCAGAGGGACGCTGCTACCGTCATGCGGATGGAAACCGGACTGGCGCAGGCTTCGCTTACCCGGGTCGAGCGACGCGATCCGTACAAGCAAAAGCACAAAATGGGTTTGCAGGATCTGAACGCACTCGCACCGAACTTTGATTGGAGCAAATACTTTCAAGAGGCCAGCTACCCGGTATTCACTGAGCTCAACGTCGACTGGCCGGAGTTTTTCAAGGAGGTGAACGGGCAGCTGGCGTCTGATTCGCTGGGAGATTGGAAGACCTATCTGCGATTTCAGGTGGTGAATTCCGCTTCGCCGAATCTCTCGGCTGCGTTCGTGGACGAGAATTACGATTTTTATCGAAAATACCTGCGCGGAGCCAAGGAGCAACAGGCGCGCTGGAAGCGTTGCGTTGCCTATACGGACGACGATCTGAGCGAGGCGCTAGGCGAACTCTATGTGACCACAGTGTTTTCGCCGCAAGTGAAGCAGGATTCATTGGCGATGATCCGGCAAATCGAAGATGCGATGGCCGAGCGCATTAAGGGGTTGGATTGGATGAGTCCGGAAACCAAAGAGCAGGCGCTCGCGAAGCTCCGCGCCATTCGCAACAAGGTAGGCTATCCCGAAAAATGGCGCGACTACAGTTCCGTGAAGATCGGCCCGGATGACTTTGCGGGGAACGTGCAGCGCCTGGCCGAATTCGAGGCACACCGGGACATCAATAAAGTGGGCAAGCCAGTGGACCACGATGAATGGGACATGTCGGCTCCGACGGTAGACGCATACTTCAATGCTTCCATGAACGATATTAATTTCCCAGCCGGGGTTTTGCAGCCTCCACTTTACGATCCGAAGATGGATGCCGCTCCGAATTACGGCGACACGGGCGGAACGATGGGGCACGAACTGACGCACGCGTTCGATGACCACGGGAGCCAGTTCGATGCGCACGGCAACCTGAAAAACTGGTGGACCGAGGAAGATCGCAAGAAATTCGACGAACGCACGAAGTGCATCGTGGACCAGTACGCGCAATACGTGGTGGTGGACGACGTGCACATCAACAGCAAGCTGACGCTGGGCGAAGACGTGGCGGATTTGGGCGGTGAGATTTTAGCCTATATGGCATGGAAGGCCGACACCAGGGGACAGAAGCTGGACCCGATCGATGGGCTGACTCCGGAACAGCGCTTCTTTATCGGCTTCGCGCAGTGGGATTGCTCCAATGAACGGCCGGAAGATTCGCGTCTGAGGGTGAGAACGGATGCGCATTCGCCCGCGAAATACCGCATCAACGGCGTCATTGAGAACATGCCGGAGTTCGCTCGCGCGTTCGCTTGCAAGGCGGGAGATCCGATGGTCAAGCCGCAAGAGAGGGTTTGCAAAGTCTGGTAAGAGAGTGAGCGCGGGCGCCAGCTCCTGCCAAAATTGACGGGGTAGGGGATAGGAGCGCCCTTTCGTCCCACCTCGCCCGATAGCGGAATCCACGACAGCGCCGAGGGTGTATCACTTTTCCCCTCCCTGTAACTTAACCCGCCTACTTGTTGTGGCGCGAAAACCAGTCACCTATACTCGGCTTCTAAGGAAACCAGAGGGGAGGTCCTTCGTTGCGCAACCGGGACGCCGCGCGTTACGCGCGGTGGGCGGCAATCACTGCAGGTTTAATCGCGTTGGCGGTCGGCGGCGTGTATGCAGAACGCGCCTTGCGGCGTGCTCGCGCCGGCCGCAACGGTCCGGTCGCGGTTCCCATTACGGTCCAACAGCAGTCGGCGCAGTTCTCGTTTTCTAAAGTCGAGCAGGATCGAACAATCTTCACGGTCCGCGCATCCCGCGCTACGCAGTACAAGGACCAAAACCGTGCCGTGCTTCAGGACGTCTGGATCACCTTGTACGGACGCGACGGAAGCCGCAATGACAACATCCATACGCGCGAGTGCAGCTATGAAGGAGCGCAAGACGTCCGCTGCGAGGGGGATGTTGAGATCGACTTGGCGAGTGCCAATCCGGCGGCTGCCCAGCCAGGCGGTCTTTCGACCGGCTCGGTCCAGGTGAAAACCAGCAATCTATCGTTCAGCCAGAAAACGGGCGAAGCGTCCACCACCGCTCCGGTAGCTTTCCGGTTCCCGTCCGGGCAGGGGCATGGCGTGGGGGTGTCCTACAGCACCAAAGATTCTATCGTGCGCATTGAGCAAGCCGTCGAGTTCGAGTTGAACCCTTCGGAACAAACCGGCGGGATGCCCGTGACCGCGACCGGGAACAGTCTGGAAATCCGGCGTGCCGACCGTACCGTTGTGCTCCAGGGATCGGCGATTGTGACCGAGGGTGCTCGCGAGCTGTCGGCAGACACTTTCCTGGTCGAACTTGATGCCGACGACCGTGCCCGCCGCGCTGTCGCCGAAGGGCATCCGCAAATGCGCAGCGCCGAGGGCGGTGGAAAGACCTCCGTTACCGCTAACCGATTCGAGGCAGTCTTGAATCCCGCGGGCTGGGTCGAGCACGTGGTCGCCCACGGGAACATTGCCGGCACTCGCCAGACTGCAGCCGGCACAGATCGATTCTGGGCCGCGCACGCCGAATTCACCATGGTGCCGGAAAAGAACCTGATTCAAGACATGACTGCAACCGGTGACGTGAGGGTGGAATCGCATCAACGCGGCGATTCGCATTTCTTGAAAACCGATGCCTTGCGCGTGACGTTTTCCACTGGTTCCGGCGACGGGCGTGCCGGCAACGCGCCGGGCAAGGCGGATCAGCAAAGGATTGAAAGCGCCGAAACCCTAGCGTCAGCCACCATTGAATCCAGGAGCAGCAGCGAAGTGACAACGCTGCGTGCGAAGAAATTTGTGGCGCAAATGGGACCCACCGGACGTCTAGACAAGCTGCTCGGCCATTCAGGCGTCGAGGTCCGCAGGCAGATCGGCCACACTGCGCCGCAGATTCTTTCAGCGGCCGAGCTGATCGCCACGTTTGGCGCGCAGGGTGATTGGGACACAGTAGACCAAAGAGGAAACGTCCGCTTCCAGCAGGTGGACCGGCAGGCGACAGCCGACCATGCCCATATCGTTCGCGCCACAGACACGATCACGATGGACGGATCGCCGGTAATATCCGATGCCATGAGTCGCACCACCGCGGCAAATGTGGTGGTGAATCAAAAATCGGGGGATCTGCATGCTACCGGCGGCGTGGTATCCACCTACGTCCCGACCGCGCAGGCAGATGCTCTGAGCCTCGGCTCCGGTATCGCCCACATTTCCGCCGATGCCCTTTCAGGCAACGTCGGCTCAAGCCACGCGGTCGTTACCTATACGGGGCACGCGCGGCTCTGGCAGGGAGAATCGGTACTCGATAGTGATCAGATCGAGGTGTGGCAGGACGATAAGAAGCTGCAAGCCACCGGACACGTCGTCGCGGTCTTCTCGCAGGTTTCTGGTCCAGCCCTGCCCGCGCCCGCACTGCATGCCGGATCCAAACCCGACCCGCGAACCTCCGCGCCCCCCGCCCCCGGTGCAGCCTCAGACCCGACGCTGTGGAAAGTCCTGGCGCCGACCCTGACCTACTGGAGCGATCAGGGAAAGGCGCATCTGGAAGGGGGGGTAACCGCCAGTTCCAGGCAAGGTTATCTGGAATCCCGCACCCTGGACTTGTTTCTGAACCAAGCGAATCCCGTGACGGCCGGTGAAACCCGACCGCCGGCGGCCTCCAAGACCCCTGCCGGCGCCCCGGCAGGCAGGCAGCTGGAACGGGCATTGGCCCTGGGGGGCGTAGTCGTCCGCCAGGGAGATCGCCGGGCCATGGCCGAGCAGGCCGAATACACCGCGGCAGATGGGAAATTCGTGCTTTCCGGCGGCGAACCCACAATCGCTGATGCTTCCAGTGACACAACCACGGGCCATTCGTTGACCTTCTTTGTGGCGAATGATACGATTTTGATTGATTCGCAGGAAGGTTCGCGCACACTAACCAAGCACCGGGTTGAGAAATGAACCGGCATGTTGAGACTCCAAGCGGCCGATCTGAGGAAATCGTACCGGGGTCGGAAGGTCGTTAACGACATTAGTCTGGAGATTCGACAGGGTGAAGTGGTTGGGCTGCTCGGGCCAAACGGCGCAGGAAAGACCACGACATTCTACATCCTGGTCGGATTAACCCGTCCGGACTACGGGCGCGTCATGCTGGACGGCGAGGATATTACCGACCTCCCAATGTATCTGAGGGCGCGCAACGGCATCAGCTACCTCCCCCAGGAACCTTCGGTCTTTCGCAAGCTGACCGTCGAAGAAAACCTGCTGGCTGTCTTAGAAACACTTTCGGTCACTCCCGAGCAGAGGCGCGACCGCGTCGAGGAGCTTTTGGCGCAAATGGGACTTGAGGGCATACGCTACAGCCAGGCCCACGTACTGTCCGGCGGTGAGCGGCGACGCCTGGAAATCGCCCGCTCGTTGGTGCTCTCCCCTTCTTTTGTTCTTCTGGATGAGCCCTTCGCCGGAATCGATCCCCTCACCGTCGTGGATATCCAAAAGATTATCGGGGATTTGAGTCACGCGGGAATCGGCGTGCTGATGACCGATCACAACGTGCGCGACACCCTGGCGGTCACCAATCGCGCCTATATCATCAGCGATGGCAAGATCCTGGCAGCGGGAACTCCCGTGGAACTTTCTGCTAACGCCGACGTTCGCCGTATCTATCTTGGAGAAGGATTCCGGCTGAACTGACAAACCCATGAACTGGCTCGCACCCAAATTGCATCTCCGGCTGGCGCAGAAACAGATTCTGACGCCCGGCCTCGTCCAGATGGTCAGCGTGCTGGCGCTGAATCGTCTGGAACTCCGGGAGATGATCAACCAGGAAATCATGGCGAATCCGGTCCTGGAAGAGCTGGCCGAGGACGGCGTCACCACCGATAGCTATACCGACGAAGCGTTCCTGAAAAAAGAAACCGAAAAGCTTCCTGAGACCCCGGCGCCCAATCCATTTGATGAATTCGACTTCGGGTCCTTCTTCGGGCAATACCTCGATACCGGCGCCGAGCGCGCGGCCGGCGGCGAACATGAGGAAATTGAGAAACCTTCCTTCGACAAGTTCCTGTCCTCCCCGGCAAGTCTGACCGATCACCTGACCTGGCAATTGAGCGTCAGCATCTGCAGCGAAACGGTCCGCAAGATCGCTGAGACGATCGTCGGCAACCTCGATGAGAACGGCTACCTCACGGCGACGCTGGACGAAATCGCACAGTCCGGAAACTACTCGATGGAGGACGTGGAAGAAGCGCTCGCGGTGGTGCAGGAGTTCGACCCACCGGGAGTCGCGGCGCGCAATCTGGAAGAATGCCTGATCATGCAGGTCAAGCTGATCGACCCCCAAAACACGCTCGCCCAGCAGATCATCGCCGATCACCTGAAGCTGCTGCAGAACAATCAGCTCAAGGAAGTCGCCCGGGCGCTGAACCGGCCGATCGAACTCGTCAAGCGTGCTGTGGACCTGATCAAGCGCCTGGATCCGAAACCCGGCCTGCGTTACAACAAGATCGAGCCCCGCCTGGTTGAGCCCGATGTCCAGTTCCGCAAGGTGGACGGGGAATGGCAAGTCTTCATGAACGATGACGATGTGCCGCAGCTCCGCCTGAGCCCCACCTACCGTCGGCTGCTAGCCCGCGACGCCGCCGATCGCGACGTTCGCAATTACGTCAAGGAACGTTTCACCGCCGCCATTCAGTTGATGAAAAACATCGAGCAGCGGAAACACACGATTTTGCGGGTGTGCAATTCGATCCTGCGCCGGCAGGGGGATTTCCTCGATTACGGCCCCGATCACCTGAAGCCGATGATGATCAAGGAAGTCGCCGAGGAAGTCGGTGTGCACCCTTCGACCGTCAGCCGCGCAGTAGCCAACAAGTACGTGCACACTCCGCAAGGCGTCCTTGAGCTGCGCAGTTTCTTTTCCGAATCGGTCAACGGGCCGCAGGGCGGCGAGATGTCGCTGTTGTCCCTGAAGCGGCGCGTCAAGCAGATGATCGAAGAGGAAGATACCGCTCACCCACTCACCGACGAACAGATCACCAAGAAACTGGGCGAGGAAGGCATCCACGTGACGCGGCGTACCGTGGCGAAATACCGCGAAGATCTCCGCATCCCGAGCACGCACCGGCGCCGGGTAAAGGCATAGCCGTTTCCCGTGACGCCGACCGCCCGGAAACGAAGCGCCCACCAACTCGTTATTCTAACTGGTCTGTCCGGCTCGGGTAAACGGTCCGTCCTGAACACGTTTGAAGATCTCGGATTCTACTGCGTGGACAATCTTCCGGTTTCGCTGATCCCCACATTCAGCGAGCTCTACGAGGGTGGCCGTGGCGAAGTGGAGCGCGCGGCACTGCTCGTCGACGCACGAGAAGGCACCCACATTGCCCAGCTGCCGGGAATTTATCGAGAGCTGAGCAGTGAGCGTGCCGCAACCCTTGTGTTCATTGAAGCGAGCGATGCCGTTCTCCAGCGCCGCTTCAGCGAAACCCGCCGCCCGCATCCTCTGGGCAAGGGCGGATCGATTGCCGACGGGATTCGTGAAGAGCGGCGGCGGATGGCGCCGATCCGACGGCTCGCCGACGTCATCATCGACACCTCAAAGTTCAGCGTGCACGAGCTGCGGCAGCTCATCACCGAGCGCTTTCAGGGTCAGGGGCGCCGGCCGCTGCTGGTGTCGGTGGTCAGTTTCGGATTTCGCTACGGAATTCCCGCCGATGCGGACCTGGTTTTCGACGTGCGTTTTCTTCCCAATCCGCACTTCGTTCCGCGCCTCCGACCGTTCAGCGGCAAGGACCCTCGCGTGGCGCGTTACATCCGCTCGTTCCCGCAGACGGGACAATTTCTGCGTCGCATTGAGAGCCTCTTGGGATATCTGATCCCCCATTACATCCGCGAGGGCAAGAGCTACCTCACGGTTGCACTCGGCTGTACGGGCGGGCGTCATCGCTCGGTCGCGCTTGCCGAGGTGATTCGGCGAGCGCTGAAGCGCAAGGGGTATTCAGCCAAAGTCGTGCACCGCGATCTGGAAAAGACCACTTCCTGATCGCGCCGGAGCACTCGTTGTCTGATTACGGCTTGCAGGATGTAGAGGCAATGCATAGGCTTAGCAAGCTTCGATCATACGGATTTTGGCGACTGAAACCATGGAAGGCACTCCGCGCGTGACCGAGCACGACGAAATCCGGCGGCTGCTGCGATATCTGCGGCCGTACACGCCGCGCCTCGCCGTGGGCATCGTTCTGATTGCCGTGATGGGGGTCGTCGAGTTCCTGGTCGCTTTCGCTCTGCGCCCCGCCTTTGACGTGATCTTGAATCCGCATTCGACCTCGCAGGCGCTCACGCTATTTCAGATTCCATTCACCCATCGCATGCTCGATTTGCATTCTTTCGCACCCCGCCATTTTCACAACGTTTGGACCGTTTTTGCAGTAGCGCTCGTGCTACTGACCGTGGTCAAAGGAACCGCCGAATACATCGGCAGCATTTTGATTCAGCACGTAGGGCTTTCGGCGGTCACCGATGTCCGCAATGAGGTTTACAGCCAGGTCGTGCAGCAACCCATCGGCTTCTTCCAGCATAATCCGGTCGGCCGGGTGATGTCGGCCGTCATCGCCGATATCGAGCAGATTCGCAATGCCTTTTCAGATTGGTTTGCGGAATTTTTCCGCCAGATATTCGCTCTCGTCGCCTTCGTCACCGTCCTGCTCGTCATTAACTGGAGAATGGCGCTCGGTTCGGCGGTCTTGATCCCTCTGGTCGTTTGGCCGGTCAGCAAATTCGGACGCCGGATCCGTCGCTCTTCAGAAAAGAGCCGCTCGCGTCTCGCGGATTTGAGCCAGATCCTGCAGGAAACCATCGCCGGGAATCGCGTCGTGAAGGCTTTCGGAATGGAGGGATTCGAAATCCGCAAGTTCCGCGAGGCCGCCCGCCACCTATTGCATGAAAACATGCG
>DATNKU010000035.1:0-10853 GCA_035603235.1 Candidatus Cybelea sp. | reverse complement strand
GGAGCTCGCGCAGTAGCCGCAACACGATTCCCTCGTTCGTTTCGTCGAGATTTCCAGTCGGCTCATCGGCCAATATCAGCTTTGGATGGTTGATAAGAGCGCGGGCAACAGCCACGCGCTGCTGCTCGCCACCAGAGAGCTGCCCCGGCAGATGTTCGACGCGGTCGGTCAGGCCGACGCGCCCGAGTGCTTCGCGAGCTTCGGCCTCATCGGTCGTGCTGTGAAAATACTGTGCCAGCATCACGTTCTCGATCGCCGTCAAATACGGCACCAGGTGAAATTGCTGGAAGATGAAGCCGATCTTCTCGGAACGGAACCGCGCAAGGCCGTTTTCGTCCAGCCGTGCCACATCGGTGCCGTCCACAACCGCACGTCCGGAAGTCGGCATGTCGAGCCCGCCGAGAATATTGATCAGCGTCGTCTTCCCGGAGCCGGACGGCCCCATGATGGCGATCCATTCTCCGGCCCGAACGTCAAACGAAACGCCGTCGAGCGCACGCACGTTCCCAAACTCTTTTCGCAGGTCCTCGATTTGAACCAACCACTCGGTCATGATCAGGGGTTTGCGCTTTCTGGTGCAAGATCAAGCGTTCACTGCAAGCGGGGACTTCAGCCCGCGGGTCCTCGGTATCTCATTCCCCTCGCAGAATCACCGCCGGCCTTACCTCTCCGAGCCTTCGTAGCGGCAGCGCACCGGCCATGGCCACACCGACCATCATCGCGATCGTCAGCGGGAAGACCTCCCATCTCTCGGTGATCGACGTGCCGAAAACGCGGCGGCCCATCCACTGAGCGAGCGCGGTGCCTGCAATGCACCCGAGAACTCCGCCCACCGCGCCGAGCACCCCTACTTCAGCGACGAACAATCCTACGATGCGGGAGATCGTTCCGCCGAGTGCCTTCATCAGGCCCACGTCGGCGCGACGCTCCATTGCGAGCGCGGCCATGGTCGCAAGCACGCACAACGCAGTGAGCACCAGGATCAGCACCACCATCGAGACGATCAGCAGCCGCGTGCGACCCAGCAGATTGCCCTCGGCCTCGGTCACGGCGCGGACCGGATGCACATCATACTCGGGAAAGGCGGCGGCAAGCCGCGAGGCGTAGTTTCCGATGCCGGATCCTGTCCCGTCCACGTTCAATTGCCACAGGGTGATGAAACCTTGATTGTCAGTCAGTTTCCAGGCAACAGGCAGATCCAGAAATATCTGGTTGTCCTCTGCTGACCCGGAATCGATCACGCCTGCGACGCGAAGCCGAGTCTGATTACCGGTGTAGTCGAGTGTGATTTCTCCGCCGGGTGTGATGGCAAATTGCTGCGCAACTTTGCGGCCTACCAGACACTGCTGTTCATCGTCGCGAGAGGAAATCCAGTTCCCTGCAATCCTCCAGGTCGGATTGAGTTTCGGGAGCTGGTCAAGCCAGGTGCCAGCGGCAATCACTGGCGTGCCCGACACCCTTACGACCGCGAAATAAAACGGTGCCGAGGCGGCAACGCTTGCACCCCCGGAGGCCGTAAACGGGCTGTCGGGAGACAGTCGGGCGGAAATAACGTTGGCGTTCAACGCTTGGATGCTGTGGGGATCCACGCTTTGATCGCTGCTCTTTCCGGCAACGACGATGTTGGGACCGAGCAACCTGAATTCCTGCGTCAGTTTGCGGGAAATGTCGAACTCAATTGTGAGCAATGCGGAAACCACGGCGGCGCCGCTGATCACGGCGACCAGCGCGACGGCCAGGCGCCCACGATTGCCCCGAAGCAGTTTCCAGAGAATTCGCCCGAACATTACTCCCCCCGCAGAATCGGCGCGGGATCGAATCGCGCGGCTCGCCGCAGGGGAACCAGACTGCCGAGCAGGGCAACGATCGCAGCAATTCCCAGCGCCACCGGCAGCAGGACCAGCCGCGGCGCGGCCGGCGTTCCAAAAACACTCGCGCCCAGAATTCTCGCAAGGGCTGCGCCGAACACAAATCCGATCGCACCCCCCACAATCGCGAGCATCAGTTGCTCCGCCAGAAACAGCCCTGCGACGGTGGCGTTGGTTGCCCCAATCGCCTTCATGATGCCGATTTCTCCACGCCGTTCGATCACTGTCGTTGCCGAGGTTGCCGCCACCGCGAGCGCCGCAGCGACAAGAGCGGCGAGCGTCACGATCCAGAGCAGCGTGCTCACATGCGACAGAATCTGGCCCTCGGAATCAGCGACGCGCCGGATCGCGCGCACCTCAGTGCCAGGAAGGATCTGCTTGATCTGATAACTGATCGAGGAAATGTAGGGTGAGCAGAACCAGCGGTCGTATTCGGCCGGCGTCAGCGACTTCGGGTCGCGGTCGGCGAGCGCATCGGCCGGCTTGGTCAGCGCGCTCACAAAGATCTGCCGGAATTGCCCCGGATGCCCGGAATATTCCTGCGCAAGTGAGAGTGGAACCAGGATGGCGTTGTTTTCAGTGTCCCCGGTCGAAACGATGCCGGTGACAACCAGCGTCATGGCCGCGTTTGCCGAATCGCTCGGAGCAATCTGAATTGTCTTTCCGATCGAAAACGCCTCCGGGTCTTTTGCGGCGAACGCGGCCCCGACCACAGCCTCCCTTTGGCCCTCATGGAACCACCGCCCCTGCATCTTCCACCACGGATGCGTCAGGCTCACGCCGGTCTGGAAGGTTGTTCCGTCCGGGACCGGGACTTCATGTTCGTACCAGGTGCCGATCATCGTCGTCTTTTGGGCTTTGCTGCCGGTGACGAGCGTGGGCACATCGAGGAACGGAGTGAAACCAAGAATATTGTGCCGCCAGAAGATCGTCTTCAGTTTCCCGAGATCGGCCTCGGACAGATAGGCTCCCTCGTCCACCGGGCGATAATCGACGCCTCCAATTTCCAGCGGTAGCGTGTCCGATTCCGGCGTAACGATCAGGTTCGCGCCCAGAGTACGAAATTCCCTGGCGAGGCGGTCACCCACCTCCAGGGCCACGGTCAGCGTTGCCGTTGCCACGGCCATGCCTACGACAAGCGCCGCGGCGGTCAGCACCTTACGGCGCGGATTACGGACGAAGGATTCGCGTACTAGGCGGGCAAACATTCTAGGAGTGAATCATCGCGGTGGCGTCGGCGAGCGCCGAAAGGTCGACGATCATCTCTCCCCCTGACACGCTTGATTTCACGGGGATAGGATTGCAACCGCCACGGTCGCCGATGGAAGGAACGTAGATGGATGCTCCACAGTTGCGGCAGATGATGTTCTGGCCCTCCTGCCGGTATCCGGACCGCCCGCATATCTGGCAGGCGTCCAGAGTCGCCGTGTAGTCGCCGTTGGTCTTGTGGATCACCAGAAACCGGATTACCGTGCCATTTACTTCAGCCGTGTAGAAATGCAGGCTCGAATCGGTCAGCTCGGACAGCGGGACGGTCACGCGATTATTTTCTGCGACGAGCATTTTTCCCGGCGTCGGGGCGTTCATCGCACGGGCATAGGCGAACTCGGCAGCCAGTGAGACAACCACGAGCGAACACAGGATGGCGGCCGCAAAGCTCCACCGACGCTGCCGGCGGTACTCCCATTCGCGCATACGCCGCTCGGCGGGATTGGCGGCAGAGTCCTCGGCCGGGCGCCGGGCGCTGAACCATTCCCGCAACACCACCAGTGCCGCAACCCCGAGAATCACGGCGAAAAAGAAAACTTCATTCCGAACAATCGGCCCGACCCAGGCCATCTCTGTCTTGCTTGACCAGATCCACATCGCTTCGCTCAACTCGTGGACGCCGGTGAGCGCAAGCTGAAAGGCGACGACCATTAGAATGATGCTGGTCGCCGTGAAAAACCGGTGCAGCGGAATCCGCAGTGTTCCCTGAAAGAAAAAGAACCCCACCCCAACGGCAATCGCGATGCCCAGAAGCGTCCCGATCCAGACCTGCACGCCGGCAGTTGACAGTTCGACCGCGCGCAGGATCAACACCAGCTCCGCCCCCTCGCGCACCACCATGAAGAATACGAATGCCCCGACACCCCAACCGGCCGCTCGAGTAGACTGCTGCGCGTAAGCCTCGACGCGCCGCTCGATGTCCTTCCGCAGGGTGCGCGCCACGCGGTTCATCCACACAATCATGGTCACCACGAGCGCGGCGGCCACCAGCATCAGCACACCCTCGAAGCCATCCTCGTCGATTGCCCAGCGCTGCAGAAGCAGGGCAGCGGCAACACTCGCGGCGCAGGCCAGCAGCACCCCGGCCCAGGCGTAGACCTTCAGCGCGCGCCGCCCGCTACGGTTGAGGTAAACCAGTACGATGCCAACGACAAGCGCGGCTTCGACGCCTTCCCGGAGGGCCACCAAAAGAGCGGAAAGCATGTATTTTCCAGTTGAAAACGGGTTTCAACTACGATTTTAGTCTATCGCCGCGGTCCCGTAAAATCAAGAACATTCAGGCCCGTACCGGCGCCAGCCGAACCCTGTACAATGTGCATCCTAGATACGATGGCGACCCTAACCGATACGGTAAACCGCGCCCTTGCCCTGCGTTCCGCCGCTGCGTGGGTCGCATCGATTCTCATAGCATTGGCTTCAATCACTGCTGCTGCGCAGGTCGCGCACACGCAGGCACCGGACGCATCTGCCAAGCCGGATAAGGCGGACGTCAAAAAGGCCAAGACCACCTATGAGCAGGGAATCCAGGCCGAGCGACAGCAGGACTGGGATGCGGCCTACACCGCCTACACCGACGCTTCGAACCTTGCGCCCTCTAACCGCGAATATGCCCTGCGCCGGGAAATTGCCAAGAGCCGCCTGGTGCAATCCAAGGTAGATGCAGCCGAGCGCGATGCGATTTCCGGTCGTATGGACGACGCGCGCAAACAATTGCTTAGCGCAAGTTTCCTCGACCCCTTGAGTCCGGCCGTGCGCGCGCGGCTTGCGGAGCTCGCAATTGCAGAGGCAGCCGACCTTCCGAAGCCGCCGGTCGCTGAACTCGCCGGTGAGCCTCGCCTTGAATATCAAACCGGCACCCGCAACTTTGACTACCGCGGCGACACGCAAGGTGCATATGAAGAACTCGGGCGCCAATTCGGATTGCAGGTCGCCTTCGACGTGGATTTGCATTCGCGGCAGATTCGATTCCACTACGACGACCTGGATTTCCCGACGGCCGCAAGACTGCTCGGCGACATGACCGGGACATTCTGGCGGGCGCTCACGCCGCGGTTGTTTTTCGTAACGGAGAACAGTCCGCAAAAGCGCAAGGACTACGATGCGTCGGTTGTGCGTACCGTTCTGCTTCCCGCTTCTGAGACGCCGGAACAGATGACCGAAATGACGCGCATGGTGCGCGAGGTCGCCGGCATCACTCGTGCCGACCTGGATGTGCACGCCCGCACGCTCACCTTGCGCTCCTCCCCCCAGGCCGTCGCGCTTGCCGCGAACCTCATCGATGACCTTGAGCAGCCCTCTGGCGAGCTGATTCTGGAGATCGAGATCCTTGAAGTCGATCGCACCGCCTCACTGAATCTCGGCATCACCCCGCCACAGAGCTCGCAAGTGTTTACGGTCAGCTCGCAGCAGATTCAACAGGCGGCCGCGTCCGAGGAAGGCCTCATCGACGTCATCGAACAGGTTCTGGGAACCTCAACCCCCAATGTGATCGCTTTCGGCGGGGGCGCGACAACTTTCTTCGCTACGCTCCCGGGCGCGTCGGCGAATTTCGCGCAGATGCTTTCGCTGGTGCGCCAAGGGCGCCGAATTCTTCTGCGCGCCCAGGACGGCCAGCCTGCCACGTTCTTCGTCGGAGACCGCATCCCGGTTTCGCTTTCCACGTTTTCTCCCAGCCTTCTGAACGGGTCGCTGTCCTCGACGACCGGCGCGATCGCGAATCCTCTGGCGAATTATGCGACCGGCAACTCTCCCTCCTTCATCGCGACCAGCATCCTGAGAGCCAACAGCACGATCGACGGCACCTTCAATGACCTGATCGTCGCGAATTCCGCCGACAATACTGTCTCGGTTCTGCTCGGCAATGGCGACGGGACCTTTGCAAATCAGGTGGTCTATCCGCTGGGCGCAGCGACCGATACCGATCCGGTCTGGATCGCAACCGGCTCGTTTGACGCTACCAACAACCCAAACATCGATCTTGCCGTAGCCAACAAGGGGTCGAACACTGTCTCAATTCTTCTTGGACAGCAGGATACGACCGGAACTGCAACCGGTACGTTCACCGCGGGCGCCGACGTGGTGACCGGCAAGGGGCCTGTCTGCGTCGTCGCCGCGGATTTTCACGACATTGCTGCGACAGGTTTCCTTGATCTCGCTGTTGCCAACCAGACCGATGACACGATTACGATCCACCAGGGCAACGGCGACGGCACGTTCAAGCCGCCCACGGTTGTGCAACTCCCGCCCGGCTACGAGCCAACCTCCCTGGCTGCGGCGAATTTCACCAACAGCGGCCACACGGATCTGGTGGTGACCGAGGCGTCCACCGTCAGCACCAACGCGGGGCTGGTTGAGATCCTGCTCGGCAACGGCGATGGGACCTTCAGCCAGGCGCCGCAGTCGCCTTACGTGGTGGGGAACACGCCCTCTTTTGTTGCCATCGCTGATTACAATTCAGATGGCGTACCCGACCTTGCAATTGCCAATAGCGGCGCGCCCTCGACAGCCACCGACGGCACCGCGGTGACGGGGAACAGCGTTTCGGTTCTTTTCGGGAACCCGAATCCAAACCAGGTCGACACCGGAAACGGCACATTCACTACTCCGACCGCCTACGCCGCCGGGACCGGGCCGACCTCGATCGCTGTGGCCGATTACAATCAAGATGGGTTTCCTGATCTGGCGATGTCCGATAGCTTGGATAACGCCGTCACGATTCTGTTCAACGAGGGCACCGGCGTCTTCACTTCCAGCATTCCGGAAATACCCGTTGGCGCAGGTCCTGTGTCGATCGTTACGGCCGATTTCAATGGGGACGGCATCCCCGATGCTGCCACCGCGGATAACGGTGCCGCGGAAGCGACCGTGATCCTGAACTCAGCCGCCCTGCTCGGTGCGCTCGGCAACGGGGCCAGCTCCGAGGGCACGCCGTTTCCCGGGGCGCAGTATCTGGATATCGGTCTCAAGGTGAAAGCCACTCCGCGCATTCATCCAGATAACGATGTGACGCTTGATCTTTCGTTTGAGATCTCGAGTGTGAGCTCGCAAAGCTACAACGCGATTCCGGTGATCAGCAACGAGGCCGTGCAACAGACGGTGCGTCTGAAGGAAAATGAGACCGCCATGGTCGCCGGATTCCGCGAAACACAACTGTCAAACGCCATCACCGGCAATCCGGGAATCGCCGATATACCTGGTGTCGGCCTGCTCGACCAGGATCAGAACAAACAGAACCAGGATACACAGCTGTTGATTCTGGTGACGCCGCGCCTGGTCCGGATTCCGATGCGCAAGGACCACGTTATATATGCCGGGCCGGGTTCGCTTGAAGGTCCCGGCGGAGGCGGAGGAGAAGCCGCACCGGTTTTCGTGCCGCCGCCAGCGCAGCAGCCGCCCCCTGGACCTGCCGCGCCGCCCGCCGAACCGGGACCCACACCAGCGCCCGCGCCGCCTGTTCCGGCTCCGCCCCCAGCCGTTCCGCAGCCCGCGCCGCCGCAATAGCCAGACGGGCTTCGACCCGGGGGATTTCAGGTGATTACGGCGAGGTTTCCAGTACGACGACGGGCTGGTAGGTGCGAGGTACGACCGGCTCTGCGATTGCAATCAACTGCCCCAACTGATTGAACACGCGCAGCCGCGAAGGCTGCCACTCGCCGGAATCAAGTTGCGCAGGTGCACCTTGCGCTGCAACTGCGTGACCCGGTTGAATCTGTGCGAGCGGAAGGTTGAACTTCGCGCCGTGGCGCACGCGCTTCTCTACGACCGGCAGCACGGTCGCGCGCGGCAATTCGGGCAGCATGTTTTCCAGGCGAATGACCCGCCCATCGAGCTTTCCGGCCCTGGCATCTTCCAGCAGCTCGGCGAGCGTGACCGCGTGGTCTAGCGTGAACTCGCCGACCGCAGTGCGCACGATCTCGGCAAGATGCGCACCCGTTCCTTGTAGTTTTCCCAGATCGTGCGCAAGCGAGCGAATGTAGGTGCCCGATCCGCACTCCACCGCAAATCGCGCTGCCGACCCTTCCACGCTCGTGAGCCGGAACTCGGTGACTTCTACTTCGACGGGCTCCAGTTTTACCGGTTTCTGTTTCCGCGCGAGTTCGTGCGCGCGGTGCCCGTTGATTTTTTTCGCCGAAAACGAAGGCGGCGTCTGCTGAATCTTCCCGACGAAACCGTCGGCGAGCGCCTGAATTGCCTGGGCCTCAAGCGAGGGCGCGGCATCCTCGCCCACCGCATCGCCATCGGCGTCGTAGGTATCGGTCGCAAATCCGAAGCGCACCGAGCAGGTGTAGCGTTTGCGCCGGCCGCTATAGAAGCGTGCAAGTCGCGTTGCCCGTCCGAGCGCGAGCACCAGCACACCGGTCGCAAGCGGATCCAGCGTGCCGAGATGGCCGATCTGGCGAAAGCCGACTAGGCGGCGGACGGTTTCAACCACATCGTGCGAGGTTTTCCCTCGCGGCTTGTCGATGACAAGGATTCCGTCGATGGACGCAGGTTTTGGGGTTCGTGGCATTTCGCTTCGTAGCGCCGGGTTCAAGCCGGCCGACTGCAGGGGTTGTGCGCCCCGCTACGATTTCTCCGGGTGGCTCACTTTTCGCAACAGCTCGTCAATGTGGTGGCCGTATTCTTCCGAGTCGTCGGGGATAAACAGCACGTCGGGTGCGCGCCTCAGCCGCAGCCGCTCGACCAATTCGTGTCGGACGTATTTCGATGCCGCCTTCAAACCCTTCAAAGCCTCCGCCCGTTCCGCCGCATCACCGTGGAATTGAATGAAAACCCGCACCGTACGCATGCCCGGCGCCACGCGCACTTCAGTGACAACCAGCGGCACCGCCAGGCGCGGGTCCTTCAACTCTCCGGCGAGCATGAGCATCACTTCATTCCGGATTTCTTCGGCAATCCGTTCCGGACGAAATCCGCCGACCGTCATGTTTCATCCTCGAAGTATTCAATTTCGTGCGACACCAGATCGCGGCCCAGCAAGCGCTCGGATTCCTCGGCAATTGCCTCAAGCGACTCTTCCAGATGCTTCCCGTCGCCGGAAATGCTGACGACTCCTACGCGCGAGCGCTGCCACAGCTCCTGATGCTCCAGCTCTGCGACCGCCACGTTGAAGTGGGCGCGCAGCCGGTCCTTCAGGCTGCGCAAGACCTGCCGCTTATCTTTCAGCGAGCGCGCGTCGGGGATGTGAATTTCCAGAGTGAGGAGGCCGATCGGCATGAGCGCCCCATCGAAACCCTGCGGAGACAAGTCAACCGGTACGATTTCAGTTGCGCCGCGCCTCGGCGGTTTCCGGACGCCCTCGATCCGGCACGACAACCGCTTCCAGCGGTGACGACTTCTCGATCTTGAAGCACTCCAGGATGTCGCCCACCTTTACGTCGTTGAAATTCGAAACTCCCACGCCGCACTCGAATCCGGCGCGAACTTCGTTGGCATCGTCCTTGAACCGTCGCAGCGAGATGATGCGGCCCGTGTAGATCACCACGTTGTCCCGGAGCACACGTACGTCCGCGTCGCGCTTGAGAATACCGTCCTGCACCGAGCACCCGGCGATCGAGCCCGAACCCTTCACGCGGAACGTGTCGCGGACCTCGGCGCGTCCCAGATACACTTCCTTGATCACCGGCGCGAGCAGTCCTGCGACAGCCTTGCGCAGTTCGTCGAGCAACTCGTAGATAATCGTGTGCAGGCGGATGTCGACGCCTTCCCGCTGCGCAAGCTCGGAAGCCTTTCGTTCCGGCCGCACGTTGAAAGCGATGACTACGGCATTGGAAGCCGACGCCAGGATCACGTCGGATTCCGTAACGGCACCGACGCTTGCCTGCATGACCTTCAGCTTGACCTGGTCGTTTGAAAGCTTCGGGAGCATCTCGTTCAACACTTCCACCGAGCCTTGCACGTCCGCCTTCACCACTACGGCGAGTTCCTTGACTTCGCCAGCCCGCAGCTGCGCATGCAACTGGTCCAGGGTCAGCCGTCCGGAAGAAGCGGTCTTGGCAAGTGCCGCTTCGCGCTGCTTCGCCTGGCGGTATTCAACGATGTGCCGCGCCTTGGCTTCGTCCGCCACCTGGAACTGGTCGCCGGCCTCGGGCACGCCCTGCAAGCCCAGAACCTCAACCGGTGTGGACGGAACCGCTTTCTGGATTGCGTGGCCGCGATCGTCGAACATGGCGCGGACCTTGCCGTAAACTGCGCCGACGATGAACACATCTCCTACGCTGAGCGTACCGTTTTGCACCAGGACAGTCGCGACCGGGCCGCGGCCCTTGTCCATGCGTGATTCCAGTACCGTGCCGCTTCCCGGTGCACCGGGATCGGCCTTCAACTCCAGTAAATCTGCGACCAGCAAAATCATTTCCAGCAGGCGCGGAAGATTTTTCTTGGTTTTGGCCGAGACTTCCACCGTCACCGTCGTGCCGCCCCACTCCTCGGGCATCAGGCCCCGATCGGCAAGCTGGCGTTTTACTTTTTCGGGTTCCGCGTTCGGTTTGTCGATCTTGTTGATCGCAACGATAATCTGCACATTCGCGGCCTTCGCATGCGCGATGGCTTCCTCGGTCTGCGGCATCACGCCGTCGTCTGCGCCCACGACCAGCACAACAATGTCGGTCACTTTCGCGCCACGCGCGCGCATGCGCGTAAACGCCTCGTGGCCCGGGGTATCAATAAACACGATGCGGCGATCTCCGGCGTGAACTTCGTAGGCGCCGATGTGTT
>DATNKU010000012.1:0-33733 GCA_035603235.1 Candidatus Cybelea sp. | reverse complement strand
GCCATCCAGCCCTGGTCGCGTGCCATCCAGCTTGCGATCCGCAGGGCGAAGCACTTCTTGCCAAGCAGTGCGTTGCCGCCGTATCCCGATCCCACGCTCCAGATCAACTTTTCCTCAGGGAAGTGCATGATGAAACGGCGGTGGGGATCCAGATCACCCAGGGAATGAAGTCCGGGAACGAAATCGTCGGACGAACCCAGCCGATCAAGCGCGGGCTGGCCCATCCGGGACATGATCCGCATGTTCGCTGCAACGTAGGCGCTGTCGGTGATTTCAACCCCGACCTTGCTGTAGGGCGACTGCGCGGGCCCGAGGATGTACGGCACCACGTACATGGTGCGACCTTTCATCGCACCGTCGAACAGAGGGCGGAGTTTTTCCTTCGCCTCGGAGGGTGCCATCCAGTTGTTGCTCGGTCCAGCGTCCTCCTTTTTGCGGGTGCAGATGAAAGTCAGCTGCTCGGTGCGGGCGACGTCGTTGGGGTTGCTGCGGTGGAGGTAACAGCGAGGGTGGGTTTTCTGGTTCAGCTCAAGGAACGTGCCGTCACGGAGCATATCCGCCGTCAGTCGATCCCGCTCGGCCTCGGAACCGTCGCACCAGACAATTTTCGCCGGCTTCGTCAGGCGCGCTGATTCCTCTACCCAGCTTTCCAGTGGTGTGGACACCCTGCCTCCCGGGAGTCTTTCGCAGGAACGCCGCCGAGCGCGATAGGGCTCGGACGGGTCGCGTCGAAAATGACGCTTGAACCTTAAATGATTCGCAAGAAAAAATTCTAGGCCACGCGGCTCCGAAATGCAAGGCAAGCGCGCGGCGGAAACCGGGCGCCAGTGCCCGATGTTATACTTCCGGGGAAATGTACGCGCGAAAGCTTTTGGCGGAGATGACCATAGGCGCCAAGCGTGGTCCGGTGCCGCTTGAGTGGCTTGACAGTTTCTGCATGCGCAATTTTACCGGCGTGGCGGAATTTGACGATACCTTGCCGAATGGCGAGGGGCTGCTCGAAGCCGGGTTGACGGTTGACCCCAGCCGGCTGGCTAAGGCCATGAGCGAGTGGTTCACGAAGCGAGGAAAAGGAAACGGCGCTGCGGTCGTCGTAGCGCTTCGCGAACAGGGATAGAATTCGGAGGCGCTGACGCTGGAATCTGTCAAGAGCCGAATACCCTCGTCGCATGATTGGGGCGATGCAGAGGTCATGTCGCGAGAGATTCGGCTCTCTATTCGGTTTGACGCGGCGCCCCGCGGATCGTTAGCACCACCGGTCGGCGATGCGCCGGCCCTTTGAATCCCGAAGTGTCGAGGCCAAGCGTCTTAAATGTCCGGCAAACGACCGCTGCGCCGTAGCCGCGGGAATTTCCTTGGCTCGGCTGAGAGCGCCGCCCGGATCTTCGGAATCGCCGCGCGCGCCGCGGTTTCACCCGCGGCCACCAGTTGCGGGGTTTTCACGAATTCATCCCACAGGATATGGTGAACCTCGGGCTCGATCAGGACGTCCACGTCGCTGTGCCAATGCTGGGCTGCGGCAGTCTGAATGATCGAGAACGAGCGGCTGATTACCTCAATCGTATTGCGGGGGGCCGAGCGCAGCAGACCGGGCTCAAGGTGCACGCCAATGACGACGTCCGCACCCATGTCCCGAGCCGCCTCGGCAGGGACGGTTTCAGTCAGAAACCCGTCCACCAGAATTCGGCCGCGATACTCCACAGGCAAAAATAGTCCCGGGTAGGCGCATGAGGCGCGCAGCGCAGGACCGATTTCCCCATCCTTGAAGTGAATCGACTCGCCGGTCGTCAGATCGGTTGCGACGATCGCCAGCGGGACCTTCATCTGGCTGAAAAATTCCGCCGGCGTGAATTTGTGGAGAAAGTGCTCCAGGCGTTCGTTTGAGGCCATGCCCATGCGCGACAACGTCCAGCGGCCGAAATCGCTGAAGCGCGTGGCCTGCCCCTGGCGCTGCATTTCGTCAAGCGGGGTGCCGCTCGCGTAGGTGGCGGCGATGAGCGCGCCCACGCTGGTTCCAGCAATGCAATCGATCGGTATCTCGTTTTCCTCCAGAACGCGCAGCACTCCAATGTGCGCAATTCCGCGCGCAAATCCTCCTCCCAGCGCCAGTCCCACCTTGGGACGCACGCCTTGCCCCGCGTAGGCAAACGATCGCAGGCCTTGTACGGCCTTGTGGATCCATTTTGTTGTGGTTCCCATCGGATGCACCTGCGCCCACCGCACACTCTAGCAAACTTCGATGGCCGGGGCGCGTTTCCGGTTGACCGTTGATGGCGCTTTTGCAACCATGTGCTCCCGGGGGAGGAACTCCATGAGACGGCCGATCGAAAAAGCGGCGGTGCTGGGTGCCGGCACCATGGGCGCGCGTATTGCCGCTCACCTCGCCAACGCGGGAATCTCCTGCTATCTGCTCGACATTGTGCCAATGGAATTGACTGCCGATGAGAAGCGTAAGGGTTTGACCCTTGATAAGCCCGCAGTCAGAAACCGTATCGTCCTGGCAGGCCTGGATGCCGCAAAGAAGTCCCGCCCGGCGGCATTCTTTACACCCGAGACGGCAAGACTGGTCACGCCTGGCAACTTCGACGACAACCTCGGGTGGTGCGGCGATGTCGACTGGATCATCGAGGCGGTTGCCGAAAATCTCGAGATCAAGCGCAAGCTTCTTGAGCGGGTTGACGCCGTACGCAAGCCGGGAACGATCGTCACGTCAAACACCTCGGGCTTGCCGATCCGGCTGATCGCAGAAGGGCGGTCGGAGGATTTTCAGCAGCATTGGGCGGGCACGCATTTCTTCAATCCCCCGCGCCACATGAAACTCGCCGAGCTGATCCCCGGACCGAAAACCCTCGCTAGCGTGCTTGAGACTCTGACCGAAGTCTGTGACGTGCGCCTCGGCAAGGGCGTGGTGGTGGCCAAGGACACCCCGAACTTCATCGCCAATCGAGTCGGAACTTACTCGATGCTGAACGCGATCCGGCAGATGCTGGCTATGGAGATGACGATTGAGGAAGTGGATGCCTGCACCGGGCCTGCGGTGGGCTGGCCCAGGTCGGCAACGTTCCGCACGGCCGATATCGTCGGGCTCGATGTGCTCGTGCACGTTATCCGAAACATTTACGACAGTATTCCAGACGATGAATCGCGCGAAATGTTTCGGGTGCCGCCGCTGGTTGAGGAAATGTTGAAGCGCGGATGGCTGGGCGAAAAGACCGGGGGCGGGTTTTACAAGCGCGTGAAGGGCGCAGGAGGCGAATCCGAGATCCTGACCCTTGACTGGCAGAAGATGGAATACCGGCCGCAGCAGAAAGCAAGATTCCCCTCGATCGAAGCCGGGAAAGCCGTCGAAGATACGCGCGAGCGTTTGCGGCTGCTGGTCGCACCGGCTCTGGAAGGCAAGAGCGGCGACAAGGCGAATCGGTTTCTCTGGTCCGGCTTGAGCGAGATGTGCCTCTACGCCGCGCGGCGCGCGCCGGAAATCGCCCATTCCGTAGTGGACGTGGATCACGCCATGCAGTGGGGATTCGCGTGGGAAATGGGGCCGTTTGAGATTTGGGATGCGATTGGTGTGGATCCGATGGCGAAAGCGCTGGAGCGCGAAGGGAAGTCTCTCGCCCCCTTGATCGCCCGGGTACTCGCATCGCCGGGAAAGTCGTTTTACCGTACCGATAAAGGTCAAACGAGCTACTTTGATTTCGCTTCCGGGACGCTTGCGCCCGTCCGGGAACCAGCCGGAGTGCTGATCCTGAAATCGCTCAAGGACCGCACGCCGGTGGTCGAGCAGAATTCCGGGGCCAGTCTGATTGACATTGGCGACGGCGTCGTGTGTTGCGAATTCCACGCCAAGATGAATGCGATCGGCGGGGATATTTTCGCGATGCTGCAATCGGGGGTCGCACGCTTGGAGACGCAGTTCGAAGCCATGGTCATCGGAAACCAGGCGCCCAATTTCTCAGCCGGCGCGAACCTGATGCTGTTGCT
Source organism: Candidatus Cybelea sp. (assembly GCA_035603235.1). Lineage (GTDB taxonomy): Bacteria > Acidobacteriota > Terriglobia > Acidiferrales > UBA7541 > Palsa-295. Next base: position 29,752 of record DATNKU010000012.1, on the reverse strand, counting down.
GATGACCGCGCAAGAGGGCGAGTGGGACGACATCCATCTCGCAGTACGCCAATTTCAACGGGTCAACATGGCGATCAAGTACGCGCCGCGACCCGTGGTCGCTGCTCCCCAGGGAATGGCGCTGGGCGGCGGATGCGAAATCAACCTGCACGCCGCAAGAATCCACGCGACGGCCGAAGCCTACATCGGTCTGGTCGAAGTCGGCGTGGGCTTGATTCCCGGCGGCGGCGGAACCAAAGAAATGCTGATTCGTGCAGGCGAGCACGCAGCCAGCGGCGACAGCCTGGACCTGACGCATGCGCTGCGCCCCATCTTCGAAAATATCGCCACCGCGAAGGTTTCCACTAGCGCCGAGGAGGCCCGTTTGCTCGGCTACCTTCGCCCCTCTGATCTGATTGCCATGAATCGCGACCGGCAAATCGCCGACGCGAAGCAAACGGCGCTGGCTATGGTTCGCGCCGGTTATCATCCGCCGGCACCGGCGGAAATTCGCGTGCTTGGCGAGGAGTTCCTTGCGCTCGCAAAATTGGCGGTGCACATGATGGTCCGGGGCGAATTCGCGACCGAGTACGATGGCGTGGTCGCTCGAAAACTCGCCTACATCCTTGCCGGCGGCGGCATTACTGCGGCGCAAAATGTTCCCGAGCAGTACGTCCTCGATCTCGAGCGCGAGGCATTTGTCAGTCTTTGCGGCGAGCGCAAGACCCAGGAGCGCATCGCCCACACCCTCAAGACCGGCAAGCCGCTGCGCAATTAGCCGAACCGCCCTTCGCGCGACCTGTCGGCAGTTGAAGAAATTGCGTCTCGTTGACGTCTCCGCGTCCCCTGTACTTCGAGGGTACCAACGTACTATTGCCGCAGTCCGCCGCTCCCCCCGAAAATTGCAATAGCAGCCATAAATCAGGCCTTTTCCGAGGGAACGGGGCACAACCGTTCGTACTATATGACACCGATAAAAGACACTCTGGAAGTCGGCTCTGCTGTCGCTGAAGCGACCTCGCATACCAGCGAGCGACCGAAATCCGACACCGGACAGCTTCGCGCCGATGCCGTGTCGCTCGACGTGCCCGTCAAGGTGCACGGATCGCGCGTGACCGAGGTGGTCCGCGGGATTACGCCGCACACCGAGCCATTTGAAGAGCTCACCTCGACCATGATCGTGTTTCCTCAAGGGGGGGTACTGCGAATGGCCACGGCCGTGGCCTCTGGGCAGATGGTCGTGCTGACGAACCTGAAATCCGGCCATGATGCGATTTGCCGCGTCGTGAAGGTGCGCGCCTACGCGCAGGCGCAAAGTTATGTCGAGCTGGAGTTCACCAATCGGCAGCCTGGCTATTGGGGTGTCCATTTCGCGAGCGACGGAGTTGAGCCCGTAAAAGCGTTCGTTCCGCCGCCCCCGCCGCCTGCTCCCCTGGTGGCCGAGGCGCCGGTTGCAAAACTTGAGCCGAAAGGCGCACAGGAAGTTTCCTGGGCGTCCGCCGTGACCCTGCAGTCGACTACTGGAAAGCTTACCGAGCCACCGGTTTTTTCAAGTCCGGTGAAGCCGGCAACCTTGCCGCCGGAACGTATCGTGCAGCCCAGCAAGCCCCAGTCTTCGTTCGTCGCCATTGGCGCGCGGGAGGATGTGCAGCCGGCGGCGTCGTCGACCTCCGGCACGAACAAGGCGGAGAGGTTTTCTCCCCCGGTCGCATCTCTGTCTATGACCGAACTGCGCGGAGACACGCACGTTGCAGCGCCTGTCTCTACTGCGCTCGGCTCCGGAATTCCCGGCGAGATGACCGATCTGTCCGAGGAGCTCGGCGAATCGATTCAAGAACAGCCGGCAGCGGTATTCGGCAAGTTCGCGCAAGCTGCCAGCTCGACGGGCGCGCATTCCGTACCCCCAAAAGCCTTTGGCGCGCGATTTGATTCAACCGCGCTCGGTGTTCCCGAAGACCTGGCCGCCGCCCCGAAAAGTTCAGGTCCGAATTGGTTTTTGATTGCTACTGGAATTGCAGCGCTGTTCGTGGTTGGGGCGGGCGGCGCATTCTACTTTCACCTGTGGCCCACGACGAACCCGAGTGCAAGGTCTGCGTCGGTGTCTGCGCCGGCTGCTCCGCCTGCGGCGCTCTCGGCTGCTACAAACGGCGAGAGTGATGCGTCCGGACCTGGACCGCAACCGAACCAGCCGAACGCCACGGGAGCTTCAAGCGGCGCCGTCGTTGCGAGCCGCGTCGTCGATGCTGCGCCTCTGAATTCGAATAAGGCTCCTGCTGCCGGGCGCGTACAGCCCAGCGCGCCGGTCAGTGAGAAAGTCGCCAAAGTCATGCCAGATATGTCCGCCACGCTGACCGCTCACCCGGTTTCCGCACAGCGTTCCGCCTCCGATGACGCAGAGCCTGCGCCGTCTGTCGAAGCAGGCGCGGCGTCCCCGAATGGCGAACTCCAGGGGATTGCGGCGAATTCCGACGTGGTTCCTCCGCCGGCACCGGCTGCGCCCCCGCTCCGTCTCGGCGGCATGGTGCGGCCGCCAAAGTTGATTTCCTCGGTCTTGCCCGTTTATCCGCCGATTGCCAGGTCCAACGGAATTGAGGGTAGCGTCGTGGTCGACACCTCGATTGGCCCGGCCGGAAACGTGGTAGCCACCAAAGTGATCTCGGGTCCGCCGGTACTTCGCCAGGCCGCGATCGATGCACTTCGTCGGTGGAAATATCAGCCTGGCTTGTTGAATGGCGAGCCGGTAACCGCGCAGATTACGGTGACGATTCAGTTCCACAAGTAGCGCTGCTCGATGCCCACGATTTTCATTTGCACCGACGCTCGGTACCAGGACAATTCCGAGTGGCGATGGCGCTCTATCGAAAGTTCTTAAGTCCTGAGGTCCCGCGACATCTTTCATTGACCTGCGGCCTGCGATCGCGCAGGCATTCTCGTGCGGTTGCTTTTTCTTGTCCGGTGGCATTCAATGGGAGTAGTTTTCGACGACGGACGCTGTATCCGTCTCGGAGGTCAGTCATGCGAGAAGCAGTCGTTGTGAGCTCGGTGCGGACAGCGGTCGGAAAGGCGCCGAAGGGGATGCTGCGTACGACGCGCCCTGACGATCTGGCTGCGATTGCGATCAAGGAAGCCCTCGCGCGCGCCAAGGGAGTCGTTGCCGAGGACATCGAGGACGTAATCATCGGCTGCGCGACGCCGGAAGCAGAGCAGGGCATGAATCTTGCGCGGATTGCTGCGCTGCGTGCGGGATTGCCCGTCGGAGTGTCGGCGATGACGATCAACCGGTTTTGTTCCTCCGGGCTGCAGGCCATCGCTATCGCCGCCGAGCGGATCATGTCGGGACAAGGCGATGTCGCCGTCGCTGGCGGTGCCGAGTCGATGAGCATGGTCCCCATGGGGGGCCACAAAATCGCGCCGAATCCCTGGCTGATGGAGCACTATCCCGACGCCTACATCAACATGGGCCTGACGGCCGAAAACCTGGCGAAGAAATACGGAATTACCCGCCAGCAGGCGGACGAATTCTCCTTCGCGAGTCACCAAAAGGCGCTCGCGGCGATCGCCGCGGGGAAGTTTAAGGACGAGATCGTGCCGGTGGCGGTAAGCTATGCGGTTCTGGAAGCGAGCGCGAGCGGCTCGGGATTGGGCGCGAGGCCGAAAACGGTGAACGTTACTTTCGATACCGACGAAGGACCACGCAGCGATACCTCGGTTGAGGCTCTTGGAAAACTCAAACCCGTGTTTCACGCGCATGGCGTGGTGACTGCGGGAAACAGCTCGCAGATGAGCGATGGCGCCGCTGCGGCGGTGGTGATGAGCGCCGAACGCGCGCGCGAGTTGGGCCTGAAGCCGCTGGCGCGTTTCGTTGCGTATGCAACCGCGGGAGTTCCTCCCGAAGAGATGGGTATTGGTCCGGTGTCTGCGATTCCGAAGGCCCTCAAGATCGCGGGATTGAAGCTCGATCAGATTGATGTAATCGAATTGAACGAAGCCTTTGCCGTTCAGGCGCTCTCGGTGATCAAGGTGGCGGGTCTTGATCCCGCGCGGGTCAACGTGAACGGCGGTGCAGTGGCGCTTGGCCATCCGCTTGGCTGCACCGGCGCAAAGCTCACCGCCACGATCCTGCGAGAGCTTGAGCGACGCAATGCGCGTTACGGACTGGTGACCATGTGCATTGGCGGGGGCATGGGCGCAGCCGGCATCTTTGAACGGGCCGCCTAACTCGGCGGCAATAAAGGAGAAAAGCTCGTGGCGACGACAACCGTTTCGCAATCCGTGAATCGCGGTGGTGCATTCCTGGTGACGCCCGGTTCCCCGGCGGAGATTTTCACGCCAGCCGATGTAACCGATGACCAGCGTCTGATTGGCCAGACCGCCGCGGAATTCGTCGCCAAAGAAATCGTGCCGTTGATACCGGACCTTGAAAAGCACGCAGAAGGCTTGATGGCCAAGGCGCTGAAGAAGGCCGGCGCGATCGGGCTTCTGGGCGCGGGGATCCCTGAGGCGTACGGTGGCTCGGAGCTCGACAAGATCTCCGCAACCGTGCTCACGGAGAAAATCAGCGTGTACGCCTCTTTCGCGGTTGCCTTCGGGGGCACCTCCGGGATCGGTACGATTCCGATTGCGAGTTTTGGCACCGAGGAGCAAAAAAGGAAATACCTGCCGAAGATTGCGTCCGGAGAGTTGCTTGCCGCCTATTGCCTGTCGGAGCCGCAGGCAGGATCGGACTCCCTTGCGGCGCGCACACGCGCGGTGCTTTCGGCGGATGGCAAGAACTGGATTTTGAACGGGCAGAAGATGTGGATCACCAACGGCGGGTTCGCCGACGTCTACATCGTTTTCGCCAAGGTGGACGGCACGCAATTTTCGGCCTTCATTGTCGAGCGTGGCACACCCGGTTTTACCGTCGGTGCCGAGGAAAACAAGATGGGCATCCGCGGCAGCTCGACGGTGCCGCTGTTCTTTGAGAATGCGCCGGTGCCCAAGGAAAATCTTCTCCATGAAATCGGCCGGGGTCATATCGTGGCCTTCAACACACTCAACGCCGGGCGGTACACGCTTGGGGTATCTTGCATGGGCGGATCGAAAAGAGCGCTGCAGGACGCCTCGAAATATTCCCGGGAGCGAAAGGCCTTTGGGAAATCGATCAGTGAGTTCGGCTTGATCAAGGCCAAGCTGGGCGAAATGGCGATTCGGATTTACGCGCTTGAATCCATGGTCTACCGCACCGCGGGAATGATGGAAGCAGCCATTTCGATTGGCGGCGCTGACAAAGTGAAGCAATCCATGCTGGTGCTCGAGGAGTACGCGATTGAAAGCTCCATCAGCAAGGTGGTCGGCAGCGAAACGCTGGACTATTGCGTGGATGAGGGCCTGCAGATTTTTGGCGGATACGGCTTCCACGAGGACTATCCGATGGCCCGTGCTTATCGCGACAGCCGCATCAACCGGATTTTCGAAGGTACAAACGAAATCAACCGGATGCTCATCATTCAGATGCTCATGAAGCGCGCCATGGCCGGTACTTTGCCGCTCATTCCGGCTGCCAAGAAGCTCGCGGACGAACTGCTCTCGCCTCCGGCGTTCGCCGAGAGCTCCTCGGGCCCGTTTGCCGAGCAGGAGCGTGCACTTGCGCAGGCGAAAAAGGTGTTTCTGTTGGCTGCCGGCGCCTCAGTCGAGAAGTTCCGCGAAAAGCTTGCCGATCACCAGGAAATTGTCGCTTCGCTCTCGAATATCGTCATGGACCTGTACGCCATGGAATCCAGTTTATGGCGCGCGCAGAAATCCGCCGCGCCCGACTCGCCGATGGCCGATGCAGCTCGCTCGTTCGGCTACGACGCGATGGATCGCATCGAGAAGGAAGCCCGAACAGCACTCGCAGCAACGTCCGATGGCGACACACTGGTCACGCAGCTTGCTGCTCTCCGGCGGCTTGCCAAACACGCCCCGCTCGACACCATTGCACTCCGGAGTCGTGTGGCGGATGCGGTTCTCGCGCAGGACCGTTATCCGTTTGAGGGGCGCTAGTCGTTCTGCGAACTTCCTCGCGCGAAACAAAACCGAATGACTCGCTCGGTCGTGACATAAACTGTCGCACGGGTGTGTCTTAAAAGCGGACCGCTCGCCGCCCTCGGCACTTTCTGAATAACAGAAAGCATTTTCCATTTTTGGCATACGTAGTCCGGCAAATCTCCGGAGTTTCAATCACTTAGCACGTGGTCCGTTTGGAAGCACCCGTGCATCTAATGGGGTGGAAGTCATGAGAGGCTCGATGAAAACGTATTTAGCAGAACTGAAGGAGTTAGCGGACAGCTTCTGGCAGAACAAAAAAGTCAGAAACCGGGTGGGCTGGGGACTTGGGATTTTTCTTGTCCTGCAGCTTTACTTCGTGCGCGAATTGCTCGCCGCAGAACTGCTCTTCGGATTGTTGTTCGCATTCATGGTCTCGCTTGCAGTGCTTTTCTACGCAGTCGGCACGATCGGTGTAAACGGCCTCAACTGGGCCGAAGCCGGAGCGCGCGTGGTGGCAAGTTCAGCGCGACGCACTTACGGCGCGTTTGAAGAGATCAGTAAAAAACCATTCCGCCATCCACATTCAGAGTCTGCCCAGTAATCGCACTGGCCTGATCGGAAACCAGAAACAGGGCCGCTGACGCAATCTCATCTGCCGTCTGCGGCCTTCCTTGCAGGATTCCCTGGATCATTCGATCCAGCACCGCGTTTCCGTCCGCGTTGGTGCTGGCCGAAAATTCGCGCGTCAGATCCTTCGACATTTTCGTTTCCGTCACCGGCCCCGGGCAGATGGCGTTCACGCGCACTCCCTGGCGCGCCGCTTCAGCAGCCGTGGCGCGCGTCAGCCCAAGCAGTGCCGACTTCGATGCAGTGTAGGCGGCGCTCAGCGCATATGCGTTTTTGGCTCCTACGGTTGAAATGTTCAAGATCGAACCTGATTTGCGCGCGTACATCTCGGAGAGAACGAGCTGCGAAAGTATCAGGGGGCCGCGCAGGTTCACGGCCATCACCTCGTCCCAATCACGGAGCGGGAATTTCTCAACCGGCTGGATCGGCCCGTAGATCGCAGCGTTGTTGACCAGAATATGGACGGCGCCGAATGCAGCGAGCGCGCCGTCCACGATTTTCTTGCAGTCCGCTTCCCGAGCGAGATCTGCCTGCACGGCTGCGGCCTTACCTCCGGCTTCCTGAACTTCCGCTGTGACCTGCCTGATTTCGCTCTCGCTCCTGGCGGCGACGACCACCGCTGCGCCTTCGGCAGCGAATCTAAGGGCAATGGCTCGGCCGATTCCGCGTCCTCCGCCCGTTACGATGGCAACTTGTCCGCTGAGCAGCATGTCCTCTCCGTGGAAACGAATTTGAGAGGATAGCATTGCCCACCGGAAATTGCAGAATCACGCGCCGCGACCGAAAAGGGTCAGTTGGAAGCTTCCCGGCAGCCGCCTGCCACTGCCGGTCGGCTCGCGTTTGTCTTGAGTCGGGTGACGATGCACTCGAAATCCGGGTTTTTCCCGTCGTTGGTCCTGACGATTCCTCGTTCCGGAGGGTAGAGGTCCGGCTGACGGAAATCTAGGTTCCGATGGACTTGAACTTCGAGCGACGTATGCAGGTTGGCTTGCGGATCGTTGCGGTCAAGTACCCAGTACTGTGCAAAACCAATCGGCTGGCCAGTTCCAGCGATTTTCTTTATCTCGGTCCATTCCTTCCTGACTGCACTTTCGCGGCCTGGCGGGAGTTTGAAATACAGAACCCCTCGCTGGGGAGCTCTGTACTCGCCGCTTGACATCTCTACGGGCACGACAAAAAGGCCCCAGATTTGAATCCGCTCGGGCGAATGCTCGTTCGGTTCGAACACGACCTTGTCCACAACCCCGTAAATGCCGATGTTGCCGTTTTTTGCAAACGAGATCTGAGCAGTAAGAACGACGATCACCCAGGACAACAACAGAACGTTGGTTGTTCTCATCATTTTGGCGACCCTATCCCGCAGAATCCTGATCCATCGCTGATTCTAGAACTGACGCCGCTGGAATTCAAACTGGGTCAATTCCGCCGGCGGCCCCCTGTCATTGACTCGGTCGCAGGCAGGGAATACGATGCCGCACGGCATCTTTTCACGGGGGAATGCAACGATGGCGACCAATGTAGACCTGCTCGGCTCCTACTGGACGCTGGCAGGGGGAGCCCAGCCGCACACGGACAAGGACTACAGCCCGTTTGATTTCAAGGACCGCGTCGAGGCAGCCGCCCGCGTCGGCTTCAAGGGCATGGGGATATGGCACTCGGACCTTGCCAACACGCTCAAGAAGCGCAGCCTGAAGGAAATGAAGCAAATTTTCAACGACAATGGCATCCAGCACATCGAGCTTGAATTTCTTACCGGTTGGTTCCTGGATGGCGAAGAGAAAAAACAATCCGATATTTCCAGGAAAATGCTGCTCGAAGCGGCCGAAGTCCTGGGCGCGCGGCACATCAAGGTTGGACATTTCACTAAGACCGATTGCAGCATGCCCCGCATGATCGAAGCGTTTTCCGCCCTATGCACCGACGGAGCCAATCACGGCACCCGGATTCTCTACGAGATGATGCCTTTCACCGATTTGGACTCTGTCGAGAAAGCCCTGGCGCTCGTTGACGGAGCAGGCGCCAAGAACGGCGGGATCGTCTTCGACCTGTGGCATATCGTCAAGCTGAAGATCCCCTATGAAAAGGTCGCCCGCGTTCCGCTGAGATATCTGCTGGGAGTTGAGATCAACGACGGCACGTTTGAATGTCCCTGGAGCCTGCACGAGGACACCATCAACCACCGACGGCTGTGCGGGGAGGGGGAATTCGATGTGAAGGGTTTTGTCGCCGCAATTCTGAAAGCCGGGTATCAGGGGCCTTGGGGAATCGAAGTCCTGAACGCCGAGTTGCGGAAGAAAACTCTGGAAGACATTACGTCCAGCGCCTACTCGACGACCCGCGCCCAATTTCCGTAGACTCTGCGCCTTCAGTCTGCGGCCACCGGCATCCCCATTACGGACTTGACCGCGCTTGCGATCTTCGCCTCGCTCGGCAGGACGAAGCTTTCCATCGGCTCGCTGTAGGGAACCGACGTGTCCAGCGCCGTCACCATCTTCACCGGCGCCTTCAGGTACTTGAATCCCTGCTCGGCAACTTCGCCAGCGATAACGATTGCGGCCGAGGCATGCTTCGGCGCTTGATCGACCAGAACCAGCCGTCCTGTCTTTTTCACCGATTCGATAATCGTCTTCACGTCGAGCGGCGCAAGCGTGCGAGGATCAATCACTTCGGCGCTAATGCCGTCTTTGGCGAGCATTTCGGCTGCGGCGAGAGACTTTTTCACCATCCAGGCCGTTGCGACGATGGTGACGTCGGTTCCTGGGCGCTTGATGTCCGCGACTCCAAACGGCACCAGATAATCCCCGTCGGGCACCGGACACTTGTCGAGCATCAGCATGTAGTGGTGCAGATAGACGACCGGATTGTCGTCGCGGATCGCGGACTTCATCAATCCCAGCGCGTCTGCGGCCGTTGATGGAACCGCGACCTTGAGACCCGGAATGCCCATCAGCGGGCCATAGATGCAGTTCGAGTGCTGTCCGGCCCATCCGGCGGCGAACCCGAATCCTGCCTTGAAAACAGTGGGCACCTTCACTTGACCGCCCGACATATAGCGCATGCGCGGGGCTTCATTGATCACTTCGTCGAACGCCACGAGCATGAATTCGCTCATATACAGCTCGACAATCGGCCGCAGACCCATCATCGCGGCGCCGACGGCGATTCCCAGCTCGGCGGTTTCGGAAATCGGCGTGATCCGCACGCGGTCTTTTCCGAACTTGCGCACGAACGGATCGCGATCGGTCATCGCCATGTTCTGGCCATAGAACACGACGTTCGCGTCGCGCTGCATTTCCTCCGTGATTGCGACCGCAATCGCTTCAGCGAACATCATTTCGCGCGGCATGCCTGCCTCCTTGAAATCCGATCTTGCGTCCTACGCGTACACGTAATTGAGCGCGTCGGCCGGCGACGGCAACGGGCTCGCCAGCGCAAACTTCACCACCTCTTCCATCTCGGCGCGCACCGACTCTTCGATTTTCTTGGCGTCCCCATCAGCGAAAGCTCCATTCGCGATCAGGTGCGCACGAAACTTCCCGATGGGATCGTTCTTCCTTGCGGCTTCGTACTCAGCCTTGTTTCCGTACACCTCGATCGATTCGTGTTCCTGGAATTGCGTGGGCACCGGCGGAACCGTGATGGCGTTGCCGTGCGGGCTCATGCGGTAGAACTTCGACTCGATGAGCGAAGGCCCGTCGCCGGCTCGCGCCCGGTCAACAGCAGTGCTCACAACGTCATAGACTTTGAGGGGGTCGGTTCCGTCGACGGTCACGCCCGGAATACTGAACGCCTTCGCCTTTTGCGCCAGCGGGTCGCCCGCCTTGGCGTTGGCGTCTTCCAGTGCGACGTGTGTGTATGCCTGATACCCGTTGTTTTCGAGAACGAAAACGACCGGAAGCTTCCACACCGCCGCCATGTTCAGCGTCTCATAGAACGCTCCCTGCTTCGAGGAGCCGTCGCCGAAGAACGAATAAATCACCTGGCCCGTTTTTTTCACCTGCGCCGCGTAGGCCGCGCCAGCAGCGTGAGCGATCCCCTGGCCGATGATTCCCGAGGCGGTCGGAAAATGATGCGCTGGATCGGCCAGGTGCATGGACCCGCCGAAGCCCTTGCAGATGCCGTCCTTGCGTTGGTAGATCTCCGACATAAGAGCGCGTGCCGGCGTTCCCAGGACAAGAGGATAGCCGTGGCAGCGGTAGCTCGGCATCACCAGATCGTTTTCCCCGCGCGTCGCAAGGCAGCCCACAATGCTGGCCTCGGCGCCATCAGCCAGATGCGCGTGGCCGCGGATCACGCCCGGATGCTCGACGAAGGTTCGCTTGACGCGCTCCTCGAACTCGCGAATCCGGCACATCTGCGTGTACATCCAGATCAGGCGATCTTTCGAGAGCTGGCTAGCAGTTGGCATTGCTGGTTCCTCCGGCCTGCAAATTCCTAGGATGCTGGTACGGCGTCGCCCGCTTTGCCGATATATCCGAGCACGCCTCCGACTTCGACTTCGGCCGGCTCGCGGGCCAAAATCTTGAGCAGCACGCCGTCAACCGGGGCGTCCAGCTCGTAGCTGACTTTTTCGGTCTCCAGCTCGACGATCGGCTCTCCCTGCTTGAACGCATCGCCCTCGCTTTTGATCCAGCGCACGATCGTGACCTTCGTCGTGTTCATTCCGCCGGTCTTCGGGACTACTAGGTTGGTAACGATGGCGAATTCCTTCCCTGACCAAGACGCGGGGCTTGAATGGGTTCCCGCCGATTCGTCACCCACGAGTGACGGGACCGAGATTGTCTCGCGCGCACGTGCCGACGGCAACGGTTTTCTTAGCGCAAACCCCGACGGGTGTCAACCGGCCGCCATAATCTGCTACTCTTTCACCGCTTCGGCGGGAATTGCCGGCAGAAAATGCTCAACCGCACGATTGCGAGCGCCGCGTTGAGTTCGGGGAGGGGACATGGAGCCGCGACGAGTTCTCGGGTTGGCGGCCGCGCTGATCGCGGCCAGCGTGTTCTTCGCGGCGCCTGCCCTTGCGCAAAATCAAGTGAGCACGGTCGCCGGCGACTTTGTGGTCGACCCTCCGACACTGGTTTCGCTCGGCTTTGAATGGCACATTTCCGGCGATGACAACCGCAATGCACGCGTCGACGTGACGTTTCGCAAGAAGGGCGAACAGCAGTGGCGCCAAGGGCTGCCGCTTTTGCGTTTGCAGAATGAATCTGTACCCGGGGGGACGCCGCGCGACGGTGCCGGCCATTATTTCAGTTATGTCGCCCCCAACATGTTTGCCGGGAGCCTGCTGAATCTCGAGCCTGGCACCGAATATGAGTGTCGGTTCCTGCTCTCTGATCCCGACGGAGTAAAAGGGAAGGCAGAACGGACGGTCACTCTGCGAACCCGCAAGGAGCCCCAGCCCGCCGAAGGCGGACATGTGTATCACGTCTATCCCTTCGGCTATACGGGGCCCAAGCAGGAGCCTTCCTTCACCGGATTGCTTGCTGCCTATTACATGGGATCGGATCATTCCGATCATTCCAACGCCATGCCGCCGCGGGTCCAGCCAGGCGACACGATTCTGGTGCACGCAGGCCTCTACAAGGATAACCGGTTCGTGTATAGCGGCTTTGACCGCTCGATCGCCGCCTACGGCACTCCGTTTGACGGCACCTACTATTTGACGCAGAGCGGCACGCCGGACAAACCCATCGTCATCAAGGGCGCAAGCGACGGGGATGTCATCTTCGACGGCGACGGTTGCCAGACTCTGTTCAACCTAATGGGCGGGAACTACAACTATTTCGAGGGCATCACGGTTCGCAATACCAACGTCGCGTTTTTGCTCGGGATCAAGAACATTGCCGGGGCGAGCGGCTTCACCCTGAAGCATTCCCGAGTGGAGAATATCGGACGCGCCGTTGAGGACGACTGGTCCGGATCGAAGAATTTCTACATCGCCGACAACGTCTTGATCGGCCGGCATGATCCCACCAGATTGCAAAGCTGGTGGACTCCGGCGGTCTGGGCGAAATTTCCCGGCTATCCGGCGCTCATTACCTCCGAGTATGCCATCAAGATCTACGGCCAGGGCCACGTGGTCGCCTACAACTACGTCGCCAACTGGCACGATGGCATCGACATTGCCACCTACGGCGATCCCGATGGCACGCCCAGCGAATTGCGCGACCGCGTGCCGGTCTCGATCGATTTCTACAACAACGACATTTACAACATTGCGGACAACTGCATCGAAGCCGACGGCGGCGCGCACAACATTCGCGTGTTCCGCAACCGTTGCTTCAATTCCGCCGGCGGCGCTCTCAGCGCGCAACCCACCTTCGGTGGTCCGCTGTATTTCTACGAAAACCTGATGTACGACAACACGACCGGCGGTCCGCTCAAGCTGATCGACACGCCGGCAGGGGTCCTGATTTACCAGAATACGTTTTTTGGGCAGGGCCGCCTGATGGGTCCTGCTTCCAACGTCCATTTCCTGAATAATCTGATCCTGGGTGATGGCTGGGCCGATCCGGTCTTCAATCTGCGTACCTACACGAATTACTCAACGTCGGATTACAACGGCTTTCGGCCAAATCCCAATGTGAACGACGCCTTCGAATGGACTTCTCCGGCATTCGGCGTCGCCGCTGACTACCAGGGCAAGCTCGTGGCGCGCACTTTCAAGTCGCTCAAGGAATACACCGAAGCAACCGGGCAGGATCAGCACAGCATTCTGGTTGACTACGACATTTTCCAGAACGTGAAGATGCCGGGCAAATCCGATCCGCAGCATCTTTACAATCCCGAGGATTTCGATTTCCGCCTCAAGCCGGGCTCGGCGGCGATCGACCGAGGCGTTTTGATTCCTACCATCAATGACGATTTCACCGGCCGTGCACCCGACCTGGGTGCCTATGAGCTGGACCGCCCGCTACCTCATTACGGACCGCGATCCCAACCGCCGGGCGCGCCGGATCGCTCTGCGCCCCGCTCGGTTACCGGCCCTCCGCAGTAGCCTGCGAACCTCGGGGTCGCGACTCACCGGTCTTGCTGAAATCGTGTCTGCCGCTTCGCCGGCCGGTGGGGCGCCGTTGAGTCAACCCGGCGGGCGATGCTACACTCTGCGCACGATCGGGCCGGGAAGGAAATCGCGAGAGACAGCGCGGCGAAGTTCAAGGAAAACGCCAAATCATGACGCTTCTATTTGTTTTTGCGGTAGTTATCATCATCGCGCTGGTGGGGAGCCTTCCGATCTGGCCGCACAGCAAGAATTGGGGCTATTACCCCATCGGTGTAAGCGTGATCTTATTGATTCTTCTGGCCCTGTACTTTACCGGCCACCTCCACACGCACTAGAAGGACACACGGGCAGCTCGAACAAACTGGCAGGGAAGCGAGCCTTCAGGTAATATTACTGTGATTTGCGGAGAAGCCATTGACGCTCACTAGCATTCAGGGAACGAACGGGGCCAAGACGCTGGTCCGCGTGCGGCCGCGTGGATTCTGCGCCGGTGTCGTGCGTGCGGTGGATATCGTCGAGCTGGCGCTTGAGGCGTACGGCAGCCCCGTGTACGTGCACCACGAAATCGTGCACAACCGGTACGTAGTCGATCAGCTGCGCGGTCGCGGCGCGATCTTTGTAGAGTCAATCGGCGAGGTGCCGGTCGGCGCGGTGCTGGTCTTCAGCGCGCACGGTGTTCCGCCGCGCGTGCGTACCGAAGCCAAGGAGCGCGAGTTGCGTGTGATTGATGCGACCTGCCCTCTGGTCACCAAGGTTCATTTGGAAGCTCTGAAGTTCGCCCGCGAGGGCCGTACGCTGATTTTGATCGGCCACCGGGACCATCAGGAGATTGTCGGCACATCGGGCGAAGCACCGGACCAGACCATCGTCGTCGGGACGGTTGAGGAAGTGGACCAGCTGCAGGTTCCTGACCCTACTCGTCTTGCTTTCCTGACGCAGACCACCCTTTCGCTGTATGACACGCAGGAAATCGTTGCACGCCTGCGCCAGAAATTTCCCTCGATTGTCGGTCCTGCGTCGGACGACATTTGCTACGCGACGCAGAATCGCCAGGAAGCGGTCGAGGCGCTCACTCGCGAAGTGGAACTGATCCTGGTTGTAGGTTCAGCCAACAGCTCGAACTCGAACCGCCTGGTGGAAGTGGCTCAGCGCGCCGGTGTGGCAGCGCGTTTGATCGAAGATTCAAACGATATCGACGCAGCGGCGCTTGAAGGCGTGAAGTCCATCGGCCTGACGGCCGGCGCATCGGCTCCCGAGGTTTTGGTCGAGCAGGTGAGCCAGCGTCTTTCCGGATTTGGCTTCACGAATCACCGCGACCTGGATCTGATTCGCGAGGATGTGCGGTTCACGCTTCCGGCCGAACTGGCCGCCAAGTTGGGCCGGGCCGCGAATTGAAATCAATTCGGTCTTCGCCCTGGGGCACCAAAACAACTGTAAGGAGTCATTGAGTGGCGGCCAAAATCGCCCGCCAGCCGAACAAGATTGCCCTTTTGGGTTCGCCTACCAGTGCGGCCGCGATGTCTGCGGGCCATGAAGGCGCGCCCGGTGCGCTGCGCTCGGCGGGATTGGTCGACCGCCTCCGGTCAGCCGGGTACGAGGTCACCGACCTGGGTGACGATCCTGTGCAGCTCTTTCAGATCGACGAAGAAAGCCCTCGCGCGCGCAACGTCGCGCGCGTGATCCAGGCACTGGAAGCGCTCAAGCCGCGGGTCGAGCAGGCCTTAAAGTCCGGCGCCCTGCCGCTGATCCTGAGCGGCGACTGTTCGATTGCCCTTGCCACGATCGCCGGCGCTCGCCGGTATTTCCGGCACATCAGCATGATTTACATCGACCGCGACGCCGATCTGAATATTCCGGCAACCTCGCCATCGGGATGCGTCGACGGAATGGTGGTTTCACATGTCGTAGGACGCGGCGCTGCAGAGCTGGTGCGTTTCTGGGGCGAGCCGCCACTGGTTCGCGAACCGGACCTCGCACTGTTCGGTGTCGCGCGTCTGGATCCTGCCGAGCAGGAAGTGCTGGATCGCACGCCGCTTCGCCGCTATCTCGCCGCGGACGTGCAGCGCCTGGGTCCTGCGGCTGCCGCGCAAGTTGCGATCGAACGCATTCACGGCAATGGCAACGAATTCATCCTGCACTTGGACGTGGATGTCATCGACGGCTTCGAGGCCACGAATTATCCTGGCCAAGGCGGCTTGACGCTTGACCAGGTACGTGAAGCTCTTGCGGTCTTCGCCAAGCAGAAGCATCTGGCTGCGATCGAGGTCACGGCTTACAACCCTGCAAAGGATCCCGACGGCAAGGGCGCGAAACTCATCGTCGACCTGCTCACCGAGGTTCTGGGAGAGCGACTGAAAACGCTGAAGGCTGCTGCGGTTCCGGCGGACGTTGCGAGCGCCGCGCCAGCCGGGGTTTCGGCTGAGAGTCCTGCGCCGGCTGCGTCGTCGAGCGAGGCTCAGGTTCCCGCCGTGGCGCCCGGACAGGCATGGTCCTCGGACATGCTCGAGACGGAAAACGAATCGCCTGGCTCGGACGCAGGAACGCCCGACGGCGAATCGACCCAAACCGGGGTCGAATCGGACGATACCCATTCCCACTAATTCCTCCCGCATCCCTTCAAGCGGTCGCCCATCGGCGAAGAAAATGCCAGCCGGCAAGCGCAGGACAGGGCCCGAGATCATCATCTTCGACGTGGATGGCGTTCTGGTCGACGTGCGCCAATCGTTTCATGCCACAGTTCTTGAAACCGTCCGCTTCTTCACGAACAAGCGCGTGACCCGAGCCGAGCTCCACGCCTGGAAAAACCGCTCTGGCTTCAACGACGATTGGAAGCTGTCAACTGCCTGGGTGCAATCGCTTGGGGGCAAGAACGAGTACGACGAAGTGAAGCGCAAATTCGTCGAGCTGTACTGGGGCCACAATGGCCAGGGCAACGTCAGGCGCGAGAAGTGGCTTCTTCCCCGCGCGACCCTGCGGCGTCTAGCGAGCCGCGCCGAACTCGCGCTATTTACCGGGCGCGTGCGGGCCGAGGTCGACTACACGCTTGACCGCTGCGGCGTCCGCGAGTTCTTTCATACGATCGTTACGGTCGAGGACGTGAGGCGACCGAAACCCGACGCCGAAGGACTGCTGAAAATCCTAAAGCGTCGCAATCCGTCCGAAGCGCTGTACCTGGGAGACAACATCGACGACGCGATCGCTTCCCAGACCGCAAAGATACCCTTCCTGGGAATTCTCCCCCGAAATAGCGACGCCCGCCGGGCCCGCGGCGCTCTGCTCACCAAGCACAGTGCCCTGGCAATCCTGGATGACGTAGCCGAACTCGAGGAGTGGCTCAACCGCCCCTGACCCCGTCTGGCCAGAACTTCAGTCCTAGCTATGTTATAGGACCGATAGGTAGTGCCAGAAAGGACACCAGTACCATTGCCGGTGCTGGGCAGTTCCCTCAAAATTTCTTTGACGGCGGTATTCCGCCCTGAGGAACATGCCCGACAATAACGTACGCCAAACAGCGGCTCGCGCGTTTGTGCGCAGCCTGAACATTCTGCTCAAGTTTGCGCGGATGTACGACTTTGGCCATCCGCGTACGGTAAAACAATACGATACCGCTTGGGCGGAATTGCGTACCGCACTTGGCTCGGACGACGAAGCCGGCATGTTGCTCGCGGTATCAGGCGACCAGCTCTTGCTCGACGGCACACCCCTGGAGTCGGCCGCGGCGGAGAAAAGTTTCGCCCGCATGCTTTCGGTCGCGGGCATCGCAAGCGTTCACTTCTCGCCCAAACTGACCCACGCCAGTCTGCAGAAATTCGTCCGTGCGTTTCCGACCAGCACCGGCTCAAAGCCGGCCCAGCTGGCCGAGCAGATGAAGGAAGCCCTTCAGGGCGACGACCATATTCACGTGAATGAAGTGTGCTTCGTGCCCGCCGATTCCGCAGTCGCAAAGTCCACCATGGCGGCGCAGCTTGCAGCGCGAACTCTGGGGATGAATTCCAACCAGACCGACCAGCTGTTGAATGATCCCGAAAAACTGCTGCAATTGATCATCGCGGCCGAAGGCACCAAGACGGCTGGCGGAGGTCCAGGCGGTGGCGGACCTGGCGGAGGTGGTTCCGGTGGCTCCGGTGGCGGTGGTTACGGAAGAACCGGATACGGCGGAGGAGATTACGCCGGAGGCGTCGCAGGAAGCGGCGGCGGCTCGGGATGGGGACACTCGGCTGGGTACGGAGGCGCTGGCGGACCTGGACAGTCTGCAGCAGGCGGGCCACCCGGCGGTGAGCCTGGAACACTCGTGGCCGGCCCGGTCGGCGCCGTCTATGGCACGGAAGCCCCGGTCGCACAATCCGGTTGGAACATTGTCGGCGGATCAGGCGGAGGCGGTGGAACACCCCTCGATCCGAATGCAGGAGGTTTCTGGCTGAAGCCTGACGTGGCCGGTTCCGTTGCGCCCACTTCCGGAACCCCTTCTGCAGGTTTGAGCGGACCGGTTGAAGGTGTCGCGGCCGGCACGAACCCGGGCGCCATCGGACCAGGCTATGGTCCTGGATACGGGCCGGGCAGCAGCGCTGGCAATGGTTCTGGCGAGGGAACAGAAAATGGCGGAGCGGGCGGGCCCGCTCCGGTTTCCGGTGGCCGGCAGCTTCGGGGTGGCGGCACGCGCGCCGTTCCAGAGAGTCGCTGGGGAAACGCTTCGACCGGAATTCGTGCCACGCGGTCGGCACGCGGCGGCGACGGCTCGATGGCCGTTGAAACCGGTTTGATGACCCTGCATGAGGACGAATTGCAGGGCATTCTGCAAGTGCTCGCGCAGATCGCTCGAACCAACGACGCCTCGAAGGAAAAGCTCGATCCCGGCTCCTTTCAGTCGCGGCTGTCGACCTTGCCGCGCCGCGCCCGTTTCACGGTAAGCCAGGCGCTGTCGGCGCTGGCGGCCCAGGCACCGTCGGAACTGTCCGACAAACCCACCCTGTTGAAGCTTGCTGAGCATATCGCCGTGCGGTTTGCGCTTGAAAGCTACGAACGCGGCGACCTGAAAGTGAACGCTGTGCGGCAGATGCTGGATGAAATGAACAGCGAGCTTGACGGTCTGCGCAAGATTCTCGGTGTCTACGAAGAAAAAATGGCGCGCGCCGGAATACACACCCACTCGCATATGGAAGTTCTGGCGCAGGAGTTCTGGTCGCAGGTCCCCGAGGACAAGAAGAAATCGGTGCTGGAATCGGCCGATGCCTGGTGCGTTCCCGCCGTGCGCGTGCGCGAGCACGTCGACGCCATGATTGCCGGAGGCGAAAAAGAAGCCGCCGAAAGCATCCTGAAAAATTATGCGCGCGGCATCAAGAGCAAGAATACCGAAGCGCGTCGTCAGACAGCGATGGGGCTTGCCGAGCTGGCAGGTCTGTACGCGTCCACGAACGAACAGCTGCTCATGGACACGATTCGCGAGATTGGATTGCAGCTGGCCGAGGAGAAGGATTCCCAGCTGCAAAGCCTGGTCGGTGCGGCGTTCGTTCGACTCTCGCAGGAGGCGACCCAGAACCGCTCCTACCCGGCCATCCAGCGTTCCGTTGAGTTGATCGATTACCTGGAATCGGAGCGGCCAGGAAGCGGTAAGAGTTTGCGACCCCGCATCGGAGTCGAAAGCCGCCTCCCGGAATTCATCGAAGAATCACTCAAGAGCGGAAACGTCCCGGCTGGCCTAAAGGACCTGTTGCGGCGAATGCCGGAGCCCGCAGCCGAACAGATCGCGACTCGGTTCAGCCGCGTTGGATTCCGAGAAGATTGCGAACTCCTGGTTTCCATGATGGAAGTTCTGGGGCCTGAGGGTCTCGAGCACCTGCGCAACCAGCTTCGCGATGGCAGCTCGGGCGTTGCGATCGACACGGTCGGGATTCTTGCGCGGATGGACATCGAAACCGTCGAGAGCGTCCTGCCGGGCCGGATGAAGGAATGGAAGAGGACAGGGCACGACCGCGTCGTCAGGCAACTCGCATCGAGCGGATCGCCGGAACGCGGGCGCCTGTTGCTGCAACTGTTTGATCTGCTTGACCCGCTGATCCGGCCTTTGGCATTGGATGAGATCGGCATGAGCGGCGAAAAAACGGCTGATCTGCGCCTGCTGCGAATTGCCGAAGGGGACCTGCCGAAGGGCTCGACCGATTTCCTGCGGTTGAAGGCGATTGAGGCGCTCGGCCGGCTGCGCACCTCGGGAGCCGAAGCCATCCTGCGCAAGGTTGCCGAGACGCGCAAAGCCTTTCGCTGGGCGAATCCCTCCGAGTTGCGAGTCGTGGCCGCGCAGGCCATGGAAAAAATCGATTCCGAGTGGGCGCGAGATTTTATTCCGAGAAGCGGACTCAGCGTCGCGGATTTTTCAATCGAACTGCTTGATGCCGACCCGACTTCGTCGGCCATCCGTCAGCGGAGGTATCCGCGAATTCGCCTCGAACATGCGCTGACGGCAGTGACCACAAACCTTCGGGAAAATTACCGACTGGAAATACCGGAAATGGCGCTTGGCGGCGGTGTCGCGGTGTGCGAACAAAGTCTGCATCCAGGCAGTGTGGTTGATATCCGGCTGAATCCGGGAATCAAGCCAGTGAAAGCCCAGACGATCGTCCGCGATGCAAACACACAGGCTCGCGCGTTCGAAGTGGTGGATATGGACCTCGAAGAGCGCTCCAAGCTGCGCAAGCTGCTGGTGCAGCTGGGCAGCGCGCAGAAACAGACCACGGCAAAAGAGCGCAGCCGGCGCAGAACACGCACGATTCCAACCGGCGGCAACAACAGCTAACTCGTTTGCGCAGGCTCGACCAGGTATACTTTCCTACCAGACGCGCCGGACTCAACCACCTGCCCGTCTCGAACGTCTCGGCATAAAACAGCCCCTAGACTTCCGAACACGGCGGTGATCCCGCACACATCGACAGCAGCAGCAATCTAGGTCGAGAGCACCGCATCCCCTAAACGAAGCTCCGCGGAACTGCCAGGCGCTAGGAATTCATCAGTGCTTGAAAGCGGGGATGGGTTCGCACCGCGTCCAGATCCGAGTCGTGCTGCGCCCAGCGCTTGTACCAAAAGCCGTGCTGCAGCGATTTTTCCAGACAATCGATGGACTCGTCGATCAAACCCTGGAGGGAATACACGCAGGCGACATTGTAGAGGATGCCGCAATCCTCGGGATCAATCGCCAGGGCGCGGCGAGCCCAATCCAGGCTGCGAGCGCGCTCGCCCAGCTGGCAGAGATCGGTCGCACCCAGGTACAGTGCCCGGGCATCGTCTGGGTGCAATTCCAGGTGCTTCTCTGCCGCCCGCAGCGCGCGCCTGTGCGCACCAGTCGCCTCCGCGACACGCCCCTGGGCATCAAGCGCCAGCGCCAGCATGCTGGGTGCCTGGTAGTCTTCCGGCTTCAGCTTCGCAGCGTTCTCGAACAGTTCCCCTGCTCGTTCAAGCTTTCCCTGCTGGAAACAGGCCCGCGCGTAAAAGTAAAAGGCCTCGTAAAGCTTGGGGTCGAGGTTGAGCGCGATCTCGAATTCTCGTTCGGATTCCTCGTAGCGCTTGCTGAGCGAAATCGCCAGTCCGCGCGAGACATGAGCCTCCGCCAGATCCGGGTCAAGCAGCAGAGCCTTTTGGCTCGCATCGTCGGCCGCCTTCAGGTTCTCCTCGCTGGCCTCCCAGTACATGTAGAGGTAGGAGTAGCAATCGGCGACTCCGGCGAAGGCGCGCGCATATCCCGGATCGAGTTCGATCGCCCGCGAAAAAAGCTGTCGCGCAAAATCGTAGCCCCGCCGGCGAAATTGATAGAAGAACTGCCGGCCGCGCAAATAGAAGTCATAGGCTTTTACGTCGGCGGTAGGCGCCTTGGCGATGGCCTGTTTCTCGCTCTCGGTCAGCATCACCTTCAAGGCTGCGGCGATGCTCTGCGCGATTTCGTCCTGGATGGCAAAAACGTCCTCCATCTGACGATCGTAGCGTTCCGCCCAAACGGAATGCCGCGTGCGGGTTTCGACCAACTGCGCGGTGATGCGCAGGCGGTTCCCGGCCCGGCGCAGACTGCCGCCCAGCACGAAGGCTGCGTTCAGTTCCTGGCCCACTTGCGGCGCGGTGACGGGCTTGTCGCGATATGCCAGCATTTCGGCGCGAGGGAACACGTGGAGCTGCCCGATCTTGGACAACTCCGTAATGACGTCTTCGGTCATGCCGTCGCGGAAGTATTCATCTTCTTTGGCCCCGCTCAGGTTTTCAAAGTACAGCACCGCAACCGACTTCCCGGCCGGAGCCTCGCTTGCGGCGGGTGCGCGGCCCGAATCGTGATCGCGCCTCAACTGCTGGAAGTCGGTGCGCAGCTTTGTGGCAGTCTGGCAACGCGCCTGGAGATCCTTCTCGAGCAGGTTGTTGATAATTTTCTCAAGCCCCGCCGGCACGCGCGAATTCAGCCGTCGTGCCGGAATCGGGGCGCGGTTCAGGATGGCTTCGAAGATAACGGCGGAAGTTTCGCCGGGAAAAGCGAGATGCCCGGTGGACATTTCATACAGGACAGCTCCGAATGAAAACAAGTCGCTACGGGGATCTACCTCTCGTCCGCGAGCCTGCTCGGGCGACATGTAAGCGACCGTGCCGAGCGTGGAGCCCGGGCTCGTCAAGTCTTCCGGGGCAGCTGCCACGGTCGTGGTCACCTGGCCCGAGACCCCGACTGTCTCACCCACCGCCTGGCGATTGGAGGCCATCTTTGCCAGCCCGAAGTCCAGAATCTTGGCTGTGCCGCCTCTTGTGATGAACAGGTTTGCCGGCTTGATATCGCGATGGATGATGCCTCTGGCATGTGCCGCGGCCAGCGCGTCGGCGATCTGCACACAGAACTCGAGGATTTCGTCCGTTTCCATCGGCCGGCCCTCGATCCGGTGCTTGAGCGTCACGCCTTCCATGTACTCCATGACGATGAAGGGATGGCCACCGTGCTCATCGATATCGTAGATCGTGCAGATATGGGGATGATTCAAAGTCGATGCGGCGCGCGCTTCGCGCTGGAATCGCTCGAGTGCCTGGCGGTCCTTTGAGGAGTCATCCGGGAGGAACTTCAAGGCCACGCTGCGGTCCAGGCGCGTATCCACAGCCCGGTACACGACGCCCATGCCCCCACCGCCGAGCTTCTCCACGACGCGGTAATGTGAGATGGTCTGGCCAATCATGGACAAAGGGGCCCGCGCGAACGATGATGCTAACCGCTACAGTAAAACAAGTCAACGCAACTCAAAGGCGCCTTCAAACCTGCCTAGAACTGCTCTGATTCCTTTACTCGATAAGGATTCGTTGTGATTGTTTGGTCCTGTCTGCAATGCCGTTTGTATGTCCGCTGGGACGAAGCCTACAGCCCCATAAACGGCAGCTGAACCGTCGATCGAGCATGGCAAAGTAATGGTTCCTGGTCGCGCAACTCTCGACGCCAGCGGCTCTAGAGGTGAGGTTGCGGTGCGGATGCCGTTTAGTCTCAAAGCAGGCCGCGGTGGCCAGTGTAGTTTTTGTCGACGTCCAGACCGTGCTCCTTGATAACCCCGGCAGCAGCAACCAGTGCTGTTGCAATGGCAGGATAGCCAACGTATGGCAGCGCCTGGATGAGAACTTCCTCGATTTCTTTCAGTGTGAGGCCGTTATTGAGCCCGGCCCCCATGTGGATGGCGAATTCGTGGGGCTGACGCATGGCAATCATGACGGACATCGAAACCAGGCTTCGGGAGCGCCTGTCCAGTCCGGGACGGGTCCAGATATCCGCAAAGACCTGGTCGACCGCGTAGGCAGCAATCGGGGCACCGAAGGTGTTTGAGTCAGCGGAAGCGCTGAGTTTTGTGGCCGCTTGGTCGCCTATCATTTCGCGGACGACATTTATTCCGGTTTCTCTATTCGTCATGATTGAGTCCTCCTTTAAAGCTCAAGTGACTTCTCCAGCCCCAAGACTACCCGAACGGCGCGAGGACACATAAGTACTGTAAA
The DNA here is from genome assembly GCA_035603235.1 of Candidatus Cybelea sp. Lineage (GTDB taxonomy): Bacteria > Acidobacteriota > Terriglobia > Acidiferrales > UBA7541 > Palsa-295. The sequence goes on along the minus strand of DATNKU010000012.1, from coordinate 6,150 downwards.
ACGCATCTAGCCGAAAGGTGGGTGCTGGGACACAAAACCATCTCCATGACCTTGCGCTACGCGTATCTCGCTCCCAAGCACACCCTCGTCACAATCGAGCAGACTCACACACACACTGAATCTGCGAGGGACACTACAATTGACACTGGGAAATTTGGGCATGCGCAACAGTAGCCGACCTAGTTGCAGTAAGTCTTTTCATCGGATAGATTTGCAATCGCAAGGCCCGGGTGGCGGAATGGCATACGCGGGGGACTTAAAATCCCCTGTCCCTTACGGGACGTGTGGGTTCGACCCCCACCCCGGGCACCATATCTATTGAAACAAAAATACTTAACTTAGTTCACCGTCCCGTTCATCGGCACCGCAAACAGCCCGCCAGTATCGCGCCCAGTGAGTAACGCCGTGAGAGGCGGGGATAATCCCCCAACGCGCGGTGCCCGATGGAAAGCAGGCCCGCACGGCTGTGGCTTTTGCTGATGACGACGAGTCTGTCTTCAAAACGAAAGTGCGACTGACAGCGGTCGGGGTGGCGTCAAACGGATGGTCGGTCGCTCGGTTTTAGCGCTGCGCCGCTTCGCTGAAAGTGATTTTCACCAAAGCAGCCGCCATGGTGTCAAACTGCGCCTGAAGGTCTTTATCGTCGCTGGCAAATTTTTGCCGGAAGGGTTTCAAGTCCACTGAGCCCTTGATTTCATCCAGCGTATGGGTCCCGGGAAAACCTAGCTGGCTAATTCGCGCGCGCACTTGACCGACGGAACTTTGCATCAGGTCGGCTACCAGATTGAGATAGGTCTTGTCGTGCATTACGGGACCGTGTCCGGGGACGATGGTGGTTACGTCCAATTGGCCCATTTTGTGCAGCGTTTCGACCCACTCGGATGGGTAGCCATCGCCCACATATGGGAGGGGATAAACCAACAAGTCGCCCGCGATCAGGATTTTTTCCTTCGGAAGGTACGCCATGGCGTCCCCCGGAGTGTTGCCCCGCTCAAAGTGCAGCAACTGGACTTCGCGGTTTCCCAGATCGAGATCAATCTTGTGCTTAAAGGTAAGCGTGGGTGATTCGTAGACGATGTTCTTGAACTCTGCTACCGCCTGTTCCAAGCCGGGCAAGACCTTCTGGGCTTGATTTTTCTCGTCCTCGGTCAGCGCCCGGCCGTCTGTGTCCTTTCCCTGCTTGTAGGCGGCAATGGCTTCCGCATATTCCCTTGGGGTCCGCTCGACGTTTCCCGGTTGGATGAGGTCCATATCTTTCTTGGTTTCTTCTTGAGCGATGATGGTCAGGTTAGGAAACGCCGCCATATAGGTGCTGCTGCCATTGTTGTGGTCGTTGTGGTAATGCGTGATGAGCAGAAACGCGACGGGCTTGTCCGTCCATTTGCGAATCTGCTCGATGTCTTCGCGCGCCACGGAGGGGAAATAGGCGGAGTCCACCACGAGGGCTTGCCGATCTCCGATGATTACCGTGGAATTTCCGCTTGCGCCGCCTGGCATATTCTGGTGCTGAATCTCGTACACGCCATCAGCTAACTTGGTGACCATCCGTGCGTTGGAATCGCCGTAGGCCGGTCCCGCAAAAATCGATAAAGCCAGAAGTGACAGAAAGGAAGAACGACGCCAGCCGGATCCGTGGTTGTGTTTCAATTTCGTTTCCTCCATGCAACCCGCCCCGACGGCTCAGACAGATCACCAGAGGCAGTTTCCGGTTTGCGTCCGGGCGGATCTATCGATACGGCGTCGTCCAGTCATTTTCGTAAGTGCGGGCCTGGTATCTTTCTCCTCTTGGCCTGGTTGCAATTTGACACCAGAATTGAAGGTGTAGACGATTTGACCAACGAATCGGTAGCCGGCTGCCGGAAAATATTCTTGCCAGCGGAATTCGAAAAACCAGGCAGGTCAGGGGTAGTGCTTCTTATCAAGCAGAACTTGCTTATTTGGTTCTCTCCCGCGAATTTCCGGTCTCATGCTTGTCGAGTTTGAGGAAGTCAGTTTTTGTTGCTTTGGTTTGTACTCTCGGCGGAGCCAGTCTTTTCCGCGCGTCGCTCACTGCGGTCAGGAATCGCTGGGCCAGCTCCTGAATGCGCTCGGTTTCGCGATTCGCGATTGCGTCGGCGGGAATCAGCTCGGTCCCTACGCCGATCGCCGAAGCTCCAGCAAGGATAAATCCTGACGCGGTCTGTTGTTTCACTCCGCCCGCCGCGATCAATGGAATTTGCGGCAGCCCGGTCCTCAGCGCCTTGATGTATTTCTCCCCGCCAAGTGCCTCGCACGGGTAGACCTTCACGAAATCGGCGCCGCCCTCAAAAGCCGCAATCACCTCGGTCGGTGTCATCGCGCCGGGCAGCACCGCGACCCCTCGCTGCGCGGCAACCTCGACCATTTTCTGATTCAGCCCCGGGCTCGTCAGAAAACATGCGCCGGCTTCTGAGCACAGGTGCGCTACGTCGGTCGACAATACGGTTCCCGCTCCTACGATCATGTCGGGATGGTGGTGCACCAGATGCGAAATCAGTTTCACCGCTTCCGGCACGGTCATGGTTATCTCAACGATCGGGATCCCGGCGCCCGCGACAGTCTCAGCCGCGAAGTGTGCATCTTCGGCCGACGCGACTCGGATAGCCGGAATGATGCCGATCTCCTGGATGCGTTTGACGATATCAGCCTTGCTCATCGCAGTCCCTCGTCTAAACAGCTCCTTCGGTGTCAGGCTCGGGCAGCAGATCGCCTCGCCGCGCAAACCATGTGTAGAGCGTCGGAAGCAGGAAAATCCCGATCACCAGATTCGAAATGAGGCCACCCACGATCACGATCGCAAACGGCCGCTGTGAATCCGATCCGATCCCATGCGAAAGCGCCGCCGGCAACAGTCCCAGCGTCGCCACCAGCATCGTCATCATGATCGGACGCAGCCTGAGCACCGCTCCCTCTATCGCGGATCGCTCGATCGTGTAACCTCGAGCTCGCAGCTGGTTGATATACTCCACCATGATCACGCCGGTCTGCACAGATACTCCGAATAGTGCCAGAAATCCGACGCCGGACGACACGCTCAAATTATTGTGCGTGATCAGCAGCGCCAGCAGTCCTCCCAGCGGCGCCATCGCGACATTCGTCAGCGTCAGAAACGCCCATTTCACCGAATGGAACATCGAGTAGAGAATCACAAAAATCGCAAGCAGCGTCGCTGGCAGTACGATCAGAAGCCGCCGCTCCGATCGCTGTTGGCTTTCATATTCTCCGGCCCAGTCGATCGTATAGCCCGTCGGCAATTTCACCGATGCATTTACCTTTCGGATAGCTTCCTCGACCGTACCTCCCAGATCCCGCCCCCGCACGCTGAATTTCACGGCAACGTATCGCGAGTTCGCCTCACGATAGATCTGTGATCCTCCGTCGGTTTCACTCACTTTTGTGAGTTGCGCCAGTGAAACTCGCTCGCCGCTCGGTGCCAGCAGCCGGATGTTTTCGATCGATTCCGTTGTCTCTCGAAACTGGGGCTGGTAACGGAGCACCAGATCGTACCGCTGCTCTCCGATCAATACCTGATTGAGCGCGTTTCCCCCGACGGCGGTCTGAATCGCGTCCTGCACGTCGGAAACGTTGATCCCAAAGCGTGCCGCCTGCTCCCGGTCGACTTCGAAATTCAGGTTTGGCTGCCCCAGCACGCGAAACAGGCCCAGATCCTGCACACCGCGGATATCTTTCATCGTGTCTACAACCTGGTCGCCGATGGTCTCAAGCGTTTTCAGATCGTCGCCGTAGATCTTGACCGCGAGCGCACCCTTCACGCCGCTTACGGCTTCCTCCAGGTTGTCCGAGATGGGCTGCGAAAAACCCCAGAACACTCCAGGAATTTTCTCGAGCTCCTGGTTCATGGCCGCAATCAGCGCGTCCTTATTTTGATGAAATACGGGCCGCCATTGCTCCTTGGGCAGCAAATCGACGAAAAACTCCATGTCAAAAAATCCCGTCGTGTCCGTACCATCGTCGGGGCGCCCGATCTGGTTGACCACGCGCGGAACCTCCGGGAACGAACAAAGCACTTCGCGCGCCCGTTCCGCTACGCTCGCGCTCTCGGTCGGCCCCACGCTCGGCGCGAGCGTCCCGCGAACCCACAGCGCTCCTTCGTCCAGATGCGGTAGGAATTCCGAGCCGATCACACCGCCGAAACCTAAGAACATCGCAATCGCAAACAATCCCACCGCCACTCCGACAGTGAACCGCGGATGCCGCACCGCCCATGTCACCGCCGTCCGGTAATGCGCCTTCAAGTACTGCATCATCGGGTTGCGCCATTCGCTTGCTCCGCTGCTGAACAACAAGCTCGCCAGCGCGGGTGCCACCAGCATCGAAAACACCAAAGCTCCCAGCAACGCGAACGACACCGTCCACGCCATCGGCCTGAAAAGCTTTCCCTCAACGCGCTGCAAAGTGAAAATCGGAAGGTACGCCGTGATGATGATGGCGATTGCGTAGAAAACTGGCCGCTGGACCTCGTGCACGGCCTCTCGAATCCGTTCCAGTGGCGTGCGCAGATCCTCCTCGGGGCGATTGAGATGCCGCGAAATGTTCTCGATCATCACTACGGCGCCATCGACCACCATGCCGAAGTCCAGCGCCCCGAGCGAGAGTAAATTCGCCGAAATGTGGCGCAAGTCGAGGCAGATCGCCGCAAAAAGCAACGCGAATGGAATCGTAAACGAGACAATAATTGCGCCGCGCACATTGCCGAGAAAAATAAACAGCACGATCACGACCAGAATCATCCCTTCGGCCAGATTGTGCAGCACGGTGTGTGTGGTGAAATGCACCAGGTCGTCGCGGTCCAGATACGGAACGATCTTCACGCCCGGCGGAAGGATCTGGTTGTTAAGCTTATCGACCACGGTGTGGATCCCGTCCATCGTAGACGCCGTATCCGCGCCTTTGCGCATGAACACGACGCCCTCGACGACGTCGTTGTCATCCAGCACCACTCCGTCGGAACGATGAATCGCCCAGCCGATCTGCCCCAGGCGAATCTTCGGTCCCTGCGCAACTGTCGCGACATCCTGGATTCGAATCGGCGTGCCTTTTTGCGTCTTCAGGACGGTTTTTTCGATGTCCTGGACATTGCGCACCAGGCCGACTTCACGCACGTTCACCTGCTGCGATCCCTGCTCGATGAAACTCCCACCGCCGTTCGCGTTTGCATTGGTTAGCTGCTGTTCCAGCTGCGCGAGGCTCAATCCGTAGGAAACCAGTTTGTCGGGATCCACTTGAATCTGATACTCGCGCGTCAGGCCTCCAAAGGACGAATCGTCCACCACGTCCGGTGCGGACTTCATATACTTGGTGATCACCCAGTCCTGCAGCGATTTCAGGTCCATCAGGCCGAAGTTGGGATTTGTACTCTTCAGGGTGTACCAATAAACCGAGCCGATTGGGCTGAAGTCTGGGCCGATCTGCGCGGAAACGTTCGGCGGCAGCGTCACATCGGAGAGTCGCTCGAGTACCTTCTGCCGGTCCCAGTCGTTGTCGGAATCATCGTCGAAAATCAGGTTGACCACAGAGAGTCCGGCAAGCGACGAAGATCGAATATGCAGCAGCGCCGGGATTCCGTTCATCTGGATTTCGATCGGGATGGTGACTTGCTGCTCTACCTCCTCGGCCGCGCGCCCCGGCCACTGCGTGATGACCTGCACCCAGGTGTTCGCGACGTCCGGATAGGCCTCGACCGGCAACCGCTTGAAGGAAATGATTCCCCCGATGAAAAGAATCAGCGCCAGTCCCAGGATGACGTAGCGGTTGTTGAGGGCAAAATCGACCAGCGCCTGAATCATTTACTGTTCCACCGTATTCTGGAACTCAAGCGCATTCACAACGACCTGCTGGCCCGGTGAGACTCCCGCGAGTACCGTCTGCATATTTCCGGGAAGCATGTCTCCGGCGCGAACTTCCGCGCGATGAAACTGTTTTCCGCCAGCCGGTACGTAAACCCAATCTCGGTCATGGAGATGCAAGATCGCCGTAGCCGGTACGGCCGCGAGCTTCTTCGTTTCGCGTCCGTAGAAAGTCGCCGTCGCAAACATTCCCACGCGCATCATCCCCGGATTTGCCACTTCAATCCGGACCTTCGCTGTGCGTATCGTCGGATCGAGCACCGGG
>DATNKU010000047.1:0-61012 GCA_035603235.1 Candidatus Cybelea sp. | reverse complement strand
ACGTGAGCTGGGTTCAGAACGTCGCGAGACAGTTCGGTCCCTATCTGGTGTGGGCGCAGGAAACTTGAGAGGAGCTGTCCCTAGTACGAGAGGACCGGGATGGACGGACCTCTTGTGATCGAGTTGTCACGCCAGTGGCATAGCTCGGTAGCGAAGTCCGGAAGAGATAATCGCTGAATGCATCTAAGCGAGAAGCTCGCCTCGAGATAAGGTTTCCCAAGGGGGCTGCGGTCCCCTAAGAAGGCCAGTCGTAGACTACGACTTTGATAGGCGGGAGGGGGAAGCGCAGTAATGCGTGTAGCTGACCCGTACTAATCGGCCGTTCGGCTTAACCATAAAACTTTCCTAACGCGAAGCGGTTCCCAAGGTAGTCCCGAGTGATCGAGACGACCCCAGGAATGCGCGGCGTAGGGAATGAAGCTTTTCCGCGAAATGCTACTCTCTAGCGGAATTTGCGGTTGAACCTACTTCCTTCAGTTGCTCATCGAAACTCGTCAATCCGAGTTTCGATTTCCAGTTTCCTGGTGGTCTTACCGCGAGGGTCACACCCGTTCCCATCCCGAACACGGAAGTTAAGCCTCGCTGGGCCGATGATACTGCGCTGGTAACGGCGCGGGAACGTAGGTCACCGCCAGGATTTAGTTTCAAGCGAGAAAGGCTCCGAGCAATCGGAGCCTTTTTTGTTTTTACCTGCGTCACAGATGAAGAACCCGAACCAGCCCATGCCCCCGAATTCAAGACCCGTGCGGTTCCTTGCGACCATCTACCGAATCTGGATGATGCGGCACGTGGATGTCCCGGACGACTCTGCGCGCCTGCTTGAGAAGCAGATGGCTGGCGCGAAGCGTTTGCCTGGACGCGGGAAACAGGTGAAACCGAAATACATCCCGGTTGTCTCCGTGGTGGGTGGCCGCACCACACGCACGACTCTGGTTCCAGCCGGCAGCGGCCATTACCGGATGCAAATCAACACCGAGCAACGCAAGGCGGCGGGCGTGGACGCAGGGGATGCGGTCGCAGTCGAGCTTCGCATCGACCTTGGGTCACGCGCGGTCCCGATCCCATCTGATCTCAAAGAAGCGCTCGCAAAGCATCCCAAAGCCCGTCGGGCGTTTGAAATGATGCCGCCCGGACATCGCCGGCAGCTGGTGCTGTGGTTCGGTTCAGCCAAGCGCCCGGAAACCCGCCGCAAGAACCTGGACCGCGCAATCGATCACCTGCTCGAGCGCGCGCTTCTGCGCCCGGCTGGCAAGAAGTCAAAACCTCGCCCGTAATCAGGCGACCTCAACGCAGCCGCCTTCTTGACTTGCCGGATCACGACAGCCAGAATCTGCGCACTCATCCGTGGAGGCGTCTGGTGCGAACGAAACTTGCGATTCTGTTACTTGCATTCCTGCTTCTCCCGACAGCCTTGTCCCGGCGAGCTTGCGCGCAGGGCGCAAGCACCGCAGACGAGCGGGCCGTGCGCGACATCGAGACCCGTTGGGAGAACGCCTGGAACGCGAACGATGTGCCTGCGATGTCGCGCGATTTCGCACCGGACGCCGATGCCGTGAACCTGGCCGGTGAGTGGTTTAAAGGGCGCCCCGCATTTGCCCAAAGTCTCAGCGAGCTGCATTCCGACAAGGCCAAGGGCAGCATCTGGCAGACCGAACAGACCAGCGTCAAATTCCTCACTCCGGAAATCGCGATCGTGCATGTGCTGATCAATTCGCACGGCGAACACAATCCCGACGGCTCGCTGCGGCCTGCGCGCCGTGCGATTCTGACGCGTGTGGAGGTCAAACGCAGCGGTCAATGGGTGATTGTGGCCTCACAGGCTACGAGCATCGTGCCGCGGGCGTCCGCACTGCTGCCAGGCGCCCCGACAGGTGTCTTGGGACGATAGAGTCGCTGCTTGCAGCGCGTTGTCCTGCTCAAGTAGGATCCGAGCGATGCGACGCCTAACCGTGTCTCTGCTTCTGCTCGCTGCTCTGCCGTGGCTGGTGTTCGCGCAATCCCAACCGGCCCCCGGCCCCGTTGAAAAACCCGACCCTGACCGCCTGGGCATGACCTGCGCGCAGATCCTGAAAATGCCGTCAAGGGATTGGACCGCCTACTACAGCAAAGACACCACGCATCACCTCGCGCCCGATCCCTCGAGCCGGGTCGTGCGTGCCACAGCAGCGTATGGAAAATGCTATGACGCCCGCACCGACAGCGTGGCCGCCGCGCTTGCGCGAAATGGCAAAGGCCCCACAAAGGCGGCGCGGGCTGATTTCGCCCAGTTCGAGGAGGCGCTCAAGGATTTTGCCGCGAAAGCCCTTGCCGACCAGACCCCGCCTGCAGACGAAAACAAGACTGCGTACGCCGCGCTGTACGAAAAACAGTTCCGCTATGAGTTCTACCAGGAGTACGAATCGAAACCCGTCCGACCGCTCAAGCCCGCGCCTGTGGCCGCCAAACCTCCTGCACCCGCAGGCGCGCCTGCGACCAGCAGTCCGGCTGCGACGCCCGCGCAAGAACGCGCGCGCAGCGATGCCGATCCGGTGACGATCGCCAAGAATCGTTTCGGAAAGCTTCTGGAAGTTCTGCCCGACGACACCATGCACGAACTTCACCGTGCGTTTGGCGAAGTCATCGGTACGCATCAAATCAGCGAGCCGACCAGGCTTGCCGTCTATCGTTACGCCATTTTCATTCTTGAGCCGGCATCGCCCACGCCGTCAGTTCAACCGCCGTTTTAAGCGACCTGCTTCGAACTGGATTCGCGGCGGTGAATTCGGTTATAACTCGGTAGGATGCCCGCGATCGTCGTTGAAAACCTCGAAAAGCTTTTCCCTCCCGCGCTTTCCGGATGGCGTTTTTTCGTCCATCCGTTTGCGCCGGCTACGGCCTGCGCACTTGCCGGAGTCTCGTTCCGCGTGGAGCACGGCGAGGCTGTGGCCCTAGTTGGCCACAACGGCGCGGGAAAGACGACCCTGATGCGCATTCTCGCAACTCTGGTGCTGCCGACGCGGGGCCGCGCGCTGCTGGATGGTTTCGACGTCGCGCACGATGCCATGCGCGCGCGCCAGCAACTGGGCTATCACACCGGGGGAGACGAGGGATTCTACGGACGGCTCAGCGGGCGCGAAAACCTGGCATTCTTCGCGGCCATGAACAACCTGACCGGGGCAGACGCGCGCATAAGGATTAACTCCTCGGCGGAATACATGGGACTGTCGGGCGAGCTCGACCGCCAGGTGCGCACCTATTCAACCGGCATGCGCCACAGTCTGGGGCTCGCCCGCGCATTGCTTCACGGGCCGCGAGTCCTGCTGCTGGATGAACCGACGCGGAGTCTGGATCCGCTCGCTGCGGCCGATTTCCGCCGACTGCTGAAGGACGATATCGTGCGCCGGCGGGGCACGACGCTGCTGTTTGCCTCGCACACACTCGCTGAGGTCGATGAGATTGCTGACCGCGTGATCCTGCTCGATCACGGGCGGATGATCGCCTGCGATTCCCCTCGCCGGCTGCGCGCTCAAACCGGCGCATCGACGCTAGAAGCGGCAATCGAACGCATCCTGCGTCCGGGAACAAGCGCGGGGCGCGTGCAATGAATGCCGCACACGCGCTGCGCAAAATCGCAGCCTTCTTCTGGCGGGACTTCCTGATTGCGCGCGGCTATCGCCTGGCGCTTATTGCCCAGACCGTTGAGGAGCTTTTTGGCGTCGCGACTTTCTTCTATCTTTCGCGCTTCGTCGACAGCCCGGAGCTGGAGCGCGCGCTCCCGGCCGGACGAAGTTATTTTACCTTCGCGCTCGTGGGGTTCGCGTTTTTCGATTATCTGAGCGTTTCGATGACCGCCTTTGATTCCAGCCTCGAGGAGGCGCGGCAGAACCGCACGCTGGAAGCGCTTCTGGTGACGCAAACGCCGCTTCCAGTCATTATCGCCGGCTCAGCAGTCTACCCATTCGTGGCTCTTGCCCTTCGCACGTGCGTCTATCTCGGGATGGGCGCGCTTTTTTTCGGATTCGCGCTGCGGGGCGCGAACTGGTTCGGGGCGCTCGCGATTCTGGCGGCTTCGGTTCTGGCGTTCGCAGGCCTTGGAATACTCTCGGCGAGCTATCAGATCCTGTTCAAGCGCGGAAATCCGGCGAAGTGGATTGTTCTGGGTGTATCGAGTCTTGTGAGCGGAATGATGTATCCCGTCTCGGTGCTGCCAAGACCGCTGCAGATACTGGCGCGGATGATTCCGGTTACCTATTCACTCGATGGGATGCGTGCGGCACTACTGGCCGGGGCCGGCTGGACCACGCTCTGGCCGCCGTTTGTGATACTGCTGGGGTTTGCAGCGGTCCTGATACCGGTTTCGTTCCTGACTTTCGCCTGGGCGCTGCGCCGCACGAAAATCACGGGCACGCTCACCCACATCTAGCGAACCTGGCTAGCGGCCCAGAAACCTCTCGATGATGGAAGCCTGTGCCTCCGCTTTATCCAGATATTCTTTGGCCTGCGCGCCGTCCTTTGTTTCCAGCGCCGTCTGGGCCCTGGCGAGATCGACCTGCATCAACTGCTCGGCCGACGAGATATCCCCCCTCAGGCCGTACCCTTGCGCGTTTTGCGCGCGCCGCAAGTTGTCCAGGCCTTGGGTAATCGCAGCCGCTCGGGCCTGAAGCTGGTCGGATTGCCCTTCGGCTTCCTTGAGTTCAGCAGCTTTCCGCGCGGCTTCCTCCCGCTCCTTTTGCTCCGCTTCCATTCGAGCTTTGGCAACCGCAGGATCCTCCTGGTGAACGACGGGAGCAGGAGGCGGTGGTGGAGCAGTTACCGCGGCAGGGGCCGACGGAGCAGCCGCTGGTGCAGCGTCCAGCGGCGGGGCCGGGTTGTCCGCAGGAGTATCGGTCGCCTGTTTCGCGGCCGGTTCGGTTGCAACCGAACCTTGGCTTGCGTGGGTCTTGATGACGCGCGGTAGATAGAAGCCGCCGGCAAACAGCATCACGACGACCAGGAACCCGCCCAGAGCCATATAAACACCCCGGCGGCTGCTGGAAGGCCCGGCCTGTGAAGCCGCCGCCACTGCAAGCGGTACGGTCGGCTGGAGGGGAACCTGCGCAGGAGCTGCGGCCGGGATTGCCTTCGGAACAGGTACGGTCCCAGGAACAGGACTTACGATTCCGGCGCCAGCGGCAGCCGGCAAAACGCTTCTGAGAGCATTGGACAACGCATCAGCGGACTGGAATCGATCCTTGGGATCCTTGGCCATGGCCATCACGATAATGTCGCTCAGTCCCCTGGGCAGATCCGGGCGCAGCACGATTGGAGGCTGCGGCGGCTCCTGGAGGTGTGCAGACATCACTGAATAGTTGCTATGTCCCCGAAATGGCAATTGCCCGGTCACCATCTCGTAGATTGAAACGCCCATGGAATACAGATCGGACCGTTGGTCAACCGGCTCGCCCCGCACCTGCTCGGGCGACATGTAATTCAGCGATCCAAGCGTGGTGCCGGTGACCGTCATGCCGGCATCGTTATTCGGGCGTGCGATGCCGAAATCCATCAGCTTCACGACGCCTTTGGGTGTCAGCATCATGTTGGCCGGTTTCACGTCGCGGTGGATCACGTTCAACTTATGGGCGTAACTGAGGGCACTCAACACCTGTTCGGAATAGTTCACGGCATCGGCGGGAGGAATCAAGCCCTGCTGCAGGCGGGCGGCCAGGGTCACGCCGTCGACATACTCCATCATCATGACCAGTTGATTGTCGAGTGTAAGCGCAGTGTTCAGCGCGGCGATATTGGGATGACTCAGGCTCGCCAGGAGCTTGATTTCGCGAAGGAACCGGTCAGCGAGGTCTTTTTGGGCAGCCAGGTTGGCGAGCAGAACCTTCATGGCTTCGATGCGGTCCGAAATTACGTTCCGCACCTTGTAAACCTTGCCCATTCCTCCGGCGCCCAGCACCCCCAGGACTTCGTAGTCACCTATGCGCTGCCCAGGGACAAAATCGTCGCTCATGGAGGAACTCCTTTTGGATGGCTGATGGGCGAATTCTAGCCGCTGGAAAGGCCCTGAGCAACAGTATTCCGGTTCGAAAAGGCCCGCTTAGCGCTGCAGGCTGGATTCGACACTGAGCAGGCGCGCAACCAGTCTTTCCACGCGCAGCTGGTCTTGCTGGCCGATCTCGGTGAACTCCACACCCATCCCCTCTCCAGGGATGAGGTTCCTTACGGTCGCGCGGCTGCGGATTTCACCTTCCGGAACGGACAGCAACAGACTGACAACGCTTCCCGGCGCCAGTGGCGTGGGTGTGGCGATGAAAAGCCCGCCCACGTTCAGGTCCCGGACGCGCGAGACGTACTGCTGCTTGCCGCTCTGCCAGGCGACCCAGACACCTTTGGGCGTCGGGACTCGCTGGTGCCGGCGGTCGGCCTTCGATTTTTCCTTCACCATCACGCGCGGTACTCCCGCAAGTTAACAACCAAGAATGCAGGCGAACGGAAAATCCATCCCGTCGCATTGCCGCTGCCTAGAACTGGGTTTCTCACATCATACCAACCGCGCAACCCCCTTTTGCAGTCGATTTCACGGTCCTGTTAGGAAGGACGCACTCTGTGTCCAGGGGCCGGGTCCGGCAAGCACGGTGCGCCCCTGCAGCGTCTGCGGCTGCGCCGCATCGTGTACACTAGGGTTTCGCAGGCGTCGCGAGGCAACCAGCAATGAAGGTTCCTGTTCTTGATCTGAAAGCGGAGTACGCCGAGCTTCGGGACGAAATCCTCCCGGCACTCGACCGGGTCTGCCAGAACTCGTCGTTTGTCCTGGGAGAAGAAGTCGAGGCCTTCGAGCGGGAGTTTGCCGATTTCTGCGGGACCAAGCACTGCGTGGGGCTCAGCACCGGAACCGCGGCGCTCCATCTGGGACTTCTGGCGCTCGGTGTGCAGGTCGACGACGAAGTGATCACCAGCCCGAATACGTTTCTGGCCACTGCCGAAGCGATCACCTATTGCGGCGCCATCCCGGTTTTCGTGGATATCGATCCGGCGACCGCCAATCTCGACCCCGATCTCATCGAACGAGCCATCACCCCGCGCACGCGCGCCATTCTGCCGGTTCACCTCTATGGCCGTCCCGCAGACATGGACCCGATCCGCGAAATCGGAGCCCGTCATAACATCCGAATTCTCGAGGATGCCGCTCAGGCGCACGGGGCACGCTATCGCGGCCGCCGGGTGGGCGGGCTCGGCCATGCGGCAGCGTTCAGTTTTTATCCCACCAAGAATCTGGGAGCCTATGGAGAAGCCGGGGCTCTAACGACCGATGACGACCAAATCGCCAAGTTCGTGCGAGCAGCCCGCAACCATGGCCAGACCGCGCGCTACGAGCACGAGTTTGTCGGTTACAACTATCGTATGCAGGGGTTTCAGGGAGCGGTGCTACGGGCCAAGCTGCGCCGGCTTTACGCCTGGACGAACCGCCGTCAGGAAATTGCACGTGAGTACCGCCGCGCGCTTTCCGGCGCGCGGCTGGAAATCCCGGTGGACGATCCCCGCGACGAATGCGTCTATCATCAGTTCGTAATCTATGTGGGTAATCGCAACTCGATGGTCGCGCAGCTTGCCGCCCGCGAGATCGAGACGGTCGTGCACTACCCGAAACCCGTGCATCTGCAGCCTGCGTATTCCTCGCTGGGATTCCCGCCGGGAACTTTTCCTTACGCCGAGCGTGCTTGCGACCGGGTCTTGAGCTTGCCGGTGCATCCGCGTTTGACCGCCGAGCAGGTTACCTTCGTGGGAAATAGTGTGCGCGAAGCCGCAGGAGAAAAACAGGCCGCGGCCGGCTAACGGAGTCGGTTACCTGATCGAGGGCGATCGCTGCCAGGTTCAGTCCGGCGCTCAGGCGTTCGCGCCCCGGGAGATGGCCGAGTTGTGCGGTCCGGAAACCTCGCCCGAGTCGCCTTCCGGCGGAGGTGCAAACCCCGCAACCCCGGTGGCATGATTCGTACGGTCCCTCATCATCTCAGAGAGCCCCTCGAAGACCTTGGAACAAGAATCGCGCAGAGCCTGATCGGCTGAACGCATCAGCGACTCGATGACGTTCTGGCCGTGCTCGTTGAGGCGGCGCACGGAGGAAACCATCCAGGAATCGCAGGCAGCGTCCAAACGGTCGTGATACTTGGTGGCCGCTTCGGCGCTGACGCGATCCAGGTTCTCGGCCCATGCCTTGTCGTGGGCATCGCGCTCGGCGCGGAAACCTTCAAGCGACGAAGCGAACTCCGCCGCGAGCGCGCTGCGGCCTTCGGCTACGCTCGCATCGCGCTGCGAAACCATTTGCGCCTGGAAACGATCAACCAGTTCGGCGGCACTCGCGTCCAGATTCCGGGCGAGCTGATCGGTGAAGCCCTGTAGCTCCTGCTTGCGCTCCTCAATCGCGCTGTGGCTGCTGCTGGCAAACTGGCCGGCTTGCTGGTCGGAAATGTCGCGCAGGACCTGGCCGAATGACGCCGCGGCGGATTCGGCTGCCGCGTCCAGTTGCGAGCGGGTGCGGCCGGAAATTTCACCGGCGACCGTGTCGAGCTGTTGATGAATCTGAGCCAGACGTCCGGAGGACTGTTCTTCCAATCGGGCCTCGAACTGGCGCGCGGCTTCTGACGTCTTTTCCTCAAAGCCGCTTCCTGCTGTAACCAGCGCCTGCTCAACCAACACCTGCAGACGCGCGCGGGCCTCCTGCTGAAACCACTCCGACGCCTTGCCGATCGATTCAGCGGCGGCGTGTGAGGCGCGTATGCCGCTGGCGTCGAGTTCTTCGCCCCACTTCGTGAGCGCCTCTTTGCGGGCGCCTTCAAAATCGTTGCGAAGGTTCGCGACCGTAGCCGCGATCTGCCCGGCCACATCGCGCTGGCTGTTCTCTGAAACCTGGCGAAGCCGCTCGCGATGCAGGCGCAGGCTGTCTTCCAGTTCAATCTCGCGGTTGGCGAGTTCGCGAACCAGTTCAGGGACGCGCTCGACGCGCGGCGCGAGCCTTGCTTCCACTTCCCCAATGGTGCGCTCGACAAATTGATTCCCAAGCGCGTCAAGCGTGGGAGTCAGACGCTCGGGAACGCTTGCCGTCGCGACTTCTGCGCGCCGGCTCATTTCGTCGGTTTGCGCTTCCAGGATGTTTTCCAGGCGGCGATGCAATTCGTTTAATGTGTCGTGGCTTGCAGCCTCCAGCTGCCCGGAGTATTCCTTCATCCGGCTCGCGGCATGCTCAATTTCTGACAGCGATGACCGCGCGCGTCCCACCTCGTGTTCCAACGATGACTTTATGCTGGAAATCGTGTCGCGTGCCTCGGAGTACATCTGCCCCAGAGGCTGGCGAATTTCCGCAAAGCGCTCCGACATCCTGTGTTCGGTGTCGCGGAGGATCTCCTGCGATCGCCCCGACAGTTGTTCAACCAGGCGCTCGATGCTTCCATCAAGCGACGACTGCAGAAGCTCGTTCCATTGCGACTGCGCCAGCGCCATTTCCGATTCCAGGCGTTCGCGCCATTGCCCCACGACGCCATCGGTCAAACCCGTCTGCTCTGTCGAACTCTGGGCGGACTGGTGTTCGGCTCGCACTGCCTCAACGGCATCCAACTGAAGCCGTGCCTGCGTCATCCGGCTGGCCGACTGAAGCGCAGCTTCGCTTTCGGCGCGCAGCTCCTGGGCCTTGCGGTCTAGGTCCTCAATGAGTTCGCGAGCCTGCTGCAGGCTGTTTTCAAACTGCGATTTTAGCCCGCCGAGAATTTCTTCCTGCCTTGCAGCCATCTCAGAGGAAAAGCTCCCGCGCGCAGCCGTATGGGTTTGTTCAAACTCCTCCATGGTCTGGCGGATCTGTTCTCCTGCGCGCGCAACCGCATCGTCGGCCGCGCGTCCGGCGCGCCGCTCGATTTCCGTATTCCATTCACGAAGCAGCGGGCTGTCTTGAACGCCTGAAGGCTCGGGTTCATTCGACGAGGGCGGTGCAAATGGAATGGCTGACGCAGATTCAAAAAATGGATTATTCATGTCGTTCGACACTCTTTCCTCAAAGGTTTGCTTGGTTTCTCGAACCGGGCCCTCATGGGACGCTTCGTTTGCACGGGCATTCTGTTGCGCCGGAAATTCCGTAGACGGCAGACCGGGCATTTCGGTCACGTTCCAGTCGGCGGGCGCACCGACGATACCCCAGATGTTCGCAGGACTTTCCAGCTCGACTGCGATCTGGAAGAACTCCCGAACCGAATGGGGTCTCTGAATCCAGGCGACTCGCGCGCGCAGGTTACGGCGCTGAACTCCGTGGGTCAGTTCCAGTGTCACCCAGGTATTTTTCGGCAGGTGATGCTTGGAAGAGTACCGGCAACCATTCAGATTCAGAGCCAGCGTCGAGGTGCGCTCCTCAAACGGCTGGCCCAGCAGATCAATCCCGCGAACGATCAGCGGGACCGAGATCGAGAGGCGTTCGCTGCGCCGGCGTTGGGTGCCTGCCTGGTTGGAATCCACGTCGTGCACCAAAATCCTTGGAGGTACGTGCCGAGGATAGCACTGTCATGCGCTCGGGTCGAGGGGCGCACAAGCGCGGGCGAACTTCCCAAAGAAAATTCTGGACCTCCAAGAGCTGCGCTTGAAAGAAACCGGTGCCTTGTCGTCGACTGCGCGAGCCTAGCTTCCGCAGCTCAGGACGACTTCTTCTTTTTCCTCACGCCCACGCTGGTAGCGTCGCCACCGCTCATCGCGGCCAGCGCATCCAGGTTTTGTTTTGCCTGTGCGGCCAGGGGGCCATTGGGATCAAGGTCGATGACCTTCTGGTACGCGTCGGCGGTTCCGGGCGGGATGTCGTAGGTCATCTTATCGCCCTGCTGGTTCGGAGTGATCAGGCCGGTATAGGCACTGCCGAGCAAGAACCATGCCTGGACGTCTTTCGGGTTCAATGTTGTCGCCTTCTGCAGAGGCGGCACGGCGTCCTTGAAGTCGCCCTTGTTGCTCAAAACGATGCCAAGATTCTTCCAGCAAACCGTGGCGGAACCCGGTGTCGGGTCAAGCGTACCGGCCTTGTCGCAATCCGCACTCGCATCCGTCACCCGCTGCTGTGCGACCTTTGGATCGGTTTCGGTGACGGCGAGATTCGCAAGAGCGGTGCTCTGGTTGTCATAGAAGCTCGCACTGGGCTGCAGGTCGATGGCCTTCTGATAGGCGCCGACAGCATCTTGCGGCTGATTGGCGCGGTCGTAAGCTTGGCCGAGGTTCGACCACACGACCGCGTGGTTCTTCACATCCTTGGGCTGGACTCCCTGCTCGGCCAGCTGCAATTCCGAAATGGCGGTCTTGCTGTCGGCGGCCATTTTATCCTGGAGGGGCTGGCGCTGATCGGCCGGGGTTGCCGCGAGCTGTTTGTGAACCGTGTCCCAGTCATCCAGGGCGGCCCGGCCCGCAAGGAAGTGGGTCTGCATGTCCTTGAACTTGTTCGCCTGGTCCGCCGCCGCTTTCTGCTGATCGGGGTTTGCTGCGGCCTGCGTCGCCAGAATCGTCTTGAAATTGATGGTGATGTTATTGTCCTGGTCGACCAAGAGCTGGTGCTGTTCGGAATAATTCAGGCCGGCGTCCGGGCTGGTCAGCGTGAACGTGTACACACCGGCACTCAAGCCTATCTGTGTAAATCTCCCGTCCTTGTCGGTCTTCAGCGTGAAGTTGCGTCCGCTTTCGCTCTTCAGCGACACGGTGAGGCCCGCCCACGGTTTGCCGTCGCGATCAAACACCTGACCGCTGCAACGAACGTTTTGCGCTGCGGCGATGGAGGCACACGCAAGGACCACGACCAACGCTATCAAGGCACGAGTGAGTCTGTTCATCGGTTTATCCCCCAAGAAAGAAATACCACCCCCGGCGCCACCCATTATTGCGCAATTCGGGTCTTATAGGCGATAGGGTCACGCAACCCGGCCTGCTCGAACGCCCGGAGGCGCAGCCGGCAACTATCGCAGGTGCCGCACGCCTCATCATCAAATTGATAACAGGACCAGGTGCGGTTGAGCGGGGCGCCGAGTTCAGATCCGCGTCGAATGATCTCGCTCTTCTTCATGGCGATTACCGGCGTCGCTATGTTCATGTGTGTTTCCGGGCGCGTTCCGACACGGATCAGTTCTTCAAACGCCCGATAATATTCCGGACGGCAGTCCGGATATCCCGAGCTGTCTTCTGAAACGGCGCCCACGAAAATGGCCGTCGCTCCGATCACTTCCCCCCAGCTCACGGCAGCCGAAAGAAAATGGGCGTTGCGAAAGGGAACATAGGTGATGGGAACACCGGCGTGCGGCGCAAGCGCCTCGCCCGACTCAGGGACCCCGATGCGCGCGTCGGTCAGCGCGGAGCCTCCGATCTGGGCAAATGCGTCGAAGCGGACCACGAGCCTTTCGCGCACATCGTAGAAGTCTGCGATCTCCTCAAATGCCTGGCGCTCGCGACGTTCGGTCCGCTGCCCGTAGCTTGCGTGCAGCAGCGCGAGACGGTGGGTCTGGCGCGCGATCGCGGTCGAGACGCAGGAATCCATACCTCCGCTCAGCAGCACGACCGCCTTGGGTTGCTGTTCTGATGTCGCCAGAGCCTAGACTCCCTTCGTCGCTGGGTGCCAAATGAATTTGTGCAGCTGCATGCCGAGACGGACTGGCAGTCGGTCCGCCAGAATCCATTCCACGAGTTCCCGCGCTTCCAGTCCCGGCCACCCTCCGGCAGGGTCTGCGAACACGGGAGAGAAAAGCACTTGATGAACGCGCTCCGCAAGCCCGTGGCGCGATGTGAATTCGCGAGCGAAATCATAATCCCTGCGGCTTGAGATCACAAATTTGATTTCGTCGCGGGGGCCCAGCGCCTCAAGATTGGCCGCATCGAAGGTTTCTGGCTCACCTGAATCGGGGCACTTCACGTCCACGATCTTGATTACCTCGCTCGGCAGCGCGCCGATGAATCGTTCGCCGCTGGTCTCGATCATTACGGTGTAGGCTGCAGCGAGAAGTCCTTGGGCGAGTGCCGGTGTCTCGGGCTGAAGCAGCGGTTCCCCGCCGGTGATCTCGACCAGCGGGATGCGCGCGGCGCCCTCGCCGGAAAGTGCGCGCACCTGAGCCAAGACATCCTCGACGCTGCTCTTGGTCCCGCCGTGAAATGCATAGGCCGTGTCGCACCAGGTGCAGCGAAGATTGCAGCCCGTAAGGCGCACGAAAATACAAGGCAATCCGGCGCGGGTGCCTTCTCCCTGAATGGATTTGAAGATTTCGGTGATCACCATGGCGGAGTTCTCAGAGCAGGCCGCCCGCGCCTGTTGCCTATTCCCGATAGGTT
The DNA here is from genome assembly GCA_035603235.1 of Candidatus Cybelea sp. GTDB lineage: Bacteria > Acidobacteriota > Terriglobia > Acidiferrales > UBA7541 > Palsa-295. The sequence continues at coordinate 47,722 of DATNKU010000047.1, read as the reverse complement.
GCCGCGCTGGTCTCGGTCTCCCAGACCGTTACGCTTGAGATCGCGGCAGCGTTAGGAGCCTTCGGAAGCTGTTGCGCTGTCCGGTCGTAGATATGCCGCGCAATGTTCTCGGCTGACGGGTTCAGAGTGTCAAACGGCGGAAGCTCGTTGAGGTATTTGTGATCGAGCGACCGGATCACATCCTGAATGACGTGCTTGAGATGGACGAAATCATAGAGCAGTCCGGTTCGGTCGAGTTCTTTCCCCGCCAGAATCACGCGCACTTTGTAATTGTGACCGTGCAGGTCTTCGCACTTCCCGTGGTAATCGCGCAGGTTGTGGGCCGCGGCAAATGATTCGTCAACGCTAATCTCATACATGATCTTTCCTTTGGCGCGCAAACTCGGTCGCTTGCTGTGCGGAAGTGGTGCTACTCCGGACGGTCTTGCATGAAGCGCGCGACTTCCAAGAGGTCCTGCGTGGTTGTGTATTCGGGCAAGGACTCGAGGAAAATTTTACCATAGTGCATGCGCCGGATGCGGTTATCCAGAATGCACAGGATGCCGCGGTCGGTCTTGGAACGAATCAGCCGTCCAAAGCCCTGCTTCAGCGCCAGGACCGCCTCAGGAATCTGATATTCGGTGAACGCATTGCGGCCGTCTTCTTCAAGCGCGCGAACCCTGGCCGCTACGATCGGGTCGCTTGGTACGGCGAAAGGCAGCTTATCGATGATGACGCAGGAGAGTTGCGCGCCCGGAACGTCGACGCCCTGCCAAAAACTCGAAGTGGCGAACAGCACGGCGTGGGGAGTCGTGCGAAACCGGTCCAGCAGAACCGAACGCGGCGCAGTCCCCTGAAGAAGAACGGGAAAGCTTACTTGCGCCGAAACACGCTCGTACAGGTCCCGCATCTGCGAGTAGCTGGTAAAAAGGCAGAAGGCGCGGCCGTGGGAAATTTCAAGCAATCGCGCGATCTCCTCGGCGGCGCTGGCGGCAAAGGAAGGCTGGCGGACGTCGGGCAGCGCAGGAGGCATATAGAGCAGTGCCTGCTCGCTGTAATTGAACGCCTGCGGCAGCACGTTCTCATTCGCCGGCAGGATTCCCAGGCGCTGCTTCAGATAATCGAATTTTCCGCCAACGGCAAGCGTCGCCGACGTGAGGATGACGGTATCAAACTGATCGAACAGTTTTTCGCGCAGGATCTGGCTTACGTCAATGGGCGTCGCCGCGAGAAACACTCCCCGGCCGCGGCGTTCATACCAATAGACGTAGGCCTTTTCGTTGCTCTCAAGAAGGAACGTCAGCTCGCGGCGCATTTCGGCTGCGCGCCGGGCCATGGCAAACACCTCTTCGGGCTTGGGTGTGAGCGCCGAAAGCTCGGTTTCAATTCGCTGCACGGCCAGGGCAAGGTCGTCCGAGGCCTCGCGATTGGCGTCAAGAAACGCGGTTCTTTGCTCGTGGCCGAATGGGTAGCGTCCTTCGCGCTCCGGAAACCGCTCAAAGAAACTGCGGGCCCGCTCGCGCATGCGCGCCAGCTGCCCGCGGAGGCCCGGGGCGTCGATCTGCAGCACACGCAGCATATTCTCGGTATCGCGGCCGAGCTCCTCGAAACGGTAGCTTGAGAGCTGGCGACCGAAATAGTCACTGGCGACGTCCTCGATTTCGTGAGCCTCGTCGAAAACGACTGCGGAATATTCCGGCAGGATCGAACCGAAATCGTCCTGGCGGAGGGCAAGATCGGCAAAGAAGAGATGATGGTTGACGATGATCAGATCCGCTTCCTCAGCGCGCTGGTGCATCGCGGTGATGAAGCAGCGACCGAATTCGACGCACTTCTTTCCGGTGCAAAGATCGCTGCGCGCGTCAATGCGGTTCCATAGTTGGGAGTCGTCGGGAAGAAACGTCAGCTCGTTGCGGTCGCCGGTCTCGGTCAACTTTTCCCAATCCCGGATCTGCGCAAACCAGTCGATCTCGTCAATGCCCTTCAGGACCGGCTGGCCCTCCATCTGGTGCACTTTTTGCCGGCACAGAAAGTTGGCGCGGCCCTTCATCAGGACGGCTTTCAGATTCGGCGCGAAATGCTTTTGCAGGAAGGGAACGTCCTTCTGGAACAGCTGGTCCTGAAGCGACTTGGTCGCCGTAGAAACCACCACCCGGCGGCCACTGCGAATCGCAGGAATCAGATAGGCGAGGGTCTTGCCGGTGCCGGTGCCGGCTTCAATCACGACGTGCTGGTGTTTGGCAAATGCCTGATCGGCAATTTCGGCCAAGGCGAGCTGGGAGGGCCGGAATTCATATCCCGGATGCCGTTTTTCAAGCAGACCGCCGGGCCCAAAAATGCCTTCGACGGTCGTTTCCTCGGCCTTGGCGGTGGCGGCTTTTTTCGACATGAACCCCTGGGGGCCTCGAACGCCCGGAAAAGCGGAAAACTAAAATAGCATACCGGCGGGAAGAAAGATCTTACCGGTCAGCGACGGGAGGATTCTTCAAGGCTCTTGGCCCAGTGCGAGAGATGCTCAATCGAGGGCGTGTGGGTATGATCGACCTCGAGCGGCGTGATCGATATGGCGCCATCGCGAATCGCGGCGTGATCTGTGTCGCCCTCGATTCCTTCAGTGAACTGCTGTTCGCTCAGCCAGAAATAGCGGCGGCCGCGAGGATCGGTGCCAGGCTGCAGCACATTGCGCGTGATCTTTGACGACTGCCGGGTGATTCTTACCTCGCCAGTCCAATCCTGGGGGACGTTGACATTGAGCATCACGCCTGGCGGAAGTCCTTCGCGCAGCGCCAGCGGCGCGAGGCTGCGGGCAAAATGCGCCGCGGGAGCAAAATCAAATTCCCTGCCCCGGTACGCGACCGAAACCGCCAGAGCCGGCACGCGATTGATCGCAGCCTCCATGGCGGCGCCCACAGTGCCTGAATAATAGATATTCTCGCCCAGGTTGCCGCCACGGTTGATTCCGGAGATGACCAGGTCGGGCTTTTCCTTGAGCAGCGTATGAAATGCGAGAATCATGGCGTCGGCAGGGGTGCCTTCGATCGAATATTCCCGTTCGGCGATCTGGTCGCAATAGATCGGCTGGCGCAAGGTGAGTGACTGGGCAGCAGCGCTGCGCTCTCGCGACGGCGCGACCACGGTAATCTCTGCAAAACCCTTCAGCCCAGCGACCAGTGCACGCAAGCCGGGGGCATGGATTCCGTCGTCATTGGTGATCAGAATATTGGGCATGCGGAACTCTCGGGCCGGACGAGTACGGTCGAAAGGCCCGCTTCATCCCGGCGCGAATACTGTAGCAGCAATGGCGTTAACGCACCAAGGCGCTGCGCGGCCCGTAACCATTCTCTTGCCGGCGCGATCTAACACGAAGAGTGAATTAGCGGCTCATTGTAGTGTGCTCAGGCGAAGTTTTCCGCTATAAGGTGGGAGATGTCTTCGGCCAACAAAGCCCGACTCGCCTTCGGATTGGCTCTGGGTCTGCTGCTGCTCGGAGGAATCGCTGCTGCGGTTACCATCGCGATGCTTGTCAGCAGCGCACGTTGGGTGGCTCACACCTACGAGGTGAAGACGACTTTGGGGGAAGTCAACTCCTCGCTGTCGTCTGCCTCGCGCGCGCGATTTGATTACGTTCATTCCGGCGATGCAGGATATCTTCCGCAGTACGAATCACTTAAGCAGGAGATCCACGCGCACCTCGAGCATCTCCGTGACTTGACACGCGACAACCCAGCCCAGCAGCGCTTGGCCGGCCGCTTGGAAGAAATCGTCGATCAACGACTCACGTTGCTGGACGCTTCAGTCGAGCTGCAAAAGTCGGGTCAAACCGACTCGGGAGCGCAGGACCGATTCACGCTTGCTGGCGTGGACTCTTCTGCAAGTCTTGCGGCTGTCCTGCAGCAGATGCAGAATGAGGAACAAATTCTCCTCGACAGGCGCTGGGCTTCTTCCGGCGGCCTGCTTTGGGCGGTCCTATGCATCCTGTTCGCAGTGTTCGCCCTGTCCGCGGTCCTGTTCTGGATTCATTACCGCTTGCTGAGAGCCGAAGTCTTAAATCGAGAGCAGCTTGAGAGCAACGCTCGGCGCCTGAGCGTCCGCCTTCTGAATGTGCAGGATGAGGAACGCCGCAAGTTTTCAAGGGAGTTGCACGACAGTGTGGGCCAACTGTTGACGCTGGCCAAGATGAACCTTGCGGTGCTGTCGGAGATGAACCCGGCGGACAAGATTTTGGCGGAAACCGACAAAGTGCTCGAAGAGGCTCTTGCGGAAACCCGTACAGTTTCTTATCTGTTGCATCCTCCTCTTCTGGATGAGTTGGGAATCGCTTCCGCCGTCAAATGGTATTTGGACGGATTTGGCCAGCGTAGCGGCATCCAGCTGTCCGTCGACATCGCCGACAGCTTCGGCCGGCTCCCGCAGTCAACCGAGCTGGTTTTGTTTCGGGCCCTGCAGGAATCTCTCACCAACGTTCACCGGCATTCCAAAAGCTCGAAAGCAGACATCTCGTTGCGAGCGGCCGGCGACAAAATCGTCCTGCGAGTCAGGGACTATGGGCGAGGGATACCTCGCGACACGCTTGAGAAGTTCTTAAGCACCGGTGCGGACAGCGGAGTTGGGCTTGCAGGCATGCGGGAACGGATCAGGGAGCAGTCGGGGCAGTTTGAAATCCAGTCAGACGAAAGCGGGACTCTGGTCGAAGTGATCCTACCGATTTCCGTTCCTCCCGGCGTGCAGGAACAGTCCGCCACGCTTTCCTCGTAGCGTAAATTGAAATTGGCTCGCGAAGTATTCCGGGTGGAAATGGTCGGGACGACTGGATTTGAACCAGCGACCTCACGCACCCCAAGCGTGCGCGCTACCAGGCTGCGCTACGTCCCGACCGGCTCGGCACCACGCAGAACTGAAGTGGGCCGATACCGAGCGTATCACTCGCGTTCGAGAAGGGTCAAGACAGCGAGAAGCTCTTCATGAAGATCGAGCAGGAATTTTCGATGGGCGCGTGATGCCGGACCGGGCTTTGCGGGAGCTTCTACTGAAAGCGACACTTGGCGGGGTGTTGCGCCACCTTCACCGACCGGGGCGCTTGAGCCATTCTGGTCGGCCAGATGCTTTCTCGCCCCCGCAATGGTGAAGCCCTCGTCATAGAGCAGCCGCTTGATTTCGAAGACTGTTTCGATATCCTCGCGGCGATACAGGCGGTGGCCGCTGGGACTCTTGACCGGTTGCAGCGTGGGAAATTCCGATTCCCAATAGCGCAAAACGAATGTCTTCGTCGCCGTCAGACGGCTGACTTCCCCGATGCGAAAAAGACTCTTCTCCGGGAGTTCCTGCGCAGCTTGGGCCGCACTCGCCATGGCTTGTCAGTATCCTAGGCCGATTTCGCCACCTGTCAACCCCTGACGGGCCGGAAGTGGGGACTTTCGACCATCACCTGCGGTCGCGCTTCTTCTTCTCCGGGTGCCACTTGCGCTTGTCGCTGTGCCGAGGCTCGTGCTTGGTGATGCGGCGGGGCTCACGGTTCGGGTCCTGTCGCAGTGCGCCTTTCTTCAGCCGCTGGGTAAAGCGAAGCGGGGTGCCGATGAAGTCGAAGGCTTCGCGCAGGCGGTTTTCAAGAAATCGTTGATAGCTGAAGTGCAGGGGCTTGGTTTGATTTGTGAACAACACGAACGTGGGCGGTCCAGTCGTCGCCTGCGTGACGTAGTAGATTTTCACCTTGCGGTTCGCAGGCGACGTTCCCCGGTCCAGGTCCACGCCCGCAAGCCAGCGGTTCAGCTCTCCGGTTGAAATCCGGCGGTAGCGCGCCTCGGCGACGCGATCGATCAGCGTGTAGAGCTTCTCCACCCGCTCACCGGTCAGGGCGGAAAGAAACACGATAGGCGCAAAGGCCAGAAACTTGAATTTCTCCCGAACCATCGGCTCGTAATCCGCCAGCAGCTTGCTCGGATTTCCGCCCGTGCCCTTGCCACCGTGCTTTTTCTCATTCGCGGCTTTTTCCTGCGCAGCCTCAAGCGCCAGATCCCACTTGTTCATCGCGATGATCACAGATCGGCCCGATTGCTCAGCGTAACTCGCGATGGTCGCATCGTGCGAGGTGACACCGACGGACCCATCGACAACGATGACGGCGATATCGGCGTGTTCCAGATGCCTCCGAGCCATGATCACGCTTAATTTTTCGGCGATCAGTTTCGTCTTGCCCTTGCGCCGGATTCCGGCGGTATCCAGAAAACGATAGGTCTTGCCGTGGCGCTCGACTACCGTATCTACAGCGTCCCTTGTCGTGCCCGGCTCGGCTGAGACAATCGACCGCTCCGCGCCCACCAGCTGATTCAGCAGTGTGGACTTCCCTACATTGGGCCTCCCGATGATGGCGATATTGATGTCCGGCCGGCTCTCGGGGGCTTCGCCGAGCGCAAAATCCCGGGTCAGCGCGTCGAGCATCGTGTCAATGCCAAAACCGTGCTCTGCGGAAATCGGAAAAATCTCATCACCCAGCTCGTAAAACTGCGCGGCCAGCTCCGTCTGTTTGGGCGAATCGACCTTGTTCACTGCCAGCACCGGCGGTTTGCCGGCCCGGCGCAGCAGCTGCGCGAGTTCTGCATCAAGCGGCACGGGGCCTTCCCGGCCGTCGACAACCTGCACTACGCGAGAGGCATTCTCGATCGCCACCCGCGCCTGCCTGAGTATTTCCCCGGGAATTCCGGCCTTGTCTTCCGGCACAATTCCACCGGTATCCACCACTTCGAACGCCCGCCCTTCCCAGTGCGAGACGCCGTAGATGCGGTCGCGCGTAATTCCGGGTTCGTTCGTGACAATTGACCGCCGCGTGCCGGTCAGGCGGTTAAAAAGCGTGGACTTGCCCACATTGGGGCGTCCGACGATCACAATCGATGGGAGTTTTTCGGTCATTTCAGCGTTGTGCGAGTTTCTTCTGCAACTCCAGACGTTGCGTGAGCAAGCGATTCAATTCGCTGGGGGAAGTCTTGGATTCGATCTTCTGCTGCAACACGGCGAGCTCCTGCTCGTCCCGCCGGCTTCGCAGGACACTCAAACAGCTTTCCGCAGATTCCCAGGTCGCCTCGGCGGAACTCTCGAACAGGATCTCGAACAGCAGCCGCCGGTCCTTCTCCTCCAGCGCTGCCGCAAGCGTCGTCGGATCGGGCGCCTCGTTCACCTTGGAGATTAGCAGGTCCAGGATTTTTTCGCTCTCCAGTCCACGATGCAGGCCGCTTGAGACGATTTCCTGTGCGAGTTTCTCGCGAAATCCCTGCGCTTCCAGCAGCATCCGGATCAGCTGCCGCTCGGCGGGTTTCACCACCGGAGCCAGCAGTTCCACTCTCGGCTTCACTTCGCTGCGGCGTTCGTTTGCGGCACGCCGCAGCTCCTCGCGCAGCACGGGTTCATCCACGCGCAGCTCGGAGGCAATCCGCGTAGCCCATTCCGAACGCAGCAGGCGGTTCGGGAGCCGCTGCACGTAGGGCATCAGGAAATTCAGCGCGGCTACTTTTCCTGCAGCCGTCGAGCGGTCCATCTGCCGCGCGCGTCCGATCAGGTAATCGATGTACGGCGGAGCCTGGGCGAGCAACGTGCGATAGGCCTCGGCTCCGTGGTCTTTCAGGAACTTGTCGGGATCGGCTCCGCCGGGCAACACCAGAACGCGCACGTCAAATTCCTTTTCAAGCAGTGACGCAAGCGAACGCTCGGTGGCCGCCTGGCCCGCCGTATCCGGATCGTAATTCACTACCACGCGGTGCGTGAACCGTGCCAGCAGTTTGATCTGCGGCTCGGCGAGCGAAGTGCCGCAGCTTGCGACCACGTTTGAGATTCCCGCGCGCGCGACGGCAATTGCATCCATGTAGCCTTCGACGAGAATGCCAAAATCGCTCTTGCGGAGTTCCTGTTTTGCGCGGTCCAGGTGGTAGAGCACGCTGCTTTTGGTATAGATGGGGGTCTCGGGCGAATTCAGGTACTTGGGCATGTCGTCGCCCATCGCGCGGGCTCCAAACGCGATGACTTTTCCCGCGTCGTTTGCAATCGGGAACATGATCCGGCGGCGAAAGCGATCGTAAAAGCGCCCGCTGGTATCCCGCGAAAACAGGCCCGAGGCTTCCAGCAGCCTGTCCTGGTATTTCGATTTCAACTGTTGCAGCAGCGCGTCCCCCGATGACGGTGCCCATCCCAAGCCAAAGTAGGTAATGGCCTCGCGATTCAAACCGCGATCTTCCAGATAGCCCATGGCGATCTTGCTTTCGTGACCCCCATGAAGCTGCTGGGCAAAAAAGATCGCAGCCTTGCGATGCATCTCGACCAGCGCGCTGCGCTGTTGATTTTCGCGGTACTCCTGGGGTGAGCGCTCGCGCGGTCTGGGTACCGGAATGCCGCATTTTTCTGCGACGATCCGTATCGCCTCAGGAAACGGGCACTTGTCCATCTCCTGCACGAATTTGAAGACGTCTCCGCCGGCGCCGCAGCCGAAACAGTGATAGATTTGCCGCACCGGATGAACGGCGAATGATGGAGTCTTTTCCGGGTGAAACGGGCACAACCCTGTGAAATTCTGGCCCGTCTTCTTCAGACGAACGTATTCGCCGACCACGCGGACGATGTCCGCCTGCTGCTTCACCGTCTCTGCGAATGATCCCGCTTCAGCCATACCGCCCTTCTCTTAACACCATACGATCACGAATTCAATTCGGCCACTGTTATCGCCGTGCCGCCGCGATCTTCTGCCTCGTGACGGACCTTGTTCACCAGCGGATGCGTCGAGAGAAATTCCGCGAGCCCTCGGCGCAGGGCGCCGGTTCCGTGCCCATGAACGATGCGCACGCTGGGCCGGCCGGCAATCGCCGCTTCATCAATAAACTTATCGACTCGCCTGGTTGCCTCCTCGACCGTGCATCCGATCACGTTGATCTCCTCACCGGGAGGCTCATCACTTGGCTGGGTACGAACGGTGATCCCGCGCGGATGTGGGGGCGCCGCCGAATTCTGTTTCGCCTCAGTCGCCTCGGCCTCGATACCCAAGATATCGGCAATCGGGACCTTCATCCGCAGCGGTCCAGCCTCGACTTCGGCGACCCGGCCGTCGTGGCGCCGAAACACGACGGCCTGTTTGAATCCCCTCACGCGGATACGCATTCCGGCAACGAGTTGCTCGGGCGGCACGCCTGTTGCAGCCACTTCTGCGCCCACGCCCAGGTCCTGCTGCGAGCTTGCGAGCGCATCCACCACCGCGGCATCGACTTCCGCGCGGGCGTCCGAGCCGAGCTTGGCTATGCGGCGTCCGGATTGCTTTTCAAGTTGCGCCCGGAGCGAGCGGTCCTGGATGTCGGTGGTAAGCCGAGCGACCTCGCTCTCCAGCCGCTTCTCGGCGGCGTGAAAACCCTGTTCCAGCTCGGCGATGCGCTTTTTCTGCCGTTCGATCCATTCGGTCTGCAACTCGCGGCGCGCTGCCTCGAGCTGGGCCAACTCCTTGCGGCCCTCGCGGGTGACCTCTTCCATTTCGTCGCGGGTGCGGTGCAGATAGGCGATCAAGTCGCGCGCCTCCCGGGCTTCGGGCGACAGGCTCTGTTCGGCATGATCCACCACCCGCGCAGGCATTCCCAGCCGCCGCGCAATTTCTATGCCGCTCGAGGTTCCCGGCACTCCAAACAGCAGCCGGTAGGTCGGCCGCAGATTCACCTGGTCGAACTCCATAGCGGCGTTGACGATGCCCGGCGTGGTTGACGCATACGCCTTCAGGCGGTCGTGGTGTGTAGTCGCCAGTGTCAGCGCGCGCCTCATGCGAAACTCCTCGAGCAGGGCAACAGCGAGCGCGGCACCCTCTTCGGGCGCCGTGCCCGTACCCATTTCATCGACGAGAATCAGTGAGCGTTCCGTCGCAACCTCCAGCATCGACTTCAGATTCAGCATGTGCGCCGAAAAGGTCGAAAGGTCTGCGGCGATGGACTGCTCGTCCCCGATATCGGCCAGGACGCGATCGAAGACCGGCAACCTGGCGCGCTCGGCTGCGACCGGAATCCCCGATTGCGCCGAAAGGGCCGCGAGCCCCACGGTTTTCAGAGAAACCGTCTTGCCGCCGGTGTTCGGCCCGCTGACGACCATCACCGTCTGGTCGCCGCCGAGCGCAAGCCCCATGGGTACGGCCTTGCGCCCTTGCGGCCGGAGCGTAGCTTCGAGCACCGGATTGCGCGCCGTATCCAGTTGCAGTGAATTCCCCGCAGCGAACTCGGGCATGACGCAATCGAATTCCCGGGCGAACCGGGCGCGAGCAAAAACGGAATCCAGGTGAGCGATGGACGCAGCGGCAGCTTCCAGCCGTTCGCGCTCCGCGACGACTCGGCCGGTGAGCTCTTCAAGGATCCGCGCGATTTCCCCGATTTCGTCCTCGCCCAGTTGTACCAGGCGATTATTCAAATCAATCGCCTCAAGCGGCTCAACAAATACGGTTTGTCCCGTGGCGCTCGCAGCATGGACGACGCCCGGCACGCCGCGGCGGTCGCCTGCACGCACCGGAATTACGTAGCGATCGTTCCGCAGCGTGACGTAATCCTCCCCCGCCGGTTCCCCGCGTGCGCGCAGGATTTTTTCCAGTGAATGCTGAATTGTTGCGCGCGCCTGTATCTTGCTTGCCCGGATGCGTTTCAGTTGCGGTGATGCATCATCGCTGATTTCGCCATTGGGCAGCACTACGCGACGAAGGGCAGCAAGGAGCGGACGAAAATCAGGGAGGCGACCGGCGCACTCCGACAGCCGAGGGTACTTCGAGGCCTCGCCCTTGAATGTCTGCTCGACGGCGCCTGCGTTCTCGGCAAGTGACGCGACTTCGAGAAGTTCCGGGGCCCCGAGCACCGACCCGGGTACTTCGGTCTGCGCGAGCCACCTGACCGGATCGGCAAGCGAGCCGAATCCAAGATCTGAACCCGCGCGCAGGTATTGCACGGCCTCACCGATCAGTTCGAATTCCGCTTCGAGCGCCGCGGTGTCCTGCCGCGGCGCGAGAGCCTGAATCGCGCGCCGGCCGGGCAGGCAGGTCGTCGATCGGCTGACGATTTCCTTCAGCGTGTCGAATTCAAGAAGCTGTTCTGCGGAGTGAGACACAGATACCTCGTGGTCGAATTCGCGGCGACGTTTCCAGCCTGGAGCGACGGCGAGACAGGAGCGTGGTCGCTTCGCCCCTCAGGATGACGGTGCTATTGGCGGGATCAATTGTAGCCCGGTTGGCTGTGGGAAATCAGGGGGCTATGGCTGCGCGCGAAAGTATTCGGCCAGATAGCCGGCGGCATCGGCCGCAGAAGACGCTCGGTGGACCATTTCCTTGCCGCGTTCGCCGAGGCGGGTACGCTGCCCTGGCTCGGCTTCCTGCACGCAATCGATCACTGGCTTCCAGAAATCTCCAAGCACGACCAGCGGCCGGTTGCTCATTGCGCCCTTGTTCAGCATTTCCCAGACGACCGCGAGTTCAACCAAAGTTCCCGTGCCGCCGGGACAGGCGACGTAGGCGCGCCCGCGCCTGATCAGTTCGAAAAGCCGGGCCCGCCAGGTCTTCATGCGCACCTCCTGGTCGACCCAGCGGTTCGCGCGGCTCTTGAAGGATTGCGCCGTGACCCCGAGCGTTCGCCCACCGGCTTGTTTTGCGCCGCGCGAGACGGCTTCCATCGTGCCGCCATATCCGCCGCTGCACACCACCAGTCCCTTTTGGGCGAGCGCGACTCCGAGCTCATGCGCCTGGCGGTAGTGCTGGTCGCTTTCGCGTGGCTGCGAACCGCCAAACACGGTGACGATCGCCGCCTGCCTTTTCATCGCTTCTTGGCGCCGGGCGAGGTTCCCAGCGTCTCGACCAGGGCGGTCGCAATCGCGTCAACCGGAGCGGTGGTCGCGACCCCATGCTGCGGATTATTGTTGTAGAAAATCGCGAACACCAGGGATTCATGCCCGAGCGTCGTGGCATAGCCGGAAAGGGCGCGGACGTGTTCGATCTCGCCCGTTTTGGCCTCAATCGACCCGGCCGCAGGCGTGCCGGTCATCCGTCCCTCAAGCGTGCCGTCCACGCCAGCCACTGGCAGTGTGGAAAGAAAATCCCCGCCCCAGGGCTGGTGCGCCGCGTAATACAGCAGCGTGACGACGGCACGCGGCGTCACCAGGTCGTCGCGCGCAAGTCCGGAACCGTCGGAAAGCAGAATGTCGCCGTCGGGAACCCCGGCGGTCTTCAGAAATTCGCGCTCGGCCTTCAGCCCCGCGGCTGTGGAGCCCACGCCCAGTTCCTCGTGCCCCACGGCGCGCAGCAGCAGCTCCGCATGCAGGTTGTGGCTCATCTTGTTCGTCAAGCGGATGCTTTCAAGCAGCGGCTCGGAAATGTGCTCGGCGAGGGTAACGCCGTTGGGTTGGGGCAACGGCGGCGCACCGTCGGGAATGATCGGTTCGCCCGCGACATTGGAAAAAGGAGGCGGAGCGTGTTGCGCGCGAGTCGAGCCTGTGACGAGCACGCCGCGCGCTTCAAGGAGCTGCTTCAAGGCCAGCGCCGCGGTTTCGGCCGGTGCGGTCATGGCGATTTCAAGTCTCGTGGGGGTGCGTCCCTCGGCGATCGTGCCGCGCAACAGAATGAACTGTATTCCCGGCTGGCGCACAACCGCAAAATCCGATGGTGTACCGGGAGGGCCGGTCGAGATTTCTTCACGAAATGTGCCAAGCGCAGCTGCCGGCTCCGTTTGTATTACGGCTGGATCGCCGACGCTTGCGCCCGGGCCGATCACGACCGAAATCGTGTTGTCGTTGAATGCGATCGCACCGACCGGCGCGCCGAAGGCGAAGAACAAATCACCCGAGCTCCAGCCCGTCGGGTAGGGATCGTAAGGAAAATAACTGTCGTCGGCGACGATATCGCCGTCCACTTCCCGCAGCCCTTTGGCGACGGCCTGGTCGGCCAGTTCCGCAAGGACCCTTTCGACCGGCCCAACGTGGTCGCCCCGGCCGACGTAAGGGAGGCGGCGATTCGACAGGTCGGGGTCTCCGCGCCCGACGAACACAAGATCGCCCGCCAGGCGGCCATCATTGCCAATGGCGGTTTTCGATTCAAGCGTGGTGTGAAATCGGTAGTCGGCCCCGAGTGTGGCGAGAGCTAGAGCGGTCGTGACAATCTTCGCATTCGATGCCGGCGTGAAAAAATGATCGCCATTGAGTTCGAAGACAGAGTCGCCGGTATCGCGGTCGGCGACCTCAATTCCCCAATTGAGTCTGCTAGCAGTCGCCTGTCCCAGTACGGCATTTAGGCGGGCGCGAAATCGAGCAACATCCGGGCGAGGCTTGGGATGTTCGGCCGCGCGGTTCTGGGGCGTTTTCGAAACGCCCTGTGCCGTTGCGGGAGCAGCGACCGAAACGGCGGCAATCCAGACTGCCGCCCCGGCCCCACAGAGGCGGCGCCGGAACGAGGTATATGGAAGACGGGCAATTCGGTTCATTTCGGGCGCGGCCCAGGTTAACGCGCCCAATTATATGGCAACCGCCAGCGGGACGCCGCTTCCTTTCGCAGGCAGACGCTGGGGTTGCACTGCGCTACCCGAAACACTTATCATGGACCCCGACCTACTGGAGGGCGCACTGTCATGACAAGAAAAATGATCTCGTTGATGCTAGCTACGGTCCTATTCGGCCTGGTATTCCTGTGCAGTCCGGTCCGAGCCGACGACAAGGAGAAGGACGAGGATCGCCTTCAGAATGCCGGGCAGGTCCTTAAGGAAATCCTGAATATCCCGGACGACATCCCGCAGAACCTGATTGACAAGGCTGACTGCGTCATCGTGATCCCCACAGTGATCAAGGCGGCGTTTATCGTCGGCGGCAGCTACGGCCGCGGCGCCATGACCTGCCGCAGCGGCGACAACTTTGAGGGTCCCTGGGGCGCACCGACGATGATGGCGCTTGAAGGCGGCAGCTTCGGATTCCAGATCGGCGCGCAAGCGACCGATTTCGTATTGCTGGTGATGAATCGGGAAGGGGCGGGTTCCATTCTCAGCAGTAAGGTAAAACTGGGAGCGGATGCTTCTGCTGCTGCCGGGCCCATGGGCCGAGATGCAGAAGCGGACACTGACGTAGCCATGCGCGCAGAAGTTCTCACCTATTCCAGGGCGCGCGGGCTGTTCGCCGGCATCTCGCTGGAAGGCTCGACCCTGCGTCCCGATGACGACGCCAACGAACGGATCTACGGCCAGAAACTTCCGTCGAAAGAGATCGCGCTGCACGGTGCGGTCCCAGTCCCACCGGCGGCCAGAACTTTGACCGCCACGCTGAACCAGCACAGCCCCAAGAATCTGTCCAAGTAATTCAACTCTCTGCGCCGGACGGGCAACCCTCCGGCGCAGCAAATCCTGCCCCTTGGCTCTTTGGTCGGCGGAGCCGTGACTCGATTGACCTTCACCCAAATATGACTTATAGTCGTATTCGGGTATCGGTCAGATCGGGAGTTCCCCCATGGCATCCTCCACAGCTGCGACGCGCCGTGCCGTGCTGCCGCAGACCGGCCGCCGCGAACGCCACCGCACCGAAATCCGAGAGCGCCTTTTTCGTTCCGCGCTTCGCCTGTTTGCCGAACGCGGGTTCATGGAAACCACCGTCGAGGACATTACCGAAGCGGCTGACGTCGGCAAGGGCACCTTCTTCAATTATTTCCGGACCAAAGAACACGTCCTGGCCACGTTCGGCGCCGAACGCCTCGCGTCGTTCGAACGGGCGCTCGAGCGAGCAAAGGACGGCCCCGTGTTGCCGGTGCTGCGAGAACTGACCTCGGACCTCGCCGGCCCCTACACCGAGAACTCTGCCCTGTTGCGCGCGATTTACGCAGCGCATGCGTCGTGCGCTTCGGTCCGCGCCGAACTCCATAAAAGGCTCCAGACCGGCCGGCGCCTACTGGCCGAGATTTTCGCGATCGCGCAGCAGCGCGGCGAGGTGCGGCGGGATATTCCGGCAACCGAACTGGCTCGTCTCACCCAGGTTGTGCTCTTGGGAATCACGCTAGCCTGGGCGCTGCACCCGGACTCCTCGCTTGGCGGCACCTCGCAGCAGGCCTGGGACCTGTTCTTGCCGGGCCTTGTGGCCGATACGAAACCGAAGAGCCCGAAGAATCGCCGGAGCGCTCGAGCGTGAGGCGCCGTGAGCACACCCCAGCGCTTTCAGGCGGAGTCGCTGCGTCTTTTCCGGCTATTGGCTCATCCAAACTGGAACGGCCCGGCAAAGGAGGAACATTGACACTCCGACTGGCGATTGGTTTGTTTTTCATCGCCGCCCTGTTGCCGCTTGTGACCGGATCCGCGCGCGCGCAGACAGCGCCGTCCGGTGCACCGGGTGCACCAGGCGAGGTCTCGTCTCCGCCCAACGCGGCGGCGTCGCAGGGTTCGTTTTCTGGCAGCGTGCCGACGAAACCGGAGCCTGGCGTCATACAACTTTCACTCGCGAGCGCTCTCGCCCGCGGCCTGAAGCAGAACCTGGGAGTGATGCTGTCAACCGAAGATATCCGTGCGGCCCGCGGCGCGCGCTGGAAAACGTTGAGTTCGCTGCTTCCGAACGTGACCACGTCCTCCTATGCCGACGGATCTCAAGTGGACCTTGCCGAGTTTGGCTTCACATTTAAGAGTCCCAGCTTCAATATTCCTTCCGTTGTCGGTCCTTTCGGCTATTTCGACAGCCGCGCCTATCTGACGCAATCGGTTTTTGACTGGAAGGCAATCAACAACGCGCACGCGTCCTCGGAAGACGTGAAATCCTTTCAGGCAAAGTACAAGGACGCGCGCGACCTCGTCGTACTCTCGGTGGGATACACCTATCTGCAGGCGGTCGCGGACGAGGCCCGGGTAGAAACCGCCGATGCCCAGGTGAAAACGGCCCAGGCCCTGTACGATCAGGCCTCCGATCAGGTCACGGCCGGCACATCGCCCGCAATTGACGGTCTGCGGGCGGAGGTGGAACTCAAAACGCGGCAGCAACAGTTGATCCAGTCCAAGAATGATTTCGCGATCGAGAAGCTGACCCTTGCACGCGTAATTGGGCTGGCCCCCGGGCAGCAATTCGAGCTCGCCGACAAATCCCCGTACGAGCCGTTCGGAGCGATGACGGTCGAGGAGGCGCTCAAGCGTGCCTACCAATCTCGTTCCGATTTCCAGGCCGCTCTTGCGAACGTCCGCTCGGCGGAATACTCACGCAAGTCTGCCGCCGCCGGTTACCTGCCTTCGTTTTCGGTCAGCGCTGACTACGGTCTGGCTGGAACGCTCCCCAACATCGCAACGCACGGCGTGTTTGATGCCCGCGGCACTCTGACTATTCCGATCTTTCAAGGCGGCCACGTACATGGCGATATCCTCGAGGCCGACGCGCGCCTGGAACAGAGCCGGGACGAACTCGAGAGCCTGCGCGCACAAATCGACACCGACGTTCGCACTGCGCTGCTGAACATCGAATCCGGCGAAGAGCAGGTCGCAGTCGCTCGAAGCAACATCGATCTCGCCGAGCAGACTCTGGCGCAGTCCCGCGACCGGTTCCGAGCCGGCGTCACCGATACCGTGGAAGTCGTGCAGGCGCAGGAGGCCGTAGCCAGCGCGCATGAGAATTACATTTCCAGTCTGTACCAGGACAATTACGCCAAGATTTCGCTAGCCCGCGCACTGGGTCTGGCCGAAGAGGGCGTGAAAGAGTATTTCAAAGGAAACTAAGACATGGCACAGAACACCGAAGTTGACGCCAGGCCTACCGCGCCTGCGGAAAACACCTCGACCCCGGCGACAGCCCCGGCCCAGCCGCCTGCCGGAGCCCGGGCGTCGGACTACCTGCGCGAGCGCCCGCGCACGCGGTTGTTCCTGATTTTCGCGGTGCTGGCGGTTCTGGTGGTTGTCTTCTTCGCCTGGCGATATTTTTCGAGCTACGAATCAACCGACGACGCCGAGGTTGACGGCCACGTGATGCCGATCAGCGCTCGCATCTCCGGCTACGTCGCCAAGGTCAATGTGGATGACAACCAGGACGTCCATGCCGGCGACGTTTTGGTTGAGATTGATCCGCGCGACTACCAGGTCGCGGTGGACCAGGCTCGCGCAAACGTCGCCGACGCCCAGGCGACCGCACAGTCGCTGACGATCAACGTTCCGGTCACCTCGGTCAGCACTTCAAGCGACGTCTCATCGTCGGAAGCCGGCATCGCCAATGCCGAGGCCGGGATTTCGGCCGCGCAGCAACAATTCGACGCGGCCCAGGCTCAGCTGGTGCAGGCGCAGGCCAATGACGTGAAGGCCCAGAACGATCTGGTGCGTTACAAACAGCTGGTCGACAAGAAGGAGATTTCCGAGCAGCAGTACGACCAGGCCGTGGCGGCTGCTGCGGCAAATGACGCAGGAGTGGCGGCAGCGAAGGCTTCGGCCTCAGCCGCGGCGCAACAGGTGACACAAGCCCGCAGCCGTCTGGCAACCGCCGAGGCGACCCTGCGATCGTCTCAAACCGGACCCAGTCAGGTGAAATCCATGCAGGCCCGCGCCAATTCGGCCGACGCCATCGCACAAGCGAAACAGGCCGCGCTCGAGCAGGCCGAGCTGAATCTCCAGTACACGCGGATCATGGCCCCGACAACGGGCGTAGTCATGAAGAACGTCGAAGTCGGAATGAACGTCCAGCCGGGTCAGCA
This sequence comes from Candidatus Cybelea sp., assembly GCA_035603235.1. Classification (GTDB taxonomy): domain Bacteria; phylum Acidobacteriota; class Terriglobia; order Acidiferrales; family UBA7541; genus Palsa-295. The sequence continues at coordinate 30,090 of DATNKU010000047.1, read as the reverse complement.
GCTCGCGACCTTGATTCCTCTGGACGACGTCTGGATCACCGCGGATTTCAAGGAAACGCAGCTGAAAAACATGCGCCCCGGCCAGCGCGCCGAAATCAAGGCGGATTCAAACGGCCGGGTCTATAAGGCGCACGTCGACAGCATCTCGGGATCAAGCGGTGCGCGCCTCAGCTTGCTGCCGCCGGAAAACGCGACGGGAAACTACGTGAAGGTGGTGCAGCGGGTTCCCGTCAAGATCGTCCTTGACCCGGGACAGAATTCCGACCACTCCCTGCGCATCGGAATGTCGGTTGAGCCCAAAGTCTTCCTGAAGTAGGCCCAGGCGAGCCCGGGTCGGCAAAGCATTCTCGCAGCGGAACAGTCCTAGGCCTTCGGCCGGATCCAAACCCCATGGCAGATACCCCTGAGAGCAGCGGCCCAGGCGGGACGGCCCCCCCTACAGGCACAGCGGCGGCATCGGCTGCCGTGTGGGTGCCGCAGTTCAACCCCTGGCTGATAGCCGTAGTGGTCGCGATGGCGGCCTTCATGGAAGTCCTCGATACCAGCATCGCCAATGTCGCACTTCCCTACATGGCGGGCAGTCTGGGAGCGAGCAACGATCAGAGCACCTGGGTGCTGACTTCCTATCTGGTATCAAACGCGATCGTGCTGCCGATTAGCGGATGGATTGCCGGCGCAATTGGCCGCAAACGCTTCTTCATGATTTGCCTGGTAATTTTCACGTTGAGCTCCCTTTTGTGCGGGATTGCACCGAGCCTCGGCACGATTATTTTCTTCCGGATCCTGCAAGGCGCGGGTGGCGGCGGACTCCAGCCCATGGCCCAGGCGATCCTGGCAGATACGTTTCCCCCCGAGAAGCGCGGTCTGGCCTTCGCGCTCTACGGCGTCACCGCGATCATCGCGCCGACGATCGGGCCGACCCTGGGCGGCTGGATCACGGTGAACTACACGTGGCGCTGGATCTTCTTTATCAACCTGCCGGTCGGCATCCTGGCTCTGTTCCTGATCGCTCGCCTGGTGGAAGACCCTCCGTGGGTCAAGCGCAGCTCGGCTACGCGATTCAAGTTTGACTATGTGGGCATCTCGCTGCTGACATTGGGCGTCGGTGCCCTGCAGGTGATGCTGGACAAAGGCCAGGAGGACGACTGGTTCGGCTCCCATTTCATAACTATGCTCGCCATCCTTGCGGCCGTCGGACTGGTATCGTTTGTGGTCTGGGAATGGTTTTCCAAGCACCCGATCGTCGAGGTCCAGCTTTTCAGGAATCTGAACTTCCTGGCCGCCAACGGCATGATGTTCGTGTTGGGGATTCTGCTGTTCTCAAGTCTGGTGATGATGCCGCTGTTCCTGCAGTCCCTGATGGGTTACACGGCGGAGTCGGCCGGGTGGGTGCTTTCCGGGGGAGGCCTGCTGCTGCTGTTTCTGATGCCTGTCGTCGGGATCCTGTCTGCCAAGGTGCAGGCCCGATATCTGGTTGCGTTTGGATGGCTGACGCTCTCGATCGGGATGTACATTTCCAGCCGCCAACTCGACCTTCAGGTGAGCTTTCTGAGCGCGAGCATGCTGCGTCTGGCTCAGGTGTTCGGACTCGCCTTCCTGTTCGTGCCCATCAATTTGGCTTCCTACATCGGAATGCCGGCGGAGAAGAGCAGCAGCGTTGCCGGTCTAGTGAATTTCATGCGCAACATCGGCAGCAGCGTGGGAACTTCGATGGTCACGACGCTGATCGAGCGCCGTTCTCAGGTCCATCAGGTGTTCCTGGCCTCCGATGTAAGCCCGGGCCGGCCGGGCCTTGCATCGGAAGTCATGGGCTTGACGGCCCACTTGACCGCGTCGGGCATGAGTGCGGCGAAGGCGGCGGCGCAAGCAAACGCAATTGTGTTTCGGGACGTGATTGCCCAGGCGACGACGCTTGCCTACGTCGACACCTTCATGGTTCTGACCGGTGCCGCCGCGATCATGTTTGTACTTTCTTTCGGATTGAAGAAGAACGAGCCCGGCAGGCGCCGGGTAGTGGTGGAGTAGCCCCGGCATGACCGATGTGATAGCCTCTGACCTTCCGCACGGGTCTGGTCCAGACCTGACTGGCAGCAGAGGAAGAGCCCATGATCCGAGTGCTAACCATCGAGCGCGAATACGGCAGCGGCGGCGGGGAAATCGCCCGTGCCGTCGCAGAGCGCCTGGGCTGGAAGCTGTGGGACCAGGCATTGACCAACGAAATCGCCCGGCTGATGGAATGTGATTGCCGTGTAGTTGAGGAACGCGAGGAGAAGCGGGACCCTCTGTTCCACCGGCTGATGATGGCGTTCATGCGGGGCAGCCACGAAGGGAGCTTGAACGCTCCGCGGCTGAAGATCGCTGACGCCGAGTGCATCCGGGAGGTCGCCGAGGGTGTCGTGAAGTCGGCTGCCGAGCGCGGCCAGTGCGTCATCGTGGGCCGCGGCTCCGCCTTCTACCTTCAAAACCGCAGCGACACCTTTCATGTCTTTATCTGCGCCCCGTTTAACGAAAAAGTGCTGCGGCTGCGTGCCGGCGGCAAAAGCGAACGGGACGCGGTTCAACTGGCAGAGACCGTGGATCGCGACCGCGCCGCGTTTATCAAGCAATATTTCGGTGTCGAATGGTTCGATCGACACCGCTTCCACCTGATGCTGAATTCCACGATCGGCGAATCGGCGGCGGTTGAAACGATTCTGAACAGCATCGCGCTATTTGAAAAACAGAAGCTCTCCCCGGGAACTTCCGTTCAGCAACCAGTCGCATCTGGATCGGCGCGGGGAAATTAACTGCGACGGCTTGAACCAACTTTCCCCCAGCGCCTTGTCTCTACTACGCCTTCCCTGAGTCTGTTTGCCTGCAATCTAGCGGAACCAATTCCTGGTAAGGAGCCCGGATGAGTTGTGCCATTTGCGAAAGGCGGCCACCAAAGCGCTTCTGTCCGGCCAAGGGCGAGAAAATCTGCGCCATCTGCTGCGGCCGCGAACGCGAAGTTACGATTGATTGTCCGTCGGACTGCCCGCATCTGGTAGCCGCGCACCGCTGGGAAGCGGAGCATCGAAAACCTCTCACCGCCGAACAATATCCCTATGCTGATATTTCGGTCCGGGAGGATTTCGTATACGAGCGCTGGCCGGTGATCACCGGCCTTGCGGCCACGATTCTGGATTTCCAAACCCGGCACAAGGACCTGAATGATGGCGCGGTCTGCTCCGCAATCGAGGCGTTGGCGGAAACCCTCCGCACCCTGGGAACCGGAATCTACTACGAACGGCCACCGGATGCTCCACTCGCGCGCGCCCTGTACGGCAGAATTGCGGAATTCCTGCAGGAATTCAGGAAGAGCGAAAGCGGAGGCACAGGAATCCCTCCCCTGAAGGACGCCGATGTCTTTCACCTGCTCGTCTTTCTCTTGCGCGTTGCCCGCCAAGAAACCAGCGGCCGTTCGCGTTCGCGCGCGTTTCTCGGTTTCCTTCAGGCGCGATTCCCGATGTCGCCTGGCGCCCAAAAGGACGCTCCACGCATCATCGTTCCGTGAGGACTGCTCGCGAGCTCAGGTTGCTTCGATCTTGAAATTCGGGTTTTCGATGACGCCGAGCGTGTTCCCGAACGGGTCGTGAACCGCTCCGATGAAAATTCCATCGCCGACATCATGCACATCCTCTTGGGCGGTCGCCCCGAGCGCGATCAGCCGCTTGTACGCGCTCTGAGCATCCTGGACGCCCCAGTAGGCTACGCCGGCCGGTTCCCGCGCGGACGCAGCCTTGGGGTCCGGAACCAGCCCCAGTTCAAATCCGCCAACCTTGAACCCAACATAAAAGGGTTGATCAAAATATGGCTGGGTACCCAGCACGCTCGTGTACCAGGCCTTGGCCTTGCCGAGATCTTTGACTTGGTATGCCGCGGTTCGAAGTCCGAGAAACATGAAGACCCCCTTTGGTGCCATGAATGGCAGCGCTACCCGCCGCGGAAGCGGGCGGGCGTCCAGCCGCAAATGCTGCCACACATAGCAGCCCAAAAACCAGCGTCCATGTGGACACGGTCTTCAGTTTCACTCCTCGCACCGGTTTTTCCTCGATCGGCGTTGGCGAACTCGTAGCTGCCGCCACCATCGTTTGCGGACGGCGGCGCGGACTCTTCCTTCTCGATTTCGCATTTGGCATTCCTGTTCTCCCTTATTTATTCCGGTGGTTTGCCCAGCTCCAGCTGCATTTGCGGCGACCGCCAGGAACGTGCCGCAGGGGTCTGTGGACGAGAACCCAGACCATACTTCCGCCGCAGCACGGCAACGCGCGCAGCCATCTTGGCGCGATACGCTTCCGGCGCATCCACGTTCTTGCCGTACCACTCGCGGTATCGAGTCACAAGCCTGGGAAATTTCTCTTCAAGGAAGCCGAGGAACGTCCTCCAGGAGTCCGGCATGAGGTAGAGGACCCTCGCGGCGAACCATTCCGCATTTGCATCGCGGGCCCCGCATGCCAGGGCATCGAGATCTGCTTCGCGGTCGGTCAGCCAGGGTAGGATCGGCATGGCCAGCACCCCGGCTGAGATTCCCTGTTCCCGCAACCTTCGTACGGCAGCCAGGCGCAGATCCGGCCGCGGGGCCCGCGGCTCAAGCAGGCGCGCCAGATGTGTTCGCAGTGTCGTGATGGTGAGGTTGACCGTCAGCGATGATCGTGCCGAAATGCGCTGCAGCAAATCGATATCACGCACCACCTGGTCCGACTTGGTCGTAATCGAGACGCTCAGCCCTTCGCGCTCCGCGATTTTCCCGAGGATCGCCCGCGTCGCGCCGAATTCACGCTCAGCCGGCTGGTAGGGGTCCGTCGCCGCGCCGATGGCAATGTGTTCGCCCCAGATTTCCTTGTGGTTCAGATCGCGCTCTGCAAGCGGGCCCGCATCCTTCTTCACGTAAATCTTTGACTCGAAATCTGACGTATCGAGTTCCATGTATCCGTGCGTGTAGCGCGCGTAGCAGTATTTGCAGCCGAACTCGCAGCCGCGATAGGGGTTCACCGTCCAGCGGAATGGCACCCGCTCGGAATGGCACTCATTCAGGATTGACTTTACCGGGAGTAGAAAATACTCCGTCCCGCGTTTGGTGTCGGCGCAAGGGGAAGATGCGGCGAGGCGCGCAATGCCAACCAGTTCCGTCGCGGGCTTCGTTCTCCGGTCAGGCACCGGAGGGGGCGCGGAAGCACCGCTTGGCGACTCACAGTTGCCGTGGCGAGCGGCTGGAGGGAATAAGGTGAGACTGGTTTGCTTCGAACCTGTCGGGCGACGCCTAAGCGTCCCGGGACTCGGTCGAAGGATGGGAGAAGTGGCCATTGGCTGCCTCGCCGCACAGGGGCACACTATATTCGCCTTTTATTCGCCTTGTCAAGACAATGGTTTCGCTTTTGTTTCGCCTGTTCAGGTGTACAAGCTCGGCCATGGAAATCCCGCCCATAAGGCCTGAGCTGAGCCTCGACCGGCCCCGCTATACTGGATGGGCCACCCCGTGGAGACCCAGCCGTGCCTGAAGTCGGAATCCTCATAGTCGACGACGACGTTGCCAGCCAGCGAGCGCTGAAAAACGTCCTCGATTCCGAGGGTTGGCGCGTCCGCATCGTTCCACTGGTCTCTGACGCTCTCACCGAACTGGCCACCGGAACGTGGAATCTCGTCATCGTAAACATTGCGCTCGCGGACGTTCGCGGGCCGCTGTTCGCCATTCTCAAGGAACTTGCCGAAGCAGAACCGATTGCACCACCCGCAGAAGGTGCGCTGCAGCCGAAGCTCATTCGTGCGCTCTTCCTGGTGCCGACGGCCATCGCCAAGGAAGTGCAGCCGATCCTGGAACGCGAAGGCCTTCCCTACTCTCTCAAGCCGTATCATCTGCACGATTTCCTTGAAAAGGTCAGTGAACTTCTGGTCGAGGCTGGCGCGATCGCCGAACCCATCCGGAGCATCGGCGGTTTCGGCGCGGGCAAGAAACGCCGACGCAATCCGCATTTTTCGCGTGACTCCCGCCGCGGAACGATGTTCGCTACGCGCGAGGACTACCAGATGACCGACGAAGAGATGTCGGAATACGAGCGTGAGGAAGAAGAAGGCCGGAAGAAGCGCGAAAAAGAGTTGCATGACATGAAAAATCAGGGCGGGCACAGCTGACGATTCACCAACCCAGGTGGCGATCCCGAGATCCTCGCGTCTAGCGCAGTATGTATCCTGGCAGAATATGCATGCGCTAATACGGTCGCTACCCGCGGACCTAGCCCGATTGAGGGTGCCACAATCGCACTTCGCTTGGATCCTTTGTCTCGGCAAGCAATTCCGCGATGGTCTTCTTAAGGACGGGATGCTTGACTCCGCCTGCGATTTCGGCAAGCGGAACCAGCACGAATTTCCGCTCCGCCATTCGCGGATGAGGAATTTCGATCTCCGGCTCCTGTGCGACGGTTGAGCCGAACAGCAGCACATCGATATCAATCGTCCGGGACTCCTTTGGGCCGGCTGAAACTGGCCGGCGCTTTCGCCCCAGCGACCGCTCGATGATCAGCAGCGTCTGCATCAACTGCCGGGGCTGCAGGTTCGTTTCGGCTTCGATCACGCCATTCAGAAACCAGCCTCCGCCCCGGACATCGACGGGTTCAGTCTCATACAGCGACGATTGCCGCGTCACACGCACCCCGCGCGCGGCGAGCGCCTTCACCGCTCGCGCGATATTCTGCGCCCGATCTCCCAGGTTCGACCCCAGTGACAGATAAACGGTGCTCATCGGTGATGGAGCATTCTAGCCCTTCGAGCCTCGACCACGATTGCCTTTCCTGGAGCAGCTCCGCATCGGCTTCACAGGCTCGAACGGTTGAGTCGAGTTCCGCGCGTTCAGGCTAGAATGCATCGTCGAGGAGGTGCTGATGCCGGATGCGAAAAAGCCGAAGTGGCTGCACGTGGACTTCGAGGAGATCGTACATTCTGTTCGGACGGCGATTGCCGCCGTGGCTTCCTTTCTGATTGCCCGCCTGTTCCGGTTGCCGGAAGCATACTGGGCCGCCATTGCGACTTTGATCGTGATGCAATCGACGCTTGGCGCGGCCTGGACCGTCTCGAAGGAACGCATGGCAGGAACTGCTCTCGGCGCCGCCACGGGAGCGCTGCTTGCGACCTATGCGGGGTCCAATTTCGCCGTATTTGGCGCTGGCCTGTTCGCGCTGGGAGTGCTCTGCGCCATTCTGCGCATCGACCGGTCCGCGTACCGATACGCCGGAATCACGCTCGTGATCGTCATACTTATTCCGCGCACGCATGCTCCCTGGATAGTCGCTCTGCATCGCTTCGTCGAGATTTCCGTGGGGATCGCGGTCGGCTTGATCCTCACTGCCTTGTGGCCGGAACCCCAGACAGAAGCTGCGTAGAAGGAAGGCATAAGGCCAGTGAATGCCTGGCCATCTCCAGTGCGGTGGCAGATGTGTGTGTTATCTTTCTGCTTCCTCACCAGATAAGCGCGCGATGCGGAGCTTTATTCGCTCAAGGAGCCCAACCGACGATGCCTGTTTGCATTGCACTGCTGCGTGGAGTGAATGTCGGCGGAAACGTACTCAAGATGGACCGTCTGCGGGAGTTGTGCGCGAAGCTCGGAATGAAAAACCCGCGCACCTATGTGCAGAGCGGAAATATCGTTTTTGAGGCGCAAGGTTCTCCGTCGCGGTGGGCTATGACGCTGGAACAAAAGCTGGCGGGCGAATCCAGGCTCCCCGTCTCTGTGACTGTGAGATCCGCCACAGAAATGAAAGCGATCCTGGCGGGCAACCCGTTCGTGAAGGAAAAGGAGATCGACACGGCCCGACTCGCGGTCACTTTCCTTCAGCATGCTCCGGCGAAACCGGCACTGGCCGCGCTCGCTGCACTCAAGATCGGAACAGAGCGATTTCATTGCGCCGGCAGAGAAATCTACATCCACTGCCCGGATGGATTTGCCGACGCGAAGCTCTATACGCTTGATAAAGTCCTCTCGCAGAGAACGACGACACGCAACTGGAATACGGTCACCAAGCTCTGTGAAATGTCCGAGGGGTGAAGTGTCAGCGCGCGCGGCCTCTCTGGTTCACCGTTGCCCTTCCAAGACGAGAGTTCGGCAGTAGCGGGGTCCTCGCGCCCTGGGCCTGAGAACTGCTGGTCGGATCTAGGGAACCCGAAAGACCTTACGATCGATCGCTGCGCCCTCAATCCGCCGGCGCAAAATGAAATACAAAGGGAGAGTCACAAGGATGACGCCGAAGGCGCCCAGAAATATGAAATCGGCGGTAACCGCTGAGGCGAACGCGCGAATCCCGAGTGCGAGAAACCCCGCGGTCAGCAAGACGATCAGAATCACTACCGCGTAAAACACGCGCACGCTCACCTTATTGGCCATTCGTCTCCCGAGCATCGCTGCGGTTGAGTCGTGTGTAGTTGCCAAAGAACAGCTCGGCGCGGGTCCAATATCGCCGTGTATGCCGGAGACCCCGTTCCAGTCGCAACCGCCACGACTATGCGCCTGCCGCTGGCCGGTATCTGTCTCATACGGCACACAGGTCGAGGACCGCAGGCAGCTGCTGACAGCGCCAATTGGTCTGGTATCAAGCGGGGCGGCGAGGGCGTTGCTTCACCGAGATCGAGCGGATGATCAATTTCCGCTTCTGCTTCGGATCCATTTGAACCTTTGCACGGCGCAAGGCTTGCTGCATGAGCGCGCGGATCTGCGGGTCTTCGAGCACGTCGAGATCCCCCAGTGGTACGTGGCGCGCGACGCTGCCGCTGCCCTTAAGACGCTTGCGGGGATCGGGAAGCTTTGCGCCCTGCAGGAAGCACAAAGCCAAGTTGCGCGGATACAGTACCAGCGAGAAAATGGCGTCCGAGGGGCGCTCGTTCGGTCCGAATCCGATCACCAGCGCGTTGTAATTGTCGTAGACGAGCTCAATGGCGTTCGGCAGGCGCTTGCGCATCCGCCGAAGTGCGCGTCGCGCAAGGCTTTCCAGTTCCGGCGTGAATCTTGAAAGAAACAAGTCCAGTTGTTGCCGCGGGCTACCAGCGTTTTTGTGTCCGGGCGCACTCAACTCGTAGCCCTCAGATCTTGGCCTGCAGCGGTAAACGATCGACCGTCGGTCAGAACAGTCCCGACTGACTGCGCGGTTCCTGTTTCCCGAAGTATTTGTAGGCCAGAGCCGTCGCGACGCGGCCGCGCGGAGTACGGTCGAGCAGGCCCAGCTGCATCAGATACGGCTCGTACATCTCCTCGATGGCGTCTTCTTCCTCGCTCAGCGAAGCGGCGACGGTATTGAGTCCGACCGGACCGCCGTTGTACTTCTCGATGATGGTGAGCAGCAGGTTGCGATCCACTTCATCCAGGCCGTGCTCGTCCACACGAAGCATGGCGAGTGCGTCGCGCGCCACATCGAGGGTAATGTGGCCACCTGCGCGGACCTCGGCGTAATCGCGCACGCGCCGCAACAGGCGATTGGCGACCCGCGGAGTGCCGCGGCTGCGTCGGGCGATTTCCGCGCCACCGTCGGCATCCATGGTGATGCCCAGGATTTTCGCAGAGCGCGACACGATCCGCTGCAGGTCCTCCGGCGTGTAGAACTCCAGCCTGTGGACGATCCCGAATCGCGAGCGCAGCGGCGCCATGATCAGCCCGGCGCGCGTGGTCGCGCCGATCAGCGTGAACCGGTTCAGCTGGTAGGGATGCACGCGCGCGCCGGGACCCTGGCCGATGATGAGGTCCACGCGGAAATCCTCCATCGCGGGATACAGGATCTCCTCAAGCGCGGGATGCAGACGGTGAATCTCGTCGAGGAACAGAAAATCGCCCGGGTCAAGCGATGTGAGCACGGCGGTGAGGTCGCCTTTTTTTTCAAGCAGCGGACCGGAGCTGATCTTGATCGACGAGCCCATTTCGTTCGCCAGGATCTGCGCAAGTGTGGTCTTGCCCAGACCCGGCGGCCCGTAGAGCAGCACGTGGTCCAGCGCCTCGCCCCGCGCGCGCGCCGCTTCGACTGCGATTTGCAGATTTTCCTTCACGCGCTCCTGCCCGATGTAGTCGCTGAAATTCGCCGGCCGGACGCTCGCTTCAATCCGCGCGTCCTCGTCGGACGCTTTTCCAGACACGATCCGATTTCGAGCGTCAGTCATTTTGTTCGGCATCTGTCTTCACGCAGAGTGGGCCTCTTCGAAAACGCCCTGGTGGTGTTCGCTTTCCGTGAAAGCTTCGCACGCGCGGTCCAGTTCCTCATACTCCTCGGCAAACCGCTCGCGCATGGCGCGAACCGTCGCGGCATTCTCCCAGCGGTCGATCGTCAGGTAGCGACGCGGCTGCTCGACATCGCGCAACAGAACAGAACCGTGATAGCCAAAGTTCCTGCGAAACAACTCCGTCCAGGGGCCGGAATCTGCATAGAATTTCTCAAACTCCTGTATTTTGTCCGCGCGTGCCGTGAATTCCCAAACGATACGAACCATGTTTTCCGGCTCCCTTCTCAGCCGATCATTCACCATGGCCGGCGCGCGCGCTCTTGTGCATCGCCGCACTCCCGAGAAGGTGTAGCGTCGTGCGCAACAAAGCCTCGAAATTGGCGCCGCCTGAGGCGTGCGCCCCTTCCATCGCGCGTTCAACGGAGCGCTCGTCGTAGCCGAGATTTACAAGCGCCGAGGCCACGTCGGATTCCACCTGTGAACGCGTGGACGGTCTGCCGGGCTCGCGCACATCCACGGCGGCGAGCTTATCGCGCAGTTCTACGACCATGCGCTCGGCTGTTTTCCGGCCCACTCCGGGAATGCGCACCAACTGCGCGAGATCGCCCTTGCGAATTGCGGGAATCAACTCCTCAAGGTCCATTCCGGAAAGGATTTTCAGCGCAAGAGACGGTCCCACGCCCGATGCGGAGATCAGCAGCTCGAAGCAGTGCTTCTCGCGCGCTGTAAAAAATCCAAAAAGATTGAACTGATCCTCTCGGACATGCGTATGGATCAGTAGGGTCGTTTCGTCATGAAGCGACCCAAGAAGGGCAAACGTGGAGAGCGGCACCTGCACCTGGTAGCCCACTCCGCCCACGTCGAGCAGAACCTGGTTTGGACGCTTGTCTATCAGCTTGCCGCGGAGCGAGCCAATCATGTCGAGCGATTATCGGTTAGGGCCACCGGAGTGTCAACGCAGTGGCTTGCCATCGAAACGGCGCGATTCCCGAAGCCGCAACTGCACGCTCTTGCAGGGCCATACGAATATTCATATCCGGTTGCATTTCTACTCCGTGAACGAAATCCAAATTGGCCTGACAAATAATTTCGTGAATGCCGCAACGAATTGCTTTCCTCGCGAACGGCTTCGCGTCTAAGCACGTGCAAGTCGGAAATTCGATCGAGGAGGAAAAACGATGGCCCGTCGTGGATGGAATTTGATCGTGCCAATTCTTGTCGCACTGCTCGTCGCCATGCCGCTCGCGGCGCGCGATACAGCAAAGAACGGCAAGGCAACCACCGCCGAGGTGGAAATCCTGAGTGCCGTCACGCTCGCCGGCAAGCAGCTGAAGCCGGGGACCTATCGCGTCACAGCTGATGATTCCAAGGTGACGTTGACGATGAACGGCAAAGTGGTGGCCGAAGCGCCCGTGCAGTGGAAGGACGAGACCACCAAGCCAAACACTTCCAACATTGTGACCAACGCCGATCAACTGAAAGAAATTCATTTCAACGGCAAAATGCGCTACGTAGAAATCACGGGGTAGCTGTTGCGGTGGTGGGGGTGCCCGGCGGGCGTCTGGTCGTTTCAGGCGCCCGCCGCGCTTGCGCGGTGCGAGCGATCTCGGCGGACGGCTTCGTCGATCAGGGTTTCCAGTTCGCGTCGCGTGAGAGTGACGCTTGTGGTTTCGGTTGTATCCGCAATGACCGCGTCTTCCCGCGTTGCCGGAAGATCCGGTTGCGCTCCGGCAGAGTAGCGAGCGCGTGCAGCAACGAGTTTTTCCACGTCCGATCCCGACAGCAGTACTTTCCTCCCCAGGCGCTCGGTCACCAGCGACACCTGGGCGAAATGCTCGGTCGTTTCCATCCTCAGAAATGCCGTCAGCAGATCGGGGCCGTAGGTCACCACGCCGTGATTGGCCATCAGGATCGCGTCGTGCCCCTGGACGTAGGGTTCGATTGACGCGCCCAGTTCCGATGTTCCCGGAGTGCCGTACCGTGCGACGGGAATCGATCCCAACCCGATCACAAGTTCGCACAGAATCGGTTTGTCGAGCGGGATTCCGGCGGCGGCATACCCGGTTGCGGTCGGTGGATGCGCGTGGCAGACGGCGTTGATATCGGGCCGCAGGCGATAGATCAGAAGATGCATTCCCAGTTCGGAGGAAGGTTTTCGCAAACCGCTCAGGCGCTGGCCGTCGAGATCGATCGTCACCAGATCGTCGGGGTTCATCATCGCCTTGCTCACCGACGTCGGCGTGATGAGGATGCGATCCGGACCAAGGCGCACCGAGATGTTCCCGTCGGTGGATGCAACGTACCCGTGATCATGAATCCATCGGCCCACGGCGCAAATATCGCTACGGTGTTCCGCTTCCGTCTTAACCGCTCCGTGAGAGATCGATTCAGGTTGCATGCATGCCTCCGCAATCCCGCCTAGGCGGGGCGTAGTTTAAGCATAAAACCCTCTTAATTTCAAGGCACGAGCAACGCGGTCAATGGCCACGATGTAGGCGGCGATGCGGTTGCTCACTCCGTGCATTTCCGCATAACGAACGACCTGGTCGAAGCTGTGCTCCATCACGTCCTGCAAGCGTTCGTTCACTTCGCTTTCGCGCCAGAAGAATCCCTGGCGGTCCTGCACCCACTCGAAGTAGCTGACCGTAACCCCGCCTGCATTCCCAAGAATATCCGGGATGATGAAGATTCCTTTTTTCTCGATCGTGGCGTCGGCATGCGAGGTGGTCGGACCGTTGGCGCCTTCGCACAGGATGCGGCACTCCACGCGGCCGGCATTCTGCGAGGTGATCTGATTCTCGGTAGCCGCGGGAACGAGAATATCGGTGGGCCTGAACAGAACTTCCTGCGCCGTCGTTTTTTCTCCGCCTCCGGGAAAATCCGGCAGGGGTTTTCTCTGCGTGTAGACCCAGTCATAGAGTCTGGGGACATCGATTCCGTTTTCGTTGTACAGACCGCCACTCACGTCGGCCGCGCCGATAATGGTGTATCCGGCTGCGTGCATCAGAAGCGCACCCTGCGAACCCACATTGCCGAAACCCTGGATGATGACCCGGCACCCGTCGCGCTTCATCTTGAGCTTGGCGATCGCCTTGTCGCAGCAGATCATGACCCCGCGTCCGGTGGCTTCGTTGCGTCCCTGCGAACCGCCCAGTTCAAGTGGCTTGCCGGTGACGACGGCGGTGGTCGCCTGCCGAACGTGCATTGCATAGGTGTCCATGACCCAGGCCATGGTCTGTGCGTTGGTGCCGATATCCGGAGCGGGAATATCGCGCTCGGGTCCAAGCCAATCGGATAAAGAAGCAGTGTACCGGCGGGTCACGCGCTCCAGTTCGGCCTTGGAGAGTTTCGACGGGTCGCAGATCACTCCACCCTTGGCGCCGCCAAACGGAATGTCCACGACCGCGCACTTCCAGGTCATCCAGGCGGCAAGCGCGCGTACTTCATCGATGGAAACGTCCGGCGCAAAGCGGATGCCGCCTTTGCCCGGCCCGCGCACAGTCGAGTGCAGCACGCGGTAGCCGGTGAAAACTTCCAGTCGGCCGTTATCGAGAGCGACCGGGATATACACCGTGATTTCCCTTTCGGGACATTTCAGAAATCGGTAAACGCCCTGCTCGAGTCCCAGCTTCTTGGCGGCAGTTTCAAAACGCGCTTCCGCCGACTCGTACACATTCAATTCGCCAGTAACCTGCGAAACCATGTCTTTCCCCCCAGTTCCTTAGCGCTGCATGTACTTTACTGTACGTTCTTTCTTAAATCGCGTCCGGTCATCTCGCCCGGCTCGGGAAGGCCCAGAAGGCCGAGCATGGTGGGAGCAATATCTCGCAGCGAGCCCCCGGTCTGCAACTGCCTGCGGAGGTCGTCGCTTGCGAGTATGAACGGGACCGGATTGGTGGTGTGATAGGTATGCGGACCACCGGTTACCGGATCAATCATGGTTTCCGCGTTGCCATGATCGGCGGTGATGATCCACGCCCCTCCTCGGGGGCGCAGGGCCTGAAAAATCCTCCCCAGGTTTTCGTCCACCGTTTCGACCGCCTTCACAGTCGCTTCGAGGTTGCCTGAATGCCCGACCATGTCCGCGTTTGCGAAGTTCATGATGATGGCGTCGAAATCGCCCTTCTCGATCGCGTGAATCACGGCGTCGGCGATGCCCGCGGCCGACATTTCCGGCTTGAGGTCATAGGTGGGGACTTTCTGCGAGGGGACGACGATGCGTTCCTCGCCACCAAACGGCTTTTCGACTCCGCCGTTGAAGAAATAGGTGACGTGCGCGTATTTTTCCGTCTCGGCCACGCGCAGGTTCTTGTAGTCGAGCTCGGCGAAGACGTTGGCCAGAATGTGCTCCAATTTTTCGGGCGCGATCAGGTACCGCAACCAGGGCCAGGTCTTTTCATACTGCGTCATGCCGACGAACGCGAGATTTTTCGGACGCGCGGGATCGGAAAACTCCTTGAAGCCCGGCTCGACCAGCGCGCGCGTGATTTGCCGGGCGCGGTCGGCTCGAAAATTGAAGAAGATGACCGCGTCATCGTCGCGAATCAAGCCGCGAGGAACGGCGGCTCTCCCGGCGGCCGCTTCGGTCGTGATTACGGTCGGGACGACGAACTCGTCAGTGACTCCCTTTTCATAACTCGCGCGCATGGCGGCTATGGGATCGGTGAATTTTGCTTCTGCTACACCGTGAACCATGGCGCGATAGGCCTTTTCAACGCGCTCCCAGCGATTGTCGCGATCCATCGCGTAATAGCGGCCGCTGATACTGGCGATTTGCCCGACACCGTACTCGCGCATCTTCTGCTCGAGCTGCCGCAGGAAATCGATGCCGCTTTCCGGCGGTGTGTCGCGGCCGTCGGTAAAGCAGTGGACAAAAACGTTCGAAACCTTGTTCTCGCGGGCCATGCGCAGCAAAGCAAAAAGGTGCTGCAAATGCGAGTGAACCCCGCCGTCGCTCACCAGACCCATCAGATGCAACTGATGACCGCGGCCGCGCTCGATTGCTTCCAGCAGCAGCGGCTGGCGAAAGAACTCGCCGCTCGCGATCAGTTGATCCACGCGCGTGATATCCATCTGCACGATCCGGCCGGCGCCGATATTGAGGTGGCCGACTTCGCTATTGCCCATTTGCCCGTCGGGCAGACCGACAAAGGGACCGGAGGTGTGGATCAGGGTGTTGGGAAAATCCTTGAGCAGGCGGTCATAGTTGGGCTTGCGCGCAAGGGCGATGGCGTTGCCCTTGGTCTCGGCGCGGTAGCCCCAGCCATCCAGAACCGTGAGTACGATCGGGCGAGGTCGCTTAGCCATGGCTCACCCGGTTGAGTTTGTGTAAGGAAGGAAAGCTGTCCGCAGCGAATCGGGTTTGGCCGGGTTCGACTCCCAAGTGTTCCCTCATCACGAATTACGGTAGCACGAGAGCGGAACGTTGCAAGAGTGTTGTTGATGGAATGAATTGGAACGCTTCCCCGTGGACGTCATTCAGGTGTTGACGCCCCGCAACATCTCCGCGAGAATTTCTCCCGAACAACCACATGATCGGCCAAACCGAATACGTTGATCGTCTCGCGCCCGGGCCGCCGATGGGACCTTTGGTCGTTTGGCCGAAAGCTGGAGACCGATTTCCGGGCACGGTACTTGCAGAACCGGTTCGTTTATTCCGCGAGGTTATCCACCATTGAGAAATTTCCTAAAGCAATCTGAGTTCGGCCTTGCGATCTGCCTCGCACTGCTTGCATCACTGGCAGCCGCCGCGTGTGCGCCGCAGGCGCAGTGTCAGCACTCCTACGATCCTGGGGCTTCTGATACGGAAATCAAGATCGGCAACATTGCTCCTTCCTCGCCATCGGAGAGTGAATACGCGGCCGTGGCTCGGGCCGAAGCCGCGTACTTCCGGATGATCAACGACCGCGGCGGCGTCAACGGTCGCAAAATCAGCTTCCTGAGCGTCCAGAGCTCACCGGACGCCCCCAATTCCATCGATCTTGCCCGAAGGCTCGTAGAGAAGGAGAAGGTCCTTTTGGTCTTCAGTACCTTCGGAACCGAGGGCAATCTCGCGATCCGCGGCTACCTGAACGAACAAAAAGTCCCGCAGCTTTTCGTGCAATCCAGTTCCGCAGTTTTCAACGATCCCTCGCACTTTCCCTGGACCATGGGATTCTTCGCCACCTATCGAACCGAGGGATTGGTCTATGCGAAATACATCCTGCAAAACAAGCCTCAGGCAAGGATCGGAGTGCTGTATGCGAACGACGATGCCGGCAGGGAGTATCTGGCGGGCGTGCACGACGGCCTGGGTGACAAGGCCTCGCAGATGATCGTCAAGGAAGTTTCCTACCAGGCTGCGGATCAGACTCTTGAGCCGCAAATTCACGCGCTGAAAGATTCCGGCGCAGATGTCTTCCTCGATTTATCCGTGGGGACGTTTGCAACCCAGGCGATCGCAACGGCCTCCGATCTAGGATGGCATCCGTTGCAGTTCATTCCGAACGCCTCGCTGTCGGTTGCGGCATCGCTTGAGCCTGCAGGCCTGGAAAAATCCACCGGAATCATCACCAACGCCCGGTCCAGAAGCTGGACATCGCGGCGAGCCGAAAGCGATCCGGAAGTGCGCGATTTTCTGGATTGGATGCGCAAGTACAATAGCGACGCGAGCCTTCGCGACCAAAACAATGTCGCCGGATACGAACGCGCCGAGGCCATGGTAGAAGTGCTGGGCAAGTGCGGCAACGATCTTACGCGCGCAAACGTGATGAAGCAGGCCTCAAGTCTTGACCTCGAGCTCGGCATGCTCCGGCCTGGTATCAGGGTTACCACGAGTCCAGCCGACTATCAGCCCATCAAACAGCTTTTCCTGATCCGCTTCGATGGCCGGGAATGGATGCCGCTGGGCGGCACGACAGCAAATTAATCGCAACCAATTTGTCCTGCACGATCGCGACAGGATTTCGCTGGCAGGGATTTGCTCGCGGCCGTGGTTTCCGACCGCTACTTTCCTCGCAGAACGCGTGAGAGTCCGCTCCACACGCTTTTCGAACCCGCAGACCCTGCATCCCGGCCCAGAGGGATACTGAAGCCGACACCGTACAGATCGCTGGTGCGCTGTTGCCCGAGCTGCTGATTGGTTTGAGCAAGGACTAGGGGCCCTTGGGTAATGTTCTTATTGTGAAGCGACTGCACGAAAAAGTTGAGCTGAACCCGCTGACCGGCAGTTTGGGCGAGGGGAACGCGCGATTCGGTCATAAACGGTGTGCGGGTAACTTCAAGAAGTGGAACTCCGACGGAACGGTGATCCTCGCTGTTGAGGTCAAGGCGATGAAATTCCGGTGTCGAAAGTGTGGATCGGGTTTCAGCCGCGACGGGAGGTGCAGGCGCGGGCATCGCAGTTGACCTGCCGGATTCACCCAGGCTCACGCGGTGTTCGAGAGCCTGAGCGTTCGCACTGAAAGCACCGACAAGTAGCAGACCGAAGGAGATCAGGAGCCGCTTGGAGCAGGCGTTCATTGTCTACCGCCTCTGGCGCTGGCGCCAGTAGGGATCATCGTCCGAATCGTTTTGAACGGGAATACAGCGCAATGAGTAAGCGGGGTGAGATTGTTCCCTAGCCACCATGGGTACTAGCCCGGTGACGGATACAGGTTTACCGCGGCGAGGAAAGCGGGGCTACGGCAGTTGCGGGCCGGGGGGCTTGCGCGAGCTGGGCCAAGGCGCGCATGCGGACACGGTGGCCGTAGCGGAACGCCCAGAACATGGTGACCAGGGTCAACCCTCCAAGCAGGACAGGTGAAACGATCAGGACGGTCGCGGCCGATGTGTTGTAGATCAAAATAATTCGAACGACGAGCTCGCCCACAAATACGGTGCCCCACACAATGGTGATAAGCCGATGCGCAAAACGCACGTCGGGCAGTTGCCAAGCGGAGTTGAAGCGCGCCTGCCGCTCAGGGTCGACTCCTGCGATGAAATGTCGTGCAAAATAAAACATCATGGGGCGCGGCAGCAATAGCGAGACAAAACAGGCCACACCGAATGCACCCGTAAACACGGACTCACGGACAAGCAAAAGGCGTGCGCTGCCACCGAAGACCAAGGCTACACAGTCGGCGGCGATTCCCAGCAGAACGACAATCGAAATCGGGTCCAGCTGCCCACGACGGAGCAGGTCATAGATACTCTTGCCGAGCGGAAACGTCGTAGCCAGAAGCAGGGCGGTAAGCTCGGAGGGGGACAGGAACTGTTTCGAGAGCTTATAGAGCAGTACGGGGATGATCGCGTTGAGCGCGATGTCCCAAATCGCTCCCGCCAGCGGAGGTCGTGACGGTTGAACATCGTTGGTCTCACCCATCGATCCAGCCCTTGATCATCGCTCGGACAATAACCGAACGGAACTGGCTCGGTTGAAACCGCGAGGCGCTAGCGGCGCGGCTCGCTTGATGGCGGGACGATGCCCTTCAGGCGCAGATAGACGGCGATGGCGCCGTAGCATTCATTGTCGTGCGCGACGTTGCCGGCGAGCGCGGCAAGGCGCGGCGTCGCCCCGCGGAAGCTTTGCACCGGATCGTTCGCATTGGACTCGTTGAGAGCAGCATACGCTGCGTCGCAGGTGTCGAAGGAGTCCTTGAGCGCGGCCACCAGATCGGTTTTCGAGATTTTCGTTCCAGCGCTGGGAGTCTTGGGCGTGCCAAGTGCGCGCGAGCAGCCCCCGGTCTGCGCATCGGCCACGTGTGCGATCCAGGCGCCGAAGGTGCGCTCTTCCGGGGTGGGCTGATAGCCGTAGCCATCGTCCGGCATCTTGTCAGCAGCTTTCAGCAGATTGTTCTTGACGACGTTATAGCTCTGGCGAATCGCATCGGCGATGCTGGGGGTTGCAGCAGGCGGTGGGGCAGGCGCCTGGGCCGAAGCGACCAGAGGCGAAGCGAGCAGTCCGACAAAACTGAACAGGATCACGGCGTAACGATTCATTCGAGTTCCCCCCTGAGCCGGAAAAAGCCGGCGACTGTCTTTCGAGAATTATAGACCCGAATGGGCCGGGGGAAATAGTGAAGCAAGCGAATTCATGCGGCGAGAGCTCAGGCGCTTGTGTCCCGAAATGCTAATGAGATCACCGGCGCGTCGGGAGCCAGGATCTGTTCATATTGGCGCAGGTCATGCCGCGGAGTTCGCCGAAGATATAGCAAATTCAATCAGACTTTGACGATATGGCGCGCCCACCGACCGACCAAGGGATAGCAGGCCCACTCGCCGCGGCCTGCTTTGATTCCGAACACGATGCCGAACACGATGTTTGACAGATACCCGGCCATGAACAGCAGCCAGATCAGACCGAACCCGACGAACATAGCGACGGGGGGTGCCTGATTCGGCGGAGTCCGTCCGGCAGCAGAGAAGATCGTTGAGAAAATGGCGGCGAACCATACCGCCATTCCGATCATCCAGAACACGATCAGGCCGACCTGCCAAAGCAGTGCCTGCAGGGCGTGGAAGCGCACGAACTTCGAGTCCTGCTTCACAACGAAAATAACCACAGGACCGATCCACCAGGTGAAAATCTGCAGGACGTGGGCCAGCATTGCCATGGTCCTTTCGTCCTGGGTCGGGGCCGCAAGGGAATCTGCTTCGCTCATGTCGGGCCTTTCTGCCGTCGCAAGACAAGGATTCGCCTGCTCGCGGCCTGCAGACTTCTCACCCGACCGCTAGGGCCGCTCGGCCGGGGAAGCGGGCAGATGAGCCGAGTTCTTCCTCGATGCGCAAAAGCTGGTTGTATTTGGCGACACGGTCGGTGCGGGACGCCGAGCCGGTCTTGATTTGTCCCGCGCCCATGGCGACTGCGAAGTCGGCAATGAAGGCGTCCTCGGTCTCGCCCGAGCGGTGCGAGATGACCGCAGCGTACTTCGCCTCGCGCGCCATTTCGACCGCTTCGATCGTCTCACTGACGCTGCCGATCTGATTCAGTTTGATCAGAATCGCGTTGGCGATTCCTTCGGAGATTCCGCGGGCGAATATCTTCGGATTGGTGACAAAGGCGTCGTCGCCAACGAGCTGGATCTTCTTGCCGAGCTCGCGTGTTACAAGCTTCCAACCCTCCCAGTCGTCTTCGGCGAGACCATCTTCAATCGAAACAATCGGGTACTGGCGCACCCAATCGGCCCAAAACGCGACCATCTGCTCAGAACTACGGGCTGACTTATCCGATTTCTTGAAGACATACTTCTTGCTCGAGCGGTCAAAGAACTCACTTGACGCCGGATCAAGCGCAATCGAGATCTGCTGGCCGGGTTTGTATCCGGCGGCAGTGATGGCTTCGAGCACGCGTTCAAGCGCTTCTTCGTTCGATTTCAGGTTGGGTGCGAACCCGCCCTCGTCTCCGACGGCGGTGGAGTAGCCGTGTTTTTTCAGCACGGCCTTCAGGTGATGGAACACTTCGACGCCCCAGCGAAGCGCTTCCTGGAAGCTCTTGGCCCCCAGCGGCATTACCATGAATTCCTGCACGTCGACAGAGTTGTCGGCGTGTGCGCCGCCGTTCAAGATGTTCATCATCGGGACCGGAAGAGTGTTGGCGGAAGCGTCGCTGGAATATTTTGCGAGATAGGCATGAAGCGGCCGGCCTGCGGCTGCGGCTGCGGCGCGCGCGGCCGCCATCGAAACTGCGAGAATGGCGTTGGCGCCGAACTTCGATTTGTTGGGTGTGCCGTCGGCCTCGATCATGCGGCGGTCCAGGGCGCGCTGGTCTGCGGCGTCCATGCCGGCGACGGCTTTTTCGATGTCACCGTTGATGTGACCGACGGCTTTCAGCACGCCCTTGCCCAGGTAGCGCGAGCTGTCGCCGTCGCGGAGCTCGATTGCTTCATGCTCGCCGGTTGAAGCACCCGACGGCACGGCAGCACGGCCGAGGATTCCTCCTTCCAGGCGGACATCGGCCTCGACGGTGGGATTGCCTCGAGAATCCAGAATTTCCCTGCCGTGAATGGCGATGATCTTGTTGGACATCATTCCCCCTTTTGAGGACAAGCAGCGAGTGGTCGAAGTCGAACAGCTACGGCCAAACCATGTCGCAAGAAAGGCAAAGCAAAGACGCGCCCATCGCGCGAACGGTTGAAAGTCGGAGCCTGGCTGGTTCCGACGACAGAAACAACTCAAGCGGCGAGCCTCGCGCCGCCTCGCTCAGCAGACCCGAAATCTACAGCTCACTCCGGTTCCTCGATCATGGATTCGGGGCGAACGACGACGACAACGCCATTTTCGGAAACCGAATAGCGGGCTCGGTCGGCCTCTGGATCGTGGCCGATCACCGTACCTTCCGGCAGCTCCACGTGGCGGTCGATGATCGCTCGCCGGATGCGGCAGCGGCGCCCGATCGAGACGTGGTTGAAGATGATGGAGTCTTCCACCTCGCTGTAGCTGTTGACGCGCACGTCGTATCCCAGCACGGATTTCCTGACGCGCCCTCCGGAAATAATTGATCCGCCGGCCACGATGGAATCCAGTGCGACTCCCATGCGGTCGTTGTCTGCAAAGACGGTCTTCACGGGCGGATACTGGCGCTGCCAGCTGTGCAGCGGCCAGCTCGCGTCATAGAGGTTGAACACCGGCGTCACGGAAACCAGGTCCATATTCGCTTCGTGATACGCATCGATGGTTCCCACGTCGCGCCAGTAGGAAGTTTCTTTCTTGTTTTCATCCCGGAAGTTGTAGGCGAAGACGCGATATTTTCCGATGATGCGCGGAAGAATGTCCTTGCCGAAATCATGCGCGGATGCCGGGTTTTCGGCGTCATCAATCAGGATCGGCACCAGCAGCTGCGTATTGAAGAGATAGACGCCCATCGAGGCGTTGCACTTGTCGGCGCGGACGCCGGAGGCTTTCGGATTGACGGGCTTCTCTTCAAATCCGGTAATGCGCCAATTCTCGTCCGTTTCCAGCACGCCGAATTTGCCGGAGGCTTCGGCCAGGTCCATTTCGATGGTCGCGACGGTTACATCCGCTCCGGCCGCCACATGCTGCTCGAGCATGGTCTGGTAATTCATTTTGTAGATGTGATCGCCCGAGAGTATGAAGACGTAGTTGGACTGCTCGCTGCCGATCGAATAGATATTCTGATAGACGGCGTCGGCGGTGCCCTGGTACCAGTGCTGCGAGACCCGCATCTGGGGAGGCAGGACTTCAATAAAATCGCCGTGTCCCATCAGCGAAGACCAGCCGCGGCGCACATGGCGGTTGAGGCTGAGCGCCTTGTACTGAGTGAGGACAAAGACCCGGCGCAGATCGCTGTTCAGGCAGTTGGAAAGGGTGAGATCGATGATGCGGTACACTCCGCCGAAGGGAACCGCGGGTTTCGCACGATCACGTGTCAGTGGCCAGAGCCGTTCGCCCTGGCCGCCGGCCAGAAGAACTCCAATCGCGTTGCGCATAATGGGCATTGGTTCCGGTCGTCGCCCGACCGCCACCTCCAATCGCCAACTATTCTAGCAGCATGTCGCTTTTGCCGCAGGTCCCCCGGGGCAACCGGGCCGCTCGGCCCGCCAGTGACCCAGGAATTGCATTTAACTCCGCGGGATTTGTTTACTGAAAAGTTAAATACACTTGGAACCGGACTTAATAAGCAATTTAAGCCTTGACTTGGAGGATAGCCTCCGATAGAAGAAGTGGGCAATAGCCGGTTCGCGTTGATGCCGGTTACACTTGCTGGAATCCATTGGTCCAAGTCAAGACAAAGGGACGGGGGTGAATACGCGTGGCAGAAGTTGTAATTCAAGAGGGTGAGTCTTTGGAGAACGCTCTCCGCCGCTTCAAGCGCAAAGTGCAGTCGGAAGACATCATCAAGGAAATCAAGAAGCACAGCTACTACATGAAGCCGGGGGAAAAGCGTCGCGCCAAACAGGCCCTCTCGCGTAAGCGTCTCCGTAAAAAGCAGCGGCGTGAGCAAGACTAGGCAACCGCATCACTTCAGTCTTTCCAAGCAGCATCGGGCCAGCGGGCGGACAAGAGAAGCCGTCACCGGTGGATTCTTGTTCGACCGCTCGCCGCGAGCTGCACCGCCGTTGCCTGCCCCGAGCGAACCCGGCCCCCGGAGCAGCATATGGACTACCATGACAAGGTCCTGAAGTGCGCCGATTGTGGAGCGGAGTTCGTCTTCACCGCCGGCGAGCAGATGTTTTTCGCAGACAAGGGATTCAAGAACGAGCCCAAGCGTTGCAAGGCCTGCAAGGCAAATCGCGCACAAGGGAATGAAGCAGGTTCGGGAAGCGTCCAGCGCGTCGAAACGAAAACGGTGTGCTCGCAGTGCGGGAAAGAGACGACCGTTCCGTTTAAGCCCACGCAGGGGCGGCCGGTCTATTGCCGTGAATGCTTCCAGCATCGACGGTCCGCCGGGGCTCCGAGCGCAACGGCGTAACCGGGCGATCGTTACCTCAGATCTGGTATCCAGGCCCAACCGGTATCTCTCGGGTGCGGGAGGTCTAGGTGACGATTTCGGACCTGCGCCCGCTGTCACTCGGAGAGATCCTTGATCGCACCCTTTCCCTCTATCGTCAGCATTTCGTTCTCTTCGTAGGCATCGCCGCACTCCCACAGCTTTTGAACCTTGCGCTGAGCCTCGCGCAGGTCTGGACGGGCCGCGTTGCGGGCGGCCACAAGCAGGTCGCCGTTGCCGTGGCTGCTGCCGGCTTTATTGGTGGACTGGTCGGCGTGGTTGTCTACCTGGTTGTTTACCTGTTCGCGCAGGGCGGGACGGTGTATGCCGTTTCCGAGATCTATCTTGGACGCCCGGCCACCATTGGCGCGTCGCTCAAGCGAATGCGCGGTCAGGTTGGAAACCTGTTTGGTGTGACGCTGCTGAACGGCCTTGTGATTGGAATCGCGACGATACTGCTGATCGTGCCCGGCATCTACATGGCCTGCCGCCTGATCACCTGCGTTCCGGCCGCACTGCTGGAGGATCTTGGACCTCGCGACTCGCTGGAACGGAGCTACCGACTCACCGAGGACAGTGCCGGCCGCTCCTTTGTGATTTACCTACTGTATTTTTTCCTTCTATACGCGGCAGTGCTGCTGTTTATCCTCCCGTTCAGCGTCGCCTCCCGTCTGACGGCGAACGATCCCGGATCGGTGTGGGTGTGGCTGGTGCTGGGCCAGGTCGGCAACTTTCTGGCCACGACTCTGGTAACTCCGATCCTGACGATTGCGACCGCCGTGTTTTATTACGATCTCAGGGTGCGCAAGGAAGCGTTTGACCTGCAGCTTCTGATGAACCAGGTGGGAAGAACCGCTAGGCCATCCGCTGGAGTCGGAACAACGCTCTACTAAAGTCGTCCCTACCATTGCCTTCATTGACCGCACAGACTCGCCGTCCTAAAATCAATTACAGTGGGAGGCGGGGCTTTGATGGACGAGAAAGTTCTGCGCGACTATCTGCGGCGCGCCTTGAGCTGGCACGAGTCTCACGTCGACTGGAAGAAGGCGGTTGCCGGGATTGAGGAGAAAAAGCGC
This sequence comes from Candidatus Cybelea sp., assembly GCA_035603235.1. Taxonomy (GTDB): domain Bacteria; phylum Acidobacteriota; class Terriglobia; order Acidiferrales; family UBA7541; genus Palsa-295. Next base: position 5,400 of record DATNKU010000047.1, on the reverse strand, counting down.
GGCCTGCGGCCCAAGGGCGCAGACCACTCGCCGTGGGAATTACTCGAACACATGCGCATTGCGACCTGGGACATCCTGGAATTCTGCCGCGATGGAAAACACGCATCACCGGATTGGCCCGCGGAATACTGGCCCCAAAAGCCTGCGCCGCCCAGTCGCGCCGCCTGGGACCAGAGCGTCGAATCGCTTGAGAGGGATCTGGAAGCGATGGGAAAATTGGTGGTCAACCCCAAGACGGATCTGCTCGCGCCCATCCCTCACGGCTCGGGCCAGACAATCCTGCGCGAGGTGCTGCTGATGGCCGATCATAACGCCTACCATCTGGGTCAACTCGTCCTGGTCCGCCGGTTGCTGGGTTGCTGGCCGGAAAACTGAGCCGCAATTCGCGCCTTACGCGCCAATCCGAACCTTTTAGAATTGATACACTAGTGGTGGAACAGAAAAGGACCCAAGGGGCACCAATCGAATGAGCCGGGAACAGGCAATCGCAGAATCTGCAGCATCGAAGGAAGCTCAGGAGCGCATCTGGGAATCGTTTCGGCGCTGGGGATATCTGCAGGCCAATATCGATCCGCTCGGCGACCTGGAACCGGCGCCGATGCCGGAGCTGGATGTCTCGGGGCCGGACGCAGACGCGGCTCGCCGCGTGTATTGCGGCAGCATTGGCGCCGAATTCATGCACATGCCGGATCGCGAACGACGTCAGTGGGTCCAGGAGCGCATGGAATCGGAAGCCGTGGCGCCGGATCGCGCGCGGATTCTGGATTTGCTGATACGCGCCGACATTTTCGAGCAGGTGCTGCAAACACGCTATCTCGGTACGAAGCGCTACTCGCTTGAGGGCGAATCGTCGCTGATCCCGCTGCTGGATTCAATCCTGAGCGCGGCCGCCGAACAGGGCGCTGAAAAAGCCATGCTCGCGATGAGCCACCGCGGGCGACTCAACGTGATGGTGCACATTGTCGGTCGCGCGGCCGCCGAGGTCATCGCCCGGTTTGAAGATGTGGATCCTCGAAGTACGCTCGGCAGTGGCGACGTGAAATACCACATGGGCGCAACCGGAACGTTCCACGCCGCAAACGGCCAGCAGCTGGGAATGCATCTGGTCTCCAACCCCAGCCACCTCGAAGCGGTCGATCCGGTGGTGATCGGGCGTACCCGCGCAAAACAGATGCGACGCGGCGAGAACGGCCGCCGGCTGGTGGTGCCCATCATGATGCACGGAGATGCGGCATTCGCCGGGCAAGGGATCTGCGCCGAGACGCTGAACATGGCCGGTGTAGAAGGCTTCGCAGTGGGCGGCTCGATCCACATCATCGTGAATAACCTGATCGGTTTCACGACCGCACCCAAGGACGGCGGCTCCTCGCGGTATTCCTCCGACCTCGCTAAGCGCCTGCCGATTCCGATTTTCCACGTGAATGCGGAGGACGCCGATGCGGTGGTGCGCGTAGGCCGAATGGCCCTGGATTACCGCTACGAGTTCGGAACTCCGGTATTCGTCGACTTGATCGGCTACCGCCGCCACGGCCACAGCGAAGTGGACGATCCCACGATCACGCAGCCGAGGCGCTATCGCAAGATTGAGGCGCATCCGCCGTTGTGGCAGATCTATGCGGAAAAGATCGGGACCGATCCCGAGCCGATGGTCGCAAGCGTGCGCCAGGAACTGGACGCTGCGCAGCAGGAAGCTCATGAAATCGAAAAGAGCCCGCCAATGCGCCGTCTGCCGCGCTACTGGGGCGCGTTCCGGGGCGGGCGGTACGAACCCTCCTTCGAAGTCGACACGGCCGTTGACGAGCAGTCACTTGCGTCGGTGGGCGAAGCGCTGGTGAGCTATCCGCCCGGATTCCACATCCATGCCAAGGTGAAAAAGCTTCTGGAACAGCGGCTGGAAATGGCACAGGGCAAACGCGCCTTGGATTTCGGAATGGCCGAGGCCATGGCATTTGGCTCGCTACTGGCGCAGGGAGTCCCGGTGAGGCTTACGGGACAGGACAGCCGGCGCGGCACGTTCAATCAACGCCACGCGGCGCTGATCGACATCGAAACCGAGCAAGAATATGTTCCGCTGGAACACCTGGCGCAGGATCCGGCGTGGTGCGAGATCTACAACTCGCCCCTGTCGGAAGCCGCCGTGCTTGGTTTTGAATACGGATTCAGCCGCGACTTTCCCGAAGCTCTGGTCCTTTGGGAGGCGCAGTTTGGTGATTTCGCCAACGGCGCGCAGATCGTCATCGATCAGTTCATCGTGGCAAGCGAGGACAAGTGGAATCTGCTGTCGGGCATCGTGCTACTGCTTCCTCATGGCTACGAAGGCCAGGGCCCGGAACACTCCAGCGCGCGAATCGAACGTTTCCTGCAACTGGCGGCGCGCGACAACATCCAGATCTGTCAGCCCTCTACCGCCGCGCAGTATTTCCACCTGCTCAGGCGGCAGGCGCTTCGCGCGTGGCGCAAACCTCTGGTCGTGTTCACGCCCAAGAGCATGCTGCGCAATCCGGCGGCTTCCTCGCCGCTCGCGAGCCTTTCAACCGGACGATTTCAAACCGTGATCCCGGATGTGGGTGACGGCTCAGCCGAGCGCGTACTGCTGTGCACCGGAAAAATTGGCCACGAGCTCATCGCGGAGCGAAATCGGCATCCGGAGAATTCTCCGGCGATCGTTTTCCTCGAGCAGCTCTATCCCTTCCCGGACGCAGAGCTGACCGCCGAGATGGATCGCCACGCAAACGCCCGGGAATTTGTGTGGGTGCAGGAAGAACCGGGCAACATGGGAGCGCACGAATTCGTAATACCGGAACTGGAGCGTCTGGCGCGCGGCCGCGCAGTGTTGTCCGTCAATCGCTCGGCGAGTGCAAGCCCGGCGACAGGTTCGCACAAAGCACACGACCTGGAACAGAAGACGCTTCTGGCCCTCGCGTTCGGAACCTAGCCGGGCGCCCTGGCCGCAATCCCCTTCTAAACTCTCGACAAAATCAGGCTGTGGCCGCTGGACATCACGGGCCGCACGTCGCTTGATGAAAATCCCGCGTTCTGAAACATCCTGCGATACTCCGCAGCGGTATACGCATCCCCGGACGGAGTAGTGCCCAGCATGGTCATGGCGAAGGCAGCCGCCCGCGCAGGCGTGATGCGATCTTCATTGGGTATGAAATCAAGCGTTACGACCACGCCTGCAGGTGCAAGCGCCGCGCGTATCTTGCGCAGCAGGGTTTCGATCGTGGGCGGATCGAAATGATGCAGAAAGTTGGTCAGCAGGACGACGTCATAGCCTGAGCCGAATTCCACGTCAAAGGCGCTGCCCGGCAACCGGTGCACCCGCGCCTGGACGCCCGCCGCGCGCGCGTTCTCGATCGCAACTTCCAGGACCGGCGCCCAGTCCTGCGCAAAAATCTCCGCATTGGGATTGTGCATTGCAAGTGCGATGCCGAACGTGCCGTGTCCGGCGGCAATATCGAGGACTTTCCATTTCTTGCCGGCTGACGCATCGAGAACTTGAGCCATCTCCTCGGCGACGGGGCGCGTCATCGGCGCCATAGACCGAGCAAATTCGACCCAGATGGGATTTTCCGCCGAGATCGAGCCCTCTCCGTCCAGGGCCGGGCGCCCGCTGCGAATCGCCTCGGCCAGACTCATGAACGCGGTCACGGTTCCGGGCAGGGTGAGAAAGCCCGAGGTTGAAGCCATCGAGGCGGGAGAGCGGCGGTCCAGAAACTTCGCAGATTCCGGGGTCAGGGCATACCGCAGGTCCTGCTTGGTCAGAAATCCGAGAATGGTGAGGTAGTCGCAAAGAATGCGGATGCCGCGTTCGGCAGCCTTGCAACGTTTCGCGATATTCGGGACGGTGTCGACCCCTTCACCGATCGCTGTGAATACGTCGAGGTCAATACCCGCCCGCAGCGCGGCGGTCGCTTGATAGGCGTTCAAAGTCTGGTATACGAGATTTGGATTCAGCTGCTCGGCACTGGTTGGAGTGGCCATGTTTTGTTCCTTTGGGTGCGGTTGAAATTCAACTTAGTGAGCCGCGGGCACAGGGGCTTGCGAATTCTTCTCAAAGCACCAGTGCACGAAATCGGCTGTGTAGCGGGCGGTGATCGCCTCCGGTATGTCGGACTCGTTCAGGCGCTGGAACTCAAACTGGATCCGGCCACTGGAATAGACAGTGCCGCTTAAAAACCCATAGACGTTGGTCATCGCCGCGCGCGCCTGGTCTGCGTCCGGCGGCAGAGCATAGCGCACGGCGCCCGCCGTTCCCACGATCCATCCAGGCAGAATTCCGCCGTGGGTGCGCCAATAGTCGGTGTTGAAGGTGCCGTCCATGAAGTAGTGCGAATGGCTGGCAAGAACATAGACGCGCTTGTGGTTCTTGTTCTGCGCGTTTAACAGGTCGGCGTATACACGCAGCCCGGACTGAGTTCCACCCTGGGATTGGTCCATGCTGTGGCTCTTCGACAGGCTTTCTGGCAGCGCTTCGTGCATTCCCACGACAATCGTGCCGATGCGCGCATCCGCGGAATCCGAACCGAGTGTTTTTTCAAACCAGGCGATCTGCTCCGGGTCAAACTGGTCCCTGGTCGCGTTGTCGAGGTTGATGAAATCGACCCCGCGTTCATTCCAGTGGTAGTAGGTCTTGGGCTCAAGGTCAGCCGGATCATCCTCGAGGCGCTGCGCGCGCAGATTCGACAAGTCGAGCTGGCTTCGGAATTGCGCGAGAAACGCGGCGTGATCTTTCGGTGCGATGGTTTCGTGATTCCCGATGCCCAGATAAAAAGGAACTGTCCCGAAGGGTGAGATCTGATTGTGGATGAAATCGTTCCACGCCATGTCGAGGTATTCAGGCTTGGTCAAGGGTTTCAGCAGATGCTCGGGCTGCTGGCGGATGTCCTCATCCACGTCGTAGATCGCGCGCAGATCGCCGAGATGCCAGTAGAACACCGCGCCGCGCTGCTTCACTTTCTCGGCAATCCCCGGCATGACCACGTCGCCACAGTTGCGCGAATCACCGGAGACGGCGAACTCCCACGGGTGTCGGCCGTACTTCAGGGTCGATCGAGGCGCCTGCGCGGCCGATTGCGCCAGGCATGAGAGGCAACCAGAGCCGACTGCAGTGATCAGCAGTGCGGCTGAAACCAATGGGATTTTCAGGTTCACAGGCCCTTTCATGGGTCGCGCGCCCACGCGACGCGTGATTACTGTGCCCGCGGCGCACGGTATTGTCCCGCGACGGCCGAGCGATGGCAACAACCACCCCTTATAGGCACTGTCCAGGGTTTCTGTTGAAAGTGGGTATAAGAGTGTCTCGCATGATTGTTTCCTCAGGCATGCATTCGTTCCGCAGCCAGCAAATAGCAGCCTAAGACCTGTTCACTGTGAGCCGCATCCAGGCAGCCAGGAAAA
>DATNKU010000004.1:0-21306 GCA_035603235.1 Candidatus Cybelea sp. | reverse complement strand
GTCGATCAAAAGCAGTACATCGTGGACTCGGCGGGAAACACCCTGTTCGTCTTCAGCCTGCCTTGAGCGGGATCGATTGCGGTCGTGGCGTTTTTTCCGCGCAGTGGTAGTATTCTGCACGCATTCAACCTAGGGGGGCTTCCGATGACCGCAACCCGCTCATGGTGTATGGCTGCGCTGATTTCCTGGCTCGCACTAGTGTGCCTTGCGGTGCCATTGGCTGCGCAATTCGCGCCCCCGCCGATCCCTCCGCATGCCGCGCATCCGAAGGCGACGCCTCAAAGCATCTCCGAGGGCAAAGATCTGTTTGCGGGTACGTGCGCGAACTGTCATGGAATAGACGGCAGCGGTGCGAATGGTCCCAATATCCAGGGCGTCGGAGCGACGCTCGGTCCCGAGGGGCTCTATGCCACGATCCGCGGCGGGGTTCCGGGTACGGGAATGCCGCCGTTTGCAACACTGGACGACGGGACCATCTGGAAAATCGTCGACTACGTCAGTTCACTCGGGCATGAAAACGCGGGAGTCGCGACTGGCGATCCAGAGAAGGGCCGGGCGATTTACCGGTCAAGTGGATGCGCAAGCTGCCACACGATTGACGCACAGGGAGGCGACCTGGGGCCCGACCTTAGCCACATTGGCGCGCTGCGGTCGATCGTTTCGCTGGAGAAGACCCTGACCGATCCCGGCAGCGATCTGCCACTCGATACATCCCTGCAGGAACGATCGTCGTATCCCGCCTATCTGCTCTACCGCGTGGTCCAGAAGGACGGCAAAGTGGTGGAAGGCATGCGCATCGATGAGGATTCGTTCACCATTCAACTGCGGGACTCGACCGGCCGCATGCGTTCGATCCAGAAATTCGGAGTGCAGAAGATCGAGCCTGAACCGGGCAAGAGCTTCATGCCGAGCTACAAGGAAAAGCTCTCTGCGACCCAGATCAATGATCTGGTCGCCTACCTTTCAAGCCTCGGAGGCGCACAATGAAGGCGGCGAAATTCATTTTCTGCGTTTTTGCACTGCTTGCTTTCGTGCTCGGGAGCCGGCTCGAGTCCCGGGCGCAGAATGTGACCTACGACGAGATTCTGCACTCTGCCACTCACCCGGAAGACTGGTTGACCTACGGCGGCAACTACGCCTCGCAGCGATTTTCCGAACTCAAGCAGATCAACAAGACGAATGTGGCATCCCTCAAGCTCGAGTGGGTTTACCAGCTGCGCCGCCAGGGCATCTTTGAGTCATCCCCGATCGTGGTCGACGGGATGATGTACGTAACCGAGCCACCGACCACGGTCACCGCACTCGACGTTCGCACCGGCCGTCCGGTCTGGAGATGGAGCGCGGACCTGCCAAAGGACCTGCTGACCATTGGTCTGTTTCCGACCAATCGCGGAGTCGCTATTCTGGGTGACACCGTCTATGTAGCAACGATCGATGCACACCTGGTTGCGCTCGATGCCAAGACGGGCACAGTGCGCTGGAGGGTTGAAATCGGAAGCAACAAGCAGGCGGTCGCGATCACGCAGGCACCGCTTGCGCTCAACGGAAAGATCGTCGTGGGCATGGGTGGAGGAGAAGGCGGACTGCGCGGTTACATTGATGCCTATGACGCCAAGGACGGCAAGCGGCTGTGGCGACTCTACACGATTCCCACGACCGGTGAGCCCGGCGTTGAGACCTGGGAAGGCGACACCTACAAATACGGCGGCGCGACGACCTGGAATACCGGCGCCTACGATCCTGAATTGAACACACTGTACTGGGGCACTGGTAACCCCGCGCCCGACTGGAACGGCGATGCGCGAAAAGGGGACAACCTGTATTCCTGCTCGCTGCTTGCGATCGACGCCGATACAGGCAAGATGAAATGGTATTTTCAGTTTACGCCGCATGAGACCCACGACTGGGACGCATCGGAACCTCCGATTCTGTTCGACGCGGTCGTTGGCGGGAAGAAACGGAAGATCGTAGCCCAGGCCGATCGCAACGCCTTTTACTATGTGCTCGACCGCGAGACCGGCGAATTTCTGACCGGGCAGGCGTATGCGCGTCAGACCTGGGCAAAGGGTCTGGATGCCAAGGGTCGGCCGATCCTGATGCCGAACATCGATCCGACCACGCAGGGAACCCTGATCTATCCGAGCATCACCGGGACCGTAAACTGGACCAGCTCGTCCTACAGTCCGCTCACCGGGCTGTTTTACGTCAATACGCGCGAGATGGGCGCCTACTATTACAAGGGCCATCCGGAAATGGATCCGTACAATCCGGCGGACATCGGCGGGGGCGGCGGACAGAAGCTGGTGAACGGCGACGAGGCCTACACTGCGGTCCGCGCGCTTGAGGCCACGACGGGGACGAGAAAGTGGCAGTTCAAAATGATCGGAGATTCCTGGACCGGCACGCTTGCAACAGCCGGCGGCCTGGTCTTTTGCGCCGACAGCCAGGGTAATTTCTTCGCGCTCGACGCCGAAGACGGAAAGCCTCTCTGGAACATCCAGCTGGGAAATGCCGTCCGCGCCAACCCAATCACCTATGCCGTCGACGGCAAGCAGTATGTTGTCGGGGAAGCCGGCAACTCCATTTCGGTTTTTGGTCTGCCGTAGGGCTAATGCGCGGATTTCTTGCGTGAAAGCTTCAGCACCATCTCGACATCGCGGCGGGAATCAAAACTGGAGATCGTGCGCGTGGCTGATGTCATGTCATCGTGCTCGGCGTGCACTTCGTAATCGACATTGGGATCAAGACCGCTGAAACGGTAGTTTCCGGCATCGTCGGCGATATAGGTCTTCACCGCCTGCGTCTTCACATTGAGCAGGTAAACCACGCCTGAAGGCATGGGGGTCTCGTCCTTATCGAGCACCGTGCCGCGGATCGTCCGTAGCTCCCCGTCGCTTTTCTTGTTGTCCTGCGCGGCGGCAGCCGAGGCAAGCGCAATTCCCAGCGCCAGCACGACGGCAATTCGGAATAGCGGGCAAGTCCTCACGGGTACCTCCTGGCCGGTGTCGCCACATCGGTCGCACAGACGCTACGCCTGCTCTGGAGCTCGCCTGCCCAGAGGATCCAGCGAAATTTAACGACGGCCGGCGACCCTGTGCAATTTCTCAGTCGAGGTCTTCGTCTTCATCTTCGACGCCTGGCTCGTCATCGGCGTCTTCTTTTTTCACGACCGCTTCTTCTTCCTCTTCGTCCTCATCGTCATCGTCTTCATCCTCTTCGGAGATGACGATAAGGTGCACGGGATGAATCTGCGTCACTTCGAGCTCCGCGTCGCATTCAGCACAGCTCACGATTTCGCCTTCTTCGACTTCGTCTTCATCCAAGTCGATGTCGGCGTCGCATTCCGGGCACTTGGTCACGGGAATATCTCCTCCTAGGGCGAAGTTTTACCGGACGTCGTATTATATAACGCCGGTGTCAACTTTTTCGGCGGAGGTTCCTACAAAAGTGCCTAGCCCCCGCGAATATCCAGAACGTCCGCTGGTGGGAGTGGGCGGAGTCGTGATTTTAGACGGCCGCGTGCTGTTGATTCGCCGCGGCGGGCCACCGCTTCAAGGGCAGTGGTCGATTCCCGGCGGAATGCTCGAGCTCGGCGAAACGGTCATCGAGGGGGTGCGGCGCGAGCTCGCCGAGGAAACCGGAGTCGAGGTGAAGGTCGGCAAACTGATCGAGGTATTTGAGCGCATCAATCTGGACGTCGCCGGAAAGACGCGATATCACTTCGTGATTCTCGATTACCTTTGCGAGGCAATTCGCGGCGAGGCACGGGCAGGAAGCGACGTCACCGATGTAGCCTGGTCCACTGCCGGGGAACTCGGGAAGTATTCGCTGACCGAGACAGCGACGCGGGTGATCCTGAGCGCCTTCGCAATGGCGCGCGAACAAGAAGAACGTTAGCTTGCGGCGGCCCTCTGGGGCAAACGCCCGAAGCGCCGTTCGCGACCGAGGAAATCCTCGATCGCCGCGGCGAGGTCATCGGCCTCGAATTCGGGCCACATCCGCGGTGTGAACAGCAACTCGGCGTAGGCACATTCCCACAACATGAAGTCGCTCAGCCGCCGCTCGCCGCCGGTTCGAATCAGAAGATCGACGTCCGGCGCGGAGCCTCCTCCGTGGGTAACCTGGCCAAGCCGCCGCGCGAATTCGCTGTCGGAAACTTCCAGGCTCGACATCATCCAGCAGGATGCGCGCAAAATCGCCTCGCGGGATGAGTAGTCAAGCGCGATACGCAACTCAAGGGAACGCCCGGCAGACGTCGACCGCTCGGCCAATTCGATCGCTTCGATGAGCGAACCGGGGATGCGGTCGCGCCGGCCAATCACCCGCAAGCGCACACCCTTTAGCGCGCACTCGGGGGCTTCTGTGCGAAGATAGTTTTCAAGCACGTCGAGCAGGGCCGATACCTCGCCCGTAGGGCGATCCCAGTTATTCGCCGAGAACGCGTACAAGGTGAGCGTGCCGATACCAAGCGCTGGAGCGGCGCGAACCACGCGGCGTACCGCTGCCACCCCGGCGCGGTGCCCTTCGGAACGCGAGAGACCTCGCGCGGCGGCCCAGCGGCCGTTGCCATCCAGCAGAATGGCGACGTGAAGTTTGGGAGCCGGTATGACTCGGGATGCGCTGTTACCCATACGGTGTCCGGGAAAATCGGCCTTTCTATCCCTCGCGCGTGGCGCGGATCAGGGCTTCCATATGATCCAGGTACTTTTCCAGCGCCCGGCGCCCCGCCGGCGTCAGACGGTATTCGGTCTTGGGCATCCGCCCGGCAAACGATTTCGTGCAGCCGATGTAGCCGGCATCCTCGAGTTTGCGCGCGTGGACGCTCAGGTTGCCGTCGGACACGCGCAGCAGCTGCTTAAGCTCGTTAAAGGCCAGCGAGGCGTTTGCCGCAAGCGCACTCACGATAGCAAGCCGCGTGCGCTCGTGAATCAGGCGATCCAGATTCGGCGCTACAGCTGCGGCCGGGGGTACCGCTGCGGTTCCGTGTTTCGCTTTATCCTCCCGCGCGGAGCGGAAGACTCCTGGCTTAGCCGCCATATTTCCTCGCAATCACGCCCCCGAAAATCACATGCAATCCGCCAAATCCGCCGGCGAGAAACGCGTTGCCCCAGTTCGAAGGGCAGCAAAGCGCGACCGTGCCCAGCACCATGAAGCAGAGTCCCATCAGCGGCACGACGCGAATGGAAAAGGCGCCGCCCGTCACCACGGCGGTTCCGTACAGCAGAAGCCAAACGCCGGGAACTTCCTGGATCGATCCGATGCGAAAGAACAGCATGGTTAGCAGCACGCCCACGAAAAGAGGCGGGGCAAAGCTGTAAACAAACCGGCGGCCTGGTCCGGAAAACAGCGACGTTCCTGCTTCCCGCGCTTTTGTATAGGTCGTCCAGAGGGCGATTGCGACGGCGATCGCCGCTTCACCGATCCAGCTCAGCAGCCAGGTAAGGCTCGAGTCTTGTCGGGATGCGATCACCGCCGCACCCAAGGCCGTAATTCCCATGGCGACACCGCCCCATCCCGGAACGGCAGTGAAGGAGCTGGCGCGCTCCATGGTTTCGCGGATAAAGCGAATGTTGTCGCGGGCGCGGTCATCCAGCGCCACCGGCTTGTCCGGGCGAATCGGCCGACTCTTAAACGAGGGCATACCGCGACAATAGCATGTCTCCGATGGCTGTCAAGTACTTTGCTTTACAAAGTTCATGAGCAAGGGGCGACCCGTTTCGCAACCTATCCGGCGACCGAGCGGATTCGCTTGTGAAGCCACATCCTGCGGACTATCCTTGGGCCGCACGAAATCCACCGGAGGCACATCGATGAAACGAGTCTGTCTGGCAATCCTGGTGCTCGGTCTGGCCCCGCTTGCAGCGCCTGCGCAGCAAGCGCCCGCGTCCGATGCGCAACAGGCCGCCGCGCCTGAGATGAATCCTGTTTCAAACGCATTGCGAAAACTGGTCGCTACGGAATCGAACGATACTTTCGAGGCGGTCGAGGAAATGCCCGCCGACAAGTTCAGTTTCCGTCCCACGCCGCAACAAATAACCTTCGGTCACCTGACGGTTCACATGGTTCGCGCGAACTACGGTCTTTGTTCCCTGATATCCGGCGTCAAAGCCCCGAAGATGCCCGACCTCAAGGACGAGGACCCGAAAGACACGCTGGTCCCGGCACTGAAGGCCTCGTTTGACTTTTGCACCCAGTCACTTGCGCAGGTGGATGACTCGAAGTTCGGCGAACAGGTGCCCTTTATCGGCGGGAAACTCGTTTCGCGAGGCTTCATGGTGGTTACGATGGCGCAGGATTACGGGGACCACTACAGCATGGCAGCTATGTATCTCCGGCTGAACGGACTTCTGCCGCCCACAGCTCAGCCTAAAAAGTAGAACGCGCGTGCCGAGGCTTGTGCCCGCGACGGTCTGATCTAGGCGCCCCAGTTCCCTTCCGCACGCATCAGGAAGGCCTTACCGGATAGCGGCCCAGCAGCCAGTTCCAGCGGATATAGACCAGATCGCTGAACATTAGCAGGCTGTCGCGGATCATGTGTACTTTCGTTCCCGGATCGTGCGCCCAGCGGACCGCAACTTCGGCGGTCCGCAATCCGTGCCGGCGCGCAAGAAACAGAATCTCCGGATCGAAACCGAATCGCTCGATTCGTTGCTGCTCGAAAATCACCCGGCTTGGCTCGCGCAGGAACGCCTTGAATCCGCACTGGGTATCCTGGAACGGTAGGCCGGTAAATACCCGGACGAAAGTGTTGAAGATGATGCCGGCAGCCTCTCGAAATCGGGACTGGCGACCGAAGATGAGCGAGCGGTCGATCGCCCGAGAGCCAATGGCGACGTCATGGCCCCCGGCGATGGCACTGAGCAGCTTTTCTGATTCCTCGATCGGTGAGGAGAGATCCGCATCGGTGAAAACCGCCACGCGCCCGTGCGCTGCAAGCATGCCCTGCCGGACGCTATAGCCCTTACCGCGATTCGCCCCGTTCGAAATGAGCCGGATCGTCGGGACGTCGCGAGCCCAATCCTGGGCGATCCGTGCCGTATCATCGGTTGAACCGTCATCCACGACCAGAATCTCGACCGCGGCAACTCCCCCGGCTTTGGTAGCAAAGTATTCGCAGATGCGCGCAAGCCCGCGGCCGAGGCGTTGGCCCTCGTTGTAGGCGGGGATGACGATGGATAATTCCGGTGGCATCTGAATTGTCAGCCGCTCGTATGCGAGACACTTCCCAGCGGGGTTTAGCCCCAACCGAAGCGGCCGACCAGCGGCACAAATCGGCACGAAAAAAGCCTCTGCTCGATCGTGCGGTTCCCTTCCTTTACGATTCGAAACAACTGCTGATGATCGGTCAATCCCACCGGAATGACCAGGCGCCCGCCATCGACAAGCTGGTCGACCAGCGGCTGCGGAACAGCAGGTGCGGCTGCGGAAACCAGAATGGCATCGAACGGTGCGTCGCCACCCAGGCCGAGCGAACCGTCTCCTTGTTCCACGCGCACGTTCGAGTAGCCCAGCCGTGCGAGTCTCTCGCGCGCGGAGTCTGCCAGCGCCGGAATTGCCTCGACGGAAATCACTTCGCGCGCCAGCAGCGACAACACGGCGGCCTGATACCCTGTCCCTGCCCCGACTTCGAGCACGCGTTCGTGGCCCTCAAGACCCAGTGCCTGCGCGCTCGCCGCCACAACATAAGGCTGTGAGATCGTTTGTCCGTCACCCACCGGCAGCGCTTCGTCGGAATAGGCGTCCGGGACGCGCACAAATGGGACGAACAGGTGCCGCGGGACGGCCTCCATCGCGGAAAGAACGCGGGCCGAGTCGATGCCTCGTTCGCGAATCTGCCGAGCAACCATATCGCGTCGGGCGGACTCAAAGTTCGCGCCGTCGCCAGCTGAGCGATTGCCGTTACCGTCCATCCGAGCCGAAACTATCACAACGGAGTCGGCGGCTGCTACCGAAACGCGCTCTACCGCAAATTGATTCGACCGCCCCGGTTCGCTACGATGACCGGAGTGGCCCGTCCAGGACAGCAAGAAGGCCCGGGCGGAAGAAAACCTAGGAGATCTCAATGAAAGTACGAACTGCCCTGATCGCGGTCGCATTGCTCGCCGCGAGCCCCTTGCTTGCGCAAACACCGTCGACGGGCACGGCCCCTGGTCCTCCGGCACATCAACCCGGCGTACCCGCGCACTCGACCAGCGCGCCGGCACCGGCGGAAAAAGTGGACCCCGCGAAGGAAGCAGCCATTCGCCATCTGATGGACCTCACTCAAAATTCAAAAATGGGGGACAGTATGAGCGCATATGTCACAAACCAGGTGCGCCAGATTTTGAGCGAGTCAATGTCTCCGGATCGGCTGGGGAAACTGATGGACACCTTCAGTCAGAAGATGGGATCAGCGGTCCCGCCGAGCGCCGTGACCGACTCTGCCATTCCCATTTACGCGCGCGCCTATTCCATGGAAGATCTCCAGGGAATCATTCAATTCTATGAATCACCGGTGGGGCAACGCTTTCTCAAGGCCCTGCCACAGGTCGCGCGGGACACCCAGGAACAGGGCATGCAGATGGAACAGAAGGGCGCGATGAACGTCCTTGAACAGATGTCAAGCGATTACCCAGAGCTCAAACCCCTGCTCAGACCGCAGCCGGGCGATCCGAGCGAGGCTCCCGCCCCGGCACCGACTCCCGAGCCGCGTGCGCCCGCAACTGCTCCGAAGTAAGCGACGGCGCGACCCACAGGTCGCGCTCGAGTTCTGGCGCGGGTTCGGATTTCCGCCACGCGGCATTTCATTCGTGCTGCGCGGGTTTTCTCGATCGTGGTGGTGTCGAGTCTGAGAACTCTTTCATACGCAATTCCCTCCTTTTCGGCGATGGGTCTACTAACTCCACCGAATTCGCCCGCCTCAAATCAGAAACCAGGGGTTACAATCCGTGCCGATGGCCCCCACCGCCCTGGCCGCCCAAACCGCTTTCACCACGCCCATGGACTGGTCCCCGCTTTGGATATCGCTTGAAACCAGCTTCGCGGCAACGCTGATAACTCTGGTGACGGGCCTCGCAGCGGCGGCCTGGCGAGAGCGCCACACGGGACCGGCGATGGCGATGGTCGACGGGATCTGTCTGTTGCCGCTGGTTTTGCCGCCAACCGTGGTTGGGTTTTTCCTGCTCCTGTTGTTCGGGCACAACGGTCCGCTGGGAAAGCTGCTGCTCCGGCTGGGCGCGACGGTCGTTTTTTCCTGGCCGGCGACGGTGATCGCTGCGTCCGTGGTGGCCTTTCCGCTGATGTATTTGACCGCTCGAGCAGCTCTGGAACAAGTCGACTCCCGGTATCTGGAAGCTGCGCGAACCCTCGGCGCGTCGGAATGGCGCGTGTTTTTCGCCATCGCGCTGCCGCTGGCCTGGCCGGGTGTGCTTGCGGGAACAATCCTTTCCTTCGCCCGCGCCCTGGGTGAATTTGGCGCAACGCTGATGCTTGCCGGAAATATCCCCGGTAAAACCGCCACGATTCCCATCGCCATCTACTTCGCGGTCGAAGCCGACGATGTGCAGCGGGCCGTCGGGTGGTGTCTTGCAGACGTGGCGATTTCACTGGCCCTGCTTGGCGGCCTCTATTACTGGACGCACGCGCACGGGCGCGCACGCTGGGACCGGCACTGACGTGTCGCTCGAAATCCAAATCGAGAAGAAATTGCCGGAGTTCACTCTGGATGTGTCCTTCACGGCGGACAACACGCCGCTCAGCATTCTGGGGCCCTCAGGCGCTGGCAAGACCATGTTGCTGCGATCGATCGCAGGCCTTGAGCGCGCCGAACGTGGCCGCATCGCGCTCAACGGCCGGACGCTGTTCGACACCGAGAAACGGGTTCACGTTCCCGCGCGCGAGAGACGCGTAGGAATTCTGTTTCAGCAATTCGCGCTGTTCCCGCACCGGACGGTCGCTGAAAACATCTGTTTCGGCTTAGCGAACTTGCCGCGCGACGAGAAGGCGCGACGCCTGGCGGACTTGCTGGAACGAACACACATCAGGGGTATCGGTGGGCGCTACCCCCGCCAGCTTTCCGGCGGCGAGCGACAACGAGCGGCACTGGCTCGGGCGCTGGCTGTCGAGCCCGAAGCGCTGCTGCTCGATGAGCCGCTCTCGGCGCTCGATACACACCTGCGTAGCCAGATGGAACTGCAGCTTCAGGAGACGTTCCTTGCCTACCGCCGGCCGGCACTGCTGGTGACTCACAACATCGAGGAGGCCTACCGGCTCAGTGACCAGATCCTGGTGCTTTCGCGCGGGCGCGTCGCAGCATTCGGAGCCAAAGACGCGATCTTTCGCCGTCCTGCCACCTTCGAGGTAGCGCAACTGACCGGCTGCAAGAATCTTTCGCGCGCGCGTGCGATTTCCGAGCACGTTGTCGAGGCGCTTGACTGGGGCTGTCAATTGCGCGTCGCACACCCGCATGCAGGGCCGATCGCACACGTGGGAATTCGCGCGCATCAGCTTGAGTTCGTCGAAGCAGGCAACCAGCAGGACAACGTGTTTCCCTGCTCGCTTGTCCGCTCGTCAGAAACACCTTTCCGCATCACGCTCTATCTGGTCCTGGATCGGGCGCCGGGCACATCCGCCAAGATTCCGCAGGTCAATTTGCAGGCTGAGGTGTTCAAGGAAAAGTGGCAGCTGTTCCGCGACCGGCCGCTTCCCTGGCATGTGCGTCTTGCTCCCGAGTCGCTTTTCGTGATGTCCGATTAGCCCGCGCAGGCGACCTATTTGAAGTGCTTGACGAACTTGACGTCCAGGCCGTAGGTGCCATTGATATCCCGCAGGAAAATGATCGAAAGGCCCCGCTTCACGGTGTATTCGACCTGGATCAACTGGTACTGGTTGGAGGTCGCCGCATTGGTCGAGTAGGTGATCGCGAGGTCGCGCGTCACCTGCTGCTGGATTGTGACCCGTGCAGCGGCGTTCGATTCAGTGGCCGTGCCCGCGATAAACGGATCGACGCGGAACGAGCTGATGCCGAACAAATGCTCGATCCTGCCGCCGATTCCGCTTGAGATCGCTTCCGACAGCAGTGCCGTGGCACCGTAGTTTTGCGCCCCGCCAGGCGCAGAGCGCAGCCCGTTTTCCTCCCCAGGACTGCCGAGCGCGAGCAGCGCCACGATGTCGGTATCCGGCAGCGGAGGATCAGAGCGATAGTTCAGCGCCAGGTGGCTTGCCGGCCCGGAGAAATCGATCGTCACTTGATATGAATTGATCATCGAGGTCATCTCGACGTTCAGCACCGGGTCCAGCCGGAACGGATTTGAGAAGTTGATATCGCCGCGCGTGAGTACGAAATTATTTCCGCGGAACGGCATCTCGCCGCCGAGTAGGTGGATGTGCCCCAGGAGCACCGGCCGGTCCCAGGTGCCCCGGAGTCGGACATCGCCGTCCACGTCAATGTGCGCACCGGTCCATTCGATCCGTGCTCCGGGGTTCGTCTGGCCTTCGACGTCGAAGGCCAGGTTCTGCAGAAACGACGAGCTCGATGCCGGTCCGGGGGAAGTATCCGACGAAGAGGCAAAAAACGAGGCCACATCAACGCCCGCGGCAAATAACAGTCGCTCAACCTGCACGTGTCCGCTGACCAGCCCCGCATCGCTGGTTCCTGAAAGCTCAAGCGTACCGCCAAGAAGCCAGCTCATCCCTACCGGATAGCGGATCCGGAGAACGGAGGTTGTCGCAGTAACTTCATATCGCACCGGGCCTTCGCCGTATGTCACACTGCCGTTGAGCGTCAGATGCCCGCCTCCAGAGTCCGCCGTTACCTTGTCGAACAGCAATCGGCTCTGGTCAAACACGAAGTCGCCATTCACGTTGCTTAGTCCGACCGGAAATTCTCCGTAATGCGCTTGGGCGCCACGCACGCTCGCCCGCCCCGTAACGCGTGGACGGGACATCGTCCCCTCGATTGACACGTTTGCGTCCGCGCGACCCTGTGCTTCCAGATCTGGCAGCACGCTCTTCAGCAGCCGGAGGTTCACACCCCCGGACAGGCTGAACTCGATCCGGCGATCCCGATCGAATCGCGCCGATCCGATGAGCTCAAGGTCAGTGTCCGGACCATGTAGCCGTGCCTGCTCGATGCGGATCTCGTTGCGGCGGTAGGTCAACCGAATGTTCTGATCGTTGGTAAGCTGCACAAATTCGTAGTTGAAGGCAAGCCGTGCAATATCTGCGTCCACCTGGATCGAATCGGGCTGCCGCAAGGAGCCGGAAAATGCGAACACACCGTCGGCGCTGCCGTGCCCGGTGAGCTGGGTCAGATGCAGGCCTGCTGCGATCAGGGGGTCCAGATCGAACTGCACGACCGAGAGCTTGCCGGAGATCTGCTCGTCGCCGCCAAGTCCGACGGTCAGTTCACCCTGCAGCTTCTCGTGCTCGGGTTCGGAAGTCAGCGTCAAACGCGCATTCTGGCCGTCGGATGCGATCTGGGCGGTGAAGTCGCCCTCAGTCACTGTGCCCAGTCTAAGGCCTGTCAGATGCACGTTGCCCTGTGCGAGAGGTGCCCGCAGAGGCCCGCTTCCTCGCACATCAAAATCGACTCGTCCGCCAACCGGCAGTGAGGGAGTTTGCAGCGCTTTGATCCTTTCAAGCGAGATGCCGGTGCCGCTGACATTGAATTCGGTCTGCTGCTCATTCGGCTGGTACAGAATGTCTCCTGACAGCGTTCCAGTCGGTCCGCGCAGTTCCGCGTGGGACAATCGCACTTCATCCTGCTGCCAGTGCAATGCGCCGGCGAACTGATCGAAGTGCCAGCCTCGCACTTCGATGTCGTCTACGGCGACGTCGGCATCGAGCACCGGAGCACCGCGCGTGCCACTTCCGCGAACGGTTCCGCCAACGTGGCCCGTGACGGGAAAGTTCGTGTCGAGAATGCCCTGCACGTCCTCGGTCGATGCATTTTGGATCTGCGCGTCCAGGGTCCACGGGCTCGTGGGCAGGAAGCTCCAGGCGCCGTCAAATTTGAGCCAGAGATTGACGGTCGCCGAAGTCTGGCCGCGGCCCATGGTGGTATTGAACAAGCGAAATCCGTCCGGTGAATAATCCATGTCGCCATCGAGTGAATCCCATGCCAGCCGGTCGTAACTCGCTCCGGTAGCATGCAGGCGACCGACGAACGACGGCCCTCCAATTGGACCCAGTATGCGACCCTTCCAGGTAATCTTGCCTCCCACGCGATGCGTTCCCGCCTCGGGTCCGCTGATCGCGCTGATGAAATCGTTCCACTCGACCAGGTCATCGGCCCTGAAATTGACTTCCAGACCAGAATCGAACTGACCGATCGGGCCTTCGATCTCCATTTTCATCTTTGGCGTGGTGATCTCGCTTGCCCCAAGCGAGGCGATTTCCGTGTCGGTGCCATAATCGAATTCGACGCGCGCACTGGCCGGGATCATGCCCGGCGCAAGTGTCGCGGGCGGGGACCAGCGCATCTGGCCTGCGGTGCGGAAATGCTTGAAGTTTGCGTTCCAGGTGTTGACGGAATCAATATCGATTGCTCCATCCCAGTGCAGCGAGGGCACCGGAAAATCCTCGTTCTCAAGCGCCTTGAAAACCCCGGCCAGGCTCATGCCGCGCAGTTTGGTTTGCGTGCGGAACGCAAGACCTTTGAAATCCATTTCCAGGCGCCCATCCACGGAGCCGCCGAACGCACGCACCTCCAGATTCGGCACCTCGAGCCGCCTGTTCGCCACGACGTAATTTCCCGACGTCTCCATTCCACCCTGGTGGAACCATTTGTAAGGCAGGCGTACGTCGTTGCTTGAGTAATATCCGCTGGCCGTCCACTCGCCGTCGGGAGCCGGAAGACTGGAATAGTGCGCCTGACCGGAGAAATCAGCGTCGCCGTCGGGGGTTGTGGGTTCGCGGGTAATCTTGCGGACGTCGGCGAGCGAAAGCCGTCCACGATACTTCAGGTTCCAGTCCGGCCGCGCAAAACTTGGCAGTTCGGCCTGAAGGTTAAGCTCCGAATGCAGCGCCTTGAGGATAATTTCATCGGCCTCGAACGAGTCGCGGTGGAGCGTAAACTTCACCGAAAGATCAAACGGAAACGGAACATCCTTTGCGGACGCAAGCCTCACCTGCTGCCAGCTGAGTTTGCCGATATAGGCATCGGCCCCTGCGGTCGGCGCGTCGTAGTGCAGCGCGAAATTGAAATTCTGTCCCTGAACATCAAGTCGCGAGCGCTGGTCGTTGTACCGAACTCCGCCGTTATTCAGGGCAAGCTGGCCGATACGCAGTTGAAACAGTGTCGCGCGCCACGGACGGCTGGTGCCCTGGGCGCCTGGCGTGGGGAGGTTGCTGCGGCCGTTGCGATCGATGCGGACGGCAACCTCGGGCCGCTGGACAATCAATTCGTCGAGCGCTATTTGGCGGCCGAAAAACGAAATGATGCGAATCGAGGCGTCGACACGATCGGCGTGAAACAGCACAGGCTCACCTGCAGCTTCCCGTCCGTGCAGAGTCAGATCATCGATTTCGGCACGCAGGCCCCACAGTCGAAAATGGAAGCCGCCAACCTCCGCGCGCGCCCCGGTGCCACGCTCAATTTCATTGATCAGTGCGTTTCGGGCCCAGCGGTCGGCAAGGCCCGTTACGAAAATAAGAGTCACGACGAGCACAATTCCCAGAATCGCGAGAACCGTGCGACCGACCCACCGCCCCAGAGGCCGGCTCATGGTTGCGCTCCGTCGGACATCACATCGATCTTCAACCGGCTGCGCGTGTCGTCAAGCCATTGGGTC
Source organism: Candidatus Cybelea sp. (assembly GCA_035603235.1). Classification (GTDB taxonomy): domain Bacteria; phylum Acidobacteriota; class Terriglobia; order Acidiferrales; family UBA7541; genus Palsa-295. Next base: position 6,535 of record DATNKU010000004.1, on the reverse strand, counting down.
GCGCGCTCACTGATGGCTCGCTGGATCAGTACTTCGCGGATCGTATCTTCCACGTCCTCAAGGGGAGGTACCGGTTCGTTCCGCGCCTTCAGTTGGGGAGCGAATTCCTTGTCGTAGTACGCCTGCAGCTGGGTTTCGTCAATCTGCGCCGCAGGCCGAAATCGGAAATCAAGAAAGCGCGAAAGATAGAGCTGCTCGACCAGTATCCGGCGGACAGCCGCCCGGGTCAGCCCCGCCGCCGTGCAGCGACTGGTGAACTCTTCAGGCGAAGCGTACTGCGCCTCGAGCTGCGCGTAGGCGCGATCGGCGTCTGCATCAGTCGGCGCCGGATATTTTGCGGTTTCGATCTCGCCCCGTACGATCCACTGGTCGGCGAGCTCGCGGATTCGCTCCGCTCGGGGCTTCTCGCTGCCATCCACGAGCTTCTGAAACGCGCCGAGCTCGCGCACCTCGCTTTCTGTGAGGATATCGTCCTCAATTCGTGCCGCGACGGCATCGACGGTTTGCCCGCTACTGGCAGCCGGGGCGGGTGCGGATGCTGGCGCCTGTGCGCGCGCACTCCGCGTCAGCGGAGAGCAAAGCCAGCACGCACAGGCGATAATGAGAAGAAGGTAGCGCATCAGAAGATCGGACCTATGTTGAAAAAAAAGCCGAAATGCGGGAGCCGCAGCGTCTGGAGGACACCGACGGTCCCGCCGGGCGGAATGATCGTGGCCTGATAGTACGCCGGATTAAGCTGATAGCCGAAGTCCACGCGGACCGGTCCAATCGGCGTCGGGTAGCGCAAACCGAAGCCCACGGTGTGTGAAAAATAGCTGAGATCGGTGATCGAAGGGGATTTCCACGCAAACGAAATGTGGTTGATGTCGCTGTAGACGTTGCCCCCATCGTAGAACAGCGTTCCGCCCAGCCGGTTCCCCACGATCGGAAGCCTCATCGGAAACCGCAGTTCCTGATTGAAGACCAGAAGAGCCAAACCCCCGACGGGAAAGCCCGTGCAAGGATCACGCGGGCCCGCCTGGTTCAGTCCGAATCCCCGCAGCGACGTGCCGCCTCCGGCAAAGAACCGCTCCGGCAGGGGAATTACCGACGGAGTGAAATCCGGAGGAGGTGCGGTGCACTGTGCCGGGTTGAACGGCGCGCTATTGCCTTCGACCGTGTTGCCGTAGGGCACCTCGACGCCGAACCGGACCGAACGCGCGAACACAAAGGCGCGACCAAAGGAATGGAATGACGAATTCTGAAAGTAACCGCGGAAGAAATTGGCGCTCGATCCGATGGATTCAATCGCGTCGCTCACGTCCACGGTGTTAAACGTCCCGCGCGTCGCGTCACCGGGGTTATCGCGGCGGTCGCGCGCGTAGGTGACGCCAAATCCGGAAACCAGGGTTGGCTGGCTCAGCAACGGAATCTGTTCCTCATTGATCGTCGAAACGAGGTTGGAGGCCTTTACGCGCCTGTAGAAGTAGCGATAGACCAGGGAACTAGAAGGCGTCAGCTTTTCAACGACTTGCAACCCGCCCTCAAAACGCGTGGAAGTGAATGTGTCGACGTCCTGAGTCTTGTCGGCAAACCCCAACAGCTGGAGGCTAAGGTGGCGGTCGGCAAGAAAATTGTCCGCGGTGTAGTCTAGCCCAACCCTGTACTCGAGGGTGCTGACCCGCGCCCTAAAGGACAGAGTTTGCGCCCGCCCGAACATATTGTTCCGGGCAATCTCGAAAATGCCCCGCGGGCTCTCGCCGATCGTTGTTCCGTTGGGATTGTTGCTCCCGCCTGAAATTCGCTGCACTTCGAATCCGAATCCGTAACCGATGGTATAGCGGGGCCCTTCCTCCATATCGACGACCACCGACTTTTCCGGATCCGTGCCGTCGGGATTTTGGGGGGCGATCTGCACGCGGCTAAAGACGCCCAGGTTATAAAGCTGCCGCTGCGTTTTGGCGACATCGCCCTCGCGCATGGGACCGCCTGCGTGCACGGCCACCTGCCGTCGGATGATTCCCGGTCGGGTGAACTGATAGCCGGTCAGCAGAACTTTCGCGACATTCACCTGCTTCCCTTCCGTGACGTGGTAAACCAGGCTTACCTCGGTCGGGCTGCTGCCGGCAATGACCTCTTCGTGAAAGGCGGCTTCGGGAAAGCCCTCGTTGTAATACAGTGCAAGAATATTGTTGCGGTCGCTTGCGACTCCGGATTCCGAATACGGTTCGCCTTTGGTTGACCCGGTTACGCCCAGCAGCTGGTCTTTCGGGATGGCGTGGTTTCCGACTATCTGCAAATCGGCAATGCGGGTCTGGGCTCCCTCGACGACATGGAAGGATACAAACAAGTTGTTCTTCTTGCCGCGATAGTGATCATCGATTGTGGACGTGACCTGGCAGTCGCGAAAACCGTTGGAAAGATATACGCCGCGGATCGAATCAGTGTCACCGCGCAGCAACTGCTGGCTGAACCGGCCGCTGGACGCAAAAGATGCCGGCTGCAGAAGAAGCCTGCGCGAGAGCAGTCCGTTGCTGAAATACTTGTTCCCGCTGAAGCCGATACCGGCCAGACGGAAGCGGTCGCCGCGAGTGACGTCATAGTGAATCACGCGTTCGACCGGCTTTTCCTTTGACTGCGAACTCACCTGGGCGTCCGCGTCGAAATACCCCTGGCTTTGCAGGTAGTCGCGGATATTCCGCCGGCCTTCCTGCAGGAGATCCTCGTCGACGGCGCCTTCGGCGAACACCGGAAGCAGCTTGCGCTGCTTGCCCTTGCTCAGGTGCGCGCCCGAGATCTCGATCGTCACCCGGGGACCTGCCTCGGCGACCAGCTTGAGCGGCACGCGATCGGTCTGCGGATCGTAGGTTTGAACGGTGATCAAAGCGCTTGCGCCCAGGTAGCCCTGATTGACGAGAAATTTCCGCAGCCTGTCGGAGCCGTGCGACAGCCGCTCAGAGGTCATTTCAACTTTCTTGCCTGAGATCTTGGTGCGATGCAGCAGTTGCGCGTCGGGGTAGGGCGTTTTATTGTCGATCGAGACGTCACCCACCAGGGCGCGCGGGCCAGGGTCGACCGTTACCGTGACATCCATCTGGCGCGTATCTTCGTGCGGAGTAAGCGCCCAGGTAATCTTCGCCTGGTACAGTCCATCGTCGTGGAGCGCCCCAGCCAGGCGATCGACTGCTTCGTGAACCGCACTCTCGCGGAACGGCTCGCCCAGGTTCAACCGCAACGACGCGAGCGCCGCGGGTTCGCTCGGCGGTTCCTTCAGGCCTACCACTCGTATCACGTTGTTGAAGAAATTTCTCTGGACGATGAAATCCACGCGCACACCGTCTGATTCCGGCGCGGCTGTGACGCGGATATCGGAAAAGTCGCCCAGGCGATAGAGATCGCGAATCGCCGCGCGCTCGGCGGAGAAATCAAACATCTTCCCGGCTTCCAGGGGAAGCGGCGGTATCTTCTCGGTGACAGGCGTCCCGGACGCGTCGACCACCCTCACTTGGCTGACAAGCTGGCCTTCTACAGAGGGCTCCTGCGCGCGAATGCTCGTGGGCAGGACGAAAAAACTTGCTATGGCTGCAATGCCCCAGGCCGCAGCCGTGCGGACCAGCTTGGACCGAAAGCACGAAAATTTGCGCGCAAGTCTCATTCGCCCAAAAACTAAGACGAAAGGTTAGCATAGCCGCGTTGCCTGATCTGTGCGAAAAGGCGCTATCATATGTGCGAATTCGGAAATCCAGCGATGAATCGCGAGTCCTACGAAAAATACTCGCGCCAGATTCTGTTTGAAGGAATCGGCGAGGCCGGCCAGGAGAAAATCCTGCAGGCGAGCGCCGTGCTGGTCGGTTGCGGCGCTCTCGGCACGGTGGTCGCGAACCTGCTGGTCCGCGCGGGAATCGGACGACTTCGTATTATTGACCGCGATTTTGTCGAGCGCTCCAACCTCCAGCGCCAGATGCTGTTTGAAGAAGAGGACGCGTCCGAGGTCCTGCCCAAAGCCGTTGCCGCCGAACACCGCTTGCGCGCCATCAACTCAGACGTCGAAGTCGAAGGAGTTGTCGCCGATCTCACGCCGAAGAACGCCAAGGATATACTTTCGGGCTTTCCGCTCATTCTGGACGGAACCGATAACTTTGAAACGCGATTTCTGGTGAACGATGCCGCGATTTCACTCGGCGTCCCATGGATCTACGCAGCCGCGGTCGGAAGCAACGGCGTCACCATGACGATCGTACCGGGCCGCACCGCCTGCCTCGCCTGTCTCATCGAGACCTCGGAGTTCCCCGCGTCCGATCGTCCTGAACATGGACACGACGCAACCTGTGACACAGTCGGTGTGCTGGGGTCTGCTGCCGGCGTCATTGCCTCGATCGAGGCGACCGAAGCAATCAAGCTGCTCGCCGGCAAGCCCGAAGCGCTTCACGGGCGCCTGGTGTCCTGCGACGTCTGGACGGGGAAATTTCAGTCGATCCGCGTGGCTCGCAATCCCGAGTGCCGCGCTTGCGCCCGCCTTGAATTCACGTATCTGGAAGGCCATGCCCAGCCGCACATTACGATGTGCGGCCGCGACTCGGTGCAGATCCACGAGCGCAGCCGGCGGCTCGATCTCGGCGAGCTGGGTCGCAAACTCACCTCCGCCCGGGCCGCCGAGGTGCGCACGAACGACTTCCTGCTGAGGTGCAGCATTCCGCCCTACGAATTGACGGTCTTCGCTGACGGCCGGGCGATCGTCAAGGGCACCCAGGACCCCGCTGTTGCGCGTTCGCTGTATGCGCGCTACATCAGCGCCTGATCCTACTCTGGAATTTCGTGGGAAGTCTTAGCCCGCAAATCGGCGAAGCGCGGATTGCCGCATCGCGGCACGGTCCATGTTCTCGCGGCAATTCATCAGCGTGAGCAGAGTGCTGAGGATGCGCGCCTTGAGTTCATCGCTCATCGGAAATCCGCTCATGGCCACGTGTACCAGCATCCCGCCGCGCTCGGCAATTCGCTCCATGAGTTCGACTTGCCGTTCGTGGACTGTCTTGTTCAGTGCTGTTTCGCGGCGCATCTCGGCGCATTCCTGTTCGATAAACAAGGTGAAGTGAAGAATACACATATGCACAACAGCGAGTCCCGCTGGGACAGTTGCTTTGCAACCTTTTGAACTGCACGGTTCCGGCACGAACCCGCTCCCTTAGTCCTTTTTTTGTAACATCATCACTCCCCAGTTGCCAGTTCCCAGCAGGGACCTTGCGGCCTATTCGACATCATCGGGGGCACCGGCCGACCGATCGCATTTCGGCCCTGCCGGAGGCTGCAACTCGGCGCTTGAGCGGTCGCATCTAATTGATTGCAGTTCATACCATCATAGGAAAGAATTCTGGAGGTTCCAATGAGACAGCTCAGACGGGATACATTCAGAGGTTCAGCTATCGTATTGTTTTCAATGCTACTTATGCTCGGTTGTACGGGCAGCATGTTCGCCGACTCGCGCGACAAGACACAAGTCCCAACGCCTGATTCGAGCAACTATGAGGCCTGGCTGACCCAGCAGGTCCGTCATCAGTTGGTGATGCTCCCGTTTTACTCGGTGTTCGACAACCTTCAATATCAGGTGGAGGGCGGCAAGGTGACGTTGCTCGGCCAGGTCAGCAGGCCCGTTGTGAAAAGCGACGCAGAAGCGGCCGTCAAGCACATTGAGGGCGTGGAAGCGGTCGATGACCAGATCGAGGTCCTGCCGACCTCAATTGGCGACGATCGCATCCGCCGCGCCGAGTATCGCGCCATCTACTCGTTTCCGACTCTGCAAATGTATTCGGTCCGCAGCGTGCCCCCGATTCACATCATCGTGAATTCCGGGCACGTGACTCTGGAAGGTGCGGTTGCGACCGAAGCCGACAAGGACGCAGCTGGAATTCGGGCGAACATGATTCCGGACGTCTTCTCGGTGGTCAACAACCTCCGCGTGGATAACCGTCGATAACGCGGGCGATCTGCAATCACCGCACGGGCTGCGCGATGTGTTCGCCGATGTGAAATTCGGTCCAGGGACCGGCGACCATGTCGCGCAGCACCGGCGATTGCCATGAATATTCCGGGTGCTCGGTGAGAAATTTCGCCGCGTCGAATCGAATTCCGCAGGGGTGCCCGATTCGCGCAACGAAATCCATCGCCAGCGCCATGCGGCTGTCGATCACCTTCCCCTGAACCGCGCCATAGGGATCAAACGGCTTGGAGTCTGATTTCGGAGTGCTCTGAGCCATCATGTCGCCATGGCCGCAGAGCGTGCGGCGGTTCGCCCCTTCCTTCTTGGTGTAGGTGTCGAAGTGGTCGCCGAGAAAAATCTCCGCAAGCGACGTGTTGATCTGGCCCTTGTTGCCATTCAGGAGCTGATCCCACCGAATCTTGCGGGCGTTCGGCCCGGTCGAGGGATCGTTGGGGTCGTAGGTGGTCTCATCCCTGATCAGATCCGGATCGCTCGGAAAATTCGCGCCGGAAAAGTACCCGTCGCTCGTGCGCCAGACTCTCGTGTGTTTTAAACCGAGCTCGAAACGGGCGATTTCACCGG
>DATNKU010000021.1:0-2246 GCA_035603235.1 Candidatus Cybelea sp. | reverse complement strand
CGGGGCGTGGCTTTTCGCTGGACTGATGCTGACTTATCCGACGACTTATTATCTTGTCTTTCCGCATGCGCGCTACCGGCATCCTATTGAGCCGGAGTTGCTCATCCTTGCTGTGTTCCTGTTATTGCAAACTGTCCCCCCAAACTCGTCCCGCAGTCGAGGACGCTCGGCGGGCTCGACATCCCAGTAGGGCCAGAACGGCTCGGCTTCGCTGGGGGCAGACTTTACCACCCCGGATCGAGATGTCCCCCGGCGACAGCGGCCATGAAGGCGGCGCCTCCATTTTCACGCTGCCTCGGCGTCTACTGTAGAATCTGGGGTTCGCCGAACCGTTTTGCCTGGCCGTGCCGATGTTCAAGAAAATTCTGATCGCCAACCGGGGTGAGATTGCGGTGCGCGTGCTGCGCGCGTGCCACGAGATGGGGATTGCAGCCGTAGTGGTTTACTCTGACGTAGACCGCGCCGCGTTGCATGTGCGCAAGGCTGACGAGGCCTATCCCCTTGGGGCCGCTGCGGCCTCCGAATCGTATCTCAATATCGGGAAAATTCTCGATGTCGCGCGGCGGTCGGGGGCCGACGCCATCCATCCCGGTTACGGTTTTCTTTCCGAGAACGCGAAGTTCGCGCAGGCCTGTCGCGATGCCGGAGTGAAATTCATCGGGCCAACGGCCGCTGCGATGGCGGCGATGGGATCGAAGACGCGCGCGCGGCAAGCCATGGAGAAGGCGGGCGTGCCTTTCGTGCCCGGCACATCGCGCGGGGTGGAGTCGTTCCAGGAAGCCGAACAGGTGGCTGCGAGAATTGGGTATCCCGTGATGCTGAAGGCCGCGGCGGGTGGTGGCGGCAAAGGGATGCGGCTGGTGCAGGCTCCGGCCCAGTTGAACTCATCCTTGGAGGCGGCGCGGAGCGAAGCCCAAAGCTCTTTCGGCGATGACGAAGTGTACATCGAAAAGGCGATCATCAATCCGCGGCACATTGAAATGCAAGTGCTGGCCGACGAGCATGGTCATACGGTTTACCTGGGGGAGCGCGAGTGTTCGCTGCAACGTCGCCATCAAAAGGTGTTGGAAGAAGCGCCTTCGCCGATCGTCGATGCCGAGATGCGGCGCCGTATGGGCGAGGTCGCGGTTCGGGTGGCGCGAGCCGCGGACTATACAAATGCTGGTACCGTCGAGTTCCTGGTTGACCAGCAAAAGAATTTCTATTTCCTCGAGATGAACACACGCTTGCAAGTGGAGCATCCCGTGACCGAGTTGGTCGCCGGACTCGATCTGGTCCACTTGCAAATTGGTATCGCGGCGGGAGAAAAGCTGCCTTTTACCCAAGAAGATGTGCGCCTACGTGGTCATGCCATCGAGTGCCGTATTTACGCGGAGGATCCGGACAATAATTATTTCCCCAGCCCCGGCGAAATCACACTGCTACTGGAGCCTTCGGGGCCGGGCATCCGGCAGGATAGTGGTATGTATGAGGGTTGGAAGGTGCCCCTGGACTACGATCCGCTGCTGGCCAAGCTGATTGGGTACGGCACTGACCGCGAGCAGGCCATTTCGCGCCTTAGGCGAGCCCTAAGCGAATACTTTGTGGGCGGAATCAAGACGAACCTTTCGTTGTTCCGGCGCATTTTGGGCGACGCGGATTTTCTGTCCGCCAAACTTGATACCGGATTTCTCGACCGGATGTTGAAGCGGACCGAGGACAAGTCTGTCGATTCGAGACCGGCGGAAGTTGCGGCGATTGCTGCCGGAGTGTTTGCAGCACTGGGCGCAAGGGTGCCTGGCGCAGGCAATGGCGGTGGAAGCTCCGGCCTTCCGGCTGACAAGGTGAGGTCGAATTGGACGAGTGCCAGCCGCCGGGAAGCCTTGCGTTAAGTCATGGGAACGGCGATTCAAGGGAAAAAACTGAGATGTCCTTATGCTTTTCGAGGTAACCATCGACGGCAGGAATTACCGGCTTAAACTGGATCGCAATGAGGGGCGATGGAGGTGCCATCTGGATGGCCGGGAGTTCGAGGTTGACGCCATTCTGGTGCGCCCGGATGTTTTGTCCCTCCGGGTGGGGAACACGGCGTATGAGGTTAAGTCGGAGCGGGTGGCCGGCGATTTGTATTTGTGGGTGGGCGGTACTCGGTTCGGTGCGGAAGTGCGCGATCCCCGGTCACTTCGTGGCCGCACGCGGGCAGGAGAGGATCACGGGGCAAAGAAAATAGTGGCACCGATGCCGGGAAAAGTTGTGCGGCTGCTGGT
>DATNKU010000051.1:0-2967 GCA_035603235.1 Candidatus Cybelea sp. | reverse complement strand
GATTATGTCGAGCGAACCTTTTTGAACTTCGATGAGGGCCTCGGCACCATTGCTGGCTTCCAAAACCTCGCCGAGGTCGAGACCAGCCTGGCGGAGGGCTCTTTCGACGATTTTGCGCATTAAGGCAGAGTCATCCACGATTAGGATTTTAAGTTTACGCAAGTCGCGCTCCTAGTGGAGTAGTGGTGCGAGTGCAGAATCAAAAGCGGGCGCAGCAAGCAGCGCCCCTGATATGGAACGACCTGTCAACTACGAGTGTTGTTTTTTTCTTTTCTTTTTGTCGGGACCGGAAGCAGGGTGGGTAGCGATCGAGGAAGCTAACTCGACGATTGATCAGTCTGATATTCGCGGGTCGAGCCGCATAATCGTGATCCGTCGGGAGCTGCCTCGGACTACCAGCGCGGGTTGGGTCTTGCGACCTGCCGCATAGGGGCATCGAGGATTCTCCTTCGTGTGCCCCTCGACCGCTGTCCACACTGCCTCCTGTACGCCGGGACGAGCCACTACCAACCTGTTAAAACTTCTTACGCTACCCGGGAGAGAGATTCTTGCTGCTCCGCTTCTGCTTGTATGCCAATGGCCCAGAGAAAACCGAGTAATTCGCGTGCCACCGCCGTGATCACCACACCCTTGTTCTTACCCCGCAGCGTCAATTTCATGTAGCGCGCATGCAAGCGCTGTTGCGCCTTCCAGGCGATCTCTTTCACTTTTTCGCTGACGGGTTCTTGCCGCTTGCGCAAGGTGGCTCCGATGCTCGGCCGGTGTCGATAGGCCCAGGCGGCTTCCACCACCACGCGGCGCAAGTGGGCATTCCCGGTTTTCGTGATGGGCCCTCGCCGTATTCTTTCCCCGCTGGAATCTTCGCTGGCCACGACTCCTCCGTAAGCCATCAGCTGCGGCGCCCCGGTGAAGCGCCCTATCTTTCCCAGCTCCGCCACCACGGTCACCGCCGTAACTTTAGCGATTCCTCGCAACGCCTGCAGCGCTTCGATCACGGCTCGCATCGCCGCTGGCGCTGACTGTGCCGCTTCGTCTATGGCCTGGTCCAGCCGCGCGATGCGTGCCGCCGCATGTTGCACCTCGTGCAAGTAATCCAGCAGCGTGACTTCTTGCGCGCGCTCCGGGAAATGCACCTCCTGCTGCACCCATTTCAGATATTGCAGCGTCCAGGAATGCACCCCCGCGGGCGGCCGCCGGCCGTGCCGCAAAAGAAATTTGCTCAAGCGATGCCGCGCGCGCAGTTGATCCTTCTTGGCCGCTTCCCGGGCCCGCACCAAATCCCGCAACGCCTCGTGCGCCGCATCCGGCACCCATACCGCGGTCAACTCTCCGGCCCGATAATTCCTCGCCAGTTTCAACGCATCCCGCCGATCCGTCTTCACCCGATCCCCAGCCTTCACCGGAACCAGTGTGGGCGCCACTACTTCGCACCGCGCTCCCAGCTTGCTCAACTGCCAGTACAGCGCGTAGCCCGTGGGACCCGCTTCATAACAAAACCGCAGCTGCTCGACCGGCCCCAGTTTCCCGACTAGTTTGCGAACGCACTCCTCGCGATTCGCTATGATCCCCAGGGAGCGTACCTCGCCCTCCTGCTCGGCTACCGCTACCGCAATCGTATCGGCATGGACATCCAATCCCACAAATTCTATCCGCTTCATAGACCGGCTCCTTTCGCTTGTGGCTCTGTACTGCTTGTCTTCCGATTCGCAGCATAACCCACGTCTGCGAAGCGGAGCCGGTCGTTCCATTGTGACTACCGATGATCATTTAGCTGGCGGCGATTTTGAGGAAAACGGGCACGGCATGCCGTGCCCCTACGACCGACAGTAAGGTCCGGCGGATTACGAGGCGCACTCGCCGGCGATCATCAAGGCAGTATCGATACAGTGGATTAGCTGCGAAGATCGCTTAGCGTTTTTGGCCGACCAAGCCGGCGATGGTGTCCATCAGGTCGAACTTGGTTAGGACTTCTAGTTTGGCGCCGGGCATTTCGACGAAGACGGCGGGGCTGTCGTGGCTGAGGATGTGGGTTACGCGCTCGATGGGGGAGTTGGCGGGGACTTGCGGCAGCGGGGCGCCCATTACTTCGCGGATGACGAGCTTGCGCAGGTCTTTTCCTTGCAGCGCGAGATTCAGGATCTGATCCTCGAACACCGTGCCGATGGATTTTCCTTCTTCGAAGATGGGGAGTTGCGAAATATCCTGCTGCTGCATGGTTTGCAGCGCGTGGAACACGGTCTGGTAGGGTCCGGCGACGATTATGTCGCGGGTTTTTCCGGCTTGGCGCTTGACGCGGATGACGTCGGCGGCGGAAAGCGCGACTTCGGCGTCCACATAGCCGTGCTCGCGCATCCAGCCGTCGTTGAAAACTTTGGACATGTAACGCGAGCCGGAATCGGGCATGAAGGCGACGATCATGTCGCCCGATTTTGCTTTGCGTGCGATTTTTAGCGCGGCGGAAATGCAGCCGCCGCCCGAGCCTCCGGTGAAGATGGCTTCCTGTTTCGCCAGGCGCCGCGCCCAAACGAAACATTCTTCGTCGCTCACCTGCAGAATGTCGTCGAGAATCTTCAGGTTCATTGTGCCGGGGAAAAAATCCTCGCCGATGCCTTCGACGACGTAGGTGAGGGCCTTGCCGGTGTTTCCCGTTTTCACTTTTTCGTAGTAGAGCGAGCCGATGGGGTCCACGCCGATAATTTTGATGTTCGGATTTTTTTCTTTCAGGTAGCGACCGACGCCTGAAATCGTGCCACCGGTTCCGACGCCGCAGACGAAGTGCGTGATTTTTCCTTCCGTGTCCTGCCAGATTTCCGGGCCGGTGGTGCGGTAATGCGCCTCGGGATTCATAGAGTTCTCGTACTGATTGGGGTAAAAGGAGTTCGGAATTTCGCGCGCGAGTTTGGCGGCGACGGAATAGTAGCTGCGCGGATCTTCCGGTTCGACGGCGGTGGGACAGACGATCACTTC
>DATNKU010000043.1:0-73676 GCA_035603235.1 Candidatus Cybelea sp. | reverse complement strand
TCCTAGGGCGAAGGTGCCCCGTGAGGCGTGCTGGGGTGTCGCCTGCCGCGCCGATATCTGGCCGTTTTAAGCTCGGGACCGGTTGAATCACCTGGGACGCTTCGGTCATCTAAGTGGTGTCGCGCGCGTAGGCGCGAATGTGATTTTCGGGTATACTTGGCACTTCCCCGCCCGCCTAGCGACGCGAATCTATGGATCGGCTTTTTGTTCGCGCAGACCGGCCGGCAGACAGGAGCTTTTCATGAAAGAAGGAATCCATCCCGATTACCATGCTGTAAAGGTGCACTGCGCCTGCGGCAGCACGTTTGAAACTCGCTCGACCATCAAGGGTCAGATGATTCGAGTCGAAATTTGCTCCAGCTGCCATCCCTTCTTCACCGGCAAGCAGAAACTGATCGATACCGCCGGCCGCGTGGAGCGCTTCCAGAAAAAGTATGCTGACAAGGCAGCTTCGATGGCCAAGAAGTAAGGTATCACTGGGAACGCTTCCGTGAATCTGCCGCCCGCACGGTGTAGAATGCCGTGCAGATGATCCCGCAATTGTCTCCCATTCCTGACGCACCCATCGGGTCACGCGTAGAGACGGCGGCGCCGCGCGTGACGCTGCGCAACGCATTCGCGCACCCGTTCGATTCCGCAATTGCAGCGGCGCGCACCTGCTATTCACCGCACCTGGTAGTTCCCGAAGAAGTGACCGAAAAACAACGCGTCACGATTGGCTCGGGAACCTATTTCGGCGGACATCACACCGTTTACCAACACGCGCATTTCGAATTCGGGCTCGAAAATGTGAGCCGGCAGTTTGTCTGGTCGTTTCTTCACGCCCATCCCTTCTACAATTCCGAACAGCAGAGCCAGCGCTATGTACGGCTGGATCGCGCGCAAGCCTACATCCCTCAAGCGAGCGCGGAATTTGGCGCGGGCGAGCGAGAGATCTACGAAAGAGCGGTCGCGCGTGCGTGGGACCGCTATCGCGAGCTGACGCGGGTACTTGAGCCGGCGGCGGGCGCGATCCTGAGCGACATTTGGCACCTCGGCCCCATGTCGCACTCGCGGCGCGTACAGAAGGTAGCGCGGCAGTCAGAAAAGCGCGCGATCGAAATAGCGCGCTACGTTCTTCCGGTCGCGGCGTTCACCACCATGGTGCACACGATTTCCGGAGTCGTGCTCTACCGGTTGTGGCGGATGCAGGCCGCCAACGATACGCCCACCGAAGCGCGACACGTGCTGGGCGAGATGGTCTCGCGGGTTCGCGAAGCGGATCCGGAATTTTTCGACCGCTTCGACAGCGGGGCGATGGAGGACAGGCCCGAATGGCAGCAGCCGCCGCGGGACGGCGAGGCATTTGCCCGCGAGTTCGACGCGCGGCTTGCGGGGCGAACCTCTCGCCTGGTGGATTTTTCACCCCGGGGTATTGAGGCAATGTCGGAGGCCTACCGCGCCGTGATGGGGCTGACTGCTGCAGAATGCCCCGAGGCCGAAGCCCTGGATCGGATGCTTAATCCTGCGCGTAATCCCTATCGCCGCGAGACACTCAATGTGGGCGTGCACGCGCCGATGATGCGTCCGCTCGATCACGTGCACTTCACGTTTGCGAAAAAGATCAGCCACACCGCCGATAGCCAGGACCAAAGGCACAGGATGGTGCCTGGGTCCAGGCCGCTGCTGACCCTCGCCGACACGCGCTCTGCCGACTACGTCACGCCAATGCTTGTCCGCGAAAATCCGCGGGCCCTGGAGATCTATCAGCAGGCGATGGAAGAAGCGTGGAACGCCAAGAATGAGCTGCTCGGCCGCGGTCTGGCCAGCGAATTCGCCCTCTACCTGCTGCCCAATGCGAAGTCGATTCGACTGGTCGAGTCAGGCTCGCTGCTGCATCTACTGCACAAATGGACGATGCGAACGTGCTTCAACGCACAGGAAGAAATCTATCAGGCCTCGATCGAGGAGGTCGAGCAGGTCCGCGGGGCGCTTCCAGAACTCGGGCGCTACATTGGTCCGCCCTGTCACTTGCGCGCGGGCATTTCGACTCCTATTTGTACGGAAGGATCGCACTTCTGCGGTGTGAAGGTCTGGCTCGACTTTCCGAATATTGAACGGCGTATCTGAGCTTCCCCGCAACAGTAACAACAGGTCCCTGGTTTGGTCCCGAGCTTGCGGTTACAGACTGGAAGTTCCCGCAGCGGCGCCGGAAACAATTAGCTCGGAATTTCCGGGACGGCGGCGACGAGGGCTTGCGTGTAGGGGTGTTTGGGAGTTTGCAGCACTTGATCCGCCGTGCCAGATTCGACGAACCGGCCAGCCTGCATCACAGCGACTCGCGTGGCGAGCTGTGCGACGACCGGAAGGCTGTGCGAAATCAGAATCAGGGTGAGCGAGAGTTCGCGCCGCAAACGATCGAGCAACTCGATGATCTGTGCGCCGACAGAAACGTCGAGCGCCGAAACGGGCTCGTCGGCGACCACAAGCTCGGGCCGCAGAATTAGCGCGCGGGCAATGCCGATGCGCTGGCGCTGGCCTCCGGAAAATTCGTGCGGGTAGCGCTCGAGCGCTTCGGCACCGAGACCGACAGACTCCAGCATTTTGGCGGCTCGCGCATGACGATCGGCGCGCGCGAGCCCCGCTTCATGGATCGCCAGCGGTTCTCCAACGATCGCGCCCACACGCATCCTGGCGTTGAGCGAGGCGACGGGATCCTGAAATACCATCTGGATCCGGCGGCGCAAAGCGCGCAAATCCGCCCCCCGCGCCCCCCGCCAGTCCTGCCCGCGGAACCGCATCTCGCCGGAATCCGGCTCAACCAGCCGCAGCAACATTCGCGCAAGCGTCGTCTTGCCGCAGCCGGACTCGCCGACGATGCCGAGCGTTTCGCCGGGCGCAAGCGAAAAGCTCACTCCGTCAACGCCAACAATCGGGACACTTGTAGCAGGGGGATCGCCTTCGGCTTGGTGGATCGCGGAAGCCGCAACTGCGTAGGATTTCCGCAGGTCGCGCACCTCCAGAAGGGCGTCGCCGGCCATATCAGATTTTCTCACCGGCGATAAACAGCGTGGTGTTCGTGAAGATCAGCTCGCGCGCGCCGGTGCCGTCTCCGGCCGGCTCAAATCGCGGGTGGAACCACGCTCCGTCGTCTGCGATCGACGCCTCCATCAGCCGCCGGGCCTCGGTGTACGGGCCGTCGCCCGGCTTTGATCCGGCCACCAGCATCCAGTGGTCGAAGGAGCGGGAATTTTCCTGGACGCAAGTCTCAAGGACGCGCAGGCCATTTGCCGCGAAATGCAGTTCAAACTCCTTGCGAGCAAGCGTGCGCGTGTGCGAAGCATCGCGCAGGCGTTCGATGCGATTGCTCAGCTCGGAGACCCCAGGATCGTCGGGCAAGAAAATGTCGAGAATTCCGACGCGCCCGCCCCGCTTGACCACGCGGGCCATTTCTCCAATCGTGCGTGCTGCATCAAGGAGATGGTGCAGGGCGTAGCTTGTAACGGCGATGTCGAGCGACCCATCAGCAAATGGGAGGGATTGCGCGTCACCAAGGGCGAAATCGAGATTGGAGAGGCCTTCGCCTGCGGCAGAGCGGCGCGCCCGCTCCAGAATCGCAGGCGTGAGATCGAGTCCGCAAACCCAGCGGACGTGGCGCGCGAATCGCAGGGCGAGTGTGCCCGGACCGCAGGCGATATCGACCGCTCGGTCGCGCCCGCCGGCAAGCACCATCCGCGCAATCCGCTCCGCCTCGGGCTCGCGGCTGGTCAAGGCGTAATCGCCAAAAACTTGCGCAGTCCGCGTGAACTGTTCGCGTACGAGATCTTTTTGCTGCTGGTGGCCTTCCATATTCAGATGTTGACCGTCGTCAAGACACTCACCGCGCTTTGTTACCAGACTGACCCACTGGACAAGAGTTCAACGGACAAGAATACACCGGGCGCGATGGGTTTCGCCCGCGCCGGCGGCGGGAATGAGTTCGGGCATCGCGGCGTCACATTCCGGCACGTGCTGCGCGCAGCGCGGACCGAAGGCGCAACCCGCAGGGAGCGAACCCAGCGGAGGAACCGCACCGGGGATTGCCACCAGCTTTTCGCGCGCAATCCGGGGAGCGGCCCGCAGCAGGCCCGCGGTATAGGGATGCCGAGGATGGCGCAAGACTTCCGATGCGGGACCATCTTCGACCACGCGACCCGCATACATCACCGCTACCCGGTCGGCAATCTGCGCGACGACGCCGAAATCGTGCGTGATGAAAAGAAGGGAAAGCTGAAGCTCGCGTCGCAGCAGTAGGAGCAGGTCGAGAATTTGCCTCTGCACGGTGACGTCGAGCGCCGTAGTGGGTTCGTCGGCGATTAGCACGCGCGGGCCGGCCGACAGCGCCATGGCAATCATCGCCCGCTGACGGAGACCGCCTGAAAGTTGATGCGGATACTGGTGCGCGCGAGCGGACGGCTCGGGAATGGCGGCACGTTCCAGCGCCTCATGCGCGAGGCGGCGGATTTCGCGGCCCCCGAGTTGCGGCCGATGAACACGAATCGCTTCCTCGATTTGCGCGCCGATGCGCACAACGGGATTGAGCGCCGTCATGGGCTCCTGAAAAATCATGGCGATCTCGCCGCCGCGCACAGAGCGCATTTCGGCGGGAGCGGCAGTCACCAGATTTTCTCCCACTCGTTCGATCGGATCGGGTTTCACGGCCGCGCCGTTTCCATTCGCTGCGCGGCCGCGCAGCCAGATTTCGCCCTTGCGGCGGGCGCCAGGGGGCTCAAGCCCCATCAGCGCGAGCGCAAGCATCGTCTTACCGGAGCCCGATTCACCGACAATTCCGAGCGTCTCGCCCTCCTCGAGCGTGAAGGAAACCTCGTTCACCGGGCGAACCCACCCCGAACGGGTCGGCAGCTCGACCGTCAGGCCGCGGGCTTCAAGACTCGTCGCCATTCCAACATCATATGTCCAGCGGGAAGGCCCGCGGCGAAATTTCGCGCTTTCGATTTCGCGCTGCGCCGTCAGCGCCGGGTCACTGGGATGACGAAGCGCAGGGCCGTATGTGTTTCCGAGAAGCGGCAGACCTTATTGTCCGTAAGGCCAGCCGACTTTCCGGCAGCCATTACGTCAGCTTCCCGAATGTGCAACTGGCCTTTGGGATAGACGATCCAGATCGCTCCGGCCTTCTGGATTGTGGAGGCAAGAGACGTCAACTTCGCGAGCGCTTTTCGGTTTTCAGCGCCGAGCAGAACCATGTCCGCCCCGGCGGGCGGTTTCTCGCGGGCGAATTCCGGAACGCGCGTGGCAAGCTCATTCAGAAACAGAGCATCTTCAACACCGAGAACCCCGATCTTCTGCCCCGGTTTGACGCCGAGTTTGTCGAGCAGTGAGCGGTGCGAATAATCGCGCTCGGGCTCGCGCGTGCTGTTGGTTTTCTTGTGCGGCATGACGGCACCCCTTGCTGAAAGAGCGGGATTATATTACGTTTCCGCAAGTAACACGATTGCCACAGACAAGGACCTAGGCATGGCGAAGCCGAGAGAAACAAAACGCTCTACCGACGAGGCGGTAAAAGCCAAGACCGGGAAAATCTGGGCCGAGTGGTTCGAGATTCTCGACAAGGCCGGCGCGAAGAAGTGGCCGCACAAGGAAATCGCGGCATACCTCCGGCAGAAAAAAGTACCGTCATGGTGGAGTCAAATGGTCGCGGTCGGCTATGAGCACGAGCGCGGGATTCGTCAGAAATTTCAGAAATGCGACGGCGAGTTCAGTGCCTCAGGCAGCCGCACCATGATCGTGCCGCTCGCCAGAGCCTTTGCGGCCTGGACAGATGAGAAACTGCGGCAGCGGTGGCTGCCGGGAGCAAAGATCGAAATCACGACCGCGACCCCGGGCAAATATGTTCGCGCAAAGTGGAATGAAACCACGCGGCTAAGCGTCGGTTTCTACAGCAAGGGGCCGGAGAAGACTCAGGTGGCCCTGGACCACAGCAAGCTTGCGAATTCGAAGGAATGCGCGAGGATGAAGTCTTACTGGTTCCAAGCGCTCAACCGCCTTGAGGGCACGCTGACCGAACAGGGGCGCAGCAAGCAGCGCCCCTAGAAAAGCTCAACACCAAGCGGATTAGTAATCGTTTGCGGAGCCTTCCAGGAAGGCGCGAAGCTTGCGTGAACGCGACGGGTGGCGCAACTTGCGCAGCGCCTTCGCCTCGATTTGGCGGATGCGTTCGCGCGTGACGGCGAACGATTGCCCGACTTCCTCCAGCGTATGCTCGCTGCCGTCGTCCAGACCGAAGCGCATCTTGATCACTTTTTCCTCGCGGGGCGTCAGCGTCTTCAGCACCGAGGAGGTCTGCTCCTTGAGGCTCAGATTGATCACCGCGTCGGACGGCGAGACGACGGCCTTGTCTTCGATGAAATCGCCGAGATGTGAATCTTCTTCTTCGCCGATGGGAGTCTCAAGCGAAATCGGCTCCTGCGCGATCTTCAAAATCTTGCGCACCTTGGCGACAGGAATGTCCATGCGCTTGGCGATTTCTTCCGAGGTAGGCTCGCGGCCAAGTTCCTGCACCAGCTGGCGCTGCGTGCGCACCAGCTTGTTGATCGTCTCGATCATGTGCACGGGGATGCGGATCGTGCGGGCCTGATCGGCGATGGCGCGCGTGATGGCCTGGCGAATCCACCAGGTCGCGTAAGTTGAAAACTTGTAACCGCGCCGCCATTCGAATTTATCCACGGCCTTCATCAGGCCGATGTTTCCTTCCTGAATCAGGTCGAGGAACTGCAATCCGCGGTTGGTGTACTTTTTCGCGATGGAAACGACCAACCGGAGGTTCGCTTCGATCAGTTCGTCTTTCGCGAGCGCCGCTTCGGCCTCGCCCCGAAGGATCACCTGGATCGCGCGCTTCAGCTCCGCGGGGCTGACTTCGCTTGCGACTTCGATTTCACCCAGCTCTTGCCGGCGGGCACGCAGATCCTTGCGCGCCTCGGCCTGCACCTCGGCCTTCGACGCTTCTACGCGCCGCTCAAGCTTCACCGTTTCGCGTTCCAGGAAGTGCACGCGCTCAACGGTCTGGTGGATCTTGTCGATCAGGCGCTTTTTTTCAAGCGGGTTGAAATCAAGCTCGCGCATCAGGCCGGACATCTCGATACGCGTCCGGGCTACGGCGTAGCGGGCGCGCAGGTAGGAGCGCTTCTTCGCGCGCGGCACCCGATCGAGCTTCGCGGCCAGCTTCATCGCCAGCAGGTAGAGCTTGGCAATCTTGTCAATCTGCTTGAGCGTTTCCTTGGTCTTCGCTTCGATTTTTTCTTCGGTAAGTTCTTCGTCGTCGAACTGGACGATTTCCTTAATCGAGCGGGAACCGTTGCGGAGATCCTCGCCGACCTGCAGAAGTTCCTTCAAGATCAGCGGAGCGCGCGTGATGGTCTTCAGCACGAGCAACTGACCGCGCTCGATGCGCTTGGCGATCGCCACTTCGCCTTCGCGTGTCAGCAGCGGCACGGTACCCATTTCGCGGAGATACATGCGAACCGGGTCGTTGGTCTTCTCCAGTGTTCCAGGAGTGAGATCGAGATCGCCGTCTTCAGAAGATGTCGAGGGCGCGTCTTCCTTTGCTGTTTCGGCCGGCTCGGACGGATCGGCCGCCGCCAGCGCAGCCTTGGCCGTTGACAGATCTTCGTACACATCGATCCCGTAGCGCTCAAACGTCGAGAGCAGGTCGTCGATTTCTTCCGAGGAATGAACCTCGGCCGGCAGGATGTCGTTCACTTCATCGTAGAGCAGGTAGCCCCGCTCCTTGCCCATCGCGATGAGTTGCCTTACCTGATCGTATTTTTCCTCAAGAGCCAGCGTCACGCGTTCTCTCCAATAAACCTAATCGGCCAGCAGATATGATTTCCCAAGTACAAAAGGCCGGTCGAGACACCCCGGCGCATTCCTGATTTAGCTACGTGCGGACGGATAGATAAGGCGATCCCCTGGAACTGCTGCCGAATTCTGTCGCTTGCGCCCCACTTGCCCGGTGCCATACGGATACAACTGTATTAGATGCAACACGGGTGCCACCCGTTTCCCCCGAAACCTTCCAATACTATAATAGGGGCCGACCGGGCGTCAACGAAATGCCTTAAGTGAAACAGACTACGCCGGTTGCGGCCGCCTCAGGGTCCCTAGGGCAAGTGACAGGCCCGGATGCCTTGCTTCTCGAAGTATTTCTGGTGGTACTCCTCGGCGCGATAGAACTCCGACGCGGGAACGATCTGCGTCACGATGGGCCGCTTGAAAACTCCAGACTTGTCCAGCGCCGCGACCGATTCGCGTGCCTCAGCTTCCTGCTGGGCATCGTGAAAGAAAATCGCCGAGCGGTACTGGGACCCGTAATCCGGCCCCTGGCGGTTGAACTGAGTTGGGTCGTGGCTCTGAAAGAAAACGGCTAGCAACTCGCGGAAGGAAACCTCGCTCGGATTGAAATCAACCTCTACGGCCTCGGCGTGCCCCGTCTTGTCGGTGCAGACTTCCTTGTAGGTCGGATTCTTTGTGTGACCGCCGATATATCCAACTGCAGTCGAAGTTACACCCTTCACCTGCCGGAACGCGTCTTCGACGCCCCAAAAACAGCCCGCTGCGAATGTCGCCTTCGCCATGATTCCGCCCCCCCCTTCTTTTCGCTCGACCCGAGGTGTTCCATGTTGCCATACAGAAGCCCCGGGGGTCGAGTTCGCGAGCGCCAACCCCCGGTTTTTGTTGCCGATAACGAAATGTGCCGCAGGAACGCCAGGCGAGCCGCCTACATGTCATTAGACGGGCAAGCCGGCATTTGGTCGCAGGAAGTTTCGCCAAACTCGCAGTCTTGGGCGTCTTGGGGCCGGGTCAGGCGAGCTTCGCGGCAAGCTGCCCTTGGTGATTCGCGTGGGAACGGTCTCGCGAAAGGTCGAAGATCTTTTCCAGGATCTCGGGAATTTCGAAAACTGCCTTATTTTGGAGCGCAGCTGCGTTTGTGCGGTAGCGGTCCAGCGCAGACGGCTCGATCAGTCGGGTGACGGCAGCATCAATCTTGTCAAAGCTCCGCAGCACCAGCCCAACTTGCTTCTCGACGATCCAGTCGGCGTTGTAGCGTTCCTGCGGCAGGGTCCAGGCGTTGCACTCCACAATCACCGGGAGCCGCATCGCCAGCGCTTCGCTCACGCTGCCGGGGCCGGGCTTGCCGATGAAGAAGTCGGCGAGCTGCATGTACTCGTTCACGCGGGTTGTAAATCCCTCCACAAAACAGGGCACCCGGGACTTTCTCGCGCGCAGCTCGTTTGCGAGCTTTTCATTTTTTCCGCAGACGAAGATCAGTTGAAGATCAAGGGACGACCTGTCCAGACTCTTGGCAATCTCCAGCATCACGTCGGAGCCATGGCCCCCGAACAGAACAAGCCCGGTAGGCAAATCGGGCCGCAAACCCAGGCGCTCGCGCCCGGCAGTGCGATCCCCAACCGGCTCGTCGTAAAACCGCGGATGGAGGATCATACCCGAAGCGCGGAAAACGCGGTCGCCGGAGTGCCCCATCGACCGCGCCTGCTCGACTGCGCGGTCCGATCCGCAGATCAGATATTGCTGCTGGCGCTCAATCCAGAAATGAGGCGGATAGTCGGCGATGTCGGTAAGGATGGTTACAAATGGACGCCCGGGGAACACCGCGGAAAAGCTTTCGGCCAGCGCACGATTGAAGTGCGGCACAAAGGAAACGACCATGTCGGGCTGGGTTCGCTCCCAGTGCGCCTTGAGCAGCCGTACCGTGGGTGCGTAGTAGGCGCCGATCACAAGCTGCAGCACCCTTAAAAGTTGGGGACTCCCGAGCGTCCAGCCTTTGCGCAGCATTGTGTTGTACACATCCTGAATGCGGATGCCCGCATATTTCTTAGCAATGTCGAGGGGATCGAGCAGTTCCTGAAGGTTGGTGAGCTGGACCTCCCAGGGGCGCTGCTCGGTCTGGATGACCATCTCCAGAGCGGTCGCGGCCGCGCGGTGACCGCCCCCTGCGTCGAAGAACCCGAACTCGAGCCGCTGCACCTAGGGTCGCCCCATAAGTCGCCTAGTCTCACAGCCCCCGGTTCGCCGAATGCGACTGGCATGTTAAAACCTGAATTCTGTGTCGAATCAGTTAAGTATCTATGTTTTCAGAATGTTAGCGGCAATGTCATCTTTGCGTAACCCTGTGAATTTACTGTGGAAATCATGAAATGCGACATGCACGTCCATTCGTACTTTTCCGGCGCCTGCACCACGCCGTTCATGCGCGCGATCTGCCGGGAGAGCTACAGCGATCCGCGAGAAGTACACGCCCTACTGAAGCGCAGGGGCATGGACCTGTTCACGCTGACCGACCATGACTCGATTGAGGGAGCCGAGACACTGCGGCGCGAGCCCAATTTCTTCCTGAGCGAGGAGCTGACGTGCCGGATGCCCAGCGGTACCGAAGTCCACATTGGCGTTTACGACTTCCATGAGCGCCAGCACACGCAGCTCCTGCAGAGGCGCAACGATCTGGTCGCATTGCTGATGTATCTCACCGAGCGCAGAATCTTCTTCAGCGTCAACCACGTGTTTTCAAGCGTGACCGGCCGGCGTGAGCGGGAAGATTTCACCTGGTTCCAGGAGTACTTCCCGGCGATCGAAACGCGCAACAGCCACATGCTTGAGGCCACCAACGGCTATGCCACGAGTCTCGCCCAGCAATGGGACAAGATCGCAATCGGCGGAAGCGATGCGCATGCGCTCCCGTCGGTCGGTACGGCATATACCGAGGTTCCCGGCGCCCGTGACAAGGAAGAGTTTTTCGCGGGACTCAGGGCCGGGAGTGGCCGCGTGGCGGGCGAATCCGGCTGCTTCTCGAAATTGACGCGCGACGTATTTCTGATCGGGATCGAGTTGATTCGGGAGAAATCCTGGACCGCACTCATCTCGCCACTCGCCGTACTTATCCCGGCCATCACCTATATGAATTACCGGCAGGAGCGGTCCTTCAGCCGCTTCTGGGCGACCGAAATTCTGCAACGTCCTAACTCACGCAAGCGTTCTCGCTGGATCACGGTACCTCAGCGTGCAGTGGAGGAATCAGCATGACCGTCGCAAAAGCAGTCTGGAACCAGATCCAATCAAGCGATTACCGCCTGATGCGGCGCGTGCATCGATGGCGCGCCCCGCGCTGGATCCGCATTCTCATGCTGCTGGCCACGCGGGGAGGCGACGGGTGGCTCTGGTATGCACTCGGCCTGATTCTGGTGTTCTACGGCGGGGAACCACGCTTCTTGGCCATCGGGGCGGCCGCTTCCAGCGCCGTTGCCGGGATCTTCCTGTTCCGCATGCTCAAGCGTACCAGCCGGCGCAAAAGACCCTGCGAAGTCGAACCGCACTGCTGGGCTTCAATTCTGCCTCCGGACAAATACTCGTTTCCCTCCGGACACTCCATCACCGCATTTGCCGTAGCGATTTCACTGGGACTGTTCTATCCGTATCTGCTGACAGCCCTTCTGGCCTTGGCTTTCCTGATCGCGGCCTCGCGCATTGTCCTGGGGATGCACTTCCTGAGCGATGTGCTCGCGGGATCGGCGATAGGGGTCACGCTGGGCTTTTGCGGCTTCCACATCTTCGCGATTCTCTGAAAATTCCCGGAAAGTCGGCCAACAAACCCGATGCCGGACGAGCGTTTACGCAGGCGTGGAAGCCTCGCCCGTTGGGTGTTTTGGTCCGGCGTCAGGCGACGCAGGCTCGGCAACCTGTTTCTTGCGCAGCAGGTCGACGGCGGCGCGATAGAGGCGGGCGCGGACTTCATGCCGTTGATTTGCGCGCGTGAGATAGCGCAGAACAATGTTCACCCCGGCGCCGGTCGGTCGGACGCTGAGCGAGGGAGCTGCCGATAGCGCGTGCTTGTCGCTCGACGGCGTCAGTCGATTCCATTCCGTCTCGGCGAGCTTTGCGTTTGCAGCCGTTTCTTCCGGGGCGATTTTCTGCAGCATCTCACCGGTTGCGTAGGGGTCGGCATTTTCAGGGACCTGCGCTTCGATTTCGTCCCAGAGCCACTGTCCGGAAGTCGAAAAATTGAAGTAGTGCCCTTCAATCGCAAAACTGTTCACAAACGACACCTGCCGCCCGGTCGGATGGCCGGCGTCGGTCCAGCTCCCGGTCTCGAGCAGCACCGTGTGCAGCAGCCCGACCTTCAGCACTTCTCCCCCGACGCCGTTGATCTCGACCCAGTCGCCGGCGCGAATGCCATCCTTGCCCATCAGCACGAACCAGCCAAAGAACCCGACGATGAAATCTTTCATGGCGACCGTCAGGCCCGCCCCGGCGAGCGCGAGGACAGTCGCAAGGTTGGTGGGAATCCCGAAAATAACCAGCAGGATCAACAGCACGCCGAAGGCCTGTATCACGAACAGGATCAAAGCGCGCATCGTGTGCATCTCGCGGCGTTCAAGAGCCACGCCGGCAAACAGACGCTGGATCAGCTCGTTGGCTACCAACACGAACACGCCGATCAAAACAACCCAGAACGCGGACAGGAAGATCTGGTGCAGAAAGCCCTTGGCGCGAGCATTGACGAGATCGGCCCAGCTGGAATAGACGGTCGCGAGCTGCTGTTCGGTTGCGATACGCCTGTTGACATCTGCGAGGTTTTTCTTGTCGTCGGTTTGCTGGTGCAGGCGCGTGAGAGGTGTAACTGTTTCAGATGCAGGTTGCGATTGTTCTACGGCCGTAGAGGTTGGTGCCGGCGCGGTCCCCCCCGCATCCAGCTGTTTTTCCAGCGTTTCGTGCGTGGCGGCCAGCGCCGCGGCGCGCGACTGCGCATCGGCCTGGGCCTGAAGCAGCAGCTTTTCCTTCGCGCGTAGCGACATCCAGGCGCGAGACTCCGCAGCGATGCTCTTGGATTGCGTGAGCTCGATGGAAAGCGCCGACCCGGCCGGAGGACCCACCTGGGAGGCCGCGTTTTGCGTGCCGGCGGCCTTTCGCTGGTTGAGAAGTTGCTGGATCGTGGCCTGTTTGTCGCCACCGGCGCGGATCAGTTCCTGCTGTGCGTCCTCGAGATCATCCTGATCAAGCGCTAGCTGCGCTTGCGCGATGCCGATCAAGTCCTGAAGCTGGTCCTTCGCGTTACCCTGCACACGGGACATCGCCGCCGTGAATTCCGTGATCCGGGCCTGATCGGCGGCAACTGCTGCCGTTCCGGCACTTACTCGCGAGGCGAGTTCACGCGTCTTGGGAGTGAGCGGCGCGGGATTTTCGGCTGCGTCGTGCATGGCTGCGGAAAATGCCAGGTCCACCGAAAGATCGCCCAATCGCAGCGCCTGCCCGGCGTAGTCCTCCTCCATGTGCGTCACGGCAAGCGGAGCAAGCTGCTGGGCGGTGTCGAGCGGGTGGTTGTCCACCAGATTGGAAGCGCCCGCTGAAGCCTGTCGGATCGCGCGCAGCCGGTCGCGATAATCCGACCAGCCGCGCGTGAGAATCACCGCAGCAAACGAGAGCGCCAGCAGCGCGAGCAGCGACGCCCACAACGCCCTTTCGTAGGTTTTCATGTAGATTGGCTGGGGTAGGCCGATTCTATTACGCCTTCGGACCCGGCGGAGCATAAATCGGCTGAACAGCGGCGAGGGTCCTAGAGATCCAGCGGCAAAGGGTTTTTCCCCGTGATCAGGCGGGCCGCGCGGTCGTAGGTCAGATAGAACCAGGCCCACTGCACGAATACCAGCAGCCGGTTTTGAAACTCAACGATATAGAGCAAGTGAATGAATATCCACAGAAGCCACGCCGGGAATCCTGAAAGTTGAAGCCAATTGAGGTCGGCAACCGCGGCGCCGCGGCCGATTGTTGCCAGATTTCCCTTGTCCAGGTAGTGGAATGGCCGGGATTTCTTGCCCAGCAGGCGCCCGGCGACGAGCGCCGCAACGTAGCGGCCTTGCTGAATGGCGGGCTGCGCGACCCCCGGCAGAGGCTTCCCGGTCTGGTGGGTGAAATTCGCGAGATCACCAATCACGAAAATTTCCGGGTGTCCCTTCACGGTGAGATCCCGCTCGACGCTCACGCGCCCGGCGTTGTCGACCGTTGCGCCGGTTTGCTGGGCCACGATGCGACCCAGCGGCGAGCCCAGCACGCCCGCTGCCCACAGAACCGTGCGCGTCGGTATGGTTTCCGTCTTGTCACCCTCGCGGATGGTGACCAGTTCTTTGCTCACCTCCGTGACCATGGCCCCGGTGCGCACGGTGACGCCGAGGCGCTCGATCATCTTGCGGGCGCTCGCCGAAAGCTTCTGCGGATACCCGGGAAGGATGCGGTCGGTTCCTTCCACCAGAATAATGCGGGCGTCGGAGGGATCAATCTTGCGGAAATCCCGGCGCAGCGTGTCGTTGGCAATTTCACCGAGCGCTCCGGCGAGTTCGGCGCCCGTGGGCCCGCCGCCGACAATTACAAAAGTCATCCATGCGCGGAGTCTTTCGGGGTCCGGCTCGCGCTCGGCGGTTTCAAAAGCCAACAAGATCCTGCGCCGCATGTCGGTCGCGTCCTCGATGGTTTTCAGGCCGGGCGCGAATTTCTCCCATTCATCGTGGCCGAAATATTGATGGCTCGAGCCGGTGGAGATGACCAGGGTATCGTATTCGATTGAGCCGTCACTCAATATCAACCGGCGGTTAGAGGCATCGATTCCGGTCGCCTCGGCCAGAAGGACCTGCGTGTTCTTGCGGCGCTTCAGAATGTTGCGAAGCGGGGACGCAATATTCGCTGGCGACAGCGTCCCGGTCGCCACCTGATAGAGCAGAGGCTGAAACAGGTGGTAGTTGCAGCGGTCAACCAGCTTCACGTCTACGGGCGCCCGCCCGAGACCGACCGCGGCGCTCAGTCCGCCAAATCCACCCCCGACAATAACCACCCGGTGCTGCCCGGCCATATCTCACGATCCTGGAGCAACGACCATATCGTACCTCAAGCGGCCATTGCTTGCGTTGCTGTCGCCTCTGAAACGGCTGTCATCACGGGGCTAACCAGTCCGGTTTGAGCCACTTCGGCGGCTTACAAATTCCTTACAGCTCTCTTATCCCTTCCTAACGTCACGGGGGTAGCCTGCACTCCTCTCCGGCCACCAACGGGCGACTCGGCTGCTCGGCGGAGCTTGAACAGGAGTACGGATATGTCAGTTTTCCTGGCAATCGTTGTGGGTCCCGGATGCGGTTTTATGCTCTATGCCTTGTACCAATTCTCGCGTGAGGCCATGCGGTTCCGGCATGTCGATCCGAGGAGGTTGAGCGTGACTGTGGTCAGAACAGCCGATCGCTTGACTGGCGGTACAAAGAAAAACGCTTTAAGCCCTGCGGCGGACCGACTGGAAGGCAAGGAGCCGGCGCAGGGAAAATCGGTCACATCGTACATCAAGAACTGCTTCGCTGCGATTCCGACCGGCGCCGCGCACGCAGCCATGAAGCACTTCGCGAAGGGGTCATCCTGATGCAGGACATCATATTCTTGGCTTGCACCGTTGGATTTTTCGTGTTGGCGATCGCCTATGTGTGGGCGTGCGACCGCCTAAGGTAAGGAGCGACTTTGATGATCGGTAACATTGTGCTCCTGGGAATTTGCGTTCTCACGGGCGTGTATCTGCTGGCCGCGCTGCTTTGGCCGGAGAGGTTCTGACCATGACTGGGAATGGCTGGCTGCAAATCGGATTATTTTTCGTCGTGCTTATCGCGGTGACCAAACCGCTCGGCGTCTATATGGCGCGCGTCTTCGCGGGCAACAAGACCTTTCTCGATCCAGTCCTGCGCCCGCTTGAGGGGCTGCTCTATCGGATCTGCGGTGTTGACGAAAAGACCGAAATGGATTGGAAGGAATATACGGTTTCGATGCTGTTATTCAGTGCCGTGAGCATGCTGTTGCTGTATGCGATCGAGCGCGTGCAGCAGTGGCTGCCGTGGAACCCGCAGCATTTCCCCGCCGTTCCGGCCGCTCTAGCCTTTAACACCGCCGCGTCGTTCACGACCAATACAAATTGGCAGAACTACTCGGGCGAATCGACCATGAGTTACTTCACGCAGATGGCCGGCCTCGCTTATCACAACTTCGTTTCTGCCGGGGTCGGACTCGCGCTCGCCATCGCCATCATTCGCGGGATTGCTCGCCGTGAATCGAAAACGATCGGCAACTTCTGGGTCGACGTCACGCGCGGCTTGCTGTGGGTTTTGGCCCCGGTGTGTCTTGTGCTTGCGCTCGTATTCGTATCGCAGGGCATGGTTCAGAATCTAAAACCCTACGACACCGCGAAGTTTGTGAACCCGCAGACCGTGCAGACTACCGGCGCCGATGGCAAGACCACTTCCCAGACGGTCACCGACCAGGTCATCCTTCAGGGACCCGTCGCTTCTCAGGAAGCGATCAAGATTTTCGGCACAAACGGCGGCGGCTTTGCCAACACCAATAGCGCCCATCCGTTTGAGAACCCCAATCCGCTGACCAATTTCATGCAGATTGTCATGATGCTCTCACTCGGGTCTGGTCTGACCTATACGCTTGGCCGAATGACCGGGTCGCAGCGTCATGGATGGGCCGTCTGGACCGCCATGGCGCTCCTGTGTCTGGTGGGCGTTACGGTCGTCTATGCCATGGAAGCTCACGGCAACCCCTTGCTTCACGGCATCGATCAGCATACCAGCGCCGTGCAGCCGGGCGGCAACATGGAGGGCAAAGAAGTCCGTTTCGGGATAGCCTCTACGGCCCTGTTTGCCACCGCGACGACCGATGCCAGTTGCGGCGCCGTGAACGGCATGCACGACTCGTTCACTCCGATCGGCGGAATGATTCCACTGGTCAACATCATGATCGGGGAGGTGATCTTCGGCGGCGTGGGTGCCGGACTCTACGGCATCGTCGTTTTCATCGTTCTCTCGGTGTTTATTGCCGGCCTGATGGTGGGCCGGACGCCGGAATATCTGGGGAAAAAGATCGAGGCCTACGACGTGAAGATGGCCATGATCACAGTGCTCGTTTTCTGCTTCATTGTTCTCGTCCTCACTGGCGTTGCGATTGTGGCCCCGTTTGGCACGTCATCCATTTCAAACGCGGGTCCACATGGACTGTCGCAGATTCTGTATGCGTACACGTCCATGGCCGGTAACAACGGGTCGGCGTTTGGAGGCCTCAATGGCAACACGCCCTGGTACAACATCAGCGGCGCTTTCGACATGTTGCTGGGCCGGTTCTTCATGGTGATTCCGGTGCTCGCCATGGCCGGCAACCTGGCGCGAAAGAAGATAGTTCCGGAATCATCCGGGACGTTTCCCGTGACCACGCCGCTTTTCACGTTCCTGCTGATTTCGGTGATCCTGATCGTCAGTGCACTTACATTTTTCCCGGCGCTCAGCCTGGGCCCGATCCTCGAGCACCTGCTGATGCACGCCGGAAAGGTATTCTGAGGCGGCTATGACCCCACAATCGATTCACGATCCTGATTTCGTATCCCCGGCGAACGTTCCGGATTCCGCTCCGAATGTCGTTTCCCGGGAGCGGAAAAGGAAGTCGCTTTGGACCGGCAGCATCGTTGTCGGCGCGCTGAGGGATTCGTTTATCAAGCTGAACCCGCGCACCTTGATGAAGAATCCCGTCATGTTCGTGGTCGAAATCGGGTCGGTGATTACCACCTACGATCTGGTGCGCGATCGCCTGCTGCATCTCACAGGCTTTGGGTTCGAGCTCCAGATCACGGTCTGGCTGTGGTTTACGGTGCTCTTTGCGAATTTTGCCGAGGCCATGGCCGAGGGGCGCGGCAAAGCGCAGGCCGACACCTTGCGCAGGGCTCGCGCGGAGACCGTGGCCCGCCGACTGAGGGCGGATGGCTCGACAGAGGATATTTCCGGCTCGAAGCTCCGCGCCGGCGACCGCGTGAAGTGTGTCGCGGGCGAGTTTGTTCCCGGAGACGGAGAGGTTGTCGAAGGCGTCGCGTCTGTGGACGAATCGGCCATTACGGGTGAGTCGGCGCCGGTGATTCGCGAATCCGGCGGAGACCGCTCGGCGGTAACTGGCGGCACTCGCGTGCTCTCGGATGAAATCATTGTGAAGATCACGTCGAACCCGGGCGAGACGTTTCTGGACCGGATGATCAAACTGGTCGAGGGAGCAGAGCGCCAAAAGACTCCGAACGAGATTGCGCTGAACATCTTGCTTTCCGGTTTGACGATTATCTTCCTGCTTGCCGTGGTCACGCTTCAGCCCATGGCCATCTACTCGGGTGCGCCCCAGTCGGTTTTCGTTTTGATCTCGCTGCTGGTCTGTCTGATTCCTACGACGATCGGAGGCTTGCTGTCGGCCATCGGCATTGCGGGGATGGACCGCGTGGTCCAGCGCAATGTACTGGCCATGTCCGGCCGCGCCGTCGAAGCCGCGGGCGATGTGGACACCCTGCTGCTGGACAAGACCGGAACAATTACGCTTGGCAACCGCCGGGCAACAGAATTCATACCTGCCCCGGGCGTGACCGAAGCTGATCTTGCTGACGCGGCGCAGCTTTCGTCGCTTTCCGATGAAACGCCGGAAGGCCGCTCGATCGTAGTGCTCGCCAAGGAGAAGTACAATTTGCGCGGCAGAGAGCTTTCAGCCTACGCGGCGACGTTCATTCCTTTTACCGCCGTGACGCGGATGTCCGGCGTGGATCTCGATGGGCGCCAGATTCGCAAGGGCGCCTTCGATGCCATTGTCCAGCACTGCGCGCAGAGGGGCAATCCGGTCCCGCCGCAGGTCGAAGAGGCGGTCAAGGCGATCTCGAATGCCGGAGGGACGCCCCTGCTCGTAGCCGAAGACTGCCGCATCCTCGGCACGATTCATCTGAAGGACATCATCAAGGGCGGCATGCGGGAGCGCTTCGACCAGCTTCGGGCGATGGGTATTCGCACCGTGATGATCACCGGCGATAACCCGCTGACGGCGGCCGCCATTGCACGCGAAGCGGGCCTCGACGACTTCCTGGCCCAGGCAAAGCCGGAAGACAAGCTTGCGCTGATCCGCAAGGAGCAGGCCAAGGGGAAACTCGTCGCCATGACCGGAGACGGCACGAACGACGCGCCCGCGCTCGCACAGGCCGATGTGGGCCTGGCCATGAACGCCGGCACACAAGCCGCCAAGGAAGCCGGCAATATGGTGGATCTGGACTCCAATCCGACGAAGCTGATTGAGGTGGTCGAGATCGGAAAGCAGCTTCTGATTACTCGCGGTGCGCTGACTACATTTTCGGTCGCAAACGATGTGGCGAAGTATTTCGCCATCATCCCGGCGATGTTTGCCGGCGCTTTCCCGGTGCTCAACGTCCTGAACGTCATGGCGCTCAAAACGCCGCAGTCGGCAATTTTGTCCGCCGTCATCTTCAATGCGCTGATCATCATCGCGCTGGTGCCGTTGGCCCTGCGTGGTGTTCGGTATCGCCCATTGGGTGCTTCGGCCCTGCTGCGCTGGAATCTGCTCGTCTACGGTTTGGGCGGAGTCATTGCGCCGTTCATCGGGATCAAGATCATTGATTTGATCATTACCCACGTCGGGTTGGCATGAGCTGCGCGGGATGGCTCGAAACGGAATGCAAGGTACAAGGCAGGACAGCCCTCAGTATGTGTCGTTTGGAGGGTGATCGCAGTCCGGCGCTGGTGGATCGCAACGTATGTCGCCACCACCGGGCGCGATAGCAAGAGG
Organism: Candidatus Cybelea sp.; assembly: GCA_035603235.1. GTDB lineage: Bacteria > Acidobacteriota > Terriglobia > Acidiferrales > UBA7541 > Palsa-295. Next base: position 54,014 of record DATNKU010000043.1, on the reverse strand, counting down.
CGAACATGAAAAAGAATCTTCTGATCTCGATTTGGTTCACGCTGGCAACAACGGTGTTGCTCGGAATCATCTATCCGCTGGTAGTGACCGGAATCGCGCAGGTGGTGTTCCCGAGGCAGGCGAACGGTGAATTGATCAAATCCGGGGACAAACTCGTCGGCTCGCATCTGATCGGCCAGCCGTTTACGCAGCCAGGATACTTCTGGTCACGGCCGTCAGCGGCAGGGAGCGCAGGCTACGATCCCACGGCCTCGTCGGGATCAAATCTCGGTCCGACGAACAAGATGTTGCAGGACCGGGTCGCCGCAAGCGTCCAGCAGCTTCAGCCGACCAATCCCAACGCGCCCATCCCGGCCGACCTCGTAACCACGTCCGGCTCTGGCCTTGATCCGGATATTTCACCGGCGTCGGCTGCGTTTCAGGTTCCGCGCGTGGCCAGGGAGCGCGGCATGAGCGAACAGGAAGTGCGTGCGATTGTCGAGCGGCATACCAAAGGCCGCCAGTTCGGTTTCCTCGGCGAGGCCACCGTGAATGTCCTTGACCTCAATCTCGATCTCGACGCCGCCCACCCCATGCACTAGCGCAAACTCCGCCTCAGGCAGACTGGCGCGGAACGCCCTGGAGCGAGGTCGAGTGAATCTCGCAAGCAATGCTCGACGGTTACCGGTGGGTTGAGGCGCTCCGAGCTCGGTGCGAAATTCCTCGAAGCGCTAGAGGATCTTTCGGTCGTTTTCGGCGATGGGCACGTCGTTGATGCTGGCGATCCGGCGGCGCATCAGACCCTGGTCGTCGAATTCCCATAACTCGTTGCCGTAGGACCGGAACCAGTGGCCCGTCGGGTTATGCCACTCGTACTGGAATGTCACCGCGATGCGATTCTCGGTCCAGCACCAGAGCTCTTTGCGCAGGCGATAATCCAGTTCTTTGGCCCACTTGCGGCGCAGAAACGCCTTGATCTCCTCGCGGCCTTGAAAGAACTCATCGCGGTTGCGCCAGTCCGAGTCGACCGTGTAAGCCAGTGCGACGCGCTCAGGATCGCGGGTGTTCCATGCGTCCTGCGCCGACTGTACTTTGGCTTTGGCAGTTTCCAGAGTGAACGGCGGTTTGATGATCGGGGGCGCCATCGATTGGATCCCTCCTCGCGATTTTCGTCACTGCGGCTATTTTTCCGAACGGGCCGGGCGAGGTTTTTCAGCCGGCGGGTCGAAGCGGTAACCGACCCAGGGCTCGGTGTGAATATAGCGGGGATGTTTGGGGTCTGGCTCTATTTTTTTCCGGAGCTGGTTGATGAACACACGCAAATATTCGGTTTCTTCGCCATAGTCCGGTCCCCAGACGGCTTGAAGTAGACGGCGGTGCCCTTGCGCTTTTCCCTGGTTGGCGACCAGGTGGCGAAGCAGCTCGAATTCTTTTGGCGTCAACCGGACGGGCTGCCCCTTCACCGTGACGATGCGCTTCTCGAAATCGATTTTCAGATCAGTCGATACGAACGCCGGCATCAATTCCGCCGGTGCCGCGCGGCGCAATCCTGCCCGGATTCGCGCCATCAGCTCCTCGGAGCTGAACGGTTTCGTAACGTAATCGTCGGCCCCCGCGTCGAGCGCCTGCACCTTGTCTTTCTCCGTGCCGCGCACTGTGAGCATGATGATGGGAATGTCGCTTGATGCGCGAATTTCGCGGCAAGTCTCCAGCCCTGAAATCCCCGGCATGTTGACGTCGAGCAGAATCAGGTCGGGGCGCTCGCTGCGGATCTGCTCGAGCGCCTCGTCTCCGGTGCGCGCTTCGAGGACGGTATAGCCTTGCGAAGTCAGGGTCGTGCGCAGTACGCGGCGGATCTGCGGCTCGTCGTCAACAATGAGAATCTTGGCAGAGATCATGGGTGCGGGGCCGCCGGCAGCGGACGGCCGCGATCGATCGGCAACGTGAATGAGAATACAGAACCGTGCCCACGCTGGCTGGTCAGGCTGATGGTGCCGCCGTGCGCTTCAACAATCGCCTTAGCGATCGGCAAGCCCATGCCGGTACCCTCCACACTATATCGCTGATCCTTGCCCCGGTAGAATTTTTCGAAGACCAGGGCGCGCTCCGGATCGTCGATTCCGCTGCCCCGGTCGGCGACGCTGGTAACCACAAATTCACCGCTGGCTTCGGCGGTGATCGTGATCGGCTGATCCGGTGGCGAATACTGATTGGCGTTTTCGATCAGATGCACCAGCACCTCGCCGGCACGCGCCACGTCCACGCGAACCCGCGGCAGCCCTTCGGCCACGTTCACGCGGACTTCGCGACTGCCAAGCGACGGCCGGCAGCGCTCGAGCGCTGCCGTGATCACATGGTCGATGGGATGAGGTTCGACGTTCAGTTCCACTTCACCGGCGTCGAGGCGGGCCATCTCCCCCGCTTCACCGACCAGACGATTCAGGCGATCGCTTTCTTCGTTGATGATCGTCAGCAGCTCCTGCCTCTGCCCGGCAGCCAGGTTGGGGTTTGAGATCAAATTCGTAACCGAGGCTTTGATGGAAGTCAGCGGTGTACGCAGCGCATGCGTGACCGCGTCGAGCAGCGCAGTTCGAAGCTTTTCGGCTTCGCGGGCAGCTTCGGTCTGCCCTACCTGTTCCACCGCGCGGGCGTGCTCCATGGCGACAGCGATCAGCGTCGCAATGGCTTCCAGCGTTTGCCTCGAAAGCACCGTGCCCGAAATTCCCAGGCTGCCAACCGGGTGCAGGCCCATACGCACAGGCAGGAAACAAACACTGTTGGCGATGTCAATGACCGGTTCGTCTCGCGCCAGAATGGATTTCAGGCTCTCCGTATCCAGCTGCGGAACAACCGGGCCGGAGCGATAGACTTTTTGCTTGTCGGCCAGAAACAGAGCGGTCGCGCCGACTTCAAAGGCCCTCACGATCTGGCCGGGGATGCGGTTTACCAGTTCCATTACGTTGCGGGATTCCAGCAGGCCCTGACTGAACGCATACAACTTTTCGACGTCGTGCTGGCGAGCGGAGGCGTCGGCGGCCTTTTGGCGCGCCCGAGTGGAAAGGTGGCTCGAGATTACCGCGACGACCAGGAAAGCAAGCAGCGCCACCCAATTTTCGGGATCGGCAACCCGGAATGTCCCGGTCGGCGGCAGGAAGAAATAGTTGAACGCCAGCATGGCCGCTACAGACATTGCCACTGCGACGGCCATGCCCCAGAATGTCGAAACGGCTAAAATAGCGAGCAGAAACGTAAGCGCGACAGTCGTGGCATTGACGGGAAGCGCCTTGTGGTACAAAAGTGCGATCCCAAGGACGATCGCGAAGGCGGCCAGAAACTGGAGGATGCGAATCAGAATGCGTAGGCGCACTGCGGCATTCTATCGTAGCTTTCCGAGGGCTGGTAAAAGAGAATAACACCCGTGCCGAAGACCCCAGAAGAGTGGTTGGCAGTCACCACGCCCCCGGAAAAAACCAAGGGCGTGCTGAAACTATTTCTGGGCTACGCGCCGGGAGTCGGCAAGACCTACAGCATGCTGACCGAGGCGATCCGCCGCCACAGTCGAGGCGAGGACGTTGTGATCGGCGTGGTCGAGACGCACGGGCGAAAAGGCATCGCTGAGCTGGTCCCGCAGCTGGAAACCGTCGCGCGGAAGAAAATCGAATACAAGGGGACGCTGTTTGAGGAAATGGATGTCGATGCGATCATCGCGCGGCGCCCGCAGGTGGCGCTCGTGGACGAGCTGGCGCACACCAATATCCCCGGCAGCAAGCACCGGAAACGGTATGAAGACGTAATTGAGATTCTCGGCGCTAAAATCGACGTCCTTTCCACCGTGAATATCCAGCACGTTGAGAGCATCGCCCCCACCGTGAACTCGATCACCGGCATTGTCGTGCGCGAAACCGTGCCGGACTGGGTACTGCAACTCTCGGATGAAACCGTGATGGTGGACCTGACCCCAGAAGCGCTCCACAACCGCATGAAGCGCGGTGACGTTTACAACCAGAACAAAGTCGAGCAATCGCTGAAGAATTTCTTCCGGCGAGGGAACCTGATTGCACTGCGCGAGCTGGCCCTGCGCCAGGTCGCCGAACAGGTGGACCGCAGCCTCTCGTCCTATATGGACGAAAAGGAAATCCAGGAAAACTGGGCGGTCCGCGAGCGCATCGCCGTATGCATCAGCGCCAATCCGCGCGCCCAATACTTGCTCGCACGGGCGGCCCGCATGGCGCGGCGTATGGATGCGGAGCTGTATGCCGTGCACGTGGATCTTGGCAACGGCACCGACACGCGGGACGAGAAATCGCTCGCAGCCAACCTGCAATTCGCAGAGAGCCTGGGCGCGAAAGCGGTGCGTCTGAAAGGCACGAGTGTTCCCGACGCCGCCGCACACTTCGTGCGCGAAAAACACGTCACGCAGATGATCTTCGGAAGAACAGCCACCGAGGGCTGGCAAAAGCTGCTTTACATGAACGCCATCAGCCGCTTCCTGCGCGATGCGCCCGCCGTGGATGTCCACATCGTCACTCAGGAGCCTGATTGACCGCCCCGTTGGAGAGTTTCAGGGCGCCGAGGTGTGTCAGGAGCCCCTCAACCGTTTTGTGAGTCCGGGCCGGTTTGCTGGGGCTCGTCGGCTGGCACATCGAATCGCACCAGGTCGGACTGAAATCCCCTGGTCTTCACCGCGCCGTAAATGATCCCGACCAGTATCCACGCGCCACCGCCGATTTTCGCGGGCCGGCTCAGGTTCAGCCAGATAAAGAAGCAGATGGAAAAGCCGAGAAGCGGAAACACAAGGTTCGTCCACCGCTTTTCAGCTGCGCGCAGGAAGTACCGGACGAACGCCGCCGCATTGACGCCCATGAAGGCAATGAACGCGCCGAAATTCAGCAGCTCAACTCCCCTCTCGTAGCTCAGGAAAAACGCCCCGGCGAGTGCGATCGCTCCGATCAACAGGACGTTGTTCATCGGGATCCGTCGCTTCGGCTCAATCGCCCCGAAAAATCCTCGAGGTAGCGCATCGCTGCGTCCCATCCCGTACAGCAGTCGGGCCGCAGCCAGCTGCGCGCCCATTCCGGATCCGACATTGGCGATCAGAATCGTGAAGTTCAGCAGGTGGAACAGGAAGAATCCCCCGACCTGTCGCGCCACCAGGGGAAATGCTGACTCCACCATGTCCTGCGGGAACGGTTTTCCTCCCCACACCAGCTGCGCCGCATAGACTTCGAGCGAGGACAGCACTCCGGTAATCACGCAAACCAGCACAGTCGCCAGAAGAATGTCTCGACGGGGATTCTCGGCTTCCTCCGAAAGTGTCGAGATGCCGTCGAAACCAATGTAGGTGAGCACGGCGATGGAAGTGCCGCGGAAAACACCGGAAAAGCTGAATGTTTGCGGGTCGTAGAAGGGCTGTATAAAAAACGCAGCTCCGTATGTGTGCAGACCCCACAGCGAACGAATCACAAACACGAAAAAGATCACCACCACGATCATCATTCCGGCGGCAAGCGATTCATTGATCCGCGCCGAAGTCTGGATGGCGCGCAGGTTGAGAACCGTGAAAAGCCCCGCAAAGGCGGTGGCGAGCGCGGCATAGGGGACGCCGGGCAAAATGTTGCGCGCGAGCACGCTGCAAATCACGGTGCACACCAGAGGGTTCAGGATGTAGTCCATCACCATCGCCCATCCGGTCACATAGCCTAGCGCCGGATGAATTTCCTGCCCCACGTAGGTGTAGGCCGACCCGGCGCTGGGATACGCACGGGCCATTTTTCCGTAGCTGATGGCGGTGAAAAGCATGGCGACCATGGCGATCAGGATGGTGGTCACCACGTGGCCGCGCGCTTCATTGTTGATCACGCCGTAGATGCCCATGGGCGCAATCGGCTGGATGATCACAATACCGATGATGATCAGGTTCCACAGGCTGAGGGCCCGTCTGAGTCGGGCAGGAGATGAGGCAGGTAGCGGCAGTTCGGTCCGCGCTTCCATTAGTGCCAGGCGCCAGAGTAACGGGCGCTGGTTTTGCTATCGCTCAAGGGAACGGTTTCCGGATCGATGTTCCAACCAGCGACGCTCAACTCCGAGTCGCTACCGAGAACATCGGGTGAAAGAAACTGTGCCGTAATTTCGCGGGACTCCCCCGGCACGAGCGAGATGTAATTGTCGCTCCAGAGCACCGGCAGAATGTCTGCGCCGTCATTCTTGCGCCGGATTCCAAGGTGAATCTGAAGGGCGAGATGACCGCTTCCGTTCTGAAGCGTCATCTTGACGAGCGGACCCTCGACGCCCGGCAGTACGCTGGCCTCGACATGAATCTTGCCGGCGCCCGGCACCGACTGAAGCGCCGTCAAATCTTCGTAGGATTTCACCGGCGTAAACGCGTCGTTGTCTTCGGCCGACCAGTCGTAGAGGTTTCTCTTCGCCGAGAGCCAGTAGAAATTCGTGCTCAGCACATTGCCGATTTTGTCCTTCAGCACGAGGTCGACGAAATAGACCGCCGTCGGCGGGTCGAAGACTCTTTCGGGAAACGCCCCGGCTTTCACGACGCCGTCGGCGGGGACATCCACCGGGACGGTCACGGAGAATCTTTCGTGCAGGCTTGAGTCGAAAAGCCTGGCAGTCACGGTGAGACTCGATTCGGCCTGGTAGGTGCTGTTTACCACAGCGACGCTGCGGTCGTCGTAGGAGTACATCACGTGCAGCGGCTCGCAGGCTTTTTTCGCGCCAAAGTATCCGCCCGCCGGCTCCAGATAGTAGTCGTAGAGATGCCAGATCAACGACGGCCACGCGTTATTCAACATCCAGTCGATGACGCCCGTCGAGCCGTACTTGTTCCGCGAATAGGCCTCGAACATGGCGCGCTCGGAATCGTAGGCCATCGCTTGCGACTTGCGCTCGTAATCGGCGAAGTCGGCGGGCGCGCCATAAATCGCCTTCATCGCATCCTCGAAGTGGCGAAGACTCTGGAATCGCTCGGAGCCCGCATGATAATTCCAGAGCGGATCATCGGGAACGATGTGATCGATGGGCAGCATTTTGTAGAGGCTCGAATACGGGGGGATTGCCGCGCCGGTGCCGATTTCGGTTGCGAAGCCGTACCCCCCGCCGAACTTTGAAGTGTCGGCGAGCCAGTAATCCGGCGGTGTGTAGTCGTAGGGGCCGCGCATCTTCACGCCCGAGGGTCCGGTGACGGGCGTAGTGCTCTCTGATGCGGAAGAAAGAGTCGGATTCGGCCAGTCGAGTTCCTTAAGGACGCCGAGGTAGGCCCGCTCAACGGACGCCGGAGGAGGCTGATCGCTTCCATTGAGCCATGCAAGCATGCTGGGATGGCTGCGCAGCCTTGCAATCTGCGACCGCAGCGATGCGGTGGCAATGTCGAGATCGGCGGGCTTCCAATTCGACCACTGCATCCAGTAGTCGCAGCAACCCCATCCGGCGAAGACCAGAATGCCCTGCTCGTCGGCGAGATCGAAAAACGCGTCCGATTCCATCTGACCTTCGAGGCGAATCGTGTTGAGGTTCAAATCGCGCACGTAGCGGAATTCCGATTTCAATCGCTCGGGAGACTGGCGCAGGAGCATGTCCGGCGCCCACCCGCCGCCACGGATCAGGATGCGCTTTCCGTTGATGCGAAAAAGAAGATGGCCATGCGGGTCGACCTCGGACGTAACTTCGCGGATACCGTAGCGGACGGATGTCGAATCCGACGCCCGGTCGCCGAGCAAAAAATGCAGCGACAAGGAATGCAATGCCGACGCACCCATTTGGTGAGGCCACCACAGTTCTGGATTCCGAATGCGGAGGCCGGAAAACGAATCAGGAGCGAAGCGAATGGTGCGGGACTCGCCGGCATTGAGCGTAACTTCCTGCCGAACCTGGTGGCCTTCGAGCTCGGCTTCCAGAGTGCCGGTGACCGGCTCCGCGCTGGCATTGCGTAGCTCGGCCTCGACGCTCAGGTCAGCCTCGCCCAGTGACGCCGTCGGAAAATGTGTTGTGACCTCCGGATAGCGGATCTCGACGGGACCGGTCGAGCGCAGAGAGACTTCGCGCCAGAGTCCCATGTCCTTGTCCGGCGGCGTGGGGTTCCAATCAACCCAATTTACACCCAGGTCTTTCTCGGTCTGCGCGATGGTTTCGACGGCCAGCACGTTCGGCCGGTCGCGCTCGAGCAGCGCGGTAACGTCGAACTCGTAGGTGCGATAGGCTCCTGCGACTTCACGTTCCCCGGCGAGCTTGCGGCCGTTGATCCAGATGTTCGCGCGATTATTGATCCCACCGAAATCGAGCCACACGCGCTGGCCATCGAAACCGTCCGGCGCGCGAAATTCGGTGCGGTACCACCACGAGCAGCGAAACGGGCTGTCCTTGGGCATGGGAAGCACCGAAAACATCTTACCGATGGGATAGGTCGTCCCTGGAATCGAGCGCAAGTTCTCGCCGAAATAGGGCTCCGGAAACGTCCTGTCCGCTATGAGTGCGGCGACGACGGTCGAAGGCACGCTGGTTGCATGCCAGCCGTCGGTGCCGAAGCCGGGGACCGAAATCTGAGCGCCCTTTGCTGCCACCTTGCAAGAGGACTGAATCATCCAGCTGTCGCGAAGCGGGACGCGTTCGTTCGCGGCGTCATGCGAGTCGGCAAAGGTCCGCGGCACCGGGGCGAGCAGTACCAGGACAAATCCCAGCGCGGCAAAAAGCAGGGCGGCGAATTTCGGCGGAGTGGCCATTGCGCGCCGAAAAATTCGGCGCAAAGCATCGTACATCGAACAGCTATAGCGGGGGAATCTGCGAGACGTTCCAGCCGCCGCCAAGCGCCTTAACCAGAAGCACGCTTGCGGCCATGCGGCGCGTGAGGACATCCACGGCGGCGCGTTCGTTGCCAAGCGCAGCGCTCTGCGCAGTGGTCACCTCGAGATAATTCGCGACGCCGCCCTTGTAGCGGCTGTTGGAAAGGTCCAGTGAGTGCTCGGCGGCTGCTACGGCGGCGTCTTGTATCTTCGCCTCGTTCTCGAGGACACGCAGGGCCGAGAGGTTGTCCTCGACCTCCTGAAACGCCGTCAGTGTGGTCTGCCGGTAGGTGTCCACGGATTTATCGTAGCTGGCCCGCGCCTCTTCGGTGACGCCGCGGCGCAAGCCGCCATCGAAGATCGTTTCGGCCGCTGAGCCGGCCAGAGACCAGAAACCGCTCGGTCCATCAAGGAGATTGCTGAGCTTGGAACTTTCCCATCCTCCGCCGCCGGTGAGCGCGAAAATCGGAAAATAGGCGGCGCGGGCGACGCCGATCTGCGCGTTCGCTTCCTGGACGCGTCGCTCGGCTGCGGCAATGTCCGGTCGGCGCTCGAGTAGCTCGGAAGGCAAACCGGGCGGGATCGCAGGAGGCGGCGTCGAAAGCGGCAAAGGCTGCTGGCTGAACTGGTAAGGCGGCTTGCCGATCAGGACGGCGATGGCATGCTCGAACGCGGTTCGATCGACCGCTACGTCTGCGGCCTGTGCCCGGGTGGTTTCAAGCTGCGTTTGGGCTTGTGCTACATCGACCCCGGAAGCGACGCCGCCCTTGTAGCGGCTGTCGGTCAACTGCAGCGCGCGCTCGTAAGAGGTGACGGTTGAATCCAGGAGCTGTTGTTGCGAGTCAAGGCCGCGCAATTGAAAGTAATCCAGAGCCAGCTCCGCGTGGAGACTCAACTCCGTGTTCGCAAGATCAGCCGCGGTAGCCTGCGCTTCCGAACGGGTAGCTTCGACGGTGCGTCGAACGCGTCCCCATACGTCCGGCTCCCACGAGGCATCAATCGGCGGAAGCTCATAGGTGGCGTAGTTTATCGGTGTGGTGGTTCCGAAAAGCGCCTGGTTCTGCGACTCACGCGTTCCGGAGGCAGAAGGGTTTGCGGTGACGGTGGGGAAATACGCCGCACGAACGGTGCGGATCGCCGCGCGCGCCTCCAGGAACTGCGCCTGAGCCGCCTTCAACGTTTCATTGGAGACGCTGACCTGCTCCTCAAGCGCATTGAGCTGGGGGTCGCCGTAAACTTCCCACCACTTTCCCTTGGCGATTGCGTCGCTTGGCTGCGCGGACTTCCAGGTGCCCACTTCCTTGTAGTCAACAGGAACATCGGCCGTCGGCCGGACGTATTTCGGCCCGACCGTGCAGCCGCCGAGCAGAACTACGGCAATGCCCAGAACTTCCGCCCGGCGCCTGCGCCAGCCTTTCGACATCGTCGGAAAACGGCGGGGCGCGATGGACCTATTTCTTTGCGTAGGTGACTTTCCAAATAGAGTTTGTTCCATCATCCGTCACCATCAACGAGCCGTCGTTTGCAACCGTCACTCCCACCGGGCGTCCCCAACAATCTCCCGCGGGCGTCACGAACCCCGTCAGAAAGTCCTGGTATTCGCCGGTGGCGTGACCGTTCTTCATCGGAGCCATGATCACTTCGTATCCGGTGCGCACCGAGCGGTTCCATGATCCGTGCTCGGCGCCAAATAGCTGACCCTTGAATTGTTTCGGGAACTCCTTGCCTTCGTAGAAGGTGATGTTGAGCGAAGCGTCGTGGGGTTCCATCAATACGTCGGGCACAATCGCCTTGTCCTTCAACTCGGGATGTTTTCCCGGGAAGCGCGGATCGGGATGGCCGCCGGTGTAATACCAGGGCCAGCCGTAGAAACCGCCGGCCTGCACGTGCGTAATGTAGTCAGGCGGGATATTGTCGCCAAGTTCGTCGCGCTCGTTCACCGAGGTCCAGAGTTCGCCGGTAGTGGGATTCACTGTGAGGCCGGAACCATTGCGAATGCCGGTGGCGTAGACGTCAAGATTCTTGCCGTCGGGATCGGCTACGAGTATGTCGGCGCGGTGAAACTCGCTTTTGTCCGTATCAATGTCGGTGACATTGGTGTGCGAGCCGACAGCGATGAACAATTTTTTGCCGTCGAGTGAGAACGCTACACCGCGCGAGAAATGATTTGGGCCAGCGGGCAGATCGGGCACGACCGTTTCCGGATCGGCGGTTGCCTTCATATCGCCGCTCGCATAGGGAAACCGGAGAATCGCATTCGTATCGCCCACATACAGGTATTTCGGATTCGGACCAGGGGGGTAAAACGCGAGTCCGAACGGAAGATTGAGCTTCGAAGCGAAAACCTGCATCTGACCCATTTTCCCGTCGGGGCCGGTGCGGAACACAACAACTTCACCCTGATTTTGCGCCGCGACAAAGAAATCGCCATTGGGGGCGGTAATGATGGTGCGCGGAGAGATGGGCTTGCCGTCGTCGCCCTTCAGGCTTTCGGCGTAGAGATCCACCTTGAATCCGGCGGGCGCCTGCGGCCATGCGTCACCGCGTGGGACCGGTCGTGAGAAAACGGCCGAGGATTTCGTGGCGTAGGGGTCCGGCAGATCGTTTGCTGTAATGTGATGCAGGTTGCCAGGCGCCTCGCCCTTGAAATCCGTAAACACGCCCGGAGTGCCTGGCTTGGCGTTCGGGTCGACAGGATGGCTCGGCGGCGGTGTGAAGCCTTGCGGGGGGCCGTTCGGCCTCGGACTGGCTGCCGGGCTGTCTTGCGCGCCTGCATATTCGTTCCGGGAAACGACGAACAGAACCAGTACGAGACCCAGCGCGATCGCCGCGCCTTGATAGAAACGCTTCATTCCGATTCCTCCTCAGACCTGCTATTTTCCCGACGATTCCCTAGCTCCGGATTTTACTGCAAAATCACTCGGGATGGCCCGACGCATCGCCACCGTCTGCATTGGCGCCGGTCGCCACGATGCGGACCGATTCTCCCGAGATGAGCGAGTCAGGCGGATTCGCAATCACCAAATCATCCGCCGTCAAACCCGAAACCACCTCGATTTCGCTGCCCATGTCTCGGCCGAGCGTGATTCTGGTGAGCGCGGCCCGGTTCCCATTCTGTACGGTGCCAACCTGCAGGCCGTCGGAGCGAAAAATCAGCGAGCTGACGGGCAAAATCAATGCCGGGGCGCCAGAGGGTATCTTCAGATGGACTTCCGTGTAAGCACCAGGAAGGATTTCACCGTGCGGGTTGTCCACGTCCACTTCGACAAGCAGCGTGCGCGAGGCAATATCAATCGCGTCAGAAGTTCGAACCAGCTTTCCCTGAAACCGCCGGCCGGGAAATTCCTGGAATGTCAGGTCGGCGGTGATACCTGGCTTCGCAGCCTGCGAATACTGCTGCGGCAAATTGATGTAGACGCGCATGATCCGTGTCGCCGCGATGTGAAACAGTTCGGTCGCCGGGCCTCCGTTGCCGGAATTGATCAGGTGCCCGACGTCGGTGTTGCGCGCGGTGATCACGCCCTCAAACGGCGCGTAGATCTTTTCGAAGGACTGCAATTCCTCAAGCCGTTTCACGTTGTACTGCGCCGACGACACCATGGCCTTCTTGGCCGCGAAATCGCCGTTGGCGTTGTCCACGTCTTGTTTCGAAACTGAATCAGTTTTCAGAAGATCCTGATACCGGTTTGAGGTGATTTCCGACAGATTGTAGTTTGCCTGGGCCGTATTCAAGTCGGCGCGAGCCTGATCGAGCTGCTGGTCCACTTCCGGCGTCTCGATGTCGGCAAGCAACTGCCCTGCTGTCACGCGAGCCCCGATGTCCACATACCACTTCTTCAGATACCCGTTCGTGCGGGCGTAGATCGGCGAGTCGGTGAACGCCTGAATGTTGCCCGGAAGGGTGATCTCCGAAACTGATCCGCCAAGCTTTGGATGAACGACGGAAACGGAAGGAACTGCCAAATCGTTCGTTTCGGTGCGAAGCGCCGCCTTGGCTCTCCAGCGCGGTACGATCCCCGCGACGACGATGGCCGCAATGATCAGGAGCGCCAGGATCGCCCACAACCCTCCCCGTTTCTTTTCTGGCTGCCCCGCAGCTGGTGCTGCCTGTTTGCCGTCCATGATGCATTCCTCTTGTTAAGATTGGCCGTTAATACTTTAGACGATTCTCGGCCAGCGTTCGTTTCACGCCGAGGCACCTGCCGAGGTGTCTTTTCGGTGCCAGCTGTGCACAATCGCGAATACCACCGGCACAAAGAACAGCGTCGCTCCGGTGGCAAACAGCAAACCGCCGATCACAGCACGGCCGAGTGGCGCGTTTTGTTCGCCTCCTTCCCCCATTCCGAGGGACATCGGAAGCATGCCAATGATCATCGCCAGTGCCGTCATCAAGACAGGGCGGAAACGCGTGTAACCCGCATCGAGGGCCGCTTCTGCGGGCGTTTTCCCGGCCTGTAGCTTTTCCTTCGAAAAACTGATCAAAAGAATACTGTTCGCGGTCGCCACGCCCATGCACATGATCGCACCCGTCAAGGCTGGGACGCTGATTGTGGTTCCGGTAACGAACAGGAACCAGACGATTCCTGCCAGGGCCGCGGGCAGGGCCATCAGGATAATAAATGGATCGAGCCACGACTGAAAATTCACGACAATCAATAAATAAACGAGAATGATCGAAAATCCCAGGCCGGTGAGCAGGCCGACGAATGACGAGTGCATCGTTTCGATCTGGCCGCGGACCAGAATCTGCGATCCGGCGGGCAAATCCTTCTTGGTTTGGTCAATGACAGAGTCCAGATCTCCGGAGACCCCGCCCAGATCGCGCCCGTCCACCGCGCCGAAGATGTCGATGGCATTTTGGATGTCATAGTGCGTCACCACACCCATCTCGGCGCCTCGAGTGAGAGACGCGAGATTTCCGAGAATTTGAGGCGTGGCCGTGCCGTCACTGGCATTCGCAACCGGAATGTTCTCAAGATCCTGCAGGGAGTTCGCAAGATACTGAGGCGTTTGCGTTGTGATGCTGTAGCTCACCCCGGTGCGAGGGTCGAGCCAGAATGCCGGAGCGGTCTGGAAACTTCCGCTGAGCGCAATCAGAAGGTTCTGCGCTACGTCGCGCTGGGTATAGCCGACCTCACCTGCCCGGGTGCGGTCTACGTCCAGATGCAGCTTGGGATAGTTGAACGGCTGCTGAATTCGCAGGTCGACCATACCCGGAATGAATTTCATTCGGTTCAGGAGGTTTTCAGCGAAGGAACGGTTGTGATCCAGGTCACGACCGACGATCTTGACGTCGATCGGAGCGGGAAGGCCGAAATTCAGAATCTGAGTAACGATGTCGACCGGCAACTCGTAGAAAATGACACCGGGAAAATCGCGCCCCAGATTCTTCCGCAGGGCGCGGACGTACCCTTCGGTCGGGCGATGCGAGTGTGCCAGCACGACCTGAATATCGGCATCCCCTGGACCGATAGGGGCCGAGGTGCTGTAGGACAGGTTCAGGTTGCTGTAGGGAAGCCCGATGTTGTCCAGAACCGTGTTGAATTCAGCGGAAGGAATCTCCTTCCGGATTTCCGTCTCGACGCGGTCGCACAGTGCGGCCGTGTCCTCGATCCGAGTGCCGGTCGGCGCGCGAAGATGCAAAATGAATTCACCGCTGTCAACGCTCGGGAAAAAATCCTCCCCCACCAGCGGAATCAGGGCAAACGAGAGCACGCAGAAGGAGAGAAAACAGACGACGAAAAGCTTGCTGTGGCGGACAGCCGCTTCCAGCAAGCGATGGTAACGATCCCGGAAATGCTCGAAGCCGATCTCAAATCTCGCCTGCATGCGCACCAGCGGATTTCGCGAACGTTCTGTTCGTTCCCGGCGCTCCTCCTCGTTCTGTTCGACCAGCAAGTACCGGGCCATCGTGGGGACCAGCGTACGGGAGAGCAGATAGGACGCGAGCATCGCGAACACAACAGCTTCTGCGAGAGGCACGAACAGATAGCGCGCGACGCCAGAGAGCAGAAACATCGGAACGAAGACGATGCAAATCGAAAGCGTGGAAACAAGTGCGGGCACGGCGATCTGGGAGGCGCCGTCCAGAATCGCCTGGATGATTTCCTTTCCCTGGTCGAGGTTCCGGTTGATGTTTTCCACTTCTACGGTTGCGTCATCCACGAGAATGCCGACGGCAAGAGCCAGGCCGCCGAGGGTCATAATATTAATCGTCTCACCGAGCGCGCTTAACACGACGAGCGAACTCAGCACCGACAGCGGAATCGATACGACGATGATCAGGGTGCTGCGCCAGCTCCCCAGAAACACCAGGATCATGAACCCGGTCAGGCACGCGGCAATCGCTCCCTCGCGCACGACTCCGGTGATCGAAGCCTTTACGAAAAGCGACTGGTCCGACAGAGGCTTCATGTCCACGTGCAAGGGCAGCGAGGCTTCGACCGCCGGCAACATCCTGTGGACTCCCGCGATCACATCGAGCGTGGATGCGTTACCCAGCTTGAGGATCGACATCAGGGCCGAGCGCTGTCCGTTGACCCGGACGATATTGGTCTGCGGCGTGAAGCCGTCCCGGACAAATCCCACGTCACGAATGTAAACCGTCGACCCATTTACGTTCTTTATCGGCAGATCATTCATTTCATTAACGGTTTGCGGGGAGCCGTTCATGTCCACCTGATATTCAAATGAGCCGATCTTGGCTGTTCCGGCGGGCAGAATGAGGTTCTGCGCATTGATCGTATTCACGATGTCCAGCGGCGAGAGCCCCTTGGCCTGCAGCGCGGTGGTGTTGAGGTCCACCATGACAGTGCGCTGCTTGCCGCCGTATGGATAAGGAATCACGACGCCGGGGACCGTAATCAGAGCGGTGCGGATGAAATTCTGGCCCATGTCCGCCAATTGCTGTTCATTCAGTCCGGGAGCGGAGAGGCCCAGTTGGAGGATCGGCACGGACGAGGCGCTGTACTCGACGATGAACGGCGGCGTAATGCCGGGTGGGAGCGTCCGAACCGTACTCTGGCTGATCGCCGTCACCTGGGCGATTGCAAAACCCATGTCGGTATGCGGCTGAAAGAAAATCTTGACGACACCGACGCCGGCCAACGACTGCGATTCAATATGGGCGATGTTGTTGACAGTGGTGGTTAGGGAGCGCTCGAAATTGAATATGACCCGGTTGGACATCTCCTCCGGGGACAGCCCGGTATATTGCCAAATGGCGGTGATTACCGGGATGTCGATATTCGGAAAGATGTCTACGGGCGTGCGCGCGATCGAAACCACGCCCAGGATCAGAATCAGAATCGAGGCGACGATAAAGGTATACGGACGGCGTAAAGCAAGTCGAACAATCCACATCAGTTCAGCGCTCCAGAGGTTCGTCTATTATGACGCGTGGACCACGCACCCGGATTCCTCAATATTCTCCTTCGTTCCATTATCGCACGCGGGATTGGAAATCTAAATCCGGGCGGGCGAGTACACAGGCTTGACGAACCCCTTGGCTGCAGCCAAAATATCTATTGGAAGATAGGACCCTTGTCGGAGGGAAAATCTGGTGGCGGTGACCACGCTCAACATTCTTCTTCTCATTCTTCTTGCTCTGGCTGCGGTCCTGTGCATTTTCGGCCCGTTGACCGCTTTGGGCGTGATGTTTTGGCACTGGCACAAGGAATTGAAGGAAACCTCCCGTTTACGGGTAGCGAGAACCACGCAAATCAAGTAGCGACAACCAGCTAAAGACCCACTAGGTTAAGACATCCGCGAGGCCACCGAGCGCCCCCCGAGCTACTTCTGGGAGATATATTTCTGTGTTGAGGTGAGGCCTTCCTGCGCGGCCTCCATTTGGCGGACCGCGGGCGCGAGATTGTGTCGCTCAAAGCACTGCGCGATCGCTTTCCCGATCTCCTCGTACCGGCCGGTTGCCAGTGCGACCGCACTCGGCCCGGCTCCGCTCAACGCAATTCCCAACAGACCGGGCATGCGCGGCAACGCGAGCACCTCGGCCAACCCCGGAATGAGTGCCTGGCGCGCCCCCTGATGGAGCCGGTCTTGCATCGCGTCCCACAGGAGTTCATAGCGGCGCTCTTCGAGCGCAGCAACAAACAGCGCCGACCTCTGCAAGTTGAACACCGCGTCTGCCCTCGGGATGCTCGCCGGCAACACCGCGCGCGATTTCTTGGTTTCCAGCTTCACGCTCGGCGTGACAACGATCAAGCGAATCACCTTTGGCCACTGTTTGCGGATTGCTGCAACAGTCCCGTCCGGGCGGCTGAAGGTCACCACCAACCCGCCCAGCAGCGCTGCCGCAACGTTGTCGGGGTGGCCTTCCATCTCGGTTGCATAACGCAATGTCGCGTCCTTCGCGATGGCCCGGCCGGAGACCGCAAAACCCAGGGCAACGCCCGCGACTGTCGCCGCAGCGCTGCTGCCGAGTCCTCCTGCTACGGGAATTTCGTTTTGCACCGCCAGCCGCACGCGCGGCAAGGGGAACCCTTCGCGCTCCGCCGTATGGCGCATTGCACGGAAGATCAGGTTTTCATCGGGGTCGCTGGGGAGCTCTGAGGTGCCGCGCACGCCGCGACTTCTCGCCAAAGCCCGCCCTTCGGGCTTTGCGAGCAGCGTGGCCCTCACGCTCAGATACATCTCCAGTGCAAGGCCCAGGCAGTCAAATCCCGCGCCCATATTCGCCGTGGAAGCCGGCACGCGCACTTCAAACGAACTTTGCCGGGACGCAGTCATTGGGTTGGTGGTGTCGCAAAACATTCCTACCGGCGTCTGGGGATAACACGCTCGGAACTATGCCGGTTGCTCGTCATCACTATCTCCGTGAACGGTACTGTCGCTATCGTCGTCGCTCCAGAGCCGCCAGAATCGCGGCCTTATTAGCAGCCACGCCCTGGGGAGAATTCTGGAATGCCCCAAGAATCGGCTGCGCTGCCGCAGAGCCAGCCTTCGCGCCGGGATCAACCGACAGCGTTCCCCGGTGATATGCGCTCACGTAGTCCGGATCCTTCAGCATGTGGCCGGTCAGCACGGCGATCGCGTTCTCATCGGCCCGAATGTGCCCGGCGGCGACGAGCTTCTTGATTCCCGCGACTGTGGTGGCCGATCCCGGCTCGCAACCAATTCCATCGCGGCCGATCATGGCTTTCGCGTCGGCGATTTCCTGTTCGCTCACGGAGATAATTTTTCCGCCCGAGCGCAGGACCGCTCGGAGCGCCTTTTTCCACGACACGGGCGCTCCAATTTTTATCGCCGTAGCCAGCGTCCGCGGATTTTCGACCGGAGCCATGTTCTCCGGGAGATTTGCACCCCTGCCGGCCCGCTCCAGATCCAGTGTTGCGAACAATCGTGCCACTGGCGCCGCGCCTTCGGCCTGAATCACGCTGAGTTTCGGCAGCCGGTCAATCATGCCAAGATCGAGCAACTCCTGAAAACCCTTCCCCAGCGCCGTGCTGTTGCCCATGTTTCCGCCGGGAACCACCACGTGGTCTGGAACCTGCCACAGACACTGCTCCATCATCTCGAAGGCAACCGTCTTCTGTCCCTCGATTCGGAACGGATTGATCGAGTTCGCCACATAAATCGAGGGGTCATCGCCGAGCTCCTGAATCAGGCGCATGCAGTCGTCGAAGTTGCCGTCGATCTCACAGACCAGCGCACCGTAATCTAGGCTCTGCGCAAGCTTCCCCGCCGAAATCTGCCCTCGGGGCAACAGCACCGCCGATTGCAATCCGGCCCGTCCGGCGTACGCCGCCAGACTCGCTGATGTGTTTCCAGTGCTCGCGCAGACCGCCGTGCGCGCGCCCAGCACCACGGCCTGCGTGATGGCGGTCGTCATGCCGGTGTCCTTGAACGAGCCGGTCGGGTTGCAACCCTGATGCTTCAGGCGCAAGTTGTCCAGGCGGCAATAATTCGCCGAGCGTGGTCCGTGATAGAGCGGAGTATCGCCTTCGAACAGCGTGACAAACGGGATGGGCTCATCGAACGGCAGCATTTCCCGATAGCGCCACACGCCGCTTATATCCAGTGGATCCCGCGAAGCAGCGCGAGCCGCCCAGAGCTTGCGCAGCGCGGCCGGATCACGGAAGGCATCGAGGTTGCAGTCGATCTCAAGCGTCCCGCCGCATCGCGGACACACGTAGATCCGCTCGCGAAGACCGTAGGAGGCGCCGCACCGAGAGTCAATGCAGCGCTGCACGGCCTTCTCGACTGCCCGGTCGGCCGCCGGCACGGATTTTTCCGTCATTTCAGGAACCTTTACCCTTCGATCCCGCCAGACCGAATTCACGGTGCGTCGCTGCGAGCGCCGCTTTCATTTCTTTCTCGAATACTACAAACGAAATGTTTGTTTCCGACGATCCCTGCGCGATCGCGATGATGTTGACGTTCTCACGTCCTACTGCGTTGAACGTCCGTCCGGCTACGCCCGGAGTGCCGCGCATGTTTTCGCCCACCACGGCCACAATCGCGATGGTCGCATCCACGGTAATATGTTCCACTTTCTCGTGCGCCACATCCTGCGCAAACTCCTTGCGCAATGCGTCGACCGTGCGCTTGGCGTCGGCTGCAGCGACGATGAAGCAAATGTCGTTCTGCGACGATGACTGCGAGATCAGCAGGATGCTGGCACGTACTTCCGCCGTCGTGGAAAACGTGCGGCCTACCACATCGGTCAGACCCACGATTCCCGGCCCGCCGATGGTTATCAGCGCAACGTCGCGGATCGCGGTGAGCGCTTTCACGCCCCCGCCGTTGGTGCGTCCCTTGGGTGTGATTTTCGTACCCGTTCGCTCCGGCGTAAAGCTGTTCCGAATCCATACCGGGATGCCCGCTTGCGCCACCGCGTGCAGCGTCTTGGGATGCAGCACTTTCGCCCCGAAGTATGCGAGCTCGGTCGCTTCGCGATAGGATATTTCCGGGATGGTGCGCGCCTCGGGAACCAGCCGCGGGTCCGCCGTCATCACGCCATCCACATCGGTCCAAATGATCACCTCGCCTGCACCCAGCGCAGCGCCCAGAATGGTCGCCGAGTAATCCGATCCTCCGCGACCGAGCGTCGTCAATACGCCGTCTTGCGTCGCGCCGATGAATCCGGTGACCACGGGAACCACGGATTCTGCCAGCAGCGGCCGCAGCCGCGCCTCGGAGCGCTCGCGCGTGCGGTCCATGCGGGGATCGGCGCCGCCGTGGCTTGAGTCGGTCACGATCAGTTCAGTCGATTCAACCGGTTCGCTCGGTGTTCCCAATTCCGAGAGTGCGCCGGCAACCATGGGCGCAGAAAGTCGTTCTCCCAGGCTTGAAATCGCGTCCAGCGACCGCGGAGTCAGCTCCCGCAGCATCGCGGTGCCCCGGCAAAGCCGCTCGCCTTCGTCGAAGATCTTGGCCAGGCATGCGGCAATGCGCTTCCGCTTGGCCTCGTCGTGGATCAGCGACCCAAGCGCAGTCTCGTGCTGAAGGCGCAAGGAAGCAAATATCACCTCCACCTGCTTGCCCTCGGCCAATGCCGAAAGGTTTGCGGCGTCAATCAGCCGATTGGTCACACCGCTCATCGCCGAAACGACGGCGACGATGGGGCCTTCTACAGTCGCTCCCTTCAGGATTTTAGCGACTCGCGCGATGCACGAAGCATCGCCCACAGACGTGCCGCCGAATTTCATCACCCGCAGTGGCTTTTTCATGTGTTAGGAGGATCGGGCGCAAAGCATTTCGAAGTGGCCTGATGCGAAAACAACCTGGCGTTTACGATGGCCGCGCCTTCAAAAACTATACACTATGCGGGCAAATGCGCGCGACGGCTGTTGCAGGTGAATGTTGCAGAAAAACACACGGGAACAGGCTTTAAAGGGCGTGATGTTTGATTACGGCCGTCCGCTGGCCAGGCCCGAGGGGACCTGGCCAGGACAGCCACACTTTCGCGGGTTGTGATTAGCGCTGGGCCACGAGTGCAGTGACCAGGGTGCTGACCTGCGGCGTCCCTAGCCCGGTGACGTAGTCATATCCGGCGGAGGCAGTGCAAATGACGCCGCACGTGCCGTTGGTACCCTGGGTCACGGCGCGGAAGTCAGTTTTCAGACCCGTCTTGGCCAGGGTGTACAGCGTGGTATCTGTGCTGGAGAGAATGGATTTGCGTTGTGTAACTCTCATTGAGTTGGCAATGGCAATCAATGCGGCCCATTGCGGAGTGCCCGCGCTGGTGCCACCCACCTGAAACCATCCGGAGTAGCCGCTGACACCTACTGAATCGTAGACCGCGTAGCCGGTGCCGGGATTGGCGTTGTAGGAAACATCTGGGGCGCCCCGGTAGCCGCGCGAATCGTCCGGTATCCCGAATTGCGCCTGAAACGATGGCTCCCGCTCATACACACTCAGGCCACCGCCGCTGCCGTCCCACGCCGTCTCGCTCTGATAGCTTCCGCTCGCGCTCAGATACAACGACGTTCCGCCGACTCCGATCACATCAGGCGAAGCTGCCGGATACGCCACCCCAGTTCCTGCGTCGCCCGAAGCCGCCACATAGGTCACGCCGTTTGATACGAAATTCCTGTCCATGCTCGTCTCGCCGGAAAATTCTCCCACCGTCCAGCTCATCGACACGGCGGACGCGCCGTCGCGTACGGCGACGGTCACACCATTGACCAGGTCGGTGAGGCTATTGCTCGGTGTTTCCACCAGAAGGATCGTTGCCTTCGGGGCGATGGCATGCGCCCATTCCACGTCCAGAGAAATTTCCACGGCCCAGTTGGCGTTCCCCGCGGGCTGTTTTCCATTTGAATAGACTTTGCGGAAGCAGCCGTTGCTGCTGGTGCAAGCTGGCAAACCGAATTGGGCGCTGAATACGCCAAGATCGGATGCGACATTGGCATCATCGTAGGCGTCGACGATTCCGATTGTCTGCCCGGCACCCTCGTTCGTCACTTGATCAAATCCGTAGGCGTGGCGCACCTGCGCCGGAGCAAACGCTGTTGACGGAGGACCGGCCGGAGCGCTCGTTGCCGACGTGACGTCCGGTGAATAGATCGAATAATGAGGGCGCATGAAACTCACCGGGCTCTCGCCGCCTTCGGTGAGGCGAGGCAGGTTCGTAATCACATGCTGTGCGTGGAGCGGCTGGCCAAACAGCAGTGCGCCGGACAGAACCATCAAGCCGAGTGTGGCCTTGCGGATTCCCTCAGTACCCATTTCAATTTCCCCCGTGTGGAAGGCCCCTTGCGGTCGGGACCCGCTTCCTTGCTTCTTCCAACGGGGATCAGAGTACGGTCCGGGACGGGTATGCCCTATAGGCCAGGATTACCAAACCAGTGGTACGAAAGTTCAGGCCGTATACCTGTTCCTGTGGGCGCGGGCGGTCTATAACTGTCATGTTTGCAGTTATTTACAAATAATTCACAGGATGAACGGCCGCACTTGGGAGCTATCGGCGGCCGAGGCCGGTTTTGTCAGCAGCGAGCTTCCCGGTGTAAATTGCCATTCCCACGGCCGCGTCCATTCCGGCGCGTTCCAGGGCATCGACCTCGCGCATGCTGCGAATTCCGCCTGCAGCAGTAATAGGCAGCTTGGTGACGCGCCGAAGCTGCCGAAACCATGCAAGATCGGTGCCCTTCATCGTGCCTTCGTTATCCACGAATGTGGAAAGGAAGCCAGAACAAAACGGTTCGAGCTCCGGAATTACATCCGCGGGCCGCAATTTTAGTCGTTCGCGCCACCCGCGCACCACGATTCGGCCGCCTTCGGTATCCAGAGCCACGATGACGTGTTTGCGTCCGACGCGAGCGACCAGTGAACCCAGAAAATCGCGGGCCACATCGCCATCTTCAAAGGCCGCGCTGCCGACGATAATTTTTTCCGCGCCCCAGGAAAGAATTCTCTCGGCGCGAGCCACCGTCCGTATTCCGCCGCCGACGCGCACCTTCCGGTCTCCCCGCTGGCACAAGAGCTTGATCCAAGACGCGTTCGAACCTTTTCGCATGGCGGCATCAAGGTCAATCACATGCAGGATCGGGTATTCGCGGAAGCGGTCGAGCAGGCCCAGAACGTCGTCAACTGCCAACGCCCGCCGCCTCCCGCGCACCAGCTGGACGGCCTTTCCGCCTTGAAGATCGATACAGGGAATGATCATCGCGTTATGGGTTCATGCGGATCGGCACGCCGCTTGCGGACAAGAAATTCTTCAGGGCCGCAATCGAACGCGTCTCCTGATGGAAAATCGAAGCGGCGAGCGCGGCATCGGCCCGCCCGGCGGTGAACACGGCGAGGAAATCTTCAAACGTGCTTGCCCCGCCCGATGCGATTACGGGCACCGGCACCGTAGAAGCGATCTTCGCGGTCAGGTCACAATCGAATCCGCTGCATGTGCCGTCGCGGTCAATCGAAGTGACCAGGATCTCTCCGGCTCCGCGCGACACTGCTTCGGCGGCCCACAGTGCCGCGTCAAGCCCGGTCGCGTCCCGCCCGCCGCGCGTGTAGGCTTCCCAGGAATCGCCAGAACGTTTAACGTCGAGTGAAAGCACCACGGCCTGCGCGCCGAACTGTTGCGATAGCTCCGAAATTAATTCCGGCCGCTCGACTGCCGCCGTGTTCACCGTCACTTTGTCGGCGCCGGCGCGCAAAACCGCCCGCCCATCCTCCATCTTTCTGATTCCGCCTCCTGCCGTCAGGGGAATATTCAGTTGTTGGGCCACTCGCCGAATCGTTTCCAGAAACGTCGCGCGTCCCTGCACCGATGCGCTGATGTCGAGCACCACAAGTTCATCCGCGCCTTCTCGGTTATAGCGCGCGCCGAGCTCGGCCGGGTCGCCCATGTCGCGCAGGCCTTCGAACTCAATTCCCTTCACAACTCGGCCTGCGTCCACGTCAAGGCACGGGATGATTCGGCGGGCGAGCGTCATTGGATGGATTCCAGGAAATTGCGCAAAACCTGTGCTCCGGTCTGGCCTGATTTTTCCGGATGGAATTGCACGCCACGCAGGTTGCCCTGTTCCAGCACCGCCGAGAACGGGAAACCGTGATCGCAGGCCGCGACGGTGGGCTCGGCCGAGGCCGGCGCCGCAAATGAATGAGCGAAATAAAAATACGCGTCTTCAGGAATGCCGCGAAGCAGCACGCTTGCCTTCGTGCGTCGGATCTGGTTCCAGCCGATGTGCGGAGATTTCACGTTCGTGGGCAGCGCGCGAACTTGCTCAGGAAAGAATCCGAGACCTTTGTCCCCGGGCGCTTCCTCGCTGGAAGCAAACATGGCCTGAAGTCCCAGACAGATTCCCAGAATCGGAACACCTGCCTGGTAGGCGGCGCGCAGCGGCTCGGCCAGGTTCCTGTCGCGCAAGCCCGCAACGAATGCCGCAAAGTGGCCGACGCCCGGCAGCACAATCGCCGTCGCGGCGTCCAGCTGCGCGGGCTCAACCGCGCGTTCGGTCTCGGCGCCCAGCCCCCGCAGCGCGCGTTCGACCGACGGCAAGTTCCCGGCGCCATAATCCACGATCGCTATCTTCACAGCAGCCCCTTGGTGGACGGAAGCACGCGCCGAAGCTGCTTGTCGCGCGTCACCGCGAAACGCAGCGCTTTCGCAAAGGCCTTGAAGATGGATTCGACCTGGTGATGCGATGACCGGCCGTACACCAGCTTCAGGTGCACGTTCGCCGCTGCCGCGTGAGAAAACGCACGGAAAAAATCCTCCATCAGCTCGGTCTGAAAGTCGCCCACGCGCGCCGCCGAGACTTTGAAGTTGCAGACACAATACGCGCGGCCGGAGAAATCAAGCGCAGCCGCCGCCAGGCAATCGTCCATGGGCATCAGGAAGTAGCCGGCGCGCAGGATTCCGCGCTTCGATCCCAGAGCCTTCTTGACCGCTTCGCCCAGAGCGATGCCGACGTCCTCGATGGTGTGGTGCTGGTCCACGTCCAGGTCTCCGCGCGCCACCAGATCCAGATCCAGGCCGCCGTGGCGTGCGATCTGTTCCAGCATGTGATCAAAGAATCGCACGCCCGTGGCGATGTGCGACTTTCCGCGGCCATCGAGATTCAGCCGCAGGCGGATGTCGGTTTCCTTCGTGGCCCTCTGCAAAGCTGCTTTTCTCATATGATTTCTTTCAGTTCGCGCAACAGCCGTCGGGTCTGCCGGAGGGTTCCCAGCGTGATGCGGACGTACCCCTCGCCGTCGAAGTCACTGGACCGGTCGCGGACGAGTATTCCCTTGCGTGCCAGTGCCGTTACAATTCGCTTCGTTCGCTCGCCAAAATGCACCAGGACGAAATTGCCCGCGCTCGGAAAGCATTTCACTTCCAAGCGCCTCATGCCGATGGCAAATTCCACGCGGCTGCGCCGCACTTCGCGCACCGTCCGCGCAAGGAAGGCTCGATCCTGCATGGCTGCTTCGGCAGCCACCAGCGCGGCGGCATTCACTGGATAGGGCGATTGAGCTTTTCTCAGGGCTGATCCCAGCTCGCGATGAACAAGGATACAGCCGATCCGCAGACCGGCCAGCCCGGCAGTCTTTGAAAACGTACGCGTGACGATCAAATTTCTGTGCCGTCGTAACCAGGGGATCACCGTGACGCCGGAAAACTCGAAATAGGCTTCGTCAACGACCACCATCGTATGCGACGCGGCTTGCAAGATTTTCCGCAACTCCGGGCGGGACAGCAGGTTGCCCGTGGGGCTGTTCGGATTCGGTAGGAACAAAACCCGCGGACGCGCCCGGAGCGCCGCGAGTACCCTTTTCCATGGAAAAGACATGGAGGCGTCATAGCGTGGTGCTACGATCTTCGCTCCCGCCAGTTCTGCGTAAAATCGATACATCGCATACGTTGGCTCAACCAGCAGAACGGTGTCTCCGCGCTCAACGAACGCATTTGCCACCAGGCTCAGTGCTTCGTCGGTGCCGTTTGTCAGCACGATTTCGGAGAGCTCGACGCCAAAATACCGGGCGGCCTTGCGGCGCACCGTCTCCTGTTCCGGGTATGCGGAAATGGATGCGGAGGTTAGTTTCGCAAGTGCCGTGCGCACGGCCGGAGAGCAGCCGATGGGATTTTCGTTGAAATCCATGCGGAGTTTATCGGTGCGTCCTTCCAGCGGCGGATGATAGGGACGCATCCGCTCGACAGCCTGCCGCACCCGGATCGCGAACTTCATTTCCGCACCTCGACCGACTGCGCATGCGCGGCCAGGCCTTCGGCGCGCGCGAACTGCTCGACCACTGGCGCGAGCCGCCGCACGCCCGCGCGCGACACTTCCTGCACGCTAATGCACTTCACGAAATCCGAGACGGACAGACCGCCGCGCGTGCGCGCGATGCCGCCGGTCGGCAGCACGTGGTTGGTGCCGCTTGCATAATCACCGAACGACTGTGCGCTCCAGCTGCCAAGGAAAATGCTTCCCGCGCTCTCGATGCGATCAAAAATGGCATCCGCTCCGCCGGGCAGGCTCAAGTGTTCCGGGGCAAACCGGTTCACAAATCCTGCCGCAGCCGCGAGAGTTTGCGCTACCAACACCGCGCCATTTTTTGTAAGCGAGCGGCGCGCGAGGTTTGTTCTTGGTAGATCGGCCAGCTGCCGTTTGATTTCGGAAGCGACGGCCCGCGCAAGACGCACCGAAGTGGTCACCAGCACAGAAATCGCGTCCGGATCGTGCTCGGCCTGCGCGATCAAGTCGGCGGCAATAAACCGCGCATTGCCTCGGACGGCTAAGACCAGCGCCTCGGTTGGACCTGCGAGCATGTCGATTGCGCAGTCGTTGCTGACAAGTTTTTTCGCAGCGGTGACGAAGCGGTTGCCGGGCCCGAAGATTTTGTCCACGCGCGGGATCGAGCGCGTCCCATAGGCGAGCGCCGCGATCGCTTGCGCGCCACCCACGCGAGCCACTTGACGCACGCCGAGTTTCTCGGCGGCAGCGAGCAGCGCCGAGCCCGGCTGCGGGCTGGCGACGACAATTTCGCCTACGCCGGCTTCCTGCGCCGGGATCACCGTCATCAGCAGCGTCGAGACCAGCGAAAAGCGCCCGCCCGGCAGATAGCATCCCACCGATCCGATCGCCCGGACGCGCTGCCCGGCGCGCACTCCTGGCTCGACTTCGATCGTCCAGTCCTGCGGCTTCTGCCGCCGCGCGACGGTGCGAATGTTGCGCTCGGCATGATCAATCGCGGCCAGAAACTCGCGCGAGACGCTTTTTCGAGCTGCAAGCATTTCACCGTGCGATACCCATACAGTTCGCGGACCAAGCGCCAGCCGGTCAAACCGGTCTGTCCAGGAAAACAGCGCCGGATCCCCGCGGCGCCTAACGTCTGACACGATGCGCGCGGCAACACGTTCTGCTTCGCGGCTGCTGGCGCGGCGGGAGGCCAGAATTTTCCTTTCATTTCGATCCGTCAACGGAAGAATGCGCATCAATACACGACCTTATTTAGGGGATATTCGACTATTCCTTCGGCGCGCGCTGCTTTCAGCTTGGGGATCAGCTCGCGAACCGTTTTCTCTTCGACGATCGTGTTGATCGCGACCCACTGCGGGTCGCTCAGCTGCGCGATCGTGGGATTGCGTAGCGCGGGCAGCGCGGCCAGCACCTTCTCCAGGTCGTCGCGGCGGACGTTAAGCATCAATCCCACCCGGCTATAGGCCTTGATCGCGCCCTCCAGCAGCATTGCCATGTGGGTGATTTTTTCGTTTTTCCAGGTATCTTTCCGGGCAGCGCGGTTGGCAATCAGCCACGTCGCCGACTCAAGCAGCGTATCCACCACGCGCAGATGATTGGCTCGAAGCGACGAGCCTGTTTCGGTGACCTCCACAATCGCGTCGGCCAGCTGCGGGACCTTCACTTCGGTCGCGCCCCAGGAAAATTCCACGCGGGCCTTCACCCCGTGCTTGGCGAGGTACCGCTCGGTCATCTTTACGGCTTCGGTCGCAATCACCTTTCCTTCCAGGTCGCGCACGCTCTGCATGGGCGAATCCTCGGCCACGGCCAGCACCCAGCGCACGCGTCCGAAACTCGTCTTGGAGTAAACCAGTTCGATCACCTCCTCGACGTCCGCGCCGGTTTCAAGAATCCAATCCTTGCCGGTTAGGCCGGCATCGAGTGCGCCGCTTTCGACGTACCGCGCCATCTCCTGCGCGCGCACCATCATGCATTCGATCTCCGGGTCATCAATGCCGGGATAGTAGCTGCGCGAGGTGACCGAAATTCTCCAGCCGGCCTTCGCAAACAGCTCGACGGTTGAGTCCTGCAGGCTTCCTTTGGGAATACCGAGTTTCAGGCGGGCCATTATTTTTTCGCCTTTCCGTAGAGTTCTTCGGGAGAAAGGATCCGCTCGGCGATCACTTTCGCTTCGCCGTCGCGGCTGATCTCGCGGAAGAAGCAGCTTCGATACCCTTCGTGGCATACCGCGCCGCCATCGAGCTCTGCGCGCACCAACAATGCGTCCTGGTCGCAATCGACGCGCATTTCGCGCAGCAGCAATTTTTGGCCGCTGCTCTCGCCCTTCATCCAGAGTTTCTTGCGCGAGCGGCTATAGAAGGTCACGAAGCCGGTTTCCTGCGTTTTGGCCAGGGCCTCGCGGTTCATGAATCCCAGCATGAGCACTTCGCCGTTCACGGCGTCCTGCACGATTGCCGGAATCAGGCCGTTTTCTTTTTCGAAATCGAGTTCCATTGTCTCTCCTGAAAAAGTGTCTTCCCCAAAAAACAAAAAGCCCGCCGGCGCTTACCGCGCCAGCGGGCTGATGAGTGCAGCTAATTTCGATCCAGCTAGCCACACCGCCGCGGGCACGGGTTCACGTGATGGTGGTGGCTATGGTGTGTCCGCAGCAGTTTCATAACGCTTTCGAAATTATGATACCCCGACCGCTTTGTCAAGCGCGCCGAGATGTGGCCGTTTCTCTTAAGGCTAGGCGGAAATGCAACGCTGCAGCAAGACACATCGCGGTGGACCGACGTCTGGCGAACGGCTAGCGATGCCAAAGCGCCAGAGCCCCGAGGCCGAGCGGCAGCACCAGCGTGAGCGCCAGAACGATCCATGACGACCCGTGCGCAAAATTGATCGTATAGCCGATGCCGATGCGCTTTTCAACGAACAGCGCTGGATCATCCGGATTGAAATAGAACATCCCTAGCTTCCAGCACGCGTCACTACCGGGGATGTGTTGCGACCAGTCGCGCCCGCGACCGAGCCACCTGCTCAGAAAAAACGCTGAAGCAAGAATTCCGACCGTCAGGATCACGATCGGCACCATGCCGGGGTTTCCCGTGAATGGCAGCAGGGCCACCAGCGACAATACGGCAGCAATAAAGTATTCAACCCCCAGCAGGACAACAGCGGTTCGATGCGCAAACTCTCCCTGGCCCTGCGTGCCACCCGCCGCCGAGACCCGCTGTGTGCTATGCGAAATGGCGTACGCGGGCACCGAGATAGCGATCACCAGAGCTGCGCCAAACAGCAAAGGACCGTACACGCCCAGCGGAGTCCGCCCGGACCACCCGTCGGGCATACCATTGATGCCCCAGTGCACTGGAAAGCGGTCCGGAATCTGGTTCCAATGGGCCTGGATGTAGCACGCGGTCGCCAGCAGAATCACGAAGGGCCCGAGCTGTAGACTCAGCTTCATGACCCCCGCTTTCAGCGCAATATATCTTCGAGTTGGACTTTGACGTCGGTTTTCGCGTCGCGATATTTCACGATGACCGGCGTGTAAAGCGAAAGGTTCCATTCCTTGCCGCGGCCCTGCGCAATGGCGCGCGAGCCGGCCACAACGACGGCATTCTCGGGAATCACCAGCGGCTCGTCGGCGCTCGCGCTGTGCACGGCGCCCGTGACCACGTCATAGACTGGCGTTGAGCGATTGAGAACCGTACCGGTGCCAAGCACAGCGCGGCGCTTCACAACCGTGCCTTCATAGACGCCGCAGTTTCCGCCGATGAGCACCTCTTCTTCGATGACCACGGGAAGCGCCCCGACCGGCTCGAGCACGCCGCCGATCTGCGCTGCTGCGGAAATGTGGCATCTCCGTCCAACCTGCGCGCAGCTGCCGACCAGCGCGTGCGAATCGATCATTGTCCCTTCATCCACGTATGCGCCTGCGTTGATGTACATGGGCGGCATGCAAGTGACGCCCTTGCCGACGTAGCAGCCGTCACGAATGCTTGAGCCGCCGGGCACGATCCGCACCCCGGATTCCGCGGACATTTTCTTGACCGGGTAGCTGGACTTGTCGAAAAACGGTTGCCGGGTGGCGTCAATGGACATATCCACGATCTTGCCCATGCGGAATCCGAGCAAAATTCCCTTCTTCACCCAGGCATTCACGCGCCAGCCGCTCGCGCGTGCGGAATCCGGCTCTGCCGCGCGGATTTCGCCCGCGTTCAGCGCATCTTTGAATCGCTGGAAAAGCCGCAGGTGCGCTTCCGTGTAACGTCCTGGATTTTCGTCGAACAGCCGCTCGATCTCGGCGTTGATTTTAGCGGGCAGCATGGACCTGCTGAAGCAGCCCGACGCCTTCCAGTGCACTGCGGATTTTTGCAAGGTTATCCGGTTTCGGAGCGACGATCGGCAGACGGAATACCGGCTCGAGAAGCCCCATCAATGCCATGGCCGCTTTCGCGGGACCGGGATTGGTCTCCACAAAGTTTGCTTCCATCAAGCGGAAGTAACGCTCGTGTATTTCGCGTGCGGAGGCGAAATCGCCTGCCAGGCAGAGTTGCACGATGCGGGTCATCTCGGCGGGAATCTCGTTCGATACTACCGAAATCAGGCCTCGCCCTCCGAGCGCCATAAGCGGAATCGTGATTCCATCGTCGCCTGACAGCACGGCAAACCGCTTTGGCACGCTCGCCAGCACCGCGGCCATCTGTGCAATGTTTCCTGAAGCTTCCTTCACGCCGACGATATTCTCGATTTCGGCGAGCCGCGCCACGGTCACCGTTTCGATGTTCACGCCCGTGCGCCCGGGTATGTTGTAGAGGATAATCGGCAGCGAAATCGCTTCGGCAATGGCTTTGAAGTGCTGATAGAGACCTTCCTGTGTTGGTTTGTTGTAGTAGGGCGCGACAGACAGAATCCCGTCCGCACCCAGTTGCTCGAACTCGCGCGCCATTTCGATGACGTGGGCGGTGTTGTTACCGCCTGCGCCTGCGACCACCGGAACCTTCGTGCGCCGCGCTTCTTCGATCGTGATTTCGACCACGCGCCGCTGTTCGGCGCCGCTCAGCGTCGGGCTTTCGCCGGTGGTGCCGCAGGGCACCAGGAAGTTAATTCCGGCGCCGATCTGGCGCTGCACCAGCCGCCGCAGCGCGTTCTCATCGAGTGAAAGATCCAGACGAAACGGTGTGACCAGCGCCGTGCCGCATCCCGTAAACATTCGCTCCTCCTTACCGACCACCTTACTCCAGCTCGTTCACAATCTCCCGAAAATCGAAGAAGCCTTTCTTGCCGGCCACCCATCGCGCCGCGCGCAACGCACCGCGAGCAAATCCTTCGCGGCTGCGCGCGGTGTGGCGAATCGTAATCGTATCGGCGACGGAGTCGAAGCCAATCTCGTGCGTTCCGGGATTCGCGCCGGCGCGGCTGCTGCTGGTGTCAATCGGTCTGGTGTAACCCTCTTTTTTCATGCGCTCGACCAGGGCCAGCAGCGTTCCCGAAGGTGCATCCTTTTTCGTCGCATGGTGAACCTCCCAGCCCCATGCGCCATATTCAGGCTGGTGGGCGAGCAGCCGCGCTGCCTCTGCGACAATCTGGGTGAATACGCTTGCACCGACCGAAAAATTCGGGCTCCAGACCAGGCCCGTTCCGCCGCGCTCGACGGCGGCTTTTGCGCGCGCGATTTCGCCAAACCATCCCGTGGTCCCGATTACGGCATTCACACCCAGCCGCGACAGCCTCTCGATATTTTCGATGGCTGTCGAGGGAGTAGAGAATTCCACCGCCGCATCCACGCTGCGGAAGTTCTCTGTCGTCAAGCCCTGGAACTTGGTGTTGTTGTCCACGTCGAGGCGCAGCTTCACATCGAAGCCGAACTCCGGTGCGAGCTGTTCGATCAGCCGCCCCATTTTTCCGTATCCCACAATCGCGAGATTCATTGCCGCGTTCCTGAATTCTTTGCAAGCAGCTTTCGCACCACCTCCGCATACATTTCGACCGCGTCGGTGAGCTCACGTTTCGAAATGCGTTCCTGCGATGTGTGCGCTACATGAATGCTTCCCGGACCAAGCAGCAGCGGTTCTCCCCAGGTCTTGCCGAACACCGGAACGTCGGTGGTAAACGATACAACCGTCGTGGGCATCCCATCCACGCTCGCAAAGCGGACGGGCGGAAGGCAAAGAATCTCCACCAGTTCGACGCGTTTACCGACGGCACGCATGAACGCTTCGCGAATCGGCGCTGCATCGCCCACCAGACGCACCAGGATCTCCGCCTTCGCAGCATCGGCGATCACATTAGGCGCGCGGCCTCCGGAAATCGTGCCGATGTTCATAGTGCACGGCCCCAGTAGAGCATCGGAAGGAAGCGGCACTATGCGAATTGCCTGGAGCGCATCGAGCAGCGCATCGATTGCCGATTCGCCGAGCTCTGGATAGGCCGAGTGTGCCATCGTCCCGCGAGCGACAACCTCGTAGCGCAATATGCCTTTCGAGGCGAGCACCAGCTTATTCTCGGTCGGCTCGCCATTCACCAAATACTTCGACCCGCAGGGTGCTTGCGCCGCAACCGACGCTCCCGCGCTGTTGCGCTCCTCGCCCACCACAAAGAGCACCGCGAAATTCCTGACTCCTTCACCGAGCAGCTTTTCCGCCGCCTCGACCATCGCCGCGATGATTCCCTTCGCGTCGCACGCTCCACGCCCCCAGATGAACTCCGCATCCTCGCGCGAAGGAAAAAACGGCGGCACGGTGTCCATATGCGTCGACAGCGTCACGACAGGCTGGCCCCACGCCGCCAGCACATTGAACCGGCCGGGTTCGACTTCCATCCTCTGGGCGCGCCCATCGGTGCGCGCGGCGAGCTTCGCGAGATGGTCGTGGAGATACGCCGCGACCGGGCCCTCGTTTTCGGTGATTGACTCGATATCCACCAGCGCTCGAGTCAGCTCGTACGCATTCATCGGTTACCTGCTTTGGGAAAGGAACGAAACGAGAAGGAAGGATACGCGAGAGGCGCCGCTCGTGTCTTCACTCCTCGATAGCGCTCCATCCATTTTGCAACGGATGACAGTGGATAGGCCTTTCGGCATATCCCCCAACCATCCCGGTTCAGCCTCCGGGATGATTTCGGCGGAGCCAGCTGCCTGCAAACCCTTTTCGCCCGGCCTTCCAAAGCTGCTCGGAAGTTTCGGCCCGGCTACTCATGGCCTCCGCACCTCTACCAAGAACGAATCCAGTCTAGCGACGCGATTTGGGCAAGTCAAGAAACCCGTGAGCCGGGCGGCGGTTTTGCAAGGGCTTCCTGCGAAAAGAAAAGTCCGAAAGCCGGGCGACCGCTTAATTGCAAGCCGTCCGGCTCTCGGGTCGGGGGTGCGGGCAGAAACTAATTCGGAAGCAGAACGGTATCCACAACCTGAATCACACCATTGGACTGGAACACATTGGGAATCGTGATGGACGACATCCCGCCCTTCTCGTCCTTGAGCGTGATCTTTCCCCCCTGCTCCATGGCCCACAGCGTACCGCCGCTCACGGTCTTCAATTCGGCCGTCCCATGCCCCTCCTTGATCATCTTGCGCAGGTCGTTGGTGCTCAATCTTCCGGAAACCACGTGATAGGTGAGCACCTTCGTCAGCATGTCCTTGTTTTCGGGCTTCAGCAGCGTATCGACCGTGCCCATGGGCAGCTTCGCGAATGCTTCATTGGTAGGGGCAAACACGGTAAACGGTCCGGGGCCCTTCAGCGTGTCCACCAGTCCCGCAGCTTTCACCGCGGCCACCAGAGTGGTGTGATCGGCCGAGTTGACGGCGTTGTCAACGATGTCCTTGCTTGCGTACATCGCCGCGCCACCGACCATGGGGTCCTGCTTCATGGACATGGAGTCCTGCTGAGCGGCAACGCTGGATACACCAACGAGCACGAGCGCGCACAACGCAACCAGAAATCGTGATTTCATTTCGTTTTTCCTCCTTCTTGAGATTGAACCTACGCCCCTAGTACGACGGAGGCCGGGATTTGGATTTATCGCTTTGCGATTTTTTGCAGGTGAATTCCGGGGCCCCGGCGCAAGTGTTCGCCCCGGACGTCGTCCGTCGTGTCCGTTACTCATTGATACGTATCTTTGCCGAAAATATCGGCACCGACGCTTGCGACGAATAGACTTCAGAAGCGGCACCTAGAACTGCTCGAGCATGACCCTGGAACCCACAACCCGCCGAAAATACCCCCGCATGCGCGCGCCCAAGGGACTCCTGGTCGGTTGGAAATCGGCCGGTCAAACCACTGCCACGCGTCTGGAAGTAATGGGAATGGGAGGTTTTTATCTGCACGCCGCGAATCCTCCAAGCGTCGGCTCCACGATTGAACTGGTTTGTGATTTACCGACCGGGGAAGTTCGCGCGCGCGCGATCGTGCGCAGCTCGGCCCCGGGCAAAGGCATGGGCATACAGTTTGTACAGATGAGGCCGGAGGACCGGGCGAAGCTGAATCGGTACCTGGCCCGGCAGAGTGCTTCCGAAATCGCTCCCACGGCCGCTCCAGCAGCAGACTCCAAACCCACGAACATGTGGCTCGCCATTTCGCCAAGAAGGGAGGAGGAGGCCCTGCATCGGTTTGAGCGCGATGTAAGGCATCTGATCGACCTCACAGGCAAGGGCAGCTATTACCAGCTACTGGGTGTCACAGCCGAATCTCCCAGCGCACAGGTGAAGAAAAACTATTACTCGCTGGCTCGCAGGTTCCATCCGGACAGTCACTCGGGTAACCGAGAGTTAATGACGCGACTCAAGGACCTGATGGTCATCATTGCCGAAGCGTACCGGACGCTTGAGAACCAGGAGAAGCGGGCTGCGTACGACAAGTCTCTGGCGGCTGTTGGCGGTTTTCGCATACATCGAGAAAAGACAGTTACGGAAGATTCCATCGAGGCCTGGCTTAGGCGCGCAAACGAATGCCTGCGAGCCAAAAACTTCGTGGGATCGATTGTCTGGTTACGCAAATGCGTCGAAGCGGCGCCGGAGCAGGCGTTGTATCGCGCCATGCTCGCGCGCAGCCTGGGAACAATGCCCCAATACCGAAACGAGGCCATCGAACAATTCCAGAAAGCGATTGATCTTGATCCCTGGAGAGAGTCGGTCTACGTCGCGTTCGCCGAACTGTTCGAGAGTCTGCAGCTCGCCGGACGTGCACGCGCGGTCTATTCCAAACTTCTCGAAATCAACCCGACGCATGCCAAGGCTTGCGAGAGGCTTGCCGCACTCGCAACGCTGGAAAAAGGCGAGAAATCTTCACCGTTGAAGTCCACTTTGTTTCGCAAGAAAGGCTGAGCCCACTCACCTAACCGCAGGCCGCGTGGATCGAAAGCGGGCCCGAGACGATCGGGGCGGGCGAAGAAGCGATCACAGAACAAAAAGCGGCTCGCTGTGTTTCTGCGAGCCGCCCATTGACTGGATGGCGCCACTCACGCGGGAGCGGTGCGTTCTAGTGTTGTTCGGACTCTGTCGATTTTGGTTTCGAATCAGACTCTTTCGCCGGTGCCGGTTTAGGCGGAGCTGCGGGCTTAGGCGGAGGTGCGGGTTTGGGCGGAGCTTCGGGTTTGGGCGGAGCTTCGGGTTTAGGCGGAGCCGCGGGCTTGGGCGGGGCCTCCGGTTTAGGCGGAGCTTCGGGCTTGGGCGGAGGTGCGGGTTTGTCTTCAGAGCGTGACGCTTCGGGCTTATTCTCAACAGCTTTATTCTCGGCGGGCTTGCTTTCCGCCGCATGCGTCTCAGCGGTCGTATCTGCCGCTGGTTTGCCCTCAACAGGTTTATTCTCGGTGGCCTTGCTCTCCGTCGCACGAGTCTCGGCGCTGGTTTCCGCAGTCGGTTTGGCCTCAGCCGCTTTAGGCTCGGCGGTCTTGTTTTCTGAAGCGTTGTTCTCAGCCGGTGCCCCGCGGGCTGCGACTACACCTTTACCGGTGAACTCTCCGGGTTTGGATGTGGCCGCGACCGCCGGACGCCCGTGATTGACCGACGCCAACATTTCGTGGTTCTGGCTGGCGGCGTGTTGTTGAGTGGACTGTGCCGCGGTGGGCGCCGTGTGTTGGGCGTGGGCAACGGTCTCCTCAGCTGCAGTGGGACGGGTGGTAATTCCACCGGATCCGCCGTTATAGCTGACATAGGTCGTGGTGTTGATAATTACGGTCTTGTTGTAGGTGTTGTGAAAATTCCCGCCACCGACATTGTTCACATAGGTGTTGTAGCTGAATTGATTGTTGCGCCAGTAGCCGCCCTCGTAGCCAGCGCCGCCGTAACCGAAGCCATAGTTGACGCCGCCGTAGAAGCCGACTTCAGAACCCCAATACCCCTCGTTCCATGCGAACGCACCACCGCCCCAACCCCAATAACCCGGAGTCCACAGCAAACCCACGGCGGGGGGCTCGACCCAGGTGCCAGGAACCCAGAAATATCCCTCGTCACTGTAGCCCCAGTAGCCGGGGGTCCAGAGGTAACCCTCCTGCGGGCAAACCGGCTGCGTGTAGACGACCAGTTCCGGCGGAGCGATCGTGATCGATACGCTAATCTGCGCAAAGGATGTGGCCGGTATAGCGAGCATTGCAAACAGGAACAGGAGCCAACGAACCGGGTGAGTTGTACGCATCTTGGTTACCTTGCCAGAGCATCCTTCGCTTGCCCGATGTCGCTTGGCTTCTGCGGGTTGCGCGGATGAATCGGCTGCTAGACTTGGGAATGATGACGGATCCAGATTTCCGGTTCTGTGCAATAAGAGTCACTTCCCCACATTCGCCCTAGTCGCCAATACCACCCGAGCGCGAAGGTGCGGCCACCCTCAGGGCCGAGGAGGTGATCGCTGGTCTGTGAGGACCGCAAATCGTCCGACGGCCACCAAGCGTCGACCGTAGCTTTTCGTGGCAGAGTTTGTATGATGGTGCGTCATGATTCATCCAGTCCACGATTGCGATAACATTCGTCGTCCGAACTGACTCCTGTGCGCAAGAGACCGCATATCACCGATCCTTCGGAGTACACACCGTGTTACTCCTACCATGCGGCCGGACATGGAACACGCGCGCTGTACTGCGAAGGCGTTTCGCTTGCGCGCATCGCGGGTGCGGTCGGCACGCCGGCCTATGTCTACAGCCGCGCGAGCATCGAGGCAGCCTATCGCCGGCTGGATGGCGCCTTCGGTTCGCTACCCCACACGATCTGCTATGCCATGAAGGCGAATTCGAATCTGTCCGTGCTGCGCGTTCTGGCTCGTCTGGGCAGCAGCTTTGACGTCGTTTCCGGCGGAGAGCTTGACCGCCTGCGCCGCGTCGGGGTTCCCGGCAGCCGGATCGTGTTCTCGGGCGTCGGAAAAACGCCCGAGGAGATTCGTGCGGCGCTGCGCTACGGCGGAAAGGCCTCACGCCGTGGCGGCATTCTGCTGTTCAACGTGGAGTCGGGCGCCGAGCTGGAGGTTCTGTTAGGCGAAGCGGCGCGCCACGTCTCCACCGGCGGCGCTCGTCCCTGTGCCGCCATACGTGTGAATCCCGACGTGCTCGCGGGCGGGCATCCGCATATCGCCACCGGCGCGCATCAGCACAAGTTCGGCGTGGATTGGCAGCAGGCGCGCCAGCTGTATCTTGCACACAAGGATTCCCGCTGGATCGCCTGGCGGGGAATCACCTCCCATCTCGGCTCGCAGATCTTCAGCATCGCTCCGTATCGTCGCGCACTCACCCGGCTCGCTTCTTTTGTGCGCGACCTTGCGGGAAACGGAGTTCGCCTGGAATACATTGATATCGGCGGCGGGCTCGGAATTCGCTATACCGATGAAGCTGCGCTCCCGGCGGCGGCCTACGCCAACGCTCTCGCCGATATCGTCCGTCCGTTGGGATGCCGCCTGCTGATCGAGCCCGGCCGGACGCTGGTTGGCCCATCAGGTGTGCTGCTCACGCGAGTCCTCTACCTGAAGGAAAATCATGGAAAAGCGTTCGTCGTGGTGGACGCGGCGATGAATGATCTGATTCGCCCGGTACTGTATGGCGCGACCCATCCGATCACACCGGCCGTTCGCGTCTCTGGCGTTGCAGCAAGGAAAAGCCGCGTAGATGTGGTCGGGCCGGTGTGCGAATCGGGGGATTTTCTCGCGCGCGATTGGCCTCTCGATCCGGTGAAATCGGGCGACCTTCTGGTCGTATGGACGGCCGGCGCATACAGCTTTGCCCAATCCTCGAACTACAACGCGCGCCGACGGGTCGCCGAGGTTCTCGTCCAAGGGCGCCGTTTCCGCCTAGCGCGCCGCCGCGAAACATACGATGACCTGGTTCGTGGCGAATCGGTGTAACCCATGCCTCTGTTTCCCGCGTTCCTGAAATTGTCCGGCCGCCGCTGCCTGGTCATCGGCGCCGGGCCTGTCGCACAGGAAAAAATCGAAAGCCTTGTTCGCGCCGGCGCGAGCGTGCGCGTGGTCGCGCCGCATGCCACGGATTCTGTCCGCGCGTGGTTCCGTGCGAAAAAGATTCGCTGGGAGCCGCGCTCGTTCCGATCCGCTGATTTCAAGGGCATATTCCTGGTCGTCGCATCCACTTCTTCACCGGCTTTGCACAAAAAAATCTACCGCGAGGCGCGGCGTCGGGGCATCCTGTGCAACGTGGTGGATGATCCAGCTCACTGCGATTTCTACTACGGAGCCGTTGTCCGGCGCGGCGACCTGCAAATCGCAATTTCGACCGGCGGTCACAGCCCGGCACTCGCGCAGAGGCTGCGAAAAAAAATCGAGCGCGAGATCGGCGCCGAATACGAACAGTGGCTTGCACAACTTGGCGTCGCGCGCAAACGCCTGTTTGCGAAATCGCTCTCCCAGGCACGACGCAAGGTCCTGCTGCACGAGCTTGCAAGCGACCTGTCGTTCAAGAGGTTTCTGCGGGAACGCAAGGCAAGGAAAAAATGAGCTTCCTGCGGCGTGTCTTTACGCTTTCTTTACACTGGAAAGCGAATTAAATCAGGAAGTTGGGAGCAAATTCGGAAGACGAATACGTCCAATCCAATATTCGACGAACGCGCCAGGCAAAACGCCTGCTAGGATGCCTGCATTCGCCGATGCGGCCGGGTCCCGGCATTCCCCCCCACCCAAACCTTCCGTGACCCGGCCGGTCGCCGAAAGCCCTCCCAAGATCAACCCGCAGCTTTCCCCCGCTTCCGTTCAAGCATTCCTGCGCCACCTTGGGCTGCTTGATTCACCAGAAACCCCATCTTGGGGTGCGCGGGCTCGAAATCCACAGCAAAACCTTGCTCACGCAATTCTTCTGAAGTCATCGGCCCGATCGAGCCGACCAGAATTCGCGCAAACGCGTGGCGGAGCTCCTGCTCCAGATTCATTTCTCGCGCGATTCGCAGCAGA
The DNA here is from genome assembly GCA_035603235.1 of Candidatus Cybelea sp. Classification (GTDB taxonomy): domain Bacteria; phylum Acidobacteriota; class Terriglobia; order Acidiferrales; family UBA7541; genus Palsa-295. The sequence continues at coordinate 14,750 of DATNKU010000043.1, read as the reverse complement.
TGCGTAACCTGAACGGAAGTCGTAAATAGCGCCACATCAATTTCACCCCGCGCGATCGCTTCAACCGCCGCTCGCAGTGGTCCGGTATCTTCCGGCAGAGCCCACTGATAGACCGGCACGCGCGTAACCTGGGCGCCGCGTTCGGCAAGCCCGGCAAGGAGCTCGGGATTGGAGGCGCCATATTCCTGGACGGCGACGCGCTTGCCCTGCAGTGCGACGAGACCGGCGTTTTCATCGAGCGTGCGCAACAGATCCCGCCACGTGTTGGGCTCCGGTACGGCGATCGTCACCGGCACCCCCAATTGCTTGAGCGCGGCCACGGGCTTCGGCCCGCGCGCGACCACGGTGACCTTCCGCAGTGCGTCTGCGAATTGTTCCAGCGGATAGATCGTCTCGACCACGCGAGCGAGCGCGCGTGTCCCCACTCCGGTGAGAAAAATCACTGTTTCGAATCCATTCGCCGCGAGCCTGCGCGCGAAGGTCAGCGCTTCGATGTTGGATTCCAAGGGAACTTCGCGCATGGAAGGCGCCACAATTGCGCGGCCACCATAGTTCTCGATGAGCTTCGACATCTCCTGAGCACGCCGGCTCTCCAGCGACAGCACCCGCAGCCCGGCCAGTCCGCCCGATTTGGCTCGCTCGTCCATTCTTGCCGCCTAATGCCGGAAGTGCCGGACGCCGGTGAATACCATTGCCATGTCGAGCTTATTGGCAGCGTCAATCACGTCCTGATCGTGCACTGAGCCACCGGGCTGGATCACGGCGGTCGCGCCTGCCTTGCCGGCTTCTTCAACTCCGTCGGCAAACGGAAAAAACGCATCGGACGCAACCACGCTGCCGGCAAGAGACAGACCCGCGGTCGCCGCCTTGATGACTGCGATCTTTACCGAATCCACGCGGCTCATCTGTCCGGCTCCCACGCCGACAGTCTGGCCTTCGCGCGCGAAAAGAATCGCGTTCGACTTCACGTGCTTGGCGACCTTCCACGCAAACAGCAGAGCGCGGAGCTCGCGATCGGTCGGCGCCCGTTGGGTCGCTGTTTTCAGACCGGCTTCGGCGAGATCGTGATGGTCCGCCTGCTGGATCAGCACGCCGCCGGAAATGCGCTTCAGTTCGAGTTCCTGCCGCCCAGCCTGCCCGGGCATCTCGAGCAAGCGGAGGTTTTTCTTCGCGGCGAATTTTTCAAGCGCCCCGCGCTCGTAGCCGGGAGCGACAATGCATTCCACGAAAAGCTTCGCCACGTCTTCAGCTGTGAGATCGTCAATCGCGCGGTTGAATGCAAGCACACCACCGTAGGCGGAAACCGGATCGCACGCGAGCGCCTTCCGATATGCGTCGCACAACGACTCCTGCTCCGCCGCTCCGCACGGGTTGTTGTGCTTGATGATGGCGACCGCCGGCCGCTGAAATTCGCTCACGAGCGCCCAAGCAGCGTCGAGATCAACAAGATTGTTGTAGGAAAGTTCCTTGCCCTGCAGTTGTCTTGCACCTGCCAAACCCTCGGCCGCGCGCCCGGCGGGAACGTACAGCGCGGCAGCCTGGTGCGGGTTTTCGCCGTAGCGCATTGCCTGGCGGCGTTCCAGTGCCACGTGAATTCGCTGAGGCAATTTTTCAAGCGGGCCGAGCGATACCCCGCCGTTTGCCTCCAGGCGTTCCATCTCCGTAGCAATCTCGCCGTCGTAGCGGGACGTCAGCGCGTAGGCCTTCCGCGCAAGCGATAGCCGGGTCGCGAGGCTCAGCTCGCGCTTTTCATGTAGTTCTGCGGTGATCGCCGGATAATCGCCCGGATCGGTGATCACGCCGACGCTCTGAAAATTCTTTGCCGCCGAGCGCACCATGGTCGGCCCACCGATGTCGATGTTCTCGATCAATTCTTCGGCAGTGACGCCGGGCCTGGCCGCCGTTGCCGAAAATGGATAGAGGTTCACGACAACAAGGTCAATCGGGATGATGGAATGTTCCGCAGTTTGCTTGCGGTCCTCGGCCTTGCCTCGCTGGAACAGAATTCCGCCGTGCACTTTCGGGTGCAGCGTCTTCACGCGTCCGCCGAGCATTTCCGGCCAGCCCGTCAGCTCGGCGACGTCGCGCACGGGAATTTCCGAGTCGCGCAGGAGCTTTGCCGTGCCGCCGGTCGAGACAATCTCGATTCCGAGCGACACAAGACCGCGTGCGAATTCCGCGATACCGGTCTTGTCATAGACACTGATGAGTGCCCGCTCGATCGCCACAGTTGTGCCTCCCACTCAGCTCAAAGGAAACGAGCGGGCCAGTGTAAGCGTTTGCGGAGAATTTCGGAAGGGACCTTTCAGGGAGACCAGTTGCAGGGATTCACAGAGACCCGAGTTCAGCTCGAGACGCGTGCCTTTAGCTTTACCCGGCCGCCCTCGACGGTGACGGTGTATTCGATTTCGCGGCCGCCTTTGTCTCGCAAGTCCTTCGTTTTTTGCTGCACGAAGCGCTCGAAATCCTTGAGGCTGGGCGTGCTGGAGCGCTCTCCGGTTTCCGTGCGGGCCTCGATCAGCTTCTCATACAGCGTGTACACTTTTTCTTTCTCGTGCTCCGGATTGGAGAACGACATCGCAAAAGCTGTCGCCGCTTCCTTCACGGCGTCCGCACGCTCGGCGGCTTCTGCGGCGCGAAGATCCAGAGGGGAGGGCGCCACGATCTTGGCGGGTTCGGTGGCCGGTTGCTGAAGAGCCGCCTTGCGGCTGCGCTCGGCCTCGATGGCTTTGGCGGCCGCGCCGAAATGGTGCTGCTTCAGCCCCGACTCCTTTTGCATGATCTTCTTCCGCCACATGTCCTGGTATTTCGCATAGGTCTGGGACAGGTTGTTGAACCTGAATCGCTGACCAAAGCTCAGTTCCGCTGTTCGCTCGTTGTACCGGCGGACCAGCGTATCGACGCGCCATTGCGTATCCGCAGGGGGTCGCGAACGGCCGCCACCGAAGTACTGCTCGTACTCGATCTTAAGCGTGCGGATGTCTCTCTCGATTTGGTTGAGGTCTTCGTCGACTGTGGGCATAACGGTATGGAAACCAGCAAATTCCAGCCTAAGGCGCGTCGGCATGGACGTCAACACAGCCGTGGGCCGACTTGTCGCAAAGGGAAAGCCCGGCAAGGCTCAACCGGCATCATCAGCCGATATTGCTCAAGGGAGGGGACGTTCGTGTTAGAGTCCCCCGTCGGGCCCGCCGATTCCCGGTGCTTGCGGGCGCCTCAGCTCTGAACGCTGGTCTGGGAGGTGCGATCATGTGGCTAATCTGGGCAATTTTGATAGGCATTCTGGCCGGTTGGCTTGCGGGGCAGATCGTAAAAGGCCGCGGCATGGGTGTCCTGGTCGACTTGATCGTCGGTGTCGTGGGTTCGCTTCTGGGCGGCTTTGTGTTCGGGCTACTGGGGCTTGCTGCCTATGGGCTGATTGGCCAACTGGTGATGGCTGTGGTCGGTGCGGTGCTCCTGCTGCTGCTGATCCGAGTCATCAAGCGCGCCTGACCGATCTGGCGATGTAGGCTGTCAACGTCGCTGCCAGGGAGTTCCCACGGGAGCTGGGATACCACTCGAAAACTGAACAGAAGCGCAAAAAAGGGGGCTACTGCCACCAGGCAGCAGCCCCCTCAAGGTTACCTGGGGATCTGCAACGGCTTGGTGGATTCGAGCTTCTTTGGCTTTTTCAAGCGCTTGCTCGGCTTCTTAGCTCCCATGTGATGTCTCCTTCATGATGAAGATTGCCCCCGCGGGCGGTAATCACCCTTCTGTGCAATACCGGTGCCAAACGAAACAGTGCACCCCATGCCTGCTATCCCTCGTCGATTGTTACCGTAGCTGGAGAACGCACCTGAACGATCCGAGTCCGGTATTGAACTATTCAACACTCATTGAATGATCCAACGGAACGGGATCCTGTTCCTAGCGGCCGCTTGGCGTACTGCCGCCGGGTCCGTCGTTGGTAGACAGCACAGCTGATTCAAAGCCCAACGCCGTCTCAGTGAAAGGCGTCCTGCAGGTCTTTGGGTTCCTGCGACATTGCTTTCTTGCTCGCGTCCCATACCGATTGGGGAATCGGGGCGTCGGAGGCACAGCCGCCGCCAACCCAATACCACGCTCCGCTCCGTTTCACGAATGTGTCCAGGCAGCCGAGGTGAAAGGTGACATTTAGGGTTGGGTCCTTGTGACCGGTGTCCGTGGTGATCTGCTTGTAGCTGACCAAAGCTGTCGATCCGTAGGTGGTGACGTGGAAATCGGAGACCTTAACCGAACTCTTCACGTTGGGGTCGCTGGGATCGGGCGCGCTGGAAAACTCAAGGATCTTGGCCTTGGACATGGTACCAACTCGGCCCATGCTCGTTAGTTCGGTCGTGTCTCCATCGAACACATAATGCTTCACATTCGCCGCGGATTCCGGGCTCGGATTGGCATTTGCAGCGAATGTCTTTTCTATCTCGATCAGTTTTGCCTTGTCTGCATCTTGTGCGACTGCGGTCGCAGCCAGCACGAGCAGCGCTACTGCACAAATCGGAACTGTAATCCTAAGTAGTCTCATTGAGGGCACCCCTTTCTGAACCAGAGGGATAAACGAGCCCCCATACGATGTCAACTGGATTTTCGCGTGAGGTCAGCTTTGCTGAGCCGTCAATACACCCAGCACCAACAAGATCGCAACCGTCACAACGTCGAACATCACATGCAGAGTATTTGGCTTGATGCCATTGCGCTCTGGCAGGAAGGCGTGCGTTGTGCCGTTCATCAATTGATAGCGAGCAGCGAGCTCGGGATCGGCGCGAAAAAGATACGGTATCCACCATGCCTTCAGTGAGCCGCAGCACGCCAGCCCGTAGCTGATCCAAAGCCACCAGCTGAGCCAGCCAGGGTAGGTTCGGTCAGAGTAAATGGCGCTGCCGGCGAGGCCGACTGAAAAGGGAGTGAGGTTGATGAGCGTGACGGCTAAAAGTTTGGTGCCGGGGAAGGCCGCGCGGGCCCCGTTCACGTCATTCAAGGTTTCTAGGGGAATCCAGTTGTGGAACGCCACGAACAACACGACGAAACATTGCAGCGCAACCAGCGCGCCCATGGTAACTGGATGCATATCACTCCTCGCCGACGGAATTCTCCCATTTCCTCAGTCCCTTCAAAACTCTTTCGACAGGTTTGAATTCGATTGACGTGCGAACCGGTCCTGAACCACGGCCCGGGGTCGCCTTGACTTTGCCGAAACCGGCTGCCTAGACTCGAAGGCTCAACCTATCCCCATGGCGAGCACAGAGGGTCGCAGCATCACGGTCGGAGTCACCGGCGCCAGCGGCGCGGCCTATGCGCAAACGCTCGTCCGCCTGCTCGACGCCGACCGGCGCGTGGCTCGCGTCTTCCTGGTAGCGACCGAGGCCGGCCTGCGCCTTCTGTCAACTGAACTCGGCGTGGTCGCTGCGGACGGGAGGAAACTTCCGGCGCTTCTGACTGGCACGGAAGCGAAAAAAATCCAGTACCTCCCGAATAAGGACATTGGCGCGAGCATCGCTTCGGGCAGCGCCGCCGTCGACGCTATGGCCGTGATTCCCTGCTCGGCCGGCGCGCTCGGCTCGATTGCCGCCGGGTTGTCCGGCGACCTTCTTACTCGCGCCGCCGACGTTTGCCTCAAGGAACGCCGCACGCTCGTGCTTTGCCTGCGCGAGACGCCGCTCAATCGCATTCACCTGGAAAACATGCTCCGCGTGCATGACGCCGGCGCCGTCGTGATGCCGGCCATGCCCGCGTTTTATTATGAACCGGAGACGATAGCGGCGATGGTCGAGCAGTTCTGCTATCGCGTTCTCGCGCAACTCGGTTTGCCTCAGCAGAAGCAGTATCGTTGGAAAGGGGGAAGTTCGAAGCGTTTGGGTCCGACGGTCGATTCCTGATCTCCGCAACCTGCGCTTGAACCTCTGAGTCGATGCCCAAAAGCCGCATCCGTACCGTGCTCGAGATGATCAAATTCGAGCACTCCGTGTTCGCACTTCCGTTTGCGCTTGTGGGCGCACTGCTGGCCGCGCGCGCCGCCGGCGGGCTCCCGGCCTGGCGCCAGATCTTGTGGATCGTCGTGGCCATGGTGGGTGCACGCTCCGCGGCGATGACCATGAACCGGATCGCCGATATCGAATTCGACGGACGCAATCCGCGCACCGCCAATCGCGCGCTCCCAACCGGAACCCTTTCGGTCGCCTTCGCTTGGACCTTCACGATCCTTTCCTCGGTGCTGCTGGTCGCAGCGGCGTGGCAGCTCAATCCTCTGGCGCTGAAGCTTTCACCCGTGGTCCTCGCCGTCCTGTTCCTGTACTCCTACACAAAACGATTTACGGCGCTCTCACACCTGGTTCTCGGTTTTTGCCTCGGCATTTCGCCTGCGGCGGCGTGGATTGCGATCCGTGGATCGCTCGATTGGCGCATGCTGATCCTGTGTGCCGCGGTCACGCTCTGGGTCGGAGGCTTCGACGTCCTGTACGCGTGCCAAGATGTGGATTTCGATCGGGCCGAAGGCCTGCATTCCATTCCTAAAAAATTCGGTATCGCCGTAGCGCTTCGTATTGCGCGCGCGATGCACGTATTGATGGTCGCCCTGCTGGTTTGGCTGGCCCTGAGTTTCCATCTGGCCTGGCCGGCGTGGGCGGGAATCGGCGTGGTCGCGGCGCTGCTGGCCTATGAGCATTCTCTGGTGACACCGAACGACCTGAGTAAAATGAATGCTGCGTTTTTCGCCGTGAATGGCTATATTAGTCTGTTGTTCCTGCTGTTCTGGGGCGCTGCCGTAGTGGTGATGGGTCCCTGAAATTCTCGTGAACGACTGATGAGCGGAAAACTTCAAATCACGGATGTACGGGTTGAGCCCATCGCTCAAAGGGTCCTTGCCGGCGAGCGCCTCTCTGCGGATGACGGCCTCGCGCTGTTCCAGTCGCACGACCTGCTGGCCGTCGGCTGGCTCGCCAACCATGTCCGAGAGCAACGCCACGGCAATCTGTGCTACTACAACGTCAACCGTCACATCAATCCAACCAATGTTTGCGTCGCCCACTGCAAGCTATGTGCGTTCGGACGCTCACCCGACGTGCAGGGCGCGTATACCATGGCGCTTGAGGAAGTGTTTGCCCGCGGCGCACAAGGCGTCGCCGAAGGCGCCACGGAATTTCACATCGTCGGCGGCCTGCATCCCGAGCTTTCGTTCGATTATTACCTGGACCTGATCCGGGGCCTGAAGCAACGCTTCCCGCAGGTGCACCTGAAGGCGTTCACCATGGTCGAGGTGCACTACTACGCACGCCTTTCCAAGCTTTCTATCAAGGACACGCTGCTGAAAATGAAGGACGCTGGCGTTGATTCGCTTCCCGGCGGCGGTGCGGAGATTTTCCACCCGCGCGTGCGGAAATTAATCTGCGATCACAAGGTCTCGGGACAGATGTGGCTGCAGATCGCGCGCACCGCTCATGAAATCGGCCTGCGCTCCAACGCCACCATGCTTTTCGGTCACGTGGAAACACTGGAGGAGCGCGTCGATCATCTTGTGCGCCTGCGCGAGTCGCAGGACCGAACCCACGGCTTCGTCACGTTTATCCCGCTGGAATTTCACCCCGCAAACACCGGACTTGCGCACGTGCCCAAGCCGACGGGAATGGACGCGCTGAAGACCATCGCCGTCTCGCGCCTGATGCTCGACAATTTCGACCACATCAAGGCCTACTGGATCATGCTTACGCCGCGCATTGCGCAGATCGCACTTGGATTTGGCGCAAACGATCTGGACGGCACCGTCGTCGAGGAAAAAATCTACCACGACGCAGGCGCGACGACTCCCGAGCATCTCACCCGCGCTGAGCTGGAGCGGCTGATTCGGGCGGCCGGCCGCGTGCCGGTCGAGCGCGATACACTCTACAATCGGGTGGATCGTTCGACGATGCCGTTGCCTCCCGCCGCACCCCCGCGGCCTTCCGACGGCTTCATCCCCGCAAGTTCGCTTACCGCCTAGGCGTCCTCGAACCGCGTCGCAGATCTAGTCGGTGGTTTCAGCGAACATACAGACAGGATGTCCCAGCCGGTACGGTCCCTCAGCTTTCATGCGAACGGTTCCGGCGCTTGCTGGCAGGGTTAGCGTTGTACGGGCGGCCAGAGGACGATCCCTGTTCGCCGGTTCCGGCGGAAGCTGTTGATAGGTGGGAGAAGCCAGAGCGGGCAGCCTCACGCGTGCGGATGGGCCTTGTCGTACACTTCAGTCAATTTCCGTATGCTTGCCTGTGTATATCGCTGGGTGGTCGATAGCGACACATGACCCAGGAGTTCCTGGATTGCGCGCAGGTCCGCACCGTCGGCCAGCAGGTGGGTGGCAAAAGCGTGCCGCAGTGAATGCGGGTGAAGGTCCCAGTTGACGTTCGCAAGGCGTGAATATTTTCTGACCAGGAGGTGCACCGAGCGGTCGGTAAGCCGTCCGCCCAGGTGGTTCAGAAATACCGCCTCGGGTGCGGCTTTCGTCCGCGGATGCGCCAGTATTTCATCGCGCACGGGCCAGTATTCTTCGAGCGCCGCCTGTGCTTTCCCGCCGTAAGGCACCACGCGCTCCTTGCTCCCTTTACCGAGGACGCGCAACATTTGCCCGCGGCGGTCCATGTCGCCTAGGTCCAACCCCACCAGTTCGCTCACGCGCAGCCCGGAAGCGTATAGCAACTCCAGAATCGCTCGGTCACGTTTCAGAATCACTTTCGCTTCTTCTTCCGAGCGGGCGGTGGGTTTGCGCGCGCGCTTTGATTTGTCCTTTGCCGCGTTGTTCCCGAGGCTGTCGAGAAATCCGTTGAGCTCTTCCGCCGTCAGCACGCGAGGAATGCGCTTGGGCAACTTCGGTGTGGCCACCAGTCGCGCTGGATTCTGCGCGGCCAGCTTTTCACGTACGCAGAACTTGAAGAACGTCCGCAGTGAGGCCAGCCTCCGGGCGACCGAAGCCCGCTCGAGCTTCCGGTCGTACATCGAACCGACGTATTCGCGCACCATGCGGTGATCGATTTCCGCAAGAGGCGGAGCTGCTTCGCCGGGTGGCGTCAGGAAGGCTTCAAACTGCTCCATGTCACGGCGGTATTCGCGGATCGTGTCGGGCGAGACGTTGCGCTCATAACGCAGGTAGTGGATGAATTTCTCGATGACTGGTTTCATTGTCGCCACCCGGTGCACCCGACCGCTCGGCATCGAAATTATAGTGGCATTCAGCAATCAGTCTGCAAGCGCTTGGCTTCCGGTTGCGACTTAAGCAAACATCCTTGAAATGTTCCTACTGTCAGGCATGATGATATGGTCAGTACTCGGGAGATTTGATGAATGTCCGTATTCAGAGGCAAATGCCGAATTCCGGTGAGCACGCGAGCTGGGTTCTTCGAGATCGAATGGTCTTCGCATTCCTGCTGATTGCACTGGCCGTGACGCTCGGCACCTCGCCAGCCAGGGCCAAGGCTCGCCCGTCCAAATCGCTTACCATCGAGCGCATTTACGGTGCGCCAAGCCTGAGCGGGCACCTTGTTCAGGGAATCCAGTGGAGTCCGGACGGCGAGCGCATTTCCTATCTCGAGCGCGATGGGTCAAAAGTTGAGCTGTGGTCGATGGAGGCGGCAAAGGGCGAGCGCAAGATCCTTGTGAACGCGAGCGTTCTCCAACAGGTGCTGGCTCCCGGTCCAACATCCACAATTCAAGCGACGGGCCTGGGCCGTGTCCAGGCGGACAAATACATCTGGTCGCCGGCGGGTGGCGCGCTGCTGTTTACCGGCTGCACGGACCTGGTGTACCTGGATTTGAAAACGATGGCGCCAAAGTCGCTTGCGAAAACCGAGGCGGCGTCGTGCGATGAAGACCCTAAGTTCTCGCCTGACGGAAAATGGATCAGCTTCGTGCGCGAATCGAATCTGTATGTTGTAAGCGTCGCCAGCGGTGAACTAAAGGCGCTGACCACCGGGGGCAGCGAGGAAATTCTTAAGGGCGAGCTCGACTGGCTGTATCCCGAAGAGCTCGACTCGGCCACCGCCTACTGGTGGTCGCCCGATTCATCCAAGATCGCCTACTACGAGATGGACGAGCGCCCGGTGACGCGCTATCCGATCCTGGACATGAGCTCGCCGCTCGGAGCAACGGTCTACACCCGCTTTCCGCAGACGGGCGAAGCAAACCCGATTGTACGCGTCGGAGTTGTTTCCGTCGGTGGGGGCGAAACAAAATGGATGGATACGGGAGCGGACAGCAACGTTTACCTGCCCCGCGTCGCGTGGCTGGCAGATAGCAGCCGCGTCGCCATCGAACGCCTCAACCGCGCGCAGAACCAGCTCGATTTGCTGTTCGCAGATGCGTCCACCGGCGCTTCCCAGACGATTCTCACCGAGTCCGACAAATACTGGATCAACATATCTGACGACCTTTACTTCTTCTCAGACAACAAGCGCTTCCTGTGGTCAAGCGAACGCACCGGTTTCCGCCACTATTACCTCTACGATCTGGCCGGGCGCCAGCTCGAACAATTGACGAGCGGCCCCTGGGGAATCACCGGCGATGGCGGTTTCGGTCCCGGCGGAGACAGCCGACCGACGGTTGACCAGGCGCACGGCTTCGTCTATTTCCTGTCGAACAAGGACGAGCTCCGCGGGACGCAGCTCTACCGCCTCTCGCTGCAGGACAAAACCATCGTGCGGATTACCCGCGAAGACGGGGTCCACAACCTCCTGATTTCACCGGACGCATCCGCCTACGTGGACACCTACTCCAATGCCATGACGCCTCCGCGCCAGGGGCTCTACCGCATGGACGGCAAACGTGCGGCGTCGATAGCCGAAAATACAGTCTCCGAACTCGGGGAGTATCGTCTGTCGCCTGTGGAATTCGTGGACATTGCGGCGAGCGACGGCACGAAGCTGTGCGCCTCGATCATCCGGCCGCCGGATTTCGATGCGTCCCGGAAATATCCCGTGCTGGTAAATGTGTACGGCGGCCCTGACGTCCAAAACGTTCGCAACGAATGGGACGGTGCCGGTTTTCTGTGGCTGGAGATGATGGCAGAGAAGGGCTACATCATTTTCACGCTCGACAATCGCGGCTCGTACTTCCGTGGTCATGCGTTTGAGACTCCGATCTATCATCAGCTCGGCAAAGTCGAGCTCGAGGACCAGCTCACCGGCGTGAAATACCTGAAGTCGCTCGCCTATGTTGATCCGTCACGCGTCGGAATCTGGGGATGGAGCTACGGCGGCACCATGACACTTGAGGCTATGTTCAATGCGCCCGACGTTTTCAAGGCAGGCGCAGCAATTGCGCCCGTGAGCGATTGGCGCCTCTACGACACGGCCTATACCGAGCGATATATGGGCCGTCCGCAGGACGATCAGGCCGGATATCGCGACAGTTCGCCGGTAAACCAGGCCGCGAACCTGCGGGGCAAACTGATGATCGTGCATGCGACCGGTGATGATAACGTTCATTTCGCAAACACGTCGGAAGTGATCAACGAACTCGTACTGGCTGGAAAATATCCAGCGAGCTTGATGATCTTTCCCGGGCGCGGGCACGGTATCGAAGACAGGCCGGCGCGCATCGAGCTTTTTAAGGGAATTACTGATTTCCTGTTGAACAATCTCTAGTACAAAGAGCCTTCATGCAACCTGCGGATTCTGATATGGTTCGAATAGTATAGTCGTCAGTTCATCGATCGAACGAAAGCGCGGGGGGAATGCGTTTTCGATTCAGGGAGTTGTTCTGAGAATGCGCTCTCCAATGGATATTTCACGCCCCATGTTGGGAATCGGGCTCGCGGCGTGTTTTGTTGCCGCGTCCTTTGCCTGGTCGCCGTCATCTTTGGCGCAATCCGCCGCCGAACCCCACGCTGTTGCGGGCGGCAGTGAAGCGTCGACGCTGCCGCGCATCGAAGCTGCTCCTGATACCGGCATGCTCGACACCGGTTTTCACAACCTCTACGAACTGAATTTCAAGGGAGGCCGCGAGCGGTTCATCTCCTACGAGAAGCTTGAGCCTTCCGATCCGATGGGCAAGGCTGCTGAAGCGGCGAGTTATCTCTACGAGCAATTCAATGCCAAGGGCGTCTTCACGTCCGACTTTTTCCTGAACGACGAAAAGTTCCTGGGCGGCGCGCAGGGGACTCCAGAAGAAAACCGCAATGACGGATTTCTCAACGCCAACCACACGGCGCGAGCGATGGCTACTCAGCGACTGAAAAGCGATCCTCGCGACCGCCAGAGCCTTCTCGTGCTCACGATGACCGACGGCATGGAGGCTGATTACGACGCCTTGATCGTGAAGAAACAGATGGCGGGCCTGGGGCTGACCAAGCAAGCAGACGCCGAGGCCGCGAAACTGCTCGCCGTAGACCCGTCAGCCGAGGACGCCTACATGGCGCTGGGTGCGGCAAACTACATCATCGGAAGCCTGCCGAGCTACAAGCGCGCTTTCCTGTGGTTCGGAGGGATTCACGGCGACCGCGAACGCGGGATGGAGGAGCTGCAGCGTGCGGCCGACCACGGTCATTATTTGCAGCCGTTCGCCAAGGCCTGGCTGGCGCTCGCTTGCGAACGGGAGCACCAGACTGACCACGCACGACAGTTGCTCGCCGAGCTCGTGGCAGAATTCCCCGCGAATCCGCTTTTCGTCCGCGAGCTTGGTTTGATCGATCATCCCAGTGCAGCGAAGAAGTAGGCGCACGCCCTGTCGGTTCGCCTACCACTTGACGCGAACGCGATAATCAAGCGTCGCGGCGCCGTCTTTCTCGACGGGAATCGAAAACCCGATCGTAGCCGCATCCAGTTTCGTCCACTTGTAGTTTGAATCCACGACTTCCCAGTCGCCGCCGACGGGCTCGCGCACCTCGACAGTCACCGGGCCGCCTTTGTGGTTTCGCAGCGAGATCTGATACTCCATTTCGTAGAGATCGTTTGCGATCTTCTTGTAGTCCATCTGCTTGCGCTCGCACACCACGTCAAACGCGTTGCCCACGTAGATGCGCAGCGTTTCGTCCTTCGGGGTGTGGTCGATCGTATTCTCACCGGCGAATTGCGTGGCGCCCCTGGAATCGGCCTGATAAACGCGGACGGTTCCTGCAGGCAGCGGCATTCCGAGGCCGCTCCGCTCGTCGTTCTTGAAGCGATAGTAGACTTTTACCGGCTGCGGGATCGCGTTCCCCATCCCTTGCGAGTTGCGGTAGAAGTATTGCTGCCCTTCTACCGAGAGATATTTTTCGACGGGAATTTTTGTCCCCGTGAGCAAACTGATCTGCTTCGATTCGTTTTCCTGAATCGAAGTGCGGCGCTCAAGAGTGTATAGATGGTATTCAGAAAGGCCCTCCTGCTGAAATTGCGATACCGACGCTGTTGCGACGGCCTCCAACTGCTTGTATTCGCGTCCATTTAGGGCGCGCTGCGGCTCGGTGCGATGAACTTCGCCAGCGACGAGTTGCAGCTTCGCGTTTGCATATGCCGCGCCGCTGTTGTTTACCAGCGTTACCCAGCCGTCGAGGTCCGCACTGGTCTCGTCGCGGGCGACGGTGAGAACGTAGTCCGCGCTCCAATTCATGTTGCTCGTCAAGTAGGAAGCCTCGACCCGCTGTGCAGCCTCTCCGCGATTTTCAAGTGTCCATACCAGTGTGGGCCGGCTGTAGAGATTTCCGGGCAGATCGGGGAAGCTGTACGGCTGTGCGTTTGTGACGATCTCGTCTCCGATCTTCCAGACGGTTCCGCCGTTGTTGTCCGCCAGCAGCAGCCCCTTTTCCAGATTCCATTTCGTCCCGTCACCCGAAACGTTGGTGCGCATCACGGTCATCTCGCGGCCCACATATTTCTGCAGGAGCTTTTGCGGATCGAGCAGATCGTACTCGTAGTTCTGTTCGATGACGCCGAGTTTCGCCGGATCAGTAAGCGAGCGAAAATGCACGGTCGTAGGCATGATCGAGGCTGCGACATCTTCAAAATGGAGCGGGAAAACGCCGGACTGGAGGTGAATCTGACGGACGTCACGGACGAGTGCAAGATTTGAGTTATAGACCGTGACGGAGAGGTCGGTTTGGTCTTTTTCTGTCGTTGTCCCCGGTTCAGACTTGGCTGAGTTTTGGTCTCCAGGTGCGGCTGCTCTGGCCTCCTTTAGTTTTCCCGTCAAGGGAAGAACTAGGAGTATTACGACTACGGCGGCTGTAAAGCAAAATCGGGCGCTTCGTGATGACATGGGCTGTCTCCTTCGCAGGAGTATCACTGCAAGGGTTAGAACGGTGACGGCGGGATTTCTTGCAGGCCAAATTACGGAGAGCAAATGGCTATGGTGCGGGATTCCAGTGCTTGCCGCCGTCGCTGGTTGTGAACCTGCGGTTGTCGCTAGTCGTGACCGTCGCTGAGAACGCATCCGTGGCCGCGACTCCAACGAAATCTGCATCCGCTGGCGGGTTGATGGCCTTCCACTTTCTTCCATCCGTAGTCAGCAGGATCATTGCCTCGCGGCCAACCAGCCAGCAGGTGTCCGCAGTCGGAGCCGCGCCTGCTATCAGGTGAGCGTCGGCGTTGGTCCACTGAACGCGCCAGGTTGCACCGGCATCGCTGGACCGCTCAACGAATCGACCACCGGAAAATCGCCATAGCACCTGCGGGTCCGGTGTGGGTACCAGCGTCCTTGTGGAGGTTTGGTCGCCCGTTTCGACCATCATTGACTCGGTCTGTGCCAAGCTGCGGTTCCTTACCATCACCGCCATCTTTTTGTTTTCAGTTGTCTGTGCTGCC